>CAMDNW010000004.1 GCA_945903275.1 Thermoflexus hugenholtzii JAD2
CGTACTCGGCGAGGGCCTCGACAACGGTATGCGCCTCAAGGTCTGCTTCGATGACGACCCAGGTTCTGGACTACCCGTCATTCAGTTCGAGCCCGACGCCTAACCACTCGCCTATTCGCAACGAACGAAGCAGCCCGGCGCATATGCGCCGGGCTGCTTCGTTCACGCCGTAGGTACACCCCGACGCGCAGAAGAGCCACAATGGCAGCGAGGCATCTGGAGAGCGCATGGCAGCCTGGTTCGCCGTACTGATGGAGCAGTTGGATTTCTCCCTCGACTCCACGGGGCTCGTCGCGATCGCGCTGGTGCTCTTCCTCGAAGAACTTGGCGTACCCAGCCCGATTCCGGGCGACCTCATGATGCTGCTCGCTGGAGTGCTGGTCGCAGAGCGGCGCGCCTCACTCTGGTCGGTGCTGCTGGTGCAGGAAGCCGTGACCCTTGTCGGAGCCACGCTGCTCTACTGGATTAGCCGGCGAGCGGGGCGCCCGTTGGTGCTGCGCTATGGCCGCTATGTCGCACTCGGCCCAGAACGGCTCGAACGGCTCGAGGAACAAATCCGGGGACGTGAAGTGGCGGCCATTTTTCTCGGTAGGCTCGTGCCGGGCCTGCGCATCCTCACCGTGGTCGCAGCAGGCGTCGCAAATGTCGCATTCAGCAAATTCGTCCTGCCGATGGCGGTGAGCAGCTTCATTTATCTCACGATCTACACACTCATCGGTATGTGGGTTGGACCGCCGATCCTCCGGATGGTCTCCGGCTTCTCCGCCCCCGCAAGCATGATCTGGTCAGTAGCAGGCCTCGTGACAGTCGCACTCACGATCCGTGCTCTGCGGCGCTCCGCATCCGTCACGCGCTCCATACCGCCACCGCTCGCAACACTCACAGGAGGGCTGCTGGCGGGCCTGACAGGGCTGCTCGGCGCGAACGTAGCCGTTGGCATCCTCAAACTGGTTGCCCGATTATCTGGCGACACCGTTCGGCTTGGCATCACGCAGCCGCTTGAGGAACTCCACTTCATCCTGGCATGGCCGGTGTTCCTGCTTGCCGCCGTCGGCTGCGGACTCCTGCACCGTCAATTCCGGCTACGTCAGGTCGTCCCGACGCTACGCCTGCTCGTCACAACCATCCTCCCAGCTGGGCTCACGCTCCTGCTGCTGGTGGAGCCGCTCCGCGACATGGCTGGCCCCGAGGCTCGTGAGACATCGAGGACGCTGGTCGCCTCCACCGCAATCGTCCGCTGGGCGATCTTCGGGTTCGTCGTCGAACTATTACCGCTCCACGTCCCAGCGCGCGAGCACAGCTCGCGTCCAGCCTGAGCCGCTCTTAGTCGCGCGCAAGAATCACCGTCGCCGCCGCGTGGTTGCCGCCGAGCTGCCCGCCGTTCCCATGCGCCACCGCGAGTTTCGCTCGTTTGCGCTGGGAAGTGGACTCACCGCGCAACTGACGCGCCGCCTCGATCAGCAGGAAAATGCCACGCATGCCGGGGTGGTTGGAGGACAGCCCACCACCGTCGGTATTCAGTGCGGGGCCGCGCTTCGCGTCGAATCGCAGACTGTTGTCACGCAGATAGTCCTTCACCTCGCCTTTCTTGCAGAAGCCGAGGTCTTCGAGGATCGTCGCCACCGTGATCGTGAATGAGTCGTAGATCATGGCAACATCGATGTCTTCTGGCTTCACGCCAGCCATGCCAAACGCAGGCGGGCCGCTCTGCGCCGCCGCGCTGGTGGTGATATCGCCGCCGTTCTCTCGGTACTTCGTCGCCTCACCCGTCCCGACGATCCAGACGGGCTTCTTCCGCGTGTCTTTCGCGACATCCTTGGAGGCGATTACGACCGCGCCACCGCCATCAGACACCATGCAACATTCGAGCAGGTGCAACGGGTCGGCGAGAATCCGGGACTCGATGACATCCTCCACAGTAATCTCGCGCACTCCTTCGAATGCGAGGTCGGTCATCGCCTGCACGGCCTCCGGATTCCGCATGGCATGTGCGCGCGTCGCTACTGAGATACGCGCGAGGTCTGCAGAGGTCGTCCCGTACTGGTGCATATGCCGGTGCGCCACCATCGCGTAGCCCGCGATCAGCGTCATGCCGTACGGCTCCTCCATATTGTTTTGCCAGTTGGGTGAATTGCCGCCGGTCGCACCACCCGTCCCGATCGCACGCCGGCCAGATGCCGCGTTCGAGCCGTATGAGAGCACTGCCACCTGCGCCCGTCCCGCCGCGATGTCACGCAGAGCATGTGAGGCATGGAACTCATACGACGACCCGCCAGTTGTCGTTGTATCGATGATGCTCGGATGAATGCCAAGGTAGGCGGCCAACCCCAGCCCACCGCCGCCCTCGCCTTCGTTGGCGTCGTAAATGGCGTCCACGTCCTGCAGGCCAAGGCCAGCGTCCTCAAGCGCCCTGCGGATCGACTCGATCTTAATCTGCATCGCGGAGCGACCGGGGGCGACCCGCAGGGGGTACTCGTGAATCCCAACGATCGCCGCTTGCTTACGCTTGGGCATCACGCACTCCTCTGCCGTCGCCTCGCTGCGTTTTCGTGATACGCCTGTCACAATCGAGGTGTCAACGGCACCTACAAGGATCGCGGCGGCGGCGCGATTGACCAGCATCGGCGATACAATATATTCAGTCCGGCAACGGGGCGGGCGAAACCCTGCTCCCGCCCGCTGGCTGATGTTATGGCCCCCATAATCGTATGTTTGCGCCAACGGCACTCCGCCGACCCGCGCAACGGTGAGATACGGTCGGACACCGGAAGTTGGATGTCGCAATCTGCGAGGATGCGAACGGAGGACTGCCCTGCGAATCGGTATCGTTTCTGACATCCACTGTGACGTGGTCGCATTTAAGCGGGCCCTTGAGGAGCTGGGGCAGATCGACATGCTCCTTGGCGCAGGTGACTGGGTGCTCCAATACCGCTTCTCGAACGAGATTTACGACATGATCCGCGACTACAACATCATCGCCGTCCGCGGGAATCACGACATGGCGGTCGCCGGCCCTGGCGGTGTCATGCTACGCGCCTCTGGAAATATCAACGCGGAGAACCTTGAGCGCCTCAACAACATGCCAGCAGTGGTTGAATTGCACATCGAGGGCAAGCGTTTGCTGATGATGCACACCAGCCGCCTCGACCCCACCGGCGGCGGACGCGACCTCGGTGGCGCCGCGATGGGCAAAGTCGTGCATCACTATCGAGAGAACGGTGGCTCCTTCGGCCAGATCTCGGCCGATGAAGCATTGAACGCTGGTAACTCCATCCTCACCGACAACTACGTCATGGGCATTAACGCTAAGCCTACAAACCCCGGTCAGGTCTTCATCGTCGCGCAGGACGATGGATTCAAAGAGCACAACATGGGGGATCTACCTGAAGTCGATGCAGATATCCTAGTCGTTGGACACACCCACCAGCCGGTGATTGACCAACAAGGAACCCGTCTAGTTGTGAACCCTGGATCCCTCGGCCAACCGCGCAACCCGGCGTTCCCGCACCGCCGCACCTATGCCATCTTGGACACGAAAGACTGGTCAGCGACCATAGGCGAGTTCCACCAGCAGACCTACGACGAGTCATAGGCCGCATACGGCGAGTAAGTAGTCCGAGGCAGGGCCAGCGTCCCACCTCGTTGATCAATAGGGTAGGGGAAATCCCCCTTCGAGCGGGTAGGATGGCCGCCTGCCGAACCCGTTGAGCCTCCGAGGCCGCCCAACGTATCCGGACACGCTCACTCCGATCGAGTGGGCCGTGTTGCATCTGGTTCGCCACGGCCTCGACAACCACCAGATCGCCCGCGCCCGCCACACCAGCGTGGAGGCGGTGGAGTTCCATCTCCGCAATATCACGAGCAAGGTCGACGCCCGTGGGCGTACGGCCTTGCGGCCCTGGGACGGCATCCCCGCACTGCTCCGTTCGGCTGTGAAGGAGACGACGATGACGACCGATGGCCTCGATATCCAGAACCTGAGACAGGTGCATGTCGGCATCAAGGATGTCGACCCAGTACGTCGCGATAGAACGCGACGTACTGGGTCTCAAACACTTGTTCACTTTCGGTTCACTCGTGTTCTTCGACCTCGACGGCGTCCGGCTCTTCCTGAGCACGCCCGAGAATGGCGAGTGGCAGCCCTCGTCTGTGCTGTACCCGCGTCCCCGACATCCACGCTGCCCACCGGACGCTCGATGGCCAGGGCGTCACTTTCGAGTCCGCGCCGCACCTGATCCATTGCCACGAATCGGGCCTGGAAGAGTGAATGGCCTTCTTCCATGACACCGAAGGCAACATGCTCAGCCTGATGTCACAAATTCAGCCGACAGCCTGAATGGTCGCTTAACGCTTCTACCTCCGCCCAGGGTTATCCTATACACGGCGGGTAGAGGGTCTGGGGCACCGTGATAATACGCACGGTTGGTCTGCGTGTCCGGCTACTCACCATCGCGCTGGTGATGGCTCTTCTGGTTCCCGTGCAGTCGGTCGAAGCTGCCTCAGCGCCGACACAGGCCGCTTCGGCGATATCACGCAGCACCACAGTGCTTACGGTTGGCTCTACGGCAGTCGTCCGCGCCGATGGCGAGTGCGTGCGCTTCCGGGAGGGTCCCTCACTTGCCTCCCGGCAACTCACCTGCCTGCGGGAAGGCACTTTAGTCACCGTCCTCGGCGGGCGGATACAAGCGGATGGCTACTGGTGGCAGCGCATCCAGTGGGGAGCCCTGTCCGGCTGGGCAGCCGATAACTTCCTCGTCGAGAGCAAAGACGCAGCCGCTGCGCCCGCGTCATGCCTAGCCACCCCAGCGACGATACCGCCCGCGGTAGTCACACCACGCATACCAACCCTCAGGGGAGGATTGCCGCAGGCCGGAGGGTTCGGCATGGCCGTTTGGAGTGGCGGCCTCACGTCTGCCATCGCCACGGCTGCTGAGGCCGGTGGCTGCCACCTGAGTGCGGTCTGGGTATCCCAAGATGACGGCGGACTACTCGGCTTTGTCTTCGGCGCACCCGACATCGTGAACCGTGCGTGGCTCGACCGATTCCCGGGCGACGTACCCGGTGGAACGCCGGTGATTACCGCCTGTGGGGGACCGAGCAGTAGCGCAGTCATCCTCAGCAACCTTGATGTGATCGTCCCCGCACCCTGGGGCATCGCCCCGATCTCCGTCCGGTCGATGGTGCCGCCGGCGACCAGCGCCCGTTCGGTCGTCGTCTTGGATGACGCATCGGGCACTGTGATGTATCAGAAGGAGGGGCGCACCGCACTCCCGCCTGCCAGCCTTACCAAGATCGTCACGACGGTGCTCGCGGTCGAGCGTGGCAACCTCGATGACTGGGTACAGGTCGAGGTCGACGGCGCTCATCTGCAACGCACGACAGACAGCACGATCATGGGACTGCGGCCCGGTGACTGCTTCCGGGTGCGCGACCTGCTCTACGGGACGATGTTGCCTTCTGGTAATGACGCAGCACTGGCTGTCGGACGATACGAAGGCGGCTCGGACGCGGCATTCGTCGCGCAAATGAACAGCCTGCTCAATCGCTTGGGGTTGCGCGACAGCCGCTTCAAGAACCCGCACGGACTGAGCGAGGACGGCCATGTCGCATCCGCGTACGACCTTGCGATGCTGACGCGCTACGCTATGACTCTGCCGGACTTCGTCACGATCGTGGGCGCGAAGCAGTGGCAGGCGCAGGGATCGCGCACGATTCCGCTGCGAAACGTCAATGCATTTCTGTCCAGTTATCCTGGCGCCGACGGCGTAAAGACCGGATTCACGGAAGAAGCAGGACGTACGCTGGTTGCCTCGGTCACGCGCAACGGCCGCCGGGTATACGTGGCAGTCATGAACGCCCCAGAGCGCGAACGCGACGCACAGGTGCTCTTCGACTGGGCGTTCGCCAACTTCATCTGGCCCTAGCGCGCTTCGGCGGGCGCCACCATACCATTAAGCGATGACGCCACGCGCGCCACACACCGAGACTATATGACGGCCCAGCGGACGCTTGTACTTGCATGTGCAGGCGCATTGCTCACCGCGCTCTACGCCACCGCCTCGATGCGCATGCCGCTCATCGCCTACTTCCACTCATCCCAGACCACCGTCGATTTCGTCCATATGCTCGGGCCCGGCTGGCAGTGGCCAACGGTGCTGTATCTCACGTTCGTGGGCGCGGCCTTCGCCTTATATGCCGCCGCGCTGGCAGTAGTGTGGCAAGGGATACGAATACCAAGGCTCGCCCTCTTCGGCTTCCCGGTGCTCTTCGCGCTGGCGCTGATGCCAATGTACCCGCCGACCGCCGTCGACATGTTTCACTACCACGCACTGGGGCGGGCGTTCTGGGTCTTCGGCGCGAACCCAC
Organism: Thermoflexus hugenholtzii JAD2; assembly: GCA_945903275.1. GTDB lineage: Bacteria > Chloroflexota > Dehalococcoidia > UBA2979 > UBA2979 > RH-chloro-G1. The sequence continues at coordinate 6,367 of CAMDNW010000004.1, forward strand.
TCACCACACCGCAGGGGACATTGCCGTACCCCATCGGGATGTCATGGGCTGACTTGCCATCGCCTTACGGCCCGCTCTGGTCGCTACTGGTTGCGCCGGCCTCGGTGCTTCCGGGCGAGCACTTCGAGGCGGGACTGTTGGCATTCAAAGCGATGGCGGCGCTCTCTTACCTCGGCTGCGCGGCGCTGATCTGGCGGACCGTTTGCGCCACGCGACTCGGTGAGGAAAGCCTCGCGGTCGTGCTGTTCGCTTGGAATCCATTTGTGCTGCTGCGTACCGTCGGCAACGGCCACAACGACCTCTGGATGCTGCTCTTCGTCCTGCTGGCCTTTGAGACCGCCCGACAGCGCCGTTGGACGCCAGCCGTGTTATTCCTCACGCTCTCCGTAGTGCTCAAGTTTGCCAGCGCGCTTCTGGGGCCGCCGCTCCTGCTGTACATCTGGACGCACTCATCCGGCACCCGGCGCGAGCGTCTCGCACTGCTCGGGAGCGCGCTTGCGTGTGCCTTTGCCATCGCGCTCGCGGTCTACGCACCGTTCTGGGCGGGCCTTGATACGTTTAAGGGACTGCTGCTCCAGTCGCGGCTGATGATTACCTCGACGCCCGTACTGCTCGACGTGCTATTCGCCCGCGTGCTTGATGCCGTGACCGCCGCCGAGATGGCCCGCGTGCTCCCAACGGCGGTGTTTCTCGTGCTGTATGTCGCGCTCGTGCGGCAGGCCGGTCAGTCGTTCGCGCATCTTGTCGTATTCTCGTTCACCATCCTGTTCCTGTACCTGTTGCTGGCCACGTCGTGGTTTCGGCCGTGGTACATGCTCTGGCCGGTTACGCTTGCCGCGCTGCGCCCACGCAGTTGGCTAGCACCGACGCTACTCTCAATCACCATAGCAGCCTCCGTTCCCGACCTCGTCGAGCAGTTCCGGGGTTACTGGCCGTGGCTTGCGCCATACGAGCGAGCCATCGCCGCACCGATCCTGCTCGCGTTCCTGCCGCCACTGATCGTCTGGCTTGTCGGTGTCTTCCGACACGATGGCTGGGGTCTCGATGCCCGCCCCGACATCGAGGAGGCCGTGCTCGGCTAGCCGATTTGCACAGCGCTCGCGATGCCTTCACCATGCGCGAGGCCACCGGCGACACCGGCGTACCCCGCGCTCTCGATAAAGGCAGGGCAGAATGATCGCAACACCGTCTGACGGAAACGCTCCCGGGATTCCGGAACTCACTGGCCCGATCGAAGAACTTGCCGATAGTCTTCGGTTTATCGATGAACTCGTTGGGGACGGCGACACCGCCGACACCGGCCAGCGCGTCAGCGTGCATTACACCGGCTGGCTCACCGATGGCTCCTCGTTCGACTCGTCACGAAACTCGGGCAGGCCGTTCACGTTCGGCCTCGGTGGTGGCGAGGTGATTCAGGGCTGGGATCGAGGCGTCGCTGGGATGCGCGTCGGCGGCAAGCGACGCCTGATCATCCCCGGCGACCTCGGGTATGGCGCGCGAGGTTATCCGGGCGTGATCCCGCAGAACGCGACCTTGATCTTCGACGTGGAACTACTCGCGACTGGCTAGCCGTCGCGCTCGACGACATCGAGGAACGGTCGCAGCGCGTCAAGGAACCCCGGCGTGTTCTGCGTGTGGACGTTGTGCCCGCACTTCGCTACCTCCGCGAAATGGCCTTGCGGTAATGCTTCTGCAAAGGCCTGCGCCTCGGGCGGCTTCACGATGTTGGAGTGTTCGCCCCGGATCACCAGCGCGGGGCAAGCGATCACCTTCACGTCTCCCAGCGTGACCTGACTCATCGGCGTGCCGCCCTGACGGGTTTCACGCTCGTGCAGAACGCGGTCGGACTTGCTGACCAACTTGCCGTCGGCACGGCGGAACAAGTTGTAGCGCGCCGTCCGTTCCATATGCTCGACCGGACGGAACGGGTCATACTTTCGCACCCGCTCCACAAAGTCCTCGATGCGGTCGAACTCGATGTTCTCGCGCATGAACTCGCGTATTTCGCGCCCACCCTCACCGCTCCGCACCGGAGCGATATCGACGAAGACGACGGCTCGCGGCAGTTCGGGACGCTGCATCGCCACCTGCATGGCGACCCCGCCACCCATCGAGTGCCCCATGACGAGCGGGTGCACGAGTCTCTGTTGGTCAATGAATGCGAGGGCATCCTCGGCCATCGCCTGCCGCGAATAGTCCTGGTCACGCGTCCATTCGCTGTCACCGTGTCCCCGCTGGTCGAGCGCGAAGACGTGGTAGCGGTCAGCGAGGTGCAGGCTCACCAGATCCCATGAGTGCGAGGTCTGGTTTACGCCGTGGAGCAACAGCACTGGCGGTGCGGCCGGATCGCCCCATTCGAGGAAATGCAGCCGCTCGTGCCGGACGACGGTGTTCCGAGAGACGTACCGGGACGGCATCGAGTGTGCGATACCCAGTTCACGGGCGCTCGTCAGCAGGCTCGTCAGTTCGTCCGACGCCAGCAGGTCGAGGGGTTCCAGCCCACCCGCGACCTGGTTCAGATGCTGCTCCATCCGGGCCTCCTCACGTCCGGCGGGATTCCTGCCGGCGACGCCGCGATGATACGCCTGCCCTCGCGCTACCATACGAAGGCAGCAGAGGGCGAGCCGATGGCTGAGATCACACGGGCAATGCGCGGCGACCGCCGGATCTGGTACGGCTGCTCGGGCTGCTCCTTGCGCAGGAGACTGAGTACCAGCCGGACGTGAAGAAGCAGGAGCGCGGGCTGAACTTGCTGCTCAACTCGCCGGAATCCGCGTCTATTTTTGTCGCCCGTGAGCGCGCGCGGTAAGGCGATCGGCATGGTCACGCTGCTCTACACAGTCAGCACCGCCGAGGGCAGCCAGACCTGCTCGCTCGAAGACATGATCGTCGACCCGAACATTCAGAGCGGCGGGGCTGGCTCACAGCTCATGTTGCGCGCCATCGAGTACGCGCGCGCGAGGGATTACCCGGATCACCCTGCTCACCGACGGCGATAACGAGCGTGCAATGCGCTTTTACGATCGTCACGGCGTTGTGGCGTCGGCGATGCGCCCGATGCGGCTGCATTTCTAGCGGCTTCCGGCCTCGGAACGCAGCACGAGCAGCAGTCCGCCGACCACGACCGTGTAGACGACGAGCGCTACCGCATCGTTCAGCAAGAAGCCCCGGTTCACGGTGAGCGCCAGTCCGAGGCCACCCGCGAGATAGAGCGCCATCAAGGCAAGCACTGGCAGCATCTGACGCCGCGACGGTACTACGTCTTCCGTAGGCGATGGAGCCAGACGCGTGCGCTCCCACCACACTGACAGCCTAGGCATCCGCGGCGCACGAGTCCGCTTCCACGGATCTCGCAGCCCAACGTGAAAGTGGAACACGGGAAGCATGGCGCGCTCTTCGATATGCGTCCGCAGGTCGCCGCCTAGCCAAGCGCGCAAGCCCGGCCGGGGCGTGCAAAGCACGATCGCGTCGTAGGTGTCCGGACGCCGCCGTAGTTCATCCTCCGCCGCCATCAACGGCGAGCCATCGCCGGTGATCGTCCGGGCGAGATATATCCCAGCAGCCTCAAGCCGAGTGCGGGCAGCGTGAGCGTGTGCCATCGCTGCGATTTCGAGTTCGGGAGTGTGGCCACTGAGATGCCGGAATGGGTCGGTGGCCGTGACCAGCAGCGTGCAGGCAGCGGCGGTGTCGTCACGCGTGATGCGGCGCAGACACGTGACGAGGTCGGCACGGTCGGCGGTGCCATGGGCGATGACAAGGTAGTGGGCCATCGATGGCTACCTCTGCCGGATACGTACGCGCCTAGCGCAGCAGCGAGTAGTCCGTCGGGTTCAGGATGTCGGAGCGGATGTGGGCGACGAGCGGGCCATTGACCTCCGACTCCTCGCGCGCTTTTTGCCACTCGGGCGACGCGCCGAAGGCGGCGAACTCGCGGTCACGTGTCTCCTGATCGGGCCAGCCAAGCATGTAGATCAACTGGTCGCTCGGCCCGCCGTGTTTGTAGGTCCAGAACCCGACCATGTTCCAGCCGCGCGCTTCCCAGATCTTAATGGTGTGGTCGCGGAACCGGCGGTTCAGATCCCCAAGCCGGCCCGGCATCGCTGTGTACGTCCGCAGTTCGAAAATCATCGTCGCCTCCTCTGGCATTACCGCGCTTGCTTGCTCAACCAGTCAAGGACGTATGGATTGTGTTCTCGTTCGAAGCCGATTGTGGTTTGCTCCATATGCCCCGGTAATACCACCGTTTCACCGGGCAGCGGTAGTAGCCGCTCTACTATGCTCCGCAGTTCCTGATCGAAATCTCCACCCGCGAGGTCGGTGCGGCCAATCGAGCCCCGGAACAGGGTATCGCCACTAAAGAGCAGCCCTTCGCTGAGGTAAGAAACGCTGCCCTGAGTGTGGCCGGGCGTCTCGATCACGCGCAGTTGGAGGCCCGCAACCTCAATGTGCTCGTCGTGGCACACGATGCCGTCCGGCTCCGGCGGCGCGTCGAGCACATCGAGGCCAATACGCTCCGCCATGCGCTGCCAGCCGTGGCGGACGAGGTCATGGTCAGCCTCGTGCAATACAAAACGGGCGCCGGTCGCCCGTTGCACCCCAGCCACCGCGAGAATGTGGTCGCCGTGCCCGTGCGAGTTGGCGATGAGTTTGATCTGCACGCCCATGTCGCGCGCCAGCGCCAGAATCTCGTCCGGTTCATCGCCGGGGTCGATGCAAATCGCCTCGCCAGTCTGGCGACTACCGACGATCCAGCAATTTTCCTCGAACACACCGACGACAATGCCGCGCACCAGTAACTCGTTGACGACTTCCATACTCGCCACCATCGGCTCAGGGCACCGCCTCGTCAACTCTCGCCGAGGAGCGCACGGGCACGGGTGAAGATAGCGTCGAACATCGGCTCAGTGAGGCGGCCAGTGAAGGTGTTCTGCTGGCTGGGGTGGTAGGAACAGAGCAGCCTTCCGCCGTCTGGCAGGGCCGCCTCGGCGCCATGGGCGAACTGCGGCCTCGGTCGCAGGCCGAGGGAGCCCGCCACGGACTCGGCAGCGAAGCCACCAAGCGCCACAACCACGCGCCGCTGGGTGAGCAGCGCCAGTTCGCGGTCTAGGAACGGTGCACATGCGCGGCGCTCTTCGGATTCCGGGCGATTGCCTGGCGGCGCGCAACGCACGGCGGCAGTGACGTACGCATCGATGAGATGAAGGCCATCGTCGCAATGTGTGCTCGTAGCCTGACTCGCGAAGCCAGCACGATACATCGCACGATAGAGCCAGTCTCCCGATCGGTCGCCGGTGAAGATACGGCCCGTACGATTACCGCCGTGTGCCGCAGGTGCGAGTCCGACGACAACCAGTCGTGCGCGCCCATCACCGAAGCCTGGCACCGGCTTGCCCCAGTACGCCTCGTCGCGATACGCGGCGCGCTTCTCGACCGCCACTTGCTCGCGCCAGTGCACGAGGCGCTGGCAGCGCGCGCACGCGATCACATCCGACTTGACATGAGCGAGCGAGTCGGTCACTGCCTGATAGCGTATCAGCGTTGCCGCGTTGCCGCGTTGCCGCGTTGCCGCGTTGCCGCGTTGCCGCGTTGCCGAGTTGCCGAGTTGCCGAGTTGCCGCGACGCGACGCGATAGCCTAGAGTCTCTTCCAGTCCGCGCGGGCTAGCGGCTGCTCGCGCGTCAGGACGAAACAGCCGGGTAGTACAGACACACATACCCGGCGGTATGCGGTGACCAATCCGAGGGTGATGGGTGCGCAAGCGACAGCAGCATGACATGCACGCCCACGCGGCCACGGCCGCGCGCAAAGGAACGTGCGAGAGGACAGCATGACAACGCGCACGCCACTCGTGCTGGTAGCCGATGCTGACACGAATGTGACGGAACTCGCACGGCGCGAACTGAAGCGGCATGGTATCCGCGTCGTCGCGGCAGCAAGCGGCGAGCGCGCTTTGCGCGTCGCCGAACAGCAGCGCCCAGACTTGGTTTTGCTCTCGACCACGTTGCCCGGAGTACCGGGACTGGAAGTGCTGCGGCGGCTGCGCGCGCAAGGGCCGCTCCCGGCGATTCTGATCGCAGCGAGTAGTGGCGTAGGCCGGCCGACACGCAATCTCAGTCACGGCGATGTGCTGACCCGGCCGTTCACAGGCGCCGACTTGACCGCGCGGGTCGTCGAGGCGCTCGGAAAGGCCCCGAGCAGCCTCGCCAGCCGGGTCACGGTGGGCGGGCTGGACATTGACTTGGAACACCGCACTGCGGCCCGTGACGGGCACGAAATCGCCCTCACGCGCACCGAATGGGCGCTGCTAACCTACCTTGGACACAGCCTCGGTCAGACACTTACGAGCGGCGACATTCTCAGCGAGGTGTGGGGGCCAGAGTACCGCGACGACCTCCAGTTTCTGCGCGTGTGGATCTCCCGGCTGCGCTCGAAGCTTGCGGCGGGGACGACCATGTCCACGATCCGTACTGTCCACGGTGTCGGCTACGCCTTCGACCCGGAAGTGGCGCAGCAGCACGTGACGATGCGAGTCGCTGTCACGCGCTAACCCCTCCACTCGGTCGTACATCATGCGAACCTCAGCCGGTGTGTACCGCGTGCCCGCCGAACTCACGCCGCAACGCCGCCAGTACCCGGTTCGCGAACGAGTTGTCGTCGCGCGATTGAAAGCGATTGAAAAGCGCAAGTGTGATGACATCGAGCGGCACGCCGCGCTCGACGCCTTCCTGCACCGTCCAGCGGCCTTCGCCGGAATCGTCGACGACGCCACGGATATCATCAAGATCCGCATTAGCAGCGAACGCCTGCTCAGCGAGTTCCAGCAGCCACGAGCGCACCACGCTGCCGTGCTGCCAGAGGCCGGCGATGCGTTCGAGGTCGAGCTGGGTGTCGTAGGCGCGGAGCAGGGCGAAGCCCTCGGCGTAGGCCTGCATCAGACCGTACTCGATGCCGTTGTGCACCATCTTCACGAAGTGACCGGCGCCGACAGGGCCGACGTGTAGCCAGCCACCTTCTTCGACAAGCGCCTCGAACAGCGGGCGAGCGAGCGCAATCGCCTCGCCCGAGCCGCCGACCATCACGCAGTAGCCATTGCGCTCGCCCCAGATGCCACCCGACGTGCCGGAGTCGATGAAGTGCATGCCGCGTTCGGCCAAGGCCGCGCCGCGACGGATCGAGTCCTTATAGTTGCTGTTGCCACCATCGATGAGCACGTCGCCCGGCGAGAGGAGTCCGGCGAGAGTCGAAATCGTCGCATCGGTTGCCGCTCCGGCAGGCACCATCACCCAGACCGCGCGTGGCGCGGCAAGGCGCGCCACCAGCGTCGGGAGGCCGTCGACGTCGCGCCGGGCGGCATCCTCGTCGTAGGCGACGACCTCGTGTCCTGCTGCCTGCCAGCGCGCGCGGATGCCCCCGCCCATGCGCCCGACTCCCACCAGACCGACTTGCATCGCCCTACCCCCCCGGGCGGCTACTTGCCGCCATACTGCCAACGGTTACCGGGCCATCGCATGAGGCGCGCTCCGGCGCTCAAGATATGCGACTTGCATGATCGGCGCTGCACGGGCAGAGTCTCCGGGGCCGGTGCGCCATCGCGCCCCGCGTCCGAAGGGAGTCTCCGATGCCCGTTGACGCAGGCCTCGTCCTGATCCACGCGTTCCCGCTCGATTCCTCCATGTGGGGGCCACAGGTGATGGCGTTCCGGCATGACCTGCCTGTACTCGCCTCGGACATGCCCGGCTTCGGCGGCACGATGGATGCCGGAGCGGTGATGGGGATGGAGGCAGCGGCAGATTACGTCGCGTACAACATCCGCTTCGCGGAAATGAACAAGGCGGTGGTGGTGGGCCTGTCGATGGGTGGCTACATCGCGCTGGCGTTCGCGAAGAAGTACCCGCACCTACTCGCAGGGCTGGTGCTGGCGAACACGCGCTCCGGCGCGGACGCAGACGCCGCGAAAGAGAACCGCAAGGCGCTTGCCGCACGGTTGCGTGCCGAGGGGACAGGCTTCCTCGCGGACTCGCCGCCGCCGCTATTGTCGGCGAACGCGCCTGCGGCGCTTCTCGAGCGCGTGAAGGCCACGATCCGGCGTCAGCCAGCCGAAGCGATCGCTGCTGCGGCACTTGGCATGGGCGAGCGGCCCGACCTGACCCTAGAGCTGGCGAACATCAAGGTGCCGACGCTCGTCATCACCTCGACTGGAGACACGCTGATCCCGCCGGACGTGTCGAAGCCGATGTCGGAGCAGATTCCGGGCGCGCAGCTCGCGGTGATCGAGGGTGCGGGACACCTCAGCAACCTAGAGGCGACGGATGAGTTCAACCGGCTGCTACGGGAATTCCTGAAGACCTGCGACATTGACCTCACACTGGGCGGCACGTCGCCCGGCGGCGAGGCGCGCGGCTGACCTCAACCTTCGGTCACGAGTAGGAATGCAGCGCCGGAGTGATCCGGCGCTGCGCTGTTCTGACCGTGCCCTACTGCGCTCGCTGCCACGATTGCTGGCTGCAAGGAGCAGGCGATGACCGACATCCAAACCGTCCTAGGCCCCGTCCCGCATGACCAACTGGGGCTGACACTCGCACATGAGCACCTGTTCGTGAACTCAGCGGGCATGCGGCAGCATTACCCGTGGCAACACCTGCTGGGGCCGCTGCGCGAGATGTGCTTCGCGCTGCCGGAGGCAAACGAGACGATTAACTTCGGTATTCCGTGGTTCCGCGCGGGGAAGGGGCCGTTCGGGAACTTCGGCGTCGAAGACGACAGGCCGAGGATCGCATCCTAGGCGGCGCCGATGGCGCGGGAGCAGTTGCTCGAAGACGAGCGGTTCTTCCCAACGCCGTACATGCACCACAACGGGTGGCTCACGCTGCGCCTCGATGGCGAGATCGATGGGGCGAAGTCGAGAATCTGCTGCTCGACAGTTACCGGCAGCAGGCCCTCAAGCGGATGGTGAAGGCGCTCGACGGGTAGCGGCGGCTACGCCTCGCCAGTCAGGAAGCGTCGCGGGGTCTCGCGCATAATCGTGTCGACCTGAGCCTGGGTGACGCCGAGTTGCAACAGGCCGGGGACGGCGATCCTCGTGACAAACGACATGCCTTCGGGCTGGCGGGCGAGGTAGGCGTTGGTCGCGTTGGGGTCGCCCGCCTTATGCCACGACGTTACCCAGCCGTCGTGGCCGAGCATGACCTTGTCGCCCCAGCCGCGGTCGATGAGCGCCTTCACGGTGGCATTGCGCTGTTCCCATGTCGGGCGTGGCGCGCGACCTGGGTAGCGATCCATCGAGAGGTAGACGCCCTCATTCAGCAGCGACTCGAGGTAGTCGATGTCGGTGGAGTCGGCGGAGTGGCCGATAGCGATGCGATCCATCGGCGCGCCTTCCTCTTTGAAGATGCGTACCTGTGTAGTGCCCATCTGCATGGAGGCGTTGTGGTGCGAGGAGATCGGGACACCAGTGCGCTTACAGGCGCGAGCGGCGGCGCGGAGGATACGGATGTGCGCCTCAGTGAAGCCTTCGATATCGTTGGCGACTTTGATGGCGCCGGCACGCACGGAGGTGTTGCCGATGCCTTTCTCGATCTCGCGTACGAAGATGTCGGCGGTGGCATCAATGTCGCGCTCCATGATGGAGCGGGGCGGGTCACGCCATATGCCGGTGCCGGCGATGATGTGGATGCCGGTGTCTCTAGCGGCGTCGATCATGAATTCGATGTCGCGACCGAGGTCAGGAGTGGTGAGGTCGATCATCGCATCGACACCCTGGGACTTGAGTTGCTTGAGAACGGCGCGGGCGTCGTCGAGCGTGCGCTGGCGGTCATAGAGCCACGGGTAGTGCTGCACGTCTTCGCCGTTGCTCACGATGATGTGCTCGTGCGAGAGCGTCGCGCCGAGGTCGCTCGCCTCGATGTCACCGAGGACGGTCGGAATCTTTGCCATTGGATACCCCCTCTGCTACGGGGGCATCCTAGCGGATCACCACCAGCCCGCCTTGTGCATCCAGCCTTCGTGCGCCCAGCCTCGGATGCCAGCCTTGGCCAGGCGTTCCATGTGGCGGCCGCAGAGCCAGAGGGTCAGGCGTTCCTGATCCTCGGGAGTCGGAGGTCGCCAACGGGCGATGGCGACCTCCTCGCGGGGGCGCTGGGTACAGAAGGTACAGCGGTCGCCTTCGGCCATCTGACGAAGCCTTTCGCTGCTAGGGCATCTCGGTCATGCCGGGGCGCGGGGCGTTCACAAGGATGGCCATGTTGCCGGGGGCGTGGCGGTTCTCGTACATCGCCTGATGAGACTCGCCGACCTGGTCGAAGGTATAGGTGGCCGAGAGGCACGGGTCGATGCGGCCGGCGGCGACGAGGTCGTTGAGTGCGGTGCACTGTTCAGTGTTGGCGAAGTGGGAGCCCTGGAAGCGCTTCTGGCGCATCCAGAGGTAGCGGAGGTCGACATCGGCGTTATAGCCGGAGGTACCGGCGCAGATAACGACCATGCCGGAGTTGTCGGCCATGAAGATCGACGTGGGGACGGTAGCCTCGCCGGGGTGCTCGAAGACGATCTTGGGCGACTTGCGCTCGCCGAGGACTTCCCAGAACTTCGCGCCGAAAGCTCGGGCACCGGTCATCCATTTGCCGAAGGCGTCGGCATCGTCGATGTCAGGGAGTCGACCCCAGTGGTCGAAGTCACGGCGGTTAATGACACCCTTCGCACCGAGCTGGATGCAGTACTCGGCACGCTCCTTCTCGGAGACGACGGCGATGGGAATGCCACCCATCTCTTTCACGATCTGGATGGCCATGGTACCGAGGCCGCCCGCGCCGCCCCAAACAAGCACCGGATCACCCGCATGCACAGTATGTGGCGGCCAGCCCATCAGCATGCGGTAGGCGGTGGCGCCGACGAGCATGTAGGCAGCAGCGGCTTCCCACGAGAGGTGCTTGGGCTTGGGGAAGCACTGGTAGTGGTCGACGAGCGCGAACTGAGCGAAAGAACCCCAGTTCTCCTCGTAGCCCCAGATCTTGTTAGAGGATGAGGTGATCGGATCGGCACCGGCCTTTATGTCTGGTGCTTCTTCATCCCACATGGCGCAGGAGAGAACGACCTCATCGCCGACCTTCACGTTCTTGACCTGGTCGCCGACGGCCCAGACGACGCCTGAGGCATCAGAGCCGCCTATGTGGAAGTCTTCGGTCGCACCCTGGCGCTGGCGGGCGCCGATGACGTTCACGGGCTTGCCGAGGGCGGCCCAGACGTTGTTGTAGTTGGTGCCAGCGGCCATCACGTAGACCAGCACCTGCATGGGGCCGGGCGTGGGCACGGGGATTTCCTCGATGGCGAAGGCGTCGCGCGGCTGGCCGAATCGTTCGGCGCGGATGACGCTGGCGTGCATGCGTTCCGGTACTTCGCCCAACGGGGGCACTTCACCGAGCGCGTAAATCTCTTTTGCCATCGTGTTTCACCGTCCCCCATGCGTGCGGAAATCGATCGGAAGCGCCGTGAAATGGGGCGCAGACCGCCGGTATCCTACCACGCAGCCCGCACAGGGCCTCACATGGTTCATTGTGAGGGCTGCAAATCATGGGTTTCTCGATCCAAATGTCATGTGCCTCAGCAATTGGTTTCAGGTGAAACTAATTGCTGACAACAGTGAACATTTATTCTGTTTCGTGGTTGGTTGAGTGCACCTTGCGGGGTGATTTTAGAATTGAGCGATTTAGTAAGGTTTCTTAGGAAGGATAGCGGGACGGGCGGGGAGGGTTTAGAGGGTGTTGACCCAAGCGGCGAGGCGGGCGGGGAGGGCGTCCGGGTAGAGGAGGTAGGTGGAGGCGAGCACTTCGGGGAGGGGGAGCCAGAGGGCGGTGAAGGGGTGGCCGGACTCGTCGGCGGTGATGGGGTCGAGGGTGGTGGGCTCGTGACCGGGGGCGGGGACGCAGAGGTACTCGAAGACGACCTCGTGGCCGGGACGGCCCTGGTAGGTGAAGTGGTTTTGGACGACGCCGAGGGGGGCGCGCACCTCGATGGTCATGCCGGTCTCTTCGCGGAGTTCGCGGGTGGCGGCGGCCTCGGCAGTCTCGCCGAATTCGACTTCGCCGCCGAGGGGGCGGTAGAAGGTCTGCTGCTTGACGGTGTCGAAGCCCTGCGCGGCAAGGATGTGGTCGCGGTAGAGGAGGACGGCGAGGACGAGGACGCGGATGCGCTCGGGGGGTGGGGGCGGAGTGGTAGTCACGCAGGGAGTCTACGCGCCGAGTTTCTTGCGAACCTGATCCTCGACCACGACCTGCTGGCTGTTGGACTGCGCGCTGGCAGAGACGAGGTTCTCCGGCTGGGCAGAACCACCGAGTCCGTCCGCAGCAATGTGGCCTCAGTCGAACCCAGCAGCGGCCTGCGGCGGCAGGGCGATGATGCGGTTGGGCCCCGCCACCCATCGGGGCGAGGTTGGTGGCATCGCTCGCACCGCCGAGGGACTGCGCCATGAGGTGGCCAGCCTCGGAGGGGGAGAGGTGGCGATGGGACGGAGGATCGGTGTAGGTTCGGGCGGGCCCGATGTGAGAGATGGAGGGTAATGATGCCGAAGTTGGTTCCGGTGGCAGATGAGTTGAGCAAGCCGTTCTGGGATGCGGTGAACGAGCGGAAGTTAGTCGTGCAGCAGTGCAGAGCATGCAACGCGTTGCAGTACCCGCCGCGGCCTCGATGTCAGGACTGCGGGGGCGAGAGTCTGGGGTGGAAGGAGACGAGCGGGCGGGGGCACATCCTAGAGTTCGTAGTGTTGCAGGACAGCCATATCCCGTACCGGGCGCCGGACCAGCCGTTCAACCTAGCGGTGGTGACGCTGGACGAGGAGCCGCGCATCAACTTCTTCGCGAACATGCTAGGGATTGCGCCGTTTGAGGTGCCGGTGGGGGCCGCGGTGGAAGTGATATTTGAAGAGGTCGCGCCGGGACAGTTGATCCACGAGTGGAAGGTCGCCGAGTAACACGACGGCGAGCCTCGTGATCCGGAACGCGTGAAAGGGACGAAGCGATGACGACGGTAGACAACAGCTGGAAGCGCGACCGCGAGGGCCTGGGCGTGTGGCCGCACCGCGGCAAGGTGGCGATCGCGGGCTGGGGTATGTCGCCGGTGGACCGGCGGTGGGACGGCGTATCGATGGACCGGACGCTGGGGGCGTTCGCGATCCTCGCGGCGATGCGGGCGCTGGAAGATGCGGGGCTGAAGCCGGAGGACGTGGACGGGCTGTTGCAGTGCCCGAACAACATGGCGGGGGCGGCGAGCGGGAGTTCGGCCTCGTGGGGGCCATCGCGGCCGTACTTCGCCGCGCCGTATGACTCGGAAGATGGCCTGACGATCGTCACGAACAAGTGGATCGTGAACAACTGGCCGGAGCTGAACGCGAACAAGAACCTGACGTACATCCCTGACAGCGTGCCGGACATCGGCGAAGGCCTCGGCATGGCGGCGCAGGCGGTAGCCGACGGCAAGTGCAAAGTGGCGCTGTACATCTATACCGCGAACAACCTCGAAGGCCGGTACCGGCGAGGCGAAGGGAACGCGGTGCAGAATCGCGCCGAGGGGCCAGCGCAATGGAACGCGCCGTGGGGTGCGAATGTGATCGACTTGCAGTTGTTCAGCACGATCCCGTTGCGGCAGTACCTGCGGAAGTACAACGCAACGTGGGACGAGTTGATGGCGCCGATGATCCTGAACGAGCACCGGAACGGCTCGATGACTTCGTGGGGGTTCTACTCGACGAATGAGGCATCGGGACTGACGTACGAGGACTACACGAACGCGCGGCCGATCACGTGGCCGGCGAAGATCTGGGACTACGACCGGCCAGTGAATGCGGTGGGCGCCTTTGTGGTGACGAGCGGAGAGCGCGCGCGGGACTTGAAGCAGAAGCCGGTGTACGTGCTGAACCACAACGCGGGCGGCCTGGGCGGAGCGCGCAGTAGTCACATGACGATGGACGAGTGGGAAGCAGGCATGGCTAAGATCGCCCGTATGGCCTATGAGGGTTCGGGGTTGCAGCCGAAGGACATCGACATCTTCAACCCGTACGACGGGTTCTCACCGTTCCTGCCGTTCTCGCTGGAGGCGTTCCAGTGGCACGGTGTGGGGAAGGGCGAGGCGGCGGACTTTGTGAAGGGTGACATCCGCGTAGAGGGGGCGCACCCGCTGCATTCGGGCGGAGGCAACCTCGGGAACGGGCGTACGCGCACGGCGATGTACATCGACAGTATTCAGCAGTTGCGAGGTCAGGCCGGGGCACGCCAAGTCAGTGTGAAGGCGGAGACTGCGATCGCGGGGTACGCGCCGGCGCTGACGCCGTGGTACCTAGTGCTGGCGAATAGTCCGGATTAGCGACTGCGGCCGTCGCGGCCGAGTGTGAACCGTGACATCGCGCCCACCCCGGACTTCCGGGGTGGGCGCGATGTGGTTGTGGGTGAGGCCGTGGTGGGGTTGATATCGGTGAGCATCGGTGCGGTGTGTTTGCTCGGTGGCGTGGCGTGCGGTGGTGAGTGGTGAGTGCAGATAACGAAAGCGCATACCGCGCTCACGCGCTCAGTGCATATCTCAAAAGAGCGCGTTGATATCGCGGGCTAAATCGGCGGCGGCTAAGGTAGCCACGGCCAGCATCGCTAGACAGCTAGCCCATGCGATCGGCTGCGAGCGGAGCGCGTTAGCGAGGCGGTCGCACTGGCTAAGCAGGATCGCGCCTCAGCCGAGCACGATGGTGTGACGTGCGCGAGTCTTCCAGAGTCACCCTCACACCACCCCTCCTCAAGGGGGAGAGCGAACACGAGCAACATCAGGCGCGGATGGTGACGTTGACGCGGTGGTAGCCGGTGGCGGCGTTACGGAGTGGTGGGGCGTCGATTCCGATCTGGGGTTCGCCGCGAGCGTTGGTGGCGCGAACCTCGATGGTGTAGGCGCCGGGCTCGGCGTCCCATTCGACGACCCACTGACGCCATGAGGTGCCGGAGAGGGCTTCGCTGAGGCGGGCAGGGATCCAGTTGGGCTTCGGGTCGCGCGCGGCGCGGGCGCGGACGTTGACCTCGACGGCACCGATGCCTTTGTCGCCAGCCCAGGCGACGCCGGCTATGGGGAGGCGGCCGGCGGTGAGGGTCTGGCCACGCTGGGGGACATCGATGCGAGACTGGGTGATGATCGGGGATTCTTTGTCCCAGCCACGTTCGATCCAGTAGGCGTCGTAGGCCTCGAAACGGGTGAGTTCGATCTCGGAGAGCCACTTGGTGGCGGAGACGTAGCCGTAGAGGCCGGGGATGACGAGGCGGGCGGGGAAGCCGTGGTCGACAGGGAGCGGCTCGCCGTTCATGCCGACGGCGACCATCGAGGTGCGGCCGTCGAGCGCGACGTGCGTAGGGAAGCCGACGGTGAAGCCGTCGGTGGCGCGGCCGACGATCTGGGATGCGCCAGACTGCACGCCAGCGCGCTTGAGGATGTCGGCGAGCGGGACGCCTCGCCAGACGGCGTTGCCGACGAGGTCACCGCCGACCTCGTTGGAGACGCAGGCGAGGGTGATGACTTCTTCGATGGGGGGCATGGCGAGGAGTTCGGCGAAAGTGAGCTCGTAGGGGCGGTCGACCATGCCGGTGATGCGCAACCGCCACGTGCTCGCGTCGATGCGGGGGACCGTGAGGGCGGTGTCGATGCGATAGAAGTCTTTGTTCGGCGTGATGAGCGGGGCGATGCCGGGCACCTCGATACCCGCGCGGGTGGAAATGAACTTGCCGTCGAGCGGGGAGAAGACGATGGCTTGCCGTTGCGCCTCGACATCGACGGCGGGGCCGATGAGGAAGCGGCCGGTAACAGCGGCGGCGGCGGCCCCGCCAGCGGTGGCAGCAGCGTAGGTGAGGAAGCGGCGGCGACCGGCGACACCGCGGCCGGGGAGTGGCAGGAGCGTGGCTACAGGGCACGCGGGGGCCTCGGGAGTGACGGCGGCGAGGAGGGCGCGGAGGGTGAGCAGGCCGGCGATGGAGGCAGCGGTGGCGACGAGCGAGGCGACGAGCAGCGAGGTGGCGGGGTCGCGGATGGCGGCGGCGATGCCGAGCGCACCGAAGGCGGCGAAGGCGATCTGGCCGACGCGGGGACGGCGAGCGGCCAGCGGGCCGAGGAGGGGGCCGATGACGAGGGTGACGAGGGTGACGGTGACGAGCAGGAATGGTTTGTCGTTGGTGCCGAGGGCATCGATGGCCTGTTTGATGACAGCGCCGGGGGTGTTGTCGACGACGACATCGGCGACAGCGATGACGAGGGAGGTTGCGCCGAGGAGGGCGGCGGCGAGTTCGGCAACGCCGAGGGCGAGAGCGGCGGCGAGGAGGCCGACGAGCATCTGGAGCGTGCGGGTACTGTTCATGGTGCTAGAAACGGTACAGCAGCGGGGGGCCTCACCCCCAACCCCTCTCCCCAAGAGAGAGGGACCGGAGCCAGCAGCCATTTCTGGTGGCGCGCGTAGTGCGGTGGCCCGTTCGTGGTTCGGCAGGCTCACCACGAGCGGGAGTGAGTGACGGCAGCACGCGAGCAGCGCGAAGACTGCTCAGCCTTCGCGCTGCTCGCCGGGGCGTTGAGGGTGGGGGTAGGGGTGGCGGCGGGTGATGGGTGCGCCGACCTCGGTGGGGGCGGAGGCGAGGACGGTGTCCCACCAGGCGAGGAGGCGATCCTCGGCGGGGTAGTCAAACTCCTCGGGCTTGAGATGGTTGCCTTCGCCGTCGATGACAGGCGGGTGGGCGATGAGGTAGTCGAGAGTCTCGCGCATACATGCCTCGGGGGTGACGGTGTCGATGTAGCCGAGGTCGGTCTTGGCCTTGAGGTTGGAGAGCAGGTTGTGGGCGCGGGGGCCGCCGCCACCGGGGAGGGCGCTGAGCGAGCCGACGCCGGGTGCGGGCAGCACACTCCAGGGGATATCGACATACTCGAATTCGTAGCCGAGCAGGCGGGCTGTCATGCTCGTCCATTCGCGATAGGTGAACTGGCGATCATCGGCGGCCTGGTAGACCTGACCGCCGGCGACCTCGGGCTGTTCGATGGCGAGGCCGATGAGGTGGGCGGCGTTGGGGGCGGCGCAGCGGGTGGAGAGGCCGAGTCCGCCGCCGGGCATGAGCCAGCGAGTGCGGCCGTCGCGCGTGCGCTGAATCACGTGCCACTCGGGGACGAGGATGCTGTACGGGCCGTAGACGTAGGGATAGCGCACGACGGTGGAGACGTAGTGGCCGTCGGTGTGGGCACGCAGGACGACCTGCTCGGTCTCGACCATGCGCGCGACGAGGTTGTTGGGGGCTTCGACGTAGCCGTCGGCCTCGATGCCGGGGACGCCGGGGAGGCGGCGGAGGACGGGAGTGCCGCCGATGGTGATGAGGCGGCCGGTCTTGCCGATGAGGGCCTCAGCGAGGAGGCGGATGCGCCCGTAGGTGGCGATGACGAGGTCGAAGCGGCGGCCGTCGAGATCATGCGCGATGGTTTCGGCGAAGTGGGGTTCACCGTGGATGTGTTCGAGGGTCTCAATCCCAGGGACTTCGTGTTCGCCTCGGTGGTAGATGGTGACGTCGAAGCCGCGGCGCTGGACTTCGCGGACGATGGGAAGGCCGGTGGCGGCGGTGCCACCGACGATGAGGGCAGTAGGCATGTGGCGCGTACTTCCTGCATGTGGAGGCGGAGTGGATAGCCCGGAGTCTAGCCCTAGTTGGCGTCGAGGGAGGTGACAGCTTCGATGATGCGGGTGCGGAGGCGGAGGATTTCGTCGGGGGCTTCGATGCGGCGGCCGTTGTTGCGGCGGACGTAGAAGGCGTCAACCACTTCACGGCCGATGGTGTCGACTTTGGCGACGTGGATGTCGAGAGCGAGGCTGTGCATGGTGCTGGTGATGGCGTAGAGGAGGCCGAGGCGGTCGGCGGCGGTAACCTCGACGATGGAGTAGGCATCGGAGCCGACGTTGTCGACGGTGACGGTGGTGGGGATGGAGACGAGGGGCGTGCCGACGTAGGCGCGGCGCGTTTCGGCTAGGCGCTCACCGATGGGGAACTGCCCGGCGAGGGCTTGCGGGACAGCCTCGAAGACGCGCGACCAGCGGCGGTCGTCGATGCCGTGGCCGAGGCCGTCACCGACGTACATGACCTGCATGGCGACTCCGTCGTCGCGGGTGAAGGCGACGCCGCCGAGGACGGTGACGTTGTGGACGGCGAGCGTGCCAGCGACGAGCGAGAGGATGCCGGGGCGGTCAGGGGTGATGATGGTGAGGCGATCCACGTCACCGACACGGTCATGTGCGGTGGCAGTGGCGCCGGCAGCCTCCGCGATGAGGGCGAGGTGATCGCCGATGACACCGGGTGGGGTGCTGAGGAGGTACGAGGGCGGGAGGCTGCGCAGGTGCTCACCGACGACTGAGCGCGAGAAGCGATCTTCGAGGGTAGTGATGGCCTCGCGGTAGAGGCGTGCGGCAGCGGACTCGGGGCCGGCGGCTTCGAGGACATCGAGCGCGCGGAGGTAGAGGGTGCGCATGAGTTGCGCTTTCCACGCGCTCCAGACATCGGGTCCGGAGGCGCGAGCGTCGGCTACACCCAGGATGTAGAGCAGGCGCAGCGTACGTGCGTCGCCAGCGGCCTGTGCGACCTCGCGGACAACGCGCTCGTCGGCGATGTCACGACGGGTGGCGATGGTAGGCAGCAGTAGATGATGCAGCACCACAGCGGTGAGGCGGCGGGCAGCTTCCGGATCGAGACCGACGCGGGCGCCGAAGCGTTCGGTGATGACTGCACCGACGTGGGAGTGGTCGCCTTCGTGGCCTTTGCCAATGTCATGCAGTAAGGCGCAGAGCAGCAGTTCGTCATGGTCGGGGAGTTCGGAGGCGACCTGCGGGGTGGCAGTCTCCTCAAGGTTCTCGGCAGTGGCCAGACGTGCCTCGACGACGGTGCGGAAGGAGTGAATATCAGCGGGGTGACGGTGGAAGGGGGCGATGTGAGGGAGGGCGCGGAGGACTTCCCATTCGGGGAGCAGGCGGTCGAGCCACGGCGCTTTCGGCAGCGGATCGAGATCGCCGGGGACGGCGGCGCGGAGCAGCATCCGAAGGCGTTCGAGATCATCGGCGGGGTCGTGGCGCTCCTCGACGCGGGCGGGGGGGCGACGCCAGAAGGCGGAAAGCCAGCGCGGACGTTCTTCGACGGCGCCGCCGAAGACGCGGGCCGATTCGGCATCGACGACACGCATCGCCTCAAAGACGCGCCGGAAGCAGTCCGTGCGATTGGTGTTCACGATCTCAGCGACCTCGGTGACAAGATCCTGACGGAGGCGGTCGTTGGGGCGCTCGCTGAGGGCGTGCAGGGCATGGCGGGTGGCCAGGAGCGTCTCGTTAGCGGCGGCGAGCCAGGGCGAGAGGACGGGAGGCTCGACACCCTCGGCGATGGCATCAGCAGTGGCGACCCAGTGCGCCCACTGGAGATCGCGGAGGCCGCCGCGGCTGGTCTTGATGTCCGGCTCTTGCAGTTGCCACGGCTCGGCCTCGACGAGATGGACGCGGCGCTGGCGCAGTTCGGCGGTCATGCGGATGCGTTCGCGCTGCACCATGCGACGGCGCGCCTCGAGAAAGCGGGTGAAGGTATCGAGGTCGCCAGCGATGCAGCGAGCGTCGAGGAGCGAGGTGTAGGTCTCGACGTTGGCGCGAGCGGACTCGATAGCGTCGGCGATGGTGCGAACGGAGTGGCCGACCTTCAGGCCGGTGTCCCAGAGGGGGTAGAGGACGGCGTTCGCGCCGTCCGAGGGGACGGTGGGGGAAAGCACCATGATGTCGATATCGGAGTGGCGGCATTGCTCGCGGCGGCCGTAGCCACCGAGGGCGACGAAGACGAGGCCGTGGCGGGCAACGGGGGCGGCGAGAGCGCGGATGCCGTTGTCGAGAGCGTCGGCGAGGAGGCGGAGCGCCTCGTGGCCACGAGAAGCGGAGGCGCGCACCGATTGCCCGGTGCGCGCCTCCAAGAACGGCTCAAGTGCCGCTGCAGGGCTCATGCCGCGACTATAGCGCGTCACGCCCGCGCTCTCCGGTGCGGATGCGGATGACATCCTCAACGGGAAGGACGGCGATCTTGCCGTCACCGATGGAGCCGGTGCGCGCGGTGGTCTCGATGGTCGAGATGACCGAGGGCGCCAGCGTGTCGTCCACGAGGACCTCGACGCGCACCTTGGGTACGAAGTCGACTTCGTACTCCGCGCCGCGGTAGGTCTCCGTGTGGCCGGCCTGGCGGCCGAAGCCCTGGATATTGCTGACCGAGAGTCCGCTCACGCCCGCTTCCTTGAGGGCATCACGAATCTCGTCCAGTTTGAAGGGGTTGATGTACGCGACGATCATTTTCATAGGTTCGCCTTACTCCGACATCACGTAGGACTGCTCTTCGTGCATTGAGAGGTCGACGCCGCGGCGCTCGTCCGTCTCGCTGATACGCAGCCCCATGGTCACGTCAATAGCCTTCGCCAAGATCCACGTTACGACGAAGGAGTACACGGCCGCGACCGCAACGGCGATCGTCTGAGCGATGAGTTGATCCATCCCGCCGCCAAAGAGCAGGCCATCCTTGGTGAACGAGTTGATGGCGTTCTGGCCGAGGAATCCGATGGCTAGCGAACCGAGGATGCCGCCGACGAGGTGCACCGCGAGGACATCGAGTGCGTCGTCGACGTTGAGCTTGAACTTGATCTGGAGGGCGAGGTAGCAGACGGCACCCGCAAGCGCGCCGATGAGCATGGAGCTCATGGGGCCGACAAAGCCGGCGGCGGGAGTGACCGCGACGAGACCAGCGACCGCGCCAGAGGCGAAGCCGAGGGTGGTCGCCTTGCCGCGGGTCATGTGCTCCATCAGCGCCCAGACGGTGCCAGCGGTGGCCGCCGCGATCTGCGTGGTAATGAAGGCGTTGGCCGCGAGCCCGTTGGCGCCGAACGACGAACCGGCATTGAAGCCGAACCAGCCGAACCAGAGCATGCCCGCGCCGAGCAGGGTCAGCGGGAGCGAGTGCGGCCGGATAGCCTCGCGGCGGAAACCGAGGCGCGGGCCGAGCACGAGGATGACCGCGAGAGCGGCAGCACCGGCGTTGATGTGAACGACGGTGCCGCCCGCGAAGTCGACTGCGCCAAGCTTGGCGAGAAAGCCGCCGGCGTTCCATACCCAGTGGGCCATGGGGGCGTAGACGACGATCGACCAGATGGCGACAAAGACCGCCCACGCGGTGAACTTCATGCGTTCGGCGATGGCGCCGGAGATCAGGGCCGGAGTGATGATGGCGAACATCATCTGGAAGACCATGATCACGGTGTCAGGGACGGGGACGGCGTGAATGGCGCCGGCCTCTTCGCCTTCAGCAAAGACGCTTTCGACGCCTTTCAACCCGACGAAGTCGAGGCCGCCGAGGAAGCCTCCACCCATGTCGGGAGCGAACGCGAGGGAGTAGCCAACGATCACCCAGGTGATCGTGACGATGCCCATCGCGATGTAGTTTTTCATCAACATGCCAAGTACGTTCTTGGCCCGCACCATGCCGCCGTAGAAGAAGGCCAGTCCCGGCGTCATGAAAAGCACCAGTGCAGAACTGATCAACATCCACGCGGTATCGCCCGAATTCATAGCTCCTCCTCCTCGGACTTCCGCTGCTTGATGGCGCACAGCATGTCTCGCGGCTGTTTCTCTCGATTTACATTCGTGTTTCGTTTTTGTTGCGCTGGCGGACTGATTACGACCTCACCCCGCGCCGGGCCCCCGCTCCCGCTCTGTTTTATGCGGGTTTCGCCACGGAAGGGCGGGGTGCGGCAGCCAGAAGGCACATGGATGTTGAGTGTCTCCGCTCGCCCTTCGACAGGCTCGGGGTGAGCGGATGGAGGATTCGGCCTAACGCGGTGAACGGAAGGAATAGCCGGGTTGCGTGCGTTGGGGTGCGCGGCCACACTCTGGACGCTTCTCCCCGATGTTTGAGGGTTGCTGCATGGCGACTGTTGCCGCCTCGATTCGAAGCGCGTTGGGGCCTGTTGCTCCGCGGCCGTTCCTGAAGTGGGCGGGGGGGAAGGGACAGTTGGTACCGGTGCTGCGACCGCTGGCACCGGCGAGCATTGGGACGTACTTCGAGCCATTCATTGGGGGTGGGGCGCTGTTCTTCGCGCTGATGGTCGATCCGGGCCGGCGTCCGGAACGATCAGTGCTGAGCGACCTGAACGCCGACCTGGTGCAGACGTATAAGGCGGTGCAGGGGTCGCTCACACGGCTGCTGAAGCGACTGGGGGAGTTAGAGGCGGAGTACCTGAGCCTGAATAACGCGGGGCGGGAGGCAATGTACTACCGGATGCGGGCATCGCGGCCGCGCGCAGGCGGCGAGGTGGCGGCGCGGGTAATCTTCCTGAACAAGACGTGCTTCAACGGGCTGTACCGCGTGAACCGGCAAGGCGAGTTCAACGTGCCACACGGGCGGTACAAGACGCCGCGCATCTGTGACCGGGAGACGCTGACGGCGGCCTCGAAGGCACTACGCGGAGTGGAGGTGCGCCACGCGGATTTTGAGGCGGCGTGTGCGGAAGCGAAGCGTGGGGACTTTGTGTACTTCGACCCGCCGTTCCATCCGCTGTCGGCGACCTCGAGTTTTACGGCGTACACGGTGGCGGACTTCGGGGAGGCGGAGCAGATGCGGCTGAAACGGTGCGTGGACGACCTGACGCGGCGCGGGGTGGCGGTGCTGGTATCGAACTCGCCGCATCCGTGGATCCGCGGGGGGTGGGAGTTCGCAGGGTACCGAGTGGAGGTCGTGAGCGCGCGACGGGCGATCAACTCGAAGGCCGATCGGCGGGGGCCGATCGGCGAGTTGGTGATCACGAACGATGTGGGTGCATAGAGGTGCAGATGAGCGAACTGCACGAGTGGCGGGCGAACAAGAACGAGTATTTCGCGATGGACCGGAACGCGCCGCTGACCGCGGAGCAGCAGGCGGTGTTCCGCGGGTTGCAGTACTACCCGGAGCGCGCGGACCTCGTGTTCCGGGTGACGCCGGAGGTGTTCGACGACCTCGAAACGGTGGAGATGCAGACGAGCACGGGGCACACGGCGCTGTATACGCGGTGGGCACAGGTGCGGTTCGAGGTTGGCGGGCAGGCGGCGGCGCTGACGGTGTTTCGCGACCCGACGATGGGGCATCTGTTCCTGCCGTTCGCGGACGTGAACGCGGGCGGCGAGACGTACGGGGCGGGGCGGTATTTGGAGCCGGTGTTCTTCGATGACGGGCGGCTACAGGTGGACTTCAATTACGCGTACAACCCGTACTGCGCGTACAACGACCAGTGGTCGTGCCCGATTCCGCCGCCGGAGAACCGCCTAGATGTGGCGATTGAGGCGGGGGAAATGACGTGGGAGAGCGGGCACTGAGGATGGCCCCTTCAACGCGTTCGCTGCCGTGTCGACTTCAGCGGCGATATTCGGGAGAACGATCACCGCGCGATTGTTAGCACGGTCGAGGACGATCTCGCTGGTGGGCGGCGGACTCGTGGGCGAGTAGCCAGCGTTTGCGATCGAGGCCGGAGGCATAGCCGGTGAGGGCACCGCTCGAGCCAACGATGCGGTGGCAGGGGACGACGACGGCGATCGGGTTGTGGCCGACGGCCTGGCCGACGGCGCGCGAGGCAGTCGGCTGGCCGATGGCACGGGCGATGTCGCCGTAGGAGACGGTCTCGCCGGGGGCGACATCGAGGAGGGCATGCCAGACCATGCGCTGGAAGAGCGTGCCGCGCGGGGTGAGGTGCATATCGAAGGTGAAGGCGCGGGCTTCGAAGTAGTTGCGGAGCGCCTCGACGGCCTCGCGGGCAAGGCGAGGGGCGGGGATGGCAGGCTCGGCGGCGTCGAGCGCGAGGAGCGCAGCGTAGTAGGCCTCGTTGCGGTCACCATCGATGAACTCGACACGGTGTATGCCCTGCGCGGAGCCGCCGATGAAGACGTCACCAAGGGGCGTGGGGAGGATGTCGTAATACGCCATCGTGATGCCTCCGTGGCGGTATGGCTGGATACTAGCGCGTGCGGCGTCTGCTAGGCTCGCCGCGCTGATTCGCACCTGACCACTGTTGGAGAATCGCCTTGCCCACGTTCGCACCTGCCACGCTCACGGAATACGTCGCCCGCATCTTCGAGGCCGCTGGGACGCCTGCGGCGGACGCGCAGACGGTCGCAGCGCACCTGGTGGAATCGAACATGCTGGGACATGACTCGCACGGCGTGATCCGGGTCGAACGGTATGTGCGGGACATTGCGGGCGGGCGGATCAAGCCAGGAGCGCCGTTCACGATCGAGAAGCAGAGCGCGACAACGGCGGTGATCGACGGCGGGTGGAACTTTGGGCAGGTAGTGGCACGCGACGCGACGGCGCTGGCGATCGAGCAGGCGCGCGCCTCGGGTGTCTCGATTACAGTGGCGCACCAGTGCGGGCACGTGGGGCGGTTGGGCGCGTACTGCGAACAGATCGTGCAGGCGGGGATGCTAGGGATCGCGATGGTGAACAACCACGGCGGGAGCCAAGTGATGACGCCTCCAGGCGGGATCGCACGGCGGTTGTCGCCGAACCCGATCGGGGTGGGCATCCCGACGAGTGATGCGGACGCGCCGATCCTGTTGGACATGACGACCTCCGTGGTGGCCGAAGGGAAGTTGCGCGTCTCGCGGAACAAGGGCGAGGCGGTGCCGGAAGGGTGGATCGTCGACGCCGAGGGACGGGGAAGCACCGACCCGAACGCGTACTACGCGACACCCAGCGGGGCGATCTTGCCGATGGGCGGAGCATCGTCGTACAAGGGGTTCGGCCTCGCACTCGTCGTCGAGGCATTGGCGGGGGCGCTGTCGCCGGCGGGGACGAGCCGCGTGAACGGCCCCAGCGGAGCGAACGGGCTGTTCGTGATGGCGATCGACATCGCGCACTTCCGGCCGGTAGACGAGTTTGGCGCGACGATCAGCGGGCTGATCGACTATGTGCAGTCGCCGCCGCTGGCACCAGGAGTCGACCACATTGTGATCCCCGGCGAGCCAGAGCGGAACGCGCGGAAGTCGCGGGCGGCGGCGGTGAGCATCGACGATGAGACGTGGCGGCAGACCACGGAGGCAGGCGCAAGCGTGGGCGTGCAGGCGCTCGCGGTCTAGCGCGAGACTGTCGCGATGCCGGACGTGCAGGGCCGCCGACTGATCAGCGCGTTGATGCGTGCGTTCTGGTTGCCGATCGCGCTGTTGCTCGTGATGGCGTTCGTGTTCGCAGCGATACACCGGCTGGCGGCGCTCGAAGATTACCGGGTCAGCACCGACCGTGTGTCGGGCGCGGTCGCGATCGGGCTGGGCGCGCTGCTGGTGCAGCGGTTCACCTCGGCGGTGCTGGAGTGGGCGGCGCGCGGCGCCCCGAGCGCGGTAGGCGGGCCAGTGGGGCACGTGCTGCCGCTAGCGCGGCGCGCGTTGAGCGTCGCGATCTTCGTGATCGGCATCCTGCTGGTACTCGATCAGTTGGGCGTGTCGATCAGCCCGTTGCTTGCTGGCCTAGGGATCAGCGGTATCGCCGTGGCGCTGGCGTTACAGCCGCTGCTGACGAACTTCTTCGCGGGGTCATACGTGCTGTCGGACAGTTCGATCCGCGTGGGCGACCACATCATGTTGCAAGGCGGGCCGAGCGGGCACGTAGAAAGCATCGGCTGGCGCGCGACGCGGCTGCGTGACAACGACGGGACGACCTCGATCATCGTGCCGAACGCGACGCTGGCGGGGGCGACGGTCTCGAACTTCGGCAATGGCGGAGTGACGCTGGCGACGGTAACGATGGCGCTACCACGCGGTGCAGACCTGAATGCGATCGAGACGGCGGCGGGTGAGGGGTTGACCGCGCTGGCGGAGGAGAGCGTGCTCGCGATCGCCTCGGAGCCGGTGGTGGTGCGCTTCACGGGTGTGAGCGGGGAGCAGGTGATGGTGCTGCTGGGCGTGCGAGCGCGCAGTCAGGCCGATGTGCCCGCGCTGACGCACGAGATTGTGAAGCGCGTCGTGCCGCGGCTCAGCGGCCTCGCGACCGCATCGACGATGCCGTCCTAGCGTACTCAGTCTGTCCACTCAGGGGACGGCTACAGATATCACCGACGCGGTAGGTGTTGCCGTTGGCGTGGCGTTGGCTGTAGGCGTGGCGGTGGGGGTTGGTGTCGCAGCCGGTGTGGGCGTTGTAACAACGATAGGGGTCGCAGTGGAACGCGGCGGTTCGGTCGGGCGAGGCGTGGGCGGCAGCGTGGGCACAACCGTCGGGCGTGCGGTGGGCGTAGCCGGCACTGTTGGCACGGCGGTGGGGCGCACTGTCGGCGTGCGCGTCGGCGTCGCGGTGGGAGTGCGCGTGGGAACAGCGGTACGAGTGGGTACCGGGGTGCGCGTGGGGCGCACCGTCGGCACGGGCGTTGGCGTCGGCGTACGGCCTTGCTTGCGGAGCACCTCGACCGCACGCTCCGCCATCTTCGCAGTGACAACGACCTTCTCCTGCAGGACGGTGGCGCGCGAAGCGGGTTCGGAGACCGTGACGGCAGCAACGGCCGTGACCGGAGCAGCCCCAGTAGCAGCCGGGGCGAACGTGCGTGCCGCCGGTGCGGCGACTTGTAGTTTGACGGTGAGCGACTCGGCCTGAGCGGACAGTGAGACTTTGCGTTCGGCGCCACCGATGTTCAGCACTACCTCGCCATCGCCGTCCGCGATACGGCGGAGGATGAGCGTGTACTCACCCTCGGGTATGTCGCGGAGGTTGATGCGCTGCGTGCCGATGTCGGTGCCGGTATTCAGCGCGCCGGGAATCTGCTGGAGCGTGATACCGGACGGGAGCGTGCCGGTGGCGCGGCCATTGGGGCCAATGAGCGAGGCGACGAAGGGAGCATCGACTTTGACCTCGGTACGGGAGGCCTGCGCGAACGCGACGGGCGCGGGCGTGACCACGATGTGCTGGCGGGCACTGGCGACCTCGCCGGACGCGACAGCGAGGCGGTGCGTGCCGGCGACGACCTCAACGAGACCTTCGGCGGTGCTCACGACGGTGGCGCCGGAGGCGATGGTGGTCTCGAAAACTGTGCCGTGGGCGTAGACCGTGGCGTCCATGGTGCGGACGGTGAAGGAGGAGCCGGGGCGGTCATCGGCCGCTATCTGATGCCAGAGGCGGCCGCTCACCTGGTGCAGCGCGATCTCGCGCGTGCCGTTGCTGCGGGCGCGCTCGATGGTGAGTTCGGTGCCCGGTTCGACGGCGACGGTGCTGCCGTCGATGAAGGTGAGCTGCGCGCGGCCATCGCTGCCGGTGCGGAGGTGTGCGCCTTCGGTGAGCGTGGCGCCATCGGTGAGCGTGGCCCAGTTGCCGCCCTGCGAACGCTCTACCTGACCAGAGAAGACGGTGAGCGTGGCGGCCTGAGCGATGGTGGCGTCGCGGCCGAGCGAGATGGCGAGCGCGATGACGGCAACCGCAGCGGCAGGCGCGAGCAGCAGCGCGCTGCGGCCAGCGACGCCGATGAGTCCGGAGAGCCGTGCGAACGGGTCACGCCAGAACGACGGGGACTGTTGCGGAGTCGTGCGGAGTGCTGCCATGAAGCGGGCACGGGCCAGCGGATCGGGGGCAGCCTGCAGGGCAAGGCCTCCAGCGGCGGTGGCGGTACGTAACAGCGACTCGAGTTCAGCGGCGTGCTGCGGCCACTCCGCGAGGCACTGCTCGACAGTGCGGCGGCCGGCGCGCACATTGTCGATGCACTGGTCGAGAACGAGATCGAAGCGGGAGCGGGTCATGGGACGCCTCCCATCGCATCGACTTCGCGGCGGAGGGCGCGGAGGGCGCGCAGTTGGAGCCCACGTACGGTGACTTCCTTGCGGCCCATGATCTCGCCGATCTCAGCAGCGGACTTTTCCATGATGAAACGGAGCACGAGTACCTCGCGGTGGTCGGCGCTCAAGCGCCGGAGTGCGGTTTCTAGATAGCGGCGGCGCTCGTTGGCGAGCACGCTCGCCTCGGCTTCAGCAGGTTCGGCACGGTCGACGCCTTCGAGGCCAGTCGTGTGGCGGCGGGTGCGGAAGTGGTCGACCATTTGATTGTGTGCCATGCGGTAGAGCCACGATTTGAACGGAACATTGCGTTGCTCGTATCTGGAAATCGCCTGCCATGCCTTCAGGAACACTTGTTGGGTGAGATCCTCCGCGGTGTCCCGGTCGCGGACGTGGTTCACCAGATAGCGGAGTATCTCCGGCTGGTAGCGGTCGTACAGTCCACCGAACGCCTCGGCGTCACCGTCCTTCGCGAGCAGGACGAGGCGGTCAACAGCTTCCCGCTCAGCGAGTGCACCGGCCTGCGCCGAGAGCGCGTCGCTGGCATCCAATGATCTCAACGATGCAGTGCCTCTCCCGTTACGCGCCCACTTCACCATACGGGAAGCGAGGGGCACGAATAGGTGGGGCGCCCGAGGCCGGGGCGTCTCACCCTGTCCAGGAGGGGGCCAGCGCCGCGTTAGCGAGCAGCGACAGGCTTCAGCATCTGTGGGCGCTTGCTAGCGTCGCGGCCGCGCTCAGACTGCTTGTCGCGCCGTTCGATATCTTTTTCCTTGCTGATGGCGGTCAGATCCCCGGCGAGGATGCGGCGGCAGAGTTCGACGCGCTGGCGGCGGAGACAAGGCCGCCGCTCAGGACGACGGTGAGCAACGAGGGAATGAGCAAGCGGTTCCAGTGCACTCAGCACCTCCTTTGGAATTGGTGTCGGGCGTTAGAACGCGGCGCAGCGGGAAGTGTTCGGCACTCCGAGCGGGGCAGATATCAAGAAGCCGCCTCGTTTGCACAAGACGGTTCCTGAAGGTGGAGCCGGTATGGCTAAGGGTAGGTGGGGCCGCGTTCGAGGCCGACGCGGGGGTCGAGGCCAAACATGAGGTTCACGTTCTGCATCGCGGTGCCGCTCTGGCCCTTGAGCAAGTTGTCGATGGACGACATCACGACGGCGCGGCGGCCGTCGGGAGAAGTCTGCACTGAGATATCGCAGTAGTTGGAGCCAGCGGTGCCCTTCAACGTGGGGGGCGCGTCGAGAATACGGACGAAAGGCTGACCCGCGTAGAACTCACGGTAGCGGGAGAGGAGCACCTCCCGCGTGACGGAGCGGGCGAGGGTTACGTGCATGGTGCACAGGATGCCTCGGGTAGTACCGAGAAGGTGCGGGACGAAGTGCACGGAGACTTTCTCGCCGGAGAGCGCGCCGAGGGTCATCTCGGTCTCGGTGACGTGCTGGTGGTTGAAGACACGGTAGGGGACGACGTTGTCATTGAGATGCGAGAAGTGCTGGAGCGGTCCGGGTTTCTTGCCTGCACCGGATGAGCCGGTCAGCGCGTCGACAACGACTTCGTTACCGGAGACAAGTTTGTCGGCAAAGATCGGGGCGAGGCCGATGATCATGCCAGCGGCGAAGCAGCCGGGGTTGCCGACGATGGCAGCTTGGGCGATGCGGTTGGAGAAGAGTTCCGGGACGCCGTACGCGGAGCGGCCGAGGAGTGCCTCGGTGGGGTGGGCGGGGTCGGAGATCGACGGGTGCGCGGTGGCGTACTCGGCGTACTGCTGGGTAGTGGCGAAGCGGAAGTCGCCGGAGTAGTCGATAAAGCGGATGCCGGCGTCGGCAAGCGCCGCGGCATAGCCCATCGAGACGCGGTCGGGCGTGGCGAAGATCACGACATCGCAGTCGGTACCGATGGTGGCGGCGTCAGGGGCCTGTACGACCATTTCGCAGCGACTGGCGAGGTGCGGGTAGACCTCATCGATGCGGCGGCCGGCATCGTCACGGGCGACAAGCGAGGTGACCTCGAAGTTGGGGTGGCCGAGCAGCAGTTCGAGGATGCCGAGGCCGCCGTATCCAGTCGCGCCGACGAGTTGTGCTCGGTACATGGGGGCACCTCTAGGAGCGTTGAAGCCGCCACCGTCCCTGATGCTGTGGCGGTGTAATGGCTGAATGGAGTGACAGGATAGGCGAGGATGAGTTAGGGATAAAGCATCCGGGGGCGGCTGGAGCGCTCCCCGCCGCCCTCTGGAGACCGACGGGGTCCACAACAATTTAAGGATTTGAATTTATGAGAACATTAGTCTCCCGGACGGACAGCTCCTCTCGAAAGAAGAACCGATGACCATCCGAACGAAAACCCCGAACCTGTTGGACAACCCGCCGATCCCCGTGCAGGCCAAGCTTGCCGCCGCATGGACCAGCTTCATGTTCCTTTACATCTACGTGGACTACTTCCACCTCTACAAGCCTGGCAGCATCGACGACATTAGGGCCGGCATCGTCTTCGAGTTAGACATCAGCCCGACGTTCTTGACCACGGTCCTCGCGTTGGTCGCGATCCCGACCCTAATGGTGATGCTCTCCATGACGCTGCCCGCCCGGGTGAACCGCGCCACGAACCTCGCCGTGGCATCGCTGTACATCCCCGTCACGGTGTTCAACACGGTAGGGGAGTCCTGGGACTGGGCGTTCTTCTACGGCCTCTCCATCGGAATCGAAGTGCTGCTCTTGGCCTTCATCCTGCGCTCCGCCTGGGCATGGCCCCGCGGTGCTGTATCGAGTGAAGTTTTGTGATCCCAAAAAGCATATTCCCAACTATCTGGGTCATGTTCTTTTTCGCACATTTAGCTCCAGCTTTAACTTGCGCTGCTGCTTCCGAGGTGGTCCTCCAAATAGTCGATGAGCGTGTCCTCGGGCTCCGCGTCCAGCAGCACGACTAAGGAGGGCGTCATGTGGACCAACAAAGTAGCGGTATTCATACAGCTGTCCGACGGCCTGTCGGATCGCTAATCCCGGATGGGTATGCCGCGTGGTCTTGGCGGCGACGATTACCGAGTTCGTGCCGCTGAGGAGCATGTCCAACGGGTGCCTGCTGCTACCACACATGGTAACGGGGACAGAACGGTGGGCAATGTGAGGGTCAGTAGCACGTTCATGGTTCGGCAGGCTCATCACGAGTGGGAAGTTGCGATCATGGCAAGCGAAGCACTTCGGAGGCGGCGTGTTAGACAGCCTCGATGGTGGCGGTGAGGCCGAAGGTCTTGAGGCGATCGCGGTAGAGTTCGGCTCGTTCGAGGGGGCAACGGATGACCTCGGCCTGGCCGTTGTTGTGGGCTTCGAGCATGATTTCGGCGGCGCGCTCGGGGGTGAGTTCGGGGACGCTTTCGAGGAGGGCGTGGATGACGTGGCGCATATCGTTCACGTCGTCGTTGTGGAGGATGACGCGGTAGGGCGGGAGCGTCTCGGTGATGGGCCGCGTCGTGGGCGCGGCGGTGGTGCCGGGTGGTGGGGCAGTGGTTGATGTTGATGGAACTGGCACGAACGGGATAGTAACGCGGGTGCGTCGTACTGGCGGTTTGGTAGGGTATCCGGGAACAGCCCAACGACTTCGGAGTGCGATATGACCACCTGGCGCCCGGCCCCGATCTCGCGCCTGATGCAGCCGTTCAACGACTTCGTACACACGGAGTCGGCGGGCGGGGTGGTGCTAGTGCTGGCGTCGGCTGTGGCGCTCGGATGGGCGAACTCGCCGTGGTCTCACGTGTACGAAGCGATCCTGCACGCACACATCGTGGTGGATGTTGGCATCTACCGGATCGATGAGCCGGTGCATTACTGGGTGAACGACGTTGTGATGGTGCTGTTCTTCTTCCTCGTGGGCCTAGAGATCAAACGTGAACTGACGGTGGGCGAGATCAACTCGGTGCGGCGAGCGGTGGTGCCGCTGGCGGCGGCGTTGGGCGGAATGATTGCGCCGGTCGCTATCTTCTTCCTGATCGTGGGCGACCCGGCGGCGCAACGGGGTTGGGGCGTGCCGATGGCGACGGACATCGCGTTCGCGCTCGGAGTGACGGCACTGCTAGGGCCTCGGGTACCAGTGGGGCTCAAGGTGCTGTTGCTGGCGCTGGCGATCTTCGACGACATCGGCGCGGTCGCGGTGATCGCGGTCGCGTACACGGAGTCGCTAGCGCTGCTGCCACTCCTCGTGGTGATGTTGATGCTGGCGGCGATGTGGGGATGCTCGAAGGGGGGAGTGCGCTCGATTAGCGTGTACGCGGTGCTGGCGATTCCGGTGTGGATCGCAGCACGCGAGTCAGGGGTGCATCCCACGCTGCTCGGTGTGGCGTTCGGGCTACTAACGCCGTGGGAGTCATGGCAGCACCCAGAGCGATTCGCTGCGGAGGCCGACGAAATACTGACGGAACTACGTGTGAGCACAGGAACCGCAGACGAGCGACGCGCGCAGACGGAGACGGTGCTGCGATTGCGCGGACTGTCTGCGGAGGCGGTCGCGCCGCTGGATCGCATGGAAGAGACGCTGACGGACTGGGTAGCGTTCCTGATCGTGCCGCTGTTCGCGCTGGCGAACGCGGGGGTGGACTTACGGGGCGGCGTCCTCGGCGAGGCGGTGAGTTCGCCACTGGCGTGGGGCATCGCGGCAGGGCTGCTGATCGGGAAGCCGGCAGGCATCGTGGCGGCGACATGGATTGCGGTACGCCTAGGCGCGGAGTTGCCAGCGGGGGCGACGTGGCGGGGCATACTGGGCGTGGGGGCGGTCGCGGGCATCGGGTTCACGGTGGCGCTGTTCGTATCGCAGCTGGCATACACGGATGCGGGGCTACTAGCGCAATCGAAAGTGGGTATCTTCGCTGGGTCACTGGTCAGCGGGGTGGTGGGATATCTGCTGCTGCGATCGCTGCCGTCAGGGAACGCCGAGCGTCCGCGCTTGCCACGGATTGATACTCGTTAGGTCTCGTCGCGCATACCGGCGATCAGGACGGCGCGCTGGAGTTTGCCGTTGGCGGTGCGGGGGAGCGAGGCCAGTACGCGGTACTCGTGGGGCTGCTTATAGGCGGCGAGCGTCGCGGCCATGTGCATGCGGAGCGCGGCTTCATCGATGACCACGCCAGACTCGGGGACGAAGCAGGCGGTGACGAGAGTCTTCTCGGCGTCGAGGGAACGGCCGACGACGGCGACCTCGGCAATGCCGGGGTAGGCAGCAAGGACAGCCTCGATCTCGACTGGTGAGAGCCGGTAGCCGAACGACTTGATGAGATCGTCGGCGCGGCCCTGGAACCAGACGTAGCCGTCGGCATCGATGACGGCGCGGTCGCCGCCGATGAACCAGTCGCCACGGAAGGCGGCGGCATCCTCAGCGGGGCGACGCCAGTAGCTGAGCATGAGACCGGGGTCAGAGCGGTGGACGGCGAGCAAGCCGGGTTCGCCGGGCGGGAGCGGCGTCTCGCCTCGATCCGCGCGGCCTTCGATGTCCTCCGGGAGAATAGCAATGCGGCGGCCGGGCTGGGGCTGGCCCGCGGAGCCATCGCGGACGGGCACAGCGGGGCCTGACGATATATAGGTGCTGATCTCGGTCATACCGAGCGACTCGTAGAGCGGGAGGCCGGTGCGGGCGCGCCACTCCTCAGCGACAGCGGGGGTGAGGGCTTCGCCAGCACAGAGGCCGTGGCGGAGCGACCGGAGATCGGCGGCCTCGGGCTGACCGTACTTCAGCAGTTGGCGGTAGACGGTGGGGACAGCAGTGAACACCGTCACGCCATGTGCCTCGATGATCGCGGGCCAGGCAGCGGGTTCAGTGCCGGCGGCGGCGAGGATGGCGTGGGCACCGGCGCACCACGGATCTATCAGGCCGACGCCGAGGGTATACGACCAGTTGAGCGTGCCGGCGTGCAGCGTCACATCCGTGGGGCCGAGGTCTTCCCAGGCAGGGCCGCGCATGGCAGCACGCCCGCGCAAGACCCGCTGCGCGTGGAGGACGCCCTTAGGGCGGGCGGTGGTGCCGGAGGTGTACAGCATGTACGCGGCGTCCTCGGCGTACGTCTGGGGGAGCACGTCACGACCGTCGATGCGGGCGAGGTCGAGTTCGCGGACGACGAGACC
Organism: Thermoflexus hugenholtzii JAD2; assembly: GCA_945903275.1. GTDB lineage: Bacteria > Chloroflexota > Dehalococcoidia > UBA2979 > UBA2979 > RH-chloro-G1. The sequence continues at coordinate 40,277 of CAMDNW010000004.1, forward strand.
GGCGAAGCCTTGCAGGCGGCGATCATCGGCGGTGATGAGGGCGTGGGCCTGCGAGTCATCGGCGAGGAACGAGGCTTCCTCATCGGTGAGTTGAGGCGAGGCGGGGATCGGGACAAGGCCGGCGAGGTTCGCGCCGAAGAAGGCGAAGGCGTAGGAGGGCGAGTGGGGAAGGCGGACGAGCACGCGGTCGCCGGGTGCGAGGCCACGCGCGAGCAGACCGCGAGCGATGCGCTGCACCTCGGCCCAGACTGCGCGGTAGGTCCAGCGGTCGACACGGTCGCCATCGATGAACGAGAAGGCGTGGCGAGCGGCGGTCGCAGGATCCTCGGCACGGGCCGCGAGACACTCGCGGGCTAGGTTGTAGGGGTCGCGGCGTGCCTCGATCACGAGGTTGGTCACGGTGCCCGCTCGACGACGGCGGACATCGAGCCTTTGCAGTGGGCGATGCGGGGATCGGCGCCGTGGCCGTGCACCTGGGCCTGATGGCGGGTGACCTGATCGTGCGACGCCGTCTCCACGATCACGCGCCCTTCGGAGTCAACGATGCAGGCGAGGGTGTATGCCTTCTCGGTCTCGTAGCCGAAGACAGTTGCCAGCATCTCGATCACGTAGGCGTAGGTGTGGTCGTTATCGTCAAGAAGAATGAGATGGTGGAGCGGCTCATGGATGGGTTCGGCAGCGGCGCGGCCGACCTCGTGACGGCGGTCGGGGGTGGTGCGGGTGGGGAAGGAGGGGAGGGTCACGGCGTCATTGTGCCCCCAAGGCCTGTGGCGCGGCTATCGGCGCTGGACTCCCGCACTGTGACTAGCACGTTTACACTCACGTCAGGCGCAACGAGTAGCGCAGGGACGATAGGACGATTCACGATGGCGACACCGCCCCCGCTGGGCGTGATTCTGACGGGCGGCATGGGTACGCGGCTGCAGCCGCTGACGCCCGACCTCCCGAAGGCGATGGTGCCCCTGCTGAACCGGCCACTGATCGCGTACGGCCTTGACCTGCTGGCGGGGATGGGGCTGCGCGAACTGGTGGTGGTGGTCGGCGGGAGCGACGAACAGACCGGGCCGTGCGCGCTGGAGCACACACCTCCAAGGACGACGGTCTCGCTAGCAGTCCAGCTGGAGCCAAATGGGCCGGGGGATGCGGTAGCGAGCGTGGGTGACGCACTCAACGCGCGTCCGGTGGTGGTGCTGGCGGTGGACACCGTGCTACGCGGTGCCGATTTGCGCGATCACCTCGATGCGTTTATCGCGAGTGGGGCAGCCGCGTGGCTACCGCTGGCGTTCACCGACCGGCCGAAGGAGATGGGGATCGCCGAGATCGACGGCGACCGGATCGTGACCCTCGAGGAAAAGCCGCAAGAGCCGCGGTCGAACCTCGCGTGCATAGGGCTGTGGCTGCTCGCGCCGGAAGCGGTGGAGCGAGTGCGGCGGAATTCAACGATCAACTCCAAGGGCGAATCCGACCTGACCGGCACGATTGCGACGATGCTGAACGAGGGCGCACACATCGGCGGGCGGTCATTCGCGGGGCAGTGGCTGGACTGCGGATCGCTGGTTGGTTTGTTACAGGCGCAGTCAGCGCTGCTGGAGGACGTACCGCCGATGACGTTCGCGGCATCGGGGAGCGCGGCGCACGGCGAAGTGCGTACGGAGTCCTTGGTGCATGTTGCCGGCTCGGAACTGCGCGGGCCGGTGCTGCTGGGCGAGGACGTGGAGATCGAGGACTGCGTGCTGGGGCCAGAAGTGGTCATCGGGGCCGGGGCGAGGCTGCGCGGAGTGCGTCTAGAGCACGCGCTGGTCGCACCGGGCGCACAGATCGAGGGCGGCGAGCACGCCGCGGTGGTGGTCACCACGAAGGGCGCGATCGTGAGCGCTGGGTGACGGGAGCCGTCGATCTTGACGCGGATGTCGTGATCGCCGGGGCGGGTGTCATCGGTCTGGCGGTCGCCGCGGAACTGGCGCACACGCACTCGGTGGTGGTGCTGGAGCGCAACGACTCGTACGGCCTCGAAACGACGGCGCACAACAGCGGCGTCGTGCACGCGGGCATTTACTACCCGACAGAATCGTGGAAGCACCGGCTGTGCCTCGCGGGGAACGAGGCGCTGTATGCGTGGTGCGAGCAGTACGGAGTCCCGGCGCGACGCACCGGCAAGTTGATCGTCGCGCTGGCGGGCGACGCGGCGGACGGCCTCGATGTTGTACGGGAGCAGGCACGACGGAACGAGGTGCCGGGAATGCGACCGCTGACAGCGGCGGAGGCACATGTACTCGAACCTGCGGTGCCAGCGACGGCGGCGCTGTTCTCCGAACGGTCAGGGATCGTCGATGCGCTGGCGTTCACGCGGTCGCTGGAGGCGGTGGCGCGAGAGCGCGGGGCACTGGTGGCGTACCGGCACACGGTCGAGCGTGCGACACGCACGGGGGATGGCTTCCGCTTCGACGTGCGCGACCCGGAGGGGGACGCGGCGGTGCTGCGCGCCTCGATGTTTGTAAACGCAACGGGGCACGGCGCGCCGAGACTGGCATCGATGCTCGGCTACCCGCTTGACGGCGAGGAAGGCGTGCCGCGACTGCGGCAGGTGATGAACCGGGGGCGGTACTACGACGTGATTGGGAGCGAGGCGGCGCGGACCGTCTCACACCTCGTATATCCATTGCCGCGACCGGCACTGGAAGGGCTGGGCGTGCATCTCACGCTCGACATGGACGGCGGGCTACACCTCGGGCCGGACACAGAGTGGCTGAGTGAGGATGCGGTGCTGGACTACCGAAACGACGAGGTGAGGCGCGCGGCGTTCCTCGATGCGGGCCGGCGGCTACTGCCGGGGCTGCGGGATGACGAGATCGCGCCGGGGCAGGTGGGGTACCGGCCGAAGCTTTCGGGGCCGGGCGAGCCGGAGGCGGACTTCCTGTTGTGGCACGACCGGGGCTACGTCCACCTCGGCGGGATCGAGTCGCCGGGGCTGACGGCGTCGTTGCCGCTGGCCACGGCAGTAGCGGCGATGCTGCGCTAGCCGTGCGAGCCTCGTAGGCTGCGTGCGGGAGCACACGATGATCGAAGAGCCCGGCAAGTACTACTGGAAGTGGCTGGCGGTGGGAGCAGGCCTGCTGATCGTGTACGCGATTGAGAGCACCGTGCGGTGCGGCTGGCCGTTCGGCTGCCTGTGACGTTCGACCCGGCGACGCACGGACTGATGCCGACTGCCGTTGAACGATGGCTGTGCGAGCGCGTGCTGCCGGAATGCCTCGATTCCGCGCGCGGGTTGTACGAATTGATGCCTCGGCAACGCGGGCAGTTGCCGTTCGTCGATGTGCCATACGACGCGTTCAGCGAATCACACTGGGCGGAGGCGACGCGGATCGCGGACTACGCGGCACACGCGCCGGATGGGGCGCGGTGCGTGCTCGACATCGGGCCGGGGGATGGCTGGCCTGCCTTGCCAGTGGCAGCGATGCGGCAAGACCTCGATGTGGTGGGGGTGGATCCATCGCCAGTGCGGGTGCGGGTGTGCACGACGAACGCGGAACGCCTTGGGCTTGCGAACGCGCGGTTCGTGGTGGGGGATGGGGCGCGGCTGCCGTTCGGCGATGCGACGTTCGACCTCGTGACGGCCGCGTCGTCGATCGAGGAGGCGAGCGAGCCTGAGGCGGTGCTCGCGGAGTGCGTGCGCGTGCTGCGGCCGGGCGGAGTATTGCGGGCGTCGGCGCAGGACTGGCGGCTGGGCGTGCCGGGGTTCGAGACGATGATGCTGTGGGAGGGCGCAGGGACGCGCTTCTATACATACGTGCGGCGCGTGCAGGAGCCGGCGATCGAGCGGCGGTACACGGTGGGGCTCGACGGCAGCGACGAGGCGGTGCGGCTGCATACGGAGGCGCTGATCGAGGTGGCGGCGGGGCGACGGGTGTATGGCGAGACGTTGTTGTCGGAGAGCCTCGGCGCGGAGCTCCTCGAACGGTTCGCGCCGCACATCGTGCAGGCGAACGTGGTGGAAATGCAGCGGTGGAGCACGCCAGCGTTCGTGGAGGCGCTGCGGCGGACGGGGTTTCGCGAGGCGCGGGCGACGGTACACGCGGGCGAACTCGGACGACGGTTTGCGCGGGGGGTGCTGGCGCGGGGGACGATGACGGAGTTTGCGCCACTGTTCGCGGAGGCGACGAGCGCGCTGGGCGGCCTCGCGGGATCGCAAGTGGGTGACGCGATGGTGACCGCCATTCGGTAAGGCTGCGGTACCAGCAGCGCGGGTCAGATGTGCGGCGGGGGACGGAGCGCGTACTGCGTTGATGCCGGCTGCGCCTTGGGGACAGGCTTCACCACGGCAGGGAGTGAGGGCGGTGGCAGAGCGGATCTAGCGGAGGAAGACGGCGAGGGCGCTGGCTATGAAAACGACAAGGAGGAAGGCGAGGGTGGCGCGGTAGATGAGGCCATAGGCGGAGCGCCGGGGCGGATCCCAGTTTCCGTAGCCGGCTTCTTCGGTGAGGTCGGGGTCGAAGTCGCCCTCGTAAGACTCGCGCCAATCGGGATTGGTCATGGAGGGAGGGTAGAGGGCGCGGGGTGAGCGGGGAACGGCGCGGGGATGCGGGCGGGGTATCCTGCAGGGGTGACGAACACCTCGACGGACATGCTGGCGGAGATCGAAGATCTGGCGGTCGAACTCGCGCACCTCGCGGGGGCAGAGATCACAGACACGCTGGGGCGCGAGATCGTGGTGGAGTACAAGAGCGAGCCGCGGAACGCGGAGACGGCGCCAACAAATCCGGTGTCCGAGGTCGATCGCGCGGTGGAGCAGTTGATCCGCACACGAGTCGCGGAACGGTTTGCAGGCCACGCGGTGATCGGCGAAGAAGACGACGTACAGCCCGACCCGGCGATCGAGTATTTGTGGGTGATCGACCCGGTAGATGGGACGACCAACTTCGTGAATGGGTTCCCGCTATTCGCGGCGTCAATCGGCGTGTTGCATCGTGGCGTGCCGGTGGTGGGGGCGATCTGGTGCTCCACGAGCCACGAGTTGCGCTCGGGGGTGTACCACGCACGTACAGGCGGGGCGTTGCTGTTCGAAGGGCACGAGGTGCCGGCCAGCAGACCGAGCACGGGCGTACGGCGGCGGCTGGTGGCGCAGCCGGGTGGGGCACCGGGACGCCTCGCCCAGTGGGACACGCGGGTGACGGGATCGACGGCGATCGAGTGCGCGTTCGTCGCGGCAGGCATCTTCATGAGCGGGGCGTTCTTCGGGCCGTACGTATGGGACGTGGCGGGCGGGGTGGTACTGCTGAAGGCGGCAGGCCTCGAAGTGTGGGAACTGCGGCGAGGCGAGTGGCGGCCGTTCGAGCGGTTCGAGGCGCCAGCGACGGTGCGGGGGAACCGCGCGCCAACGCTGCGCGACTGGCGGCAGGCGCTGGCGATTGGGACGAGCGAGGCAGTCGCACCGACGCTACGTGACCGGCGGGGACGGATGTGGCGCTACCGCGCACGGTTCCGCCGGTTCGTGATGCGGTTCCTATAAGGAGATCAGTAGGCGCGCTCAGCATCGATCAGACGAGCGGCCAGGGGGCACAGCGCCACGGGTACATCTCCGGCAGTACGGGATGCGAGCGCATGGCATCGGCGCGCTTGAGCAGCGCGGCGACCTCGGCGGGATGGAGCAGGCCGCGGAAGGCTGCGCTGCCTTCGTCTTCGGAGGCGATGCAGGACTGGACACGGTCGATATCGGCGAGCAGCGTAGCGGGAACCTCGGTGTCCGCGAAGTCCCAGACGACGGTGCGGAGTTTATCGATGCGATGGAAGCAGAGGGCGTTGTCGATGCCCCAGATGCGCTGCTGAGGGCCGAGCAGCAGGTGGCCGCCTTTGCGGTCGGCGTTGTTGGCGATGAGGTCGAAGACGGCGATACGGACGAACTGATCGCGGTACGCCTCGTCACCACGCAGGTTGAAGTAGTGGTCGTCCGGGTCGTGGTCGATGAAGAGTTGCATGGAGCCGATACCGCGCGGGCCATCGCGCTCGACGACGGGCGGGATGATGTCCCAACCGAGCAACGTGGAGAGTTCGCGCGCAGCCACCTCACGACGATGGAGGGTGCCATAAGGGAAGTCGGAGAGCGCGGCTTCCCCAGCGACGGGTTTGTAGACACCCAGGCCTTCGCCGTACTCGGGGTGCGAGAGGTCAGCGAGGAAGACGTAGTTCGACGAGTCGTAGAGCAGACGGAGTTCGGTGATTTCGGACTGAGCGAGCGCATCGAGTACATGTGCGTCACCGGGCAGCCAGGGGTTGGTGAACTGCAGCTCCATATGGCGATTGTAGTCCCGCACGCTGCTGACTACGGACGAGGCGGGAGCAGGCGCCCGGTGATACCGAGTCCAGCGCGCATGGCGGCACAGTGTATGAGCATGGCAGCGGTCTCCGGCAGCGCGGCATCGAGGGCCACACGAGCCTCGGAGATGGCGGAGTCGGTCAGGCCCGCGCGCTGGAGAGTATCGACGCTGGCCTCGAGCGGTACAGCGAGGAAACGGCTGGCGGAGCGGGCGTAGTAGTAGAAAGCGCGGGCGCGGCGGCGGAGCGGCGGGAAGGCCGCGAGGTGCTGGAGTTCGGGCCAGACGGCATCGAGGTAGCCGGGGGTCGAGGCGACAGCGCGATAGAGATCGGGCGCGACAGGCGTTTGGAGCTCGGCAGCGACCTCTGGTAATGGGGCGGCATCGGGAGGCGCGAGGGTGATGACGGTCGCGAGGTGGGCAGTCTCGCGGGGCGAGGTGATACGCGGTTCGACACGGCCCTGCCCGCCGACGCGCGGGCAGTCGAGCGCCTCGACGAGCGCGGCGCAGATGAGGAGGGTCTGTGGCTGGAGAGTGTGGAAGAGGTCGAGCGTGGCCGCGACGGCATCGAGCGTTGCGGGCGTGAGGATGTCGGCTGGCTCGTAGGACTCGGCGATGGCCTCGGTCGCCATGTCGGCCATGTAGTGCGCGCTGTCGCGGAAACCAGCGGTCTCGACGGAAGGGGCGAGTTGCGGCCAGACGACGGCGAGCAGACCGGTGCGATCGAGCGCCTCGAAGACCGTGGGGAGGTGCCGCGAGCGGAGGGCGGCGGTGACCTGCTGCGGCAGTGGGTATGCGGTCATGATCCGAGCATATCGCCGGAGGGGCACTAGGTCGCAACGATGCGATCCGATGTGCGGTCGCCGTCATCAGCCTGCCGCCGAGCGGGGCTGGGTGCAGCATGGCCAAGTGCGCGGACGAAGGAGCGCAGTAGGCGAGGGGGGCGGCGGCCTCGGTAATGTCGATGGGCATCGGTGCTGGTCTCCCACGGGGATCATCTGGTGGCAGGGGTCGGAGGAGATGGGAGTAACCCGGAGGGGAATCTGATTAGGGGTTTATTCAAGTTTGTAGTTGTGTTACGGTCTCGTGGCTGGTGGGGGTGGTTCGGAGTGACGCGTGCACCGCACGCTCCGCTGGGCCGGACTGCTCGCCATGCTCTCGTTCGTCGCTACATCCCTCCCCGGGGCGACGAGCGCGGCTACGGCACCGAGCACGCCCGCGAGCGTTGCGGCTGCACCGTTGCCCATCGTGCCGCCTGTCCCTCCTCTCGATAACCCCTCTTTCTTTGACGACGCCCCACCCGCCCAGTCGCGGCGGTTGGTACTGGACGGCGCGCAGTTGATCGCGATTTACGGGCATCCGGGCGTGCCCATCATGGGGCTACTCGGTAAGCACGACCCCGAAGGGGCCGCGCGCGAGGCGAAACGGCTGGCTGCGGAGTGGGACGACGCGAACGGGCCGGAGATGGGTGCGGTGGGCGCGCTACACTTGATTACTTATGTAGCCCAACCGACGCCGATGGCGGATGGCTCGTACCTCGCACGGATGACGGCCGAGGAGATCGCCCCCTACCTTAATGCCGCGCGGCGGCATGGGCTGCTGCTGATCCTGGATATACAGATCGGGATGGGCGACCCGCTGGCGGAAACGCAACGGCTTGTCCGGTTCCTACGAGAGCCGGACGTGCACTTGGCGCTCGACCCGGAGTTCGCGATGCACGCCGTTGGCGGGCGGCCTGGACAGCGCATCGGTAGCCTAGACGCGACGGATGTGAACCGGGTGCAGCAGTACCTCGCGGGGCTCGTTGAACGGGAGGGGTTGCCGCCGAAGGTGCTGTTGCTGCACCAGTTCATGGCAAGCATGTTGACCGGCACAGAGTGGTACGAAGATCTGCCCGAGGTCGCGCGCGTGATCGACATGGACGGGTGGGGCAACGAGGAAGTGAAGCTGGCGCACTACGCGATGTACTCGCTTGCCTCGTACGCGCAACGGCCGGCAATCAAGCTGTTCTACGAGTGGGACGAGCCGGTGCTCACACAGGAGCGGCTGCTTGCATTGCCGGTGGTGCCGGAGGTCGTGATCTACCAGTAGAACGCGACGATCATGTAGGTCTCCATTCCGTATGTACTGAGACTTACGCGCACGGCAGATAGACACGGGGGCACTGCCTGCCGTTACAATGTCGCCCGCAACAGTAACTGTGGCTGACGAGGCTAGAGAGCCCGGGGATGTCTCCGGGCTCTTTTTTGTATCTCACCGCAGCTATGAATACGGAGGCACCTTCGTTGGCAAATCAGACCGGTGGCTCGATGTGGCCGCTGATCTTCGGCGTGACATCACTCTCGATCCCCGCGCTGTTGCTCCGGTTCAGCGGCACGCACCTGGGCATTGTGCCCGATACGGCCATCTATGGCCTAGCAATCATTTCGGCGGCGTTCTTGCTGGCGTGGGCGGCGGAAGCGGCGGAAGTCGACATTTCGCAGGGCCTCGCAGTCGCGGTGGTGGCGCTGATCGCGGTGCTGCCGGAATACGCGGTGGACATGGCGTTCGCGTGGAAGGCAGGGGAAGACCCTGCGTACGCGCCGTACGCGGTGGCAAATATGACCGGCGGAAACCGGCTGCTGATCGGAGCGGCGTGGCCGTTCCTGTTCTTCCTGTTCTGGCTGCGCGCTCGGAAGTCCGTGCTGCGGCTGGAACGCGGACACGCCGTCGAAGTCGTCGCACTCACGGTAGCGACCGCATACTCATTCATCCTGCCGTTCAAGGGCGAGATCGCGCTGTACGACACAGTGATCCTAGCCAGCATCTTTGTTGTGTACGTCTACATCATCGCGAAGGCTCCGACCGAAGAGCTTGAGCTGAACGGGCCCGCGCTCAGCATCGGCATCCTACCGAAGCGGCAGCGGCGCACGGCGATCATCGGGCTGATGGCGTACGCCGCGACGGCGATCATCGCTTCCGCAGAGCCGTTTGCCGAAGGCATGGTGCATTCAGGCACGCAACTTGGGATCGACGAGTTCCTGCTGGTGCAGTGGCTTGCACCGCTAGCGTCCGAGTCGCCGGAGTTCCTGTTCGCAGGCATCCTGGCGTGGCGAGGACGAGCGTCAGTCGGCATGGGGGCGCTGCTGTCCTCGAAAGTAAACCAGTGGACGCTGCTGATCGGCGGTCTGCCGATCGCCTACTCGCTGTCGAGCGGCGAGGTACTAGCACTCCCGATGGATGCGCGGCAGAGCGAAGAAGTGCTGCTGACGGCGGCGCAGTCGGCATTCGCGGTGGCAGTGCTGATTACCCTGTCGATCTCCGCGGTTGAGGCGGGGCTGCTGTTCGGGCTGTTCGCGCTGCAACTGTTCGTGCCGGAGTGGAGGCTGGAGGTCGCGTACGCGTACCTCGTGCTGGCCGCAGTGATCGTGGTGCTGCACCGCCGCGAGATCGGGCCGCTGCTCCAGATGGCGCGCACGCCGCACGCGGATATCCGACACAGTGGCGAACCCGCGGAACACGGAGCGAGTGCCGGACACTGAAGTATAGCGGCGCTGCTACCGAGCCGAAGCCAACAGAGCAGCATGTGCTAAGTCAGGAGGTCACACTCGCGAGTGTGACCTCCTGACTGTTCCCGCTAGATCGTTGCGACTGAGTAGCGCGCACTTCGGGACGTCAGCCGACTCGGCGATCTTCCTTCCGGATCGCGATCATGCGGTGGGCGCGGAGGCGAGGCGGCTTCGTGGCTAGTTGCCGAAGGAACGGACGTCGTCCAGCGTAGTGTCCTCATGGCGAACGGCGGTGACCAAGCCGACGTCGGGCACCGCGCCTGCGGCGACCTCGTGGTGCGCGACAGCCTCACGGTTGCCCTTCTCGGCGACGCGGTAGACGAGGCCGCTGCCGGAGGCGAGGCGCGCCTGTGCGTGTAGAGCGGGCAGGCAGGCCCAGAAGAATGTGACAGGAGCCATCAGCAGCCAGACGAGGAACGAGCGAACGAGTCCGGAACGCGAGACATAGTCCGGACGCGGGCCGCGCATGTGGTACTCGGTGACGACCATCACGGCCAGCGGAAAGAAGCAGAGGGCGAGGAGCAGGCCGGGTAGGTTGACGCGGACGAGCGGCTCGGCGAGCGCGCCGGCCTCGAGCCAGCGGGCGGGGTCGGCGAGGGCATCGAGTTTGATGTTAACGCCGGGCACCTGGAACGAGCGGGCCATCCACCAGTCGGGCATGGATGCACCGAGGCGGCTGGAGAGCACGCCGGGCACCATGACGCCAAGCGTGACGAGGAACCACTGGCCGGCCCACAGGACGTGGGTCTTGGTGAGGGTGAAGGCGAGCAGGAAGCGGCGAGGGAACGAGAGCGGACCGCCGTTCCAGGTCGCGCGCCAGGCGTAGGGGATATCGCTCGCGCCCCAGGCATGGCGGACGGCCTGCAAATACCGGGCACGCATAGTCTTCACCATGCTGTCGGTGTTCACGCAGTCGTTGCCGAGCAGCACGAACATCGGCTCTACACGGACGCGGTCACCGAGCGCGAAGGAGCACTTCATGTAGACGTGCCAGTCCTCGGGGATGACCTCTTCGTCCCAGTAGTCGACCTCGTGCAACATGCGCCACGCCAGGGTGTAGCAGGAGGTAGGGAAGCGGACGTTGCCGGGGAGCATGAGGGTGGCCATGCGGAAGATGCCCGAGAGGCCATCGAGGATGCGGAGCGGGGCGGGGATGTCCCAGATGTTGTTGGTGTTGAAGACCGTGGGCTGCCAGAAGGTGCGATAACGGTCTACACCAGTGAGGAAGAGGTAGTTGAGCACCGTGAAGTGGTGCGGCGAGAAGACCGAGTCGGCGTCACAACTGGTAACGGTGTAACGGCCGATGTCCTCGTTGCGGCCTTCGATGATGCGGCGGTAGGAGGTACGGACACCCCATGCCTCGTTGGAACCTTTGCCGGGGGCCTCGCCGGTGATGCCGGCGGGGTGGTAGGTGGCGAAGAGGTCAGCGAACTGGCCATGGAACGCGAGCAGCACGCGGGTGGCCTTGCCCTCGGCACCCGGTTCGCGCTCTTCCATAGCGAGCACGACGATGATTTGGTGCGCATTAGGCTGGGCGGCGAGCGAGGCGAGCGTGCGCTTGAGTTCGGCCTCGTCCTCTTTGTAGTTCGGGATCACGACGAGGTGGCGCGGCCAGTCCCAGGCGGGGGCGGCGGCATGTGTCGATGCCCAGCCGGTATAGCGGGCGCGCCAGTCGATTTGCCGCCAGCGGGCGATGCGGCGGGTGCCGAGGAGGCAGACGACGGCGACGGCGTAGGAACGGAGAGTCCAGTAGACGCAGAAGAGCAGCATCGCCACCGCGAAGACACTGGCGGTAGTGCGCTGGAACGGCATCCAGAAGACGGTTGAGGCAAGGAGGATCGAGAGAGTTAACGGCGCGGCATTGGCGAGACGTTCTCGCCATGCGGACTTCGCAGTCAGGGAGGGGAGCGGAATTACAAAGGCGTCAACCAGCCGGAGAGCTGGCGGCACGACCTGCCGAGGGCGCGACTGCACGGCCATAGGAACCCCACCTCACGGAGGTTCTTCCTACGCCGCCGGGGTTAGCTGACGGGCTACGGCGGAAGCACCGTTCGCTCGCGTGGGGTGGCCGCTAGTGCGGACCTGTCCAGGCGAGGGATTCGCCCCCAGAGTGGGTCCCCCAGTCCTCCAGCGTCACCCGGAGGATTTGGCAGTTGCCAGACATGACCACCGTTCCGCGCCAACTTCTGCCGACAAGGTAGAGGCAGCACGATCACGGGCAAGCGCGATCCTAGCACGCGATGCTGTATAGCACGCGGATACGGAGCGGGGGCGTACGAAAGCCCGGCCGAAGCCGGGCTTTCAGGCTGCCGCCGGTCACCCGAGCCGGCGGATGCTGTTGAGGACTAGCGGTAGCCGCCGCGGCTGCCGCCACTACCACCATAGCCGCCGCCACCGCCACCGCCACCTCGGCTTCCGCCGCCGCCGCCGTAGCCGCCACCGCCGCCGCTACCGCCGCTACCGCCGCCACGGCTTCCGCCGCCGCCACCGTAGCCACCGCCGTAGCCGCCACCGCCGACACCGCCGCCACCGCCGTAGCCGCCACCGCCGCCGTAGCCACCACCACCGCCGCGCGGGCGCTCTTCGCGCTCACGAGCCTGGTTGACGTTGAGGGCGCGGCCCCCGAAGTCTTTGCCGTTCAAGGCGTCGATCGCCTTGGGTGCGTCGGCCTCTTCCATCTCGACGAAACCAAAGCCACGCGGCCGACCGGTCTCCCGGTCAGTCGGCAGCGCTACCGACACTACTTCGCCGTACTGCGCGAAGAGTTGGCGAATATCTTCCTCCCGCGCGCTAAACGGGAGATTTCCCACATATATCCGTGCGTTAGCCAAGCGTTCACTCCACGTCGGCTGAGCCGACCAAACTCCTCCCCGCGGATGCGGTTCGGCACCATCTGTATCTCAGGCTCGACGCGGACGCCCGGGTGCAACGGCCAGACCAGACTGAGAGGATGCGATCATCTCGTATCCGAGGCCCACTATACATGAATCGCACAGCGACTACGTACGCGATGGGGCGAATCTGCGCCGCGGACTTCCGCTATCGGGAGGCTGGTAGGTAAGGTGGAGCCCCCTGGCGGGGTACATGACCAACTGTTCTGTGGAGGTCACCCCACCGCCATGCCCGCACGCACGCCACCGCCCGATCCGTTCCGCCGCCGCTTTCAGACTCGCGAGGTCGCTGTCGCCTTCGGCGGCGACACAGTACCGAAGCTACCGCGCCGTTCGCGCGGGCCAGCGCTGTTGTTCTTCGCGGGGGCCGTGGTAGCGGCCGTCCTCGCGCTCGCGCAGTTCTTCGACATCGCACCGCCGGAGTGGCTGGCGACGATCAGCGGTGGGCAGGCGAGCGCAGCCCGCGCGCCACGCGTGGACAGCGGCGTGGTAATGCGGAGTCTGGACGAATTGCACAAGCAGTACGGGGAACCGAAGGACGCGAGTTACGGGCGGCTGCGGATCCCCTCGATCGGGGTGGATGCGCCAATGGGGGTGCGAAAAGTCGGCAAGGATGGCGTGATGCACGACCCGAGCGGGCCGGGGGACGTGGTGTGGTACGACTTCGAGAAGACGCTGGGTCTGGGTGGCGCTCCGGGCGCGGGCGGCAACACTGTGCTGGCCGGACACGTCGACCAGAACGGGATGGTTGAGTACGCGGGCGTCCGCTATACGGGGCCAGCAGTCTTCTTCAGCCTCGACCAACTTGGCGCGGGGGACGCGATCGAGGTGACGGTGGCCGGGAAGACTTGGCGGTATGCGGTGGTGTGGATACGCAGCGTGCCGGTGGACGAGGCGTGGGAACCGCTGTTCAGTTCGAAGGTGCTGGGCGACACGATCACGCTGGTGACATGTGGCGGCGACTTCGATTACGACACGCAGGAGTACACGAGCCGGTTGGTAGTGCGCGCAGTACGCGGCTGAACCGAACGGGCAAGCGGGGTACACTTGGGACAGCCCGGCGGACTGGATCGGGACTGTCGCTCCCACGCTTGATGCGGTCACGCCTCGCTTCGAGGCCAAGCGGATGCACGTCACCAGCAAGGAAACCTTCGTGTCTGTCGTACCTGATCTCTCCACGCAACGAACCTGGCTGAGGAGCGCGCTGGCTGCAACCGCGGTGACGTTGATCGCCACCGGGTGCGGGGCGACTGCGAAGGACAGCGGCTGGTCCGAGGAAGCGATCTCGAAGGCGAGCGGCAGCGTCGCGGTGATGGTGGTGAACTCGCAGATTGGCGTGGGTGAGAACCGGCTGGCGTTCGGGCTGATCACGAGCAAGGGCGAGCTGCTGCAGAATGCCGAAGGCTCGGTGCAGTTGTTCCGCCTTGCGGGCAACGAGACGACACCGGCAGGCGAGCACCGGCTGCGGGCGGTGTCGCTGCGCGAGAACACGAACCACCTGCACGACGACGGCACGAACCACCTGCACGACGATCCGATCATGACGATGTACGTGACGAACGTGGAACTGTCCGAGCAGGACTGGTGGGGCGCCGAGATTCACGTGCAGGCGGGCGGGAAACGGTACGAGAAGCTGCGTGCGCGGTTCTTTGTGCAGCAGCAGACCACCGTGCCACCGATGGGAGTGCACGCGCCGAAGAGTACGCAGCAGACGATGCGCGATGTGAAGGACGCGGCCGAGATCGACTCGTCGCGACCTCCACGCCCGGAGTTGCACCAGATGACAGTGGCCGAGGCAGCCGTGAGCGGTAAGCCATCGGTGGTGGCGTTCGCGACGCCGGCGTTCTGTCAGACGCGGTTCTGCGGGCCGGTGATCGACTCGGTAGTCGCGCCACTGGCGAAGCAGTACGAAGGCCGGGCGAACTTCCTTCACATCGAGCCGTACAGCATGGCCGAAGCGCGCAAGGGGCGGCTTGTACCTGTGCCAGAGATGGAGCAGTGGGGGCTGACGAGCGAGCCGTACCTCTTTGTGCTCGACCGGGAGGGGCGGATCGCCGGCAAGTTAGAGGGCATTGTCGAGCAGGGCGAGGTCACGGCGATCCTCGACCGGCTGCTCGGGCCCCACGGGAAGTAACGTTTCCGGCATGACCGGCGCCGCGTGGGAACTAGGTAAGCCGGACTACACGGCGCTCACGTTCCCAGACGCCCCAGCGGAGCGGCCGTACACGATTCTGAACATGGTGACATCGCTCGACGGGCGCGCAGTGATCGAGGAAACAGAGCGCGGCCTCGGCTCGACGGCCGACCAGCGACTGATGCGCGAACTGCGGGTACACGCGGACGTGGTGCTGAATGGCGCGGCGACGCTGCGGGCGAGCGGGACATCGTCACGCCTCGGCAACCCAGCGCTGGAGGCGCTGCGCGTGGCGCGCGGGAAGCCCATAGCACCGATCGCGGCGACGCTGAGCGCGAGCGGCGACCTGCCGCTGGAGCGGGCGTTTTTCACGGCGCGCGACTTTGACGCGGTGGTGTACCTGTCGGAGGGGGCGAGCGCAGAGCGGCGCGCGGCGATCGAGGCCACGGGCCGGCGCGTGTTCGCAGTGCCCGCGGGCGACGAGGTAGCCTCGATGGTGCGGCACATGCGCGAGACGCTCGGGGCGCTGCTGCTGCTGGTGGAGGGTGGGCCGACGATCAACGGGCAATTGTTCGAGGCAGGGCTGGTGGACGAAGTGTTTGTGTCAGTGGGGCCGGTGATCGTGGGCGGAGCTGAGCCGAAGACGATCGTGGAGCAGACGCGAGAGCGGTCGCTCGGTGGGACGTGGCACCTTGAATTGGTGTCGGCGCACCCGAACGCGGAGACGAGCGAGGTCTACACGCGATACCGGGTGGAGCGACGGGGCGCATTGGATTAGAGGCAGCGGAAGAGCGCCAGCACGAGGCTGAGCACGAGCGAGATCAGCAGCATTGAGGCGAACGGGACGATGACGCGGACGTTGCCACCGCTGAAGCGCAGGTCGCCGGGCAGCCTTCCGAACCAGCCAAGGCCGCCTGCGGCGATCACAAGGCCTAGCACGACAAGCACCAGTCCGGCGACGACGACGGTCATGCCGATACGTGCGTCCATGCGAATACAATAGCGCGCCACGATCAACGTCTCGCGTTAGCGGATCAGTGCCTCGGTTTCTTCGAGGAGGTTGCGCATGGCGTGGAGGCGAGTTCGGATCAAAGCGAGGTCGGGCGGCGGTAGTGCGGCCTCGGGCGTGCCCATGGTTCAGCAGGTCAGCTGGGTACTACCGCACTAATTGCTTGTGCAGGGCTTCCAGCGCGCGTTGGGCGATCTCGGTCATCACCTCGACGCGAGAGCCGGGGAAGACGTGCTCCTCGATGTGGGTAGCGGTGGGAGTGGCGATGCAGATGACGGCGGAGCCGATAGGCTTGGGGGAGCGGCGCGCGCCGGGCGGGCCGGCGATGCCGCTCTCGGTGACGACGTAGTCAGCGCCAGTGCGGGCGCGGAGTTGCTCGGCAAGGGCGGCGACGAATTCGGGGCTGACCGCGCCGTGGGTGTCGAGGATCGCCTCGAGATCTGACGAGACATCGAGTTTGGCGGCGCGGGAGTAGGCGATAATGCCGCGCTCGAACCAAGCGGAGGCGCCGGGGACGCTGAGCAGACGGAGCGCGATGAGGCCGCCCGCGGATGTCTCAGCAACGGCTACGCGCGCGCCTCGGGCGAGGAACATGTCACCGATGGCGGTGGCGAGTGGATCGGATGGCTGGGGGTACACGGCGGCTCCTCGCGGCGAGTGCGCGGTCAGGGTTGCAGCATAGCGGTGGCGATCGCTCGGACATCGGCCTCGGTGAGCCAGGAGTGGAGGGTCGCGGCGAGTTCGTAAGTGATGTCATCAGTACGCCAGCGGAGGTAAGCGGAGTCCATGCCTGTGCCGGAGGGGCCAGCGAAGCCTTCGGCGACGGTACGGCCGGCAGCGATGCGGAGGCGGTGCGTACCCTGCGGGATCGCGGAGAACAGCACGACGGCGCGGGTGGCGCTGAAAGTGAAGGCGCGCTCTTCGCGGCGGGTCACGATGAAGGTGACGCGGGAGGACGGTGGAGTACCGGGCAGCGTATCGGTGACGACGGCAGCCACCTCGAAGGCATCGCGGAAGGCACAGGGACGCTGTGGCGCGACGCCGAGGCTGGCGGCGGCATCAGCGAGGGCGGCCTCGGCGGATGCGGTGAGGCGAAGCGGCGCGCAAACCGCCGGGCTGGCAGCAGAGCAGGCAAGCAGCATCCCGCACGAGATGGCGAGGAAGTAGACCGCGGCGCGGCGAATCACCTCGTTCGTTAGGCGACGAGATGATGCGCCGCTAGGACGCGTACTTGTTTGGGTCGGCGAGGAATGCGGCGCGGCAACCGGGGGTGCAGAAGTAATAGGTCTTCCCCTCGTACTCCGCGCTCGCGGGGGTGCGGTCGGTGTCGACGGTCATGCCACAGACGGGGTCTTTCGCGCTGGCCATGGTGTCTTTCTTCGAACGGAACCTAGGCGAGTTTTGCGCTCCGCAGGCGGAGCGAGTTCGCCATGACCGATACGGACGAGAGCGCCATCGCGCCGGCGGCGACGATGGGGTTAAGGAAGCCGCGCGTGCCGAAGATTGGGCGCAGCCACGAGGGCACGGTAGGGACGATGTGGTCAGCGTCGTGCGTGGCGTGGGCGGCGTCGACGGCCTCGAAGGCGGAAATGTCGCCGAGCCAGACGGTGAAGATGAGGTAGCCAAGGCCGGCGGCAAATGGGATGAGCAGGACGTTGTAGCCGAAGGCCCAGGCGAGGTTCTGGTACATGGTGCGCATGGTGACGCGGCTGATGGTCATAGCAGTGGCGACGCCATCGAGATTCGGGCGCATGAGTGTGACGGGGGCGGTCTCCACCGCGACATCGGTACCAGTGCCTATGGCGATGCCGATGTCGGCGGCGGCGAGGGCGGGGGCGTCGTTGATGCCGTCGCCGACCATCGCAACGACGCGGCCCTGCGCCTGTTCCTGCTGGACGAGCGCAGTCTTCGCCTCGGGCAGGACGCCGGAGACGACACGGGTGATGCCGACCTGCCCGCCGACAGCGCGAGCGACGGCATCCTGGTCGCCGGTGAGCATGATGACCTCGACACCGGCGCGGCGAAGGCGGGCGACGGCGGGGGCGGAGGTGGGGCGGATGCGGTCGGCGACGGCGATTACGCCGACCGCGACGCGGTCGATAGCGACGAAGAGCGGCGTCGCGCCTCGGGAGGCGACACCGGCAGCGAGACGTTCGAGCGGCGGGGCGGCGACACCGAGCAGGCCGGCGTTGCCGACGAGGATGCCGTGGCCGTCGATGGTTGCGGTGATGCCCGCACCGACGACAGCGCGGAAGGTCTCCGGCCAGACGAGGTCAAGGTTGCGGCGCTCGGCCTCGCGGACGATGGCGGCGGCAACGGGGTGCTCAGAGCCGCGCTCAGCGGAGGCGACGAGGCGGACGAGGTCGTCGGCTTCGAAAGGCACATCGGGGAGGAGGGTGACCGAGACGACCTCGGGGTGACCCTCGGTGATGGTGCCGGTCTTGTCGAGCATGACAACATTGATGTGCTGCGCGCGTTCGAGGGCGACGGCGTCGCGGATGAG
Organism: Thermoflexus hugenholtzii JAD2; assembly: GCA_945903275.1. Taxonomy (GTDB): domain Bacteria; phylum Chloroflexota; class Dehalococcoidia; order UBA2979; family UBA2979; genus RH-chloro-G1. The sequence continues at coordinate 58,673 of CAMDNW010000004.1, forward strand.
TACGCCGTGGCGCGCGCCGAGGCCAGTACCGACCATGATCGCGGTGGGTGTAGCGAGGCCGAGTGCGCAGGGGCAGGCGATCACGAGCACGGTGATCGCATTGAGCAGGCCGAGGGTGAGCGCAGGCTCGGGGCCGAAGAGCCACCAACCGAGCAACGTCAGTAGCGCGACCACAAGGACAGCAGGGACAAAGACCGAGGCAACGGTATCGGCGAGTTGCTGGATAGGCGCCTTGGAGGTCTGGGCGTCCTCGACGAGGCGGGTGATGCGGGCGAGTGCGGAGTCCGCGCCGACGGCGGTAGCGCGGACACGGAGCAGGCCGGTAATGTTCATGGCGCCGCCGAAGACAGATGCGCCGGGCTGCTTCTCGACCGGAAGCGACTCGCCGGTGAGCATCGACTCATCGACGGCGGAGGCGCCATCGATGACCTCGCCGTCGACGGCGATCTGCTCGGCGGGACGGACGAGGACGATGTCTCCGGGCTGCACGGCGGCGATGGGAATCTCGAACTCCGTGCCGTCCTCGATAATGCGGGCGGTGCGGGGGCGGAGCGCAATGAGGGCGCGGACGGCCTGCGAGGTCTGGCCCTTCGCGCGGGCCTCGAGCAGGCGGCCGACGAGCACGAGACCGATGATCGCGGCGGCGGCATCGAAGTAGACGGCGTGGGAGAGGCCCGCGATGCCGCCGAAGACCTGCGGAAGGAACGTCTCTATGGTCGAGAGCAGATAGGCGGCGAAGGTGCCCATCGAGATGAGCGTATTCATGTCGGTCGTGCCATGGCGGAGCGACTTCCAGGTGGCGACGTGGAAGCGCCAACCAGCCCAGAACTGTACGGGTGTGGTGAGCAGAAAGAGCGCGGGGTGCAGGGTACCCATTGGCAACGGTTCAAAGCCGGGCAGGCGCCCCGATTCCATCGTGACCATCGCCACGGCGGCGACGACAAGGGCGAAGGCAGCACGCAGCCGTAGGTCCCGCACCTCGGACTGGCGTTCGGCCTCAAGGCGGTCAGTGGTGGTGAGGTCGTCTTCATCCGCACCGGGGACGAGCAGGCGGTAGCCGGCGCGGCCTACGGCGGATTGAAGGGCTTCGACAGCCGAGGCGGCGTCACCGTCCGGGGCTGGGGAGAACGTGACCATCGCCTCCTCGGTGGCGAGGTTCACGGCGGCGCGCGCGACCCCAGGGACGCTAGTCAGCGCCTTTTCAACTCGGCGGACGCAGGAGGCGCAGGTCATGCCCTGCACGCCGAGGCGCAGCACGGCGGGCTGACTCGGGGGACGCTCAACTGTAGTGGCCATGACGTTGCCTCTTTGCTAGGTGGGCTACTTGTTGGCGAGCGCGTAGAGCTCGACGAGTTCGTCGATGACGCGGTCGCTCTCGCCAGCCTCGATGCCCTCGACGACGCAGCCTTGGAGGTGACCGGAGAGCAGTTTCGCCTCGAGTTTCTCGATGGCGCGGCGGATGGCATAGGTCTGCTTCAGGACATCCACGCAATACTGATCCTGCTCGACCATCTTGCGAACCCCGGCGAGGTGACCCTCGATGTAGGCGAGGCGCTTGAGCGCATCGTGCTGGGTCATGTGTTCCATCAGTGGTGGCCTCCAGAGGGCGGCATATCGAGCGAGAGCACGGACGGGGCGGCGGGATTGGTCATGCCATGCTCAGCGCTACGCGGGGTAGCGAGGGCGACCTCGAGGGGCTGGCCCCAGGGCATCGTCACGGTCTGCACGTCGACGGGGTGGTAGCCGGCCATGTCGCCGAGCGCAGTCTTCAGGCGGTCGGCGACATGCGCGCCGACAAGCATCTGACGGCCACAGCAGCAGGACTCAGGGGCCTGTTCAGGCTGCGAGCGGTCGAGGGCGAAACCGGCGTAGCAGGAGCACGGACAATCGTAGTTGAGATCCGCGCCAGCCTCGGTGCGGGTGACGGTATATGCGGGATGGCTGGGGCCGTCCTCGGCGGCAGCGGGGGCGGCGTCAATGTCCGCTGCATCACCAAGCGGGTACTCCTCGGCAGCGAGGGCGGCGGTGACGGCGTCGAGGACGGCACCAGAGGCGACCTCGATATTGAAGCGGCGGGCCTCCCATGAGCCGTCGATGAAGCGTGCGCCGGGTGTGGCGTCGACGGTCTTGCGGATCGTCTCGATGCAGTGTTCGCAGTGGATGGCGGGCGCGTAGAGCGTGAGTTGCGGCATTGGCGTGGTACCTCCTTCGCAAAGAGTGTACCCCACCCCCCAGGGTGGGTCTGGTGCGCTGGCGAACTCCGAAAGCGGCAGGGACACAGAAGCGCCGCGGAGTGCGCGGCGTTATTTCTGCTGAGTGGGTGCCCGCGACCCTAGGTCGCCGAGGCCTCGGCGACCTAGGGTCGCGGGGGACGCCCTACTTCCTCTTGGCCGGAGCCTTGGCCGGAGCCTTGGCCGGAGCCTTGGCTGCTGTCTTGGCAGCGGGCTTCTTCGCAGCGGGCATGTGCGTGTCCCTTCAACGAGAACCTATGTGGTTTGGGCTGGCCAACCCTTGAGCAAAAGTATATGCAGCGATCACTGTAGGGAAAGAAGGCTGATGCGATTTCTGGAACTTTTTTCGTGCTGTTCGCGACGACTACACCGACGCGAACAGCATGCGTCAGCCGCCCGACCAGTGCGTGAACGCATCGAGCATGAGAACAAGGCACTTCACGCTGCCGCCCGCTTTGATGAACTCATCGGTGGGCGTCTCGACGGCGTGGAGGCCGAGGCGGACGAGTGCCTCGGCAGTCTTGGGACAGCCGGTGTTCATCACGACAGCGTCGCCGATGACGAGTGCGTTGCAGGCGAAGCGGGCGGCCTCGGCATCCGGCACGGCGACTAGGTCGGGGAAGTACTGCTGGATGAGGCGCGAGACTCTGGCGTAAAGACGGGCGGGTAGTAGAGCGCACGCCCGCCGCCGAGCGGGCAGAAGCAGGTGTCGAGATGGTCGTAGCGTTCGTCGGCGAGTTCGAGGCGGACTGCCTCAGTGTCCAGCAGTTCGTCGAGGTGGCCGAGCACGCGGTACTCGGTGCGGAAGCGGTAGCCGGCGAAGACAGCAGCGCCGGCGGGAAGGACATCACCCTCGCCTTCCCAGTAGTGCGGTTCGTGGATCGGCGTAGTGGTGTAGCCGTGGGCCTCAAACCATTCGGTGAAGAGAGCCTCCTCGGTCTGTCGCTCGGAGAAACGAAAGTTAGCGGGGATGAAGCGGCGGCCGGCAACGCCGGTGTCGTTGCCGGTGAAGGTCATATCAGGAACATCAGGGCCCTGGGGGACGCACTCGACGTCAGACCGAGGTTGAGCAGGGCGCCTTTGAGGGCGCGCCACTGTTCGAGGATACGCGGGCCGGAGACCTGATCGGCGCGGCGCATCCACGGATTGATCTCGTAGGCGATGGTGAAATGGAGCGGCTCGCACATCAGAACGTGACTGGTCACCGAGCCTCCCGAGGCGGCGGGATCAGAACAGCCGCCCCCTCTATACTGCGCCCGTGCTCTCTCACACGTTCTCACACCCCGGCAGCGAAGGGCTGGTTCCCACGCTGATTGCCCTGCATGGGTACGGATCGCACGCCTACGACCTAGTGGGCCTTGCGCCGATGCTGGCGGGCGGGCGGCTGTTGGTGATCTGCCCGCAGTCACCGCACCGCATTGAGGCGGACGTGGTGGGGTACTCGTGGGCGGAGGGTGACGTGGACGGCCGGACAGCGGCATCGAGCATCGCCACATCGGCGCAGCAAGTGCTCGCGTTCATGGATACAGCGGTGCAGCAGTACCCGATCGACCCGGAGCGGCTGGTGCTGCTGGGGTTCAGCCAGGGCGGGATGGTGGCGGCACACGCGGCACTGACGGCACCGGGGCGCTTCGCGGGCCTCGTGCTGCTTAGCACGACGACGGACGAGGAGCGCATGGGCAAGTTACCGGTGTCGCCGGAGGCGAAGCGGCTGCCGATTCTGATCCAGCACGGGGCGAGCGATCCCACGATCCCGATCATCGAGGCGTTCTCGACCTCGATGCTGCTGCAGGGGCAGGGCTTACAGGCGGAGTTGCAGCAGTTCCCGATGCGGCACGAGGTGTCACTGGAGAGCGCCGAGTCGCTGTCGAACTGGCTGGCCAAGGTGCTGCGGATGCCGGAGTAACCGCAGCCGTCTCGTACAATCATTCGCAGCAGCCGTTCAGAATCGCTCGCGGAGGACAGATGCCTCACACGCTCTTACTGGCTCAGCCTCGCGGCTTTTGCGCGGGTGTGGTGCGGGCGATCGACGTGCTGGACGAGGTGCTCGACCGCGAGCCAGCACCGGTCTACGCCTTCCATGAGATCGTCCATAACCGGCACGTAGTTGATGGCTTCCGGGCGCGAGGCGCGGTGTTCGTCGACAGCCTCGATGAGGTGCCGGAGGGCGCGCGGATTGTGTTCAGCGCACACGGCGTCTCACCGGAGGTGGTGGCGGAGGCGCACCGGCGGCAGCTGCGGGTGATCGACGCGACATGCCCCCTTGTGACCAAGGTGCACCTCGAAACCAAGAAAGCGGCGAAGGACGGGTACGACGTGCTGCTGGTGGGGCACCGCGGTCACGACGAGGTGGTGGGGACACTGGGCGAAGCGCCGGACCGGACGACGATCATCGATTCGCCGGCCGAGATGGCCTCGCTACCGCGGCGCGAGCGGCCGGTGTTCGTGGTGACTCAGACGACGCTTTCGCTGGAGGATACGGCGCAAGTGATCGACGCGATCCGTAGCGAGTACCCCGACGCGCAGGTGCGGAACGACATTTGCTACGCGACGACCAACAGGCAGATGGCGGTGCGGACGATTGCAGAGCGCGCCGACCTTGTTCTGGTGGTGGGTTCAAGCAATTCCAGCAATTCGGTGCGGCTACGTGAAGTGGCCGCGAGCATGGGGAAGCCAGCGTACCGCGTGGACGGCATCGAGGAGATCGACCCGGCATGGTACGAGGGTGTGGGCGTAGTAGGGCTGACGGCGGGTGCCTCGGTGCCGGACGAGTTGTTGGAGCCGATCATCGAGGATCTACGGCGACGCGGTGTAACTCGGGTGGAGCCGGTGGTGGTGGCGGAGGAGACAATCGTGTTCCAGCCACCTGATGCGAGCGCGTAGGCCGACGACGTGGCAGTAGTTAGCGGATGACGTAGCCGACGCCGCGGACAGTGGCGACGACATCGGGTACGCCGGCATGCTTGAGTTTGCCGCGGAGGCGCGAGATGTGGGGCTCGACAAAGTTGCGAGAGCCGAAGGTCTCGTAGCCCCATACGGCCTCGGAGATGACATCGGTGGAGAGCACCTCGCCGCGGCGGGTCAGCAGCAGGCGAAGCAGGTCAAATTCACGGGGGTGAGCACCACGAGTGTGCCGCTGACGCGCACCTCGTGAGCCGCAACTCGGAGGGTGATACCGCGGGGGCCTTCGAGGACTTCGCCCGGGGGGGGCGAGGCGACGACGGAGCAGCGCGTGAAACCGGCGCTCGATAGCCGCGGGACGCTGGATATAGTCGTCGGCGCCGAGATCGAAAGCGAGCAACCGATCTTGGTCGCTGCCGCCCTCAGCGAGGAAGACGACGGGTACGTCGCTGCGCTCGCGGATAACGCAGCAGGCCTCGAACTGCGCGGTCGCGGGCAGATGGGTAGCGAGGACGATCAGGTCAAACGACTCGCGATCGAGGAGAACGGCGGCATCAGAGGCAGCGACGCGCACGACGACATAGCCGGACTGCGCAATCGCATCGGCACATTCACCCGGGACGGGCGGCACATCATCGACAAACATCAGGTGATGCGTTACCTGAATCTGCCTCTCAACTAGGCGCTGGCTATGGCGCGCTTAGCCGCCACGACTTTAGTGCGCGCACGGGTCAGGGGACCGATGGGGAATCACGGAGACAGCGCGTGTCAGTGATACGTCAAAAAGCGTGTTACTCGCGGTTACTCGCGCACTCCCGTGCCACGAGTTCGGCGTAGGCCTGCATGAGGCGGACGGTCAGCGGCCCGGGGGCATCGCCACCCGTCCACCAGCCGGAGATGTGTGAGACGGGACGAAGACCAACGACGCTGTTGGTGGTGAAGACCTCGGCGGCATCGGCGAGGACGGCAGGCATGAGGCGGCGCTCGCGGACGGTCAGTCCGAGGTCGCGGGCACACTCCATGACGGCCTCGCGGGTGACACCGGGGAGGGGGCCTGTGACGAGGGGCGGGGTGACGAGTTCGCCAGCGGCGGTGACGGCGAAGATGTTGGCGGTCGCGGCCTCGACGGCATCGCCGCGGGGACTGAGGAGCAGTGCATCGTCCGCGTTGTGCTCACGCGCCTCGGCGATGGCGAGCAGCGAGGTGAGGTAGTTCGCGGTCTTCGCGCCGGGGAGCGCCCGCTCGGCATTGATGTGGAGCGAAGCGACGGCGAGGCGCGCCGGGGCGGGGTCAGGCAGCGGCGGTTCGGTAGTGATGAGAATGGTCGGCTCAGTGGGGGCGGTGAGGTCGGGGCGGCCATTACCACGGCCGGCGCTGATAGTGAGGCGAACACGCGCCTCGGTCAGGCTGTTGGCACCGAGGGCCGCGGCGATGGCATCGGCGAGCATCTCAAAGTCAGGGCGGTGGACTCCGAGCACCTCGAGGCCCGCGTCGAGGCGGGCGAGGTGCTGGTGCAGGCGGAAGACCACGCCGTTGAAGGCTCGCATGGTCTCGAAGCAGGCCGCGCCATACATGAAACCAAGGTCGTCGATGGAGACCGTCGCACGGTCGCGCGGCACCAATACGCCGTTGAGCCAGACGCAAGGTTGTTCAGGCATGGTCAGCGGGTTGCCTGCATCGGCTCACGCACCGGCAGCGCAGCCGGGGCAGGAGCCTCGATCACTGCATCGGGGAGGGATGCACCGAGGGCGCGAGCCATGCCGCGGGCCTTGTCGAGTGTCTCGCGGTACTCAGCGGCGGGATCGGAGTCGGCGACGATCGCGCCGCCGACATGCGCGTGGGCGATGCCGCCGGCGAGCGTGATGGTGCGAATGGCGACGTTGAGGTCGATGCGGCCGTGAACGGAGACGTAGCCGATGCCGCCGGTATAGACGCCGCGAACTGTGGGTTCGAGTTCGTCGATGATCTCCAGCGCGCGGATCTTGGGTGCGCCGGTGACGGAGCCACCGGGGAAGATCGCGCGCAAGGTCGCCTCGATACCTACATCCGGACGGCGGCGGGCGGTGACGGTAGACGTGAGGTGATGCACCTGAGCGAAGGTTTCCAGTGCAGCTAGTTCGGGGACGCGCACGCTGCCGACCTGTGCAATGCGGCCTAGGTCGTTGCGTTCGAGATCGACGATCATCACGTGCTCGGCGGCGTCCTTCGTGCTTGCGCGGAGCGCGGCGGCTAGCCTCGCGTCTTCAGCGGGGGTCACACCGCGCGGGCGAGTACCTTTGATCGGGCGCGTCTCGATGTACGTCGCGTCGGCGAGCAGAAGGCGCTCGGGAGATGACGACAGCACCTCGACGCCGCCGAGCGCGAGGTAGGCCGCGAAGGGAGCAGGGCTGACGGCGCGGAGGCGGCGGTAGAGGGTGAAGCCATCTTCGACCACCGGGATGGAGAAGCGCTGTGACAGGTTGACCTGATAGATGTCTCCCGCCTCGATGTAGCGAAGAGCGCGGCGGACGGAGGAGAGGTAAGCCTCACGGGTGAAGTTGGAGCGGAAGGGGCGGAGTGAGGCTTGCGGTGCCACAGAGGAGGACGGAGGGAATCGGGGAATGCTTGCGAGGCTCGACCGGAGGGCAGCCACGGCTTCTGGGGTACCGGTGAGGTAGCCGGCGTTGGTTTCGTTGTCCCAGACGAGGGCGGCGTCATACCAGGCGACGGCGAGATCGGGCGCGCACACATCGTCGACGGTGGTGGCGGGCAGGCGCTCGATGTGGCGGCCGAGTTCGAAGCCGAGGTAGCCGATGGCACCGCCGACGAAGGGGAGCATGCCGACCGCCGCGGCGCGCGGTTCAGCCTCGATGGCGGCGGCGAGCGCGGAGACGGGATCAGCATCGAAGGTACGTGCGACGCCGTCCTCGATGCGGGTCACGGCACGGTCGCGGGCGGTGAGTGTCCAGCGCGGCTCGCAAGCGACGATCGACCACCGGCCGGTGCGTGCGTGCGGCATCGCTGAGTCGAGCCAGACGAGGCCGTGTGCGTCACGAAGATGCGCGGCGGCAGCCTCGGGGCCGAAGCCGGACCACGGCTCGGCGACGTGCGCGCGGTGGGGCATGGCGGGATCCATCGCTATGCTGGTGGGAGCGAGCGTCATTATACGCCGCGCAGTGTTACAGGCTGGCGCCACATTACGAATCACGAAAGCGGTATCCGCGCGATGCCCCAATGAGCCGCACGCTGCTGCGCCGTCTCTCGATCTTTGCGGTGCTCGCCTCGGTGGTAGGCATCCTGCTGCTGACGCTGACACCGCTGGGGGCAGGGCCTGCGGGTGCGTGGGGCGACGTATGCGCGCTCGGCGTGCCGTGCTCGCTAGGGCACGCGGCGGCGTTTCTGGTGCTGGGGATGGCGCTGGCCGGCTGGTATGCCACCAGTCAGGCGGCACGGCGGTCGCCGGCGCGGATACTGGTGATGCTGCTACTGGGGCTGTGGATCTTCGCGGCGCTGGACGAGATGGCACAAAGCCTAGTGGGGCGCGAAGCGGAACTCAGCGATTGGATCACGGATATGGTGGGCGGTCTTCTGGGTCTGTTCGGGGGAAGCGCGCTGTTACGCCTCGTGATGCAGGTGCTGCGGCGGTAGACTACTCAGATACACAACGGCTCCGACTTCATGATGGTTCCGAGATTAAGGAGCCACGATGACCACCGCCCACACCATCCCCACCCGCTTCGAGGACTCTGCCTCCGGGTGGACACGAAACTGCTCACGCAGTTCGTTCGTAGGCGCACCGAGCGGCGCATCGATGTTGAGCTGGCCATTGACACCGCGAACCTCGATGCCGCGTGCCTTCAGGGTGTCGAGTCGCGCGGTCATCTGGTCGAGGATTTGGGTGGTCATATCTCCTCCGTCATTCGCTCGTTCCATCGCCAGCATTCCGCTGGTCGGCCACCAGTTGCGGAAACTTCGCCGTCGCGCTGCGCCACAAGAAGATCAGCAACCATCTGATCCAGAGCGTTGCGCAGATCGTCGGCCCGCACATGACCGCCGAGCGCAGTGTGCAGGGCACTCGTCGTCATCCAGCCGCCGTCGCCATCTGCACGACGGAGGGCTCACTAACAAGTGTGATCTGACAGCCACGGGGACGTATCGGCGCGCATTGTGACGGCCTGATGCGGACGTTGACCTACCTCCAACAACACAAGACACATCTCAACGGATGCACACGGACGGACACCCCACGGATGCATGAGTTGCGGCTCAGCCAGTTGGTAGAGGCCTCGGATGAGGAGGCGTGGGGGGCGACACCGGAGCGGGCGGGATCGCGTTAGAGCAGGCCGACGTACACACGCATGCCGTAGTCGTTGTAGCGGGCGCCGGGGGCGAGGGCGGAGCGGGCGGCAATGCGGGTCACTTTTACGTGGTGACGCCATGAGCCGCCTCGCGAGGCGCGACGGGGGGCGGCATCGGGATCGGCGGGGTCGAGGGGGATGCCTGCGTAGCCGGTGGGGTCGTACCAGCCGCTGCACCACTCGTGGACGTTCTCCCCCATGTGGTAGAGACCGTAGCCGTTGTGCGGACGTGAGCCGGTGACGAGGGGACGATCCGTGCCCTTCGCGCCAAGCGCGAGCGTGCCGTCTGTCCATGGCTCGTCGCCCCAAGGGTAGAGCGCACCTTCAAGGCCTCCGCGAGCGGCGAACTCACGCTCGGCCTCGGTGGGGAGGCGGCAGGGGCGGGCGAGCAGCTCGGAGAGCCAGGCGCAGTAGTCGTTTGCATCAAACCACGAGACGCCAACGACGGGCTGGGCGGGGGCATTGAAGCGCTCGTCGTCCCAGAAGCGGGGTGGCTCGTGGCCGGTGGCCTCGATGAAATGGGCAAACTCGGCGTTCGAGACGGGGGCGAAGGCGACTGCGAACGGGCCGACGGTAGCCTCGTGGATTGGCTGCTCGTCAGGGCGAGCGAGCGATCCCATCGTGAACGTGCCACCCGTGAGCGGGATGAAGTTGGTGGCACGAGGGCCGTCGCGGAGAACGCAGGCGATGGACTCAGGGGTGCCGGTGGGGATCGAGATGGCGGCGAGCCGTGATTCAGACATAGGGGAATCCTAGCAGTGAGGCCGCTAGCGTCTTGCATGCACACATTTGGGCCGTATGATTGTGCGAGATTTCGCAAAGTTGCCCGAGCAGATTAGCCGGGCGGGAAGTCGCGCGCGTGCCCCTCGAAATTCCCGAAGTCGTCATCGACCGCCTTCCCGTGTATTACCGGCTGCTCAGCCGGTTGCAGGCGGACGGCACCGCGGTGGTCTCCTCGCAGGAGCTTGGGCTGGCACTGGGGGTGACCCCGGCGCAGATCCGCAAGGACCTCTCGTACTTCGGGCGGTTTGGGAAGCAGGGCCGGGGCTACTCGGTGCAGCGGCTGACTGAAGAATTGCGGTCGCTCCTAGGGCTAAAGCGACGGTGGAAGGTCGTGCTAGTCGGCGTTGGACGGCTGGGGCGCGCGATCGCCTCGTATCGCGGATTCGAGCCGCAGGGCTTCGACATTGTGGGGACGTACGACGTGAACCCGGAGGCGGTGGGTAGCGGGGCAGACGACATTGAGGTACGGAGCGTCGCAGACCTCCAGCGTGACCTGACAGTGGGGCCGGTGGACATTGGGATCGTGGCGGTACCGGGGACCGAGGCGCAAGCGGTGATCGATGTGCTGGTGTGCGCAGGGGTCACGGCGATCCTGAACTACGCGCCGATCGCTGCACAGGTGCCCGCAAATGTTGAGGTGCGGCAGATCGATCCGGTGCTGGCGTTGCAGGGGATGACGTACCACCTCAACCGGCGCGCAGGGCAGCCGTAGGCGCAAGCGCGCTTTCGCCTAGCGGAGCGCGCCGGTGCTGCCAGCGATCAGAGCTTCTTCTTCTGTCGGTACGGCGCGAGCGATGATATCGATGTAGTTGAGTGCGGCACCGGCGCCACGCGCGACGCAGAGTTGCGGATCGTCGGCGATGTGCACGGGGACGCCGGTCTCGTGGACGATCACCTCGTCAATGTGGGGGAGCAGCGCGCCGCCACCGGTGAGCACGATGCCGCGGTCGATGACATCGGAGACGAGTTCGGGTGGGGTGCGCTCTAGTACGGTGCGGCAGGTGGCGACGATGGTGGCGATGTGCTCCTGCATAGCGGAGACGATCTCGGACGAGCGGACGGTGATGGTGCGCGGGAGACCGGTGATCTGGTCACGGCCGCGGACGCCGGTGGACTCGTCCTTCTCGGTGGGGAGCGCGGAGCCGATAGCGATCTTCACTTCCTCGGCGGTGCGTTCGCCGATGATGAGGTTATGGCGGCGCTTGATGTACTGGACGATCGAGTCGTTGAGTTTGTCGCCAGCGACGCGTACAGACTGACTGGCGACGATACCGAACATCGAGATCACAGCAGCCTCGGTACGGCCACCGCCGATGTCGAGCACCATATGGCCGCGCGGGGAGCCGACGGGTATCTCAGCGCCGATGGCGGCGGCGAGCGGCTCGGGGATGAGGTGCGCGGGGCGACGGGCGCCGGCGGCCTCGGCGGCATCGCGAACGGCGCGCTGTTCGACACCGGTGACGCCGACGGGGACGGAGATCATCACCTCCGGGCGGACGAGTTTCACTTTACCCATGACTCGGTTGATGAGGTAGCGCAGGAGCGCCTCGGTGATGAGGTAGTCGGCGATGACGCCGTCGCGCATGGGGCGGATGACCTGGATAGAGCCAGGGTGGCGGCCGAGCATCCCGTGCGCCTCGGCACCGACAGCGACGACGGTGTTGTCGCGCTCGTTGAGGGCAACGACGGCAGGCTCTTCAAGCACGATGCCTTTGCCGAGCTCGTAGACGAGCACATTGGCGGTGCCGAGGTCGATGCCGAGCCGCTTGCCGAACATAGGCGGTGTGCCTCGGAGGCTACGTGGGAGCCTCGATGGGTGTGTGGATAACTGTGCCTCGTGGCGGAGGTGGCGGCAATGTAGCGGGTTAAGGGGGCGGGGGCGAGAGAACGCTTACCCATCACTCAGTGTAAGCGTCCCGCCATCGGCACGGGGGAGGGAGCAGCGAAGGGGAAGGCGCGGGTCAGCATTACGGTAAGTCTAGCGTGAGGGCCGTACCAAATGGTTTCAGTTCCCGCGCCGCCAAAGGCGGCATCCTTCGACCAGCTCAGGATGAACGGGAACCGGAACGATCACGGCGGGAATATCTAGCGCCTCGACACATCCGCGCCGAGGGCACGGAGGCGGGCGTCTAGGTCGGCGTAGCCGCGATCGATGTGCTGGAGATCGCGGATGACGGTTTCACCATCGGCGCAGAGGGCGGCAATGACACACGCAGCACCCGCGCGGACATCGTGCGCGCGGACGGTGGTGCCGACAAGGTTGATGGGGCCTTCGATGATCACGGTCTGACCGCCGGTAGTCATGCGCGCACCCATCTGGCGGAGTTCGCCAACGTAGTTCATGCGGTTGTCATAGACGCGCTCGTGGATGATAGAGACGCCGGTGGCCTGGGTGAGGGCGGCGGCCATGGGGGCGTGCAGGTCGGTGGCGAAGCCGGGGTAGGGGACGGCTTGCACCTGAATGGCCTGCATGGGGCCGTTGCGGCGGACGCGAAGACCGCCCTCTGTGGGGTCGACACGGACACCCGCTTCGCGAAGTTTGGCGACGAGACTGTCAAGGTGCTCGGGGACGGCACCAACGACCTCGACATCGCCGCCGGTGGCGACGCAGGCGAGGAGGTAGGTACCGGCCTCGATACGGTCGGGGATGACGGTGAAGTCACAGCCGTGCAGCGATGTGACACCTTCGACGTGGATGGTGTTGTTACCGCCATCGGTAACACGCGCGCCCATCGCGTTGAGCATGTCACAGGCCATCTCGACTTCGGGTTCGGCGGCGGCGTTGACGATGGTGGTGTGACCTTCGGCGAGGACGGCGGCGAAAAGCACGTTCACGGTACCGAGGACGCTGGGGTAGTCGAAGAAGATACGCGCGCCCTTGAGGCGGGAGGCGCGGGCGACATAGGAAGGGCCTTCGCGGGTGACGGTGGCGCCGAGGGCGCGGAAGCCTGCGAAGTGGACATCGAGCGGACGGACGCCGATGACATCGCCGCCGGGGGGTGGACAGCCACCCTCGCCGGTACGACCGAGGAGGGGGCCCATGACGAGGAAAGAGCCACGGAGCGCGCCGACTTCGTCGGCGTCGGCGATGGACTTGTTGAGCGTGCGGGCTTCGATGCGGACGGTGCCGCCGTCGGGGTCAACGCCGACGGTGGCACCGAGATCGCGGAGGACGGCGGCGAGGGCGCCGATGTCGATGATATCGGGGACGTTGCGGAGGGTGACGGGTTCGGCGGTGAGGAGGCCGGCGACGACGGCGTACTGGGCGGCATTCTTGCTGCCGGAGACGGTGATACGTCCGTTGAGGGCGGTGCCACCTCGGATGATGAGGCGGTCGGCGGGTGTGGCAGTCATGGGGGCAGGATAGCGGAGCGCGGGAATTGGGGCACGATGAGTGCTGACACCGGATTGAACGTGCGCGCAGAATAGACCGAGATCCGAGGCGTTTACGAACTCCACCACGATGAGGCCGGCAGTATGGAACGACCGATCCCGATCCCGGATGACGTGTCGAAGCCATTCTGGGAGGCGGCGAACGAGCGGCGGCTGGTGGCACAGTTTTGTGTGGCGTGCAGCGAGTGGCAGCATCCGCCGGAGCGGGCGTGCGCAGAGTGCGGGGCGACGCCGCTGGAGTTCCGGGAGCTGTCGGGGGCGGGGACGATCTACAGCGTGCATGTGGAGCACGACAGCCGGGTGGTAGTGATGCAGCAGCACCAGCCGTACATCGTGGCGACGGTGCTGGCGAACGAGTCGCCGTATGCGGTGTTCCTCACGAATCTGCCGGGGACCAGCGCGGGGGATGTGGCGTTCGGCAAGGACGGCGAGCAGTCCGTACACATTGGGGCGCGAGTTGCGGTGGAGTTTGAAGAGGTAGGTGCGGGGCGATTCGTGCCGCAGTTCCGGGTGGTGTCGTGATGTGGGAGGGGAGCGGGAAGGTCGCAATCGCGGGCATCGGACATTCACCGACATACCGGCGGTGGGACGAGCGGGCGGAGACGAGCCTCGGCGCGATGGCGATGGACGCGGTGCAGGCGGCGCTCGACGACTGCGGACTGGAGGCGGACGAGGTCGACGGGGTGGTCTCCGCGCCGGGGCCGTTGAGCGGGTACTGGGGGCCTCGACCCGTGCTGGCGGCGGTGAAGGCGGCGTTCCAGCAGACGCCGGGTGACGCGGAGGACGGCATCTCCAAGGTCACGGCGGAGTGGCTGGCGCGGAACCTTGGGCTGAGTGCGTTGCAGGTCGCGGACAATACAGCGGGGATGATCGGCTCAGTGCTGAACCACGCGATCGAACTGGTGGTGTCGGGACGATGCAAGGCCGTGGTCGTGCTGCGGCCGCTGAACAACTTCGCGGGGCGATACGGACACTACGGCGCGAACGCGGCGGCAGAGGCAAGCGGTACGGGGCAGTTCACGACGGCGTATGGACACTCGGGGTTCGTCTCGACAATGGCGACGTTCTTCACGCGGTACCTATGGACGTACGGGAAGACACATGCCGACCTCGCAGACCTAGCGCTGATTGAGCACGCGAACGGACTGCTGTGCGATTACGGGTACTTCGCGCAGCACGCGCCAGAAGAGCTGACGCGCGAGCAGTACCTCGCAGGGCGATGGATCGCGGAGCCGATCAACATCTACGACTGTGATCTGCCGATGCAGGTGGCGGGGGCATTCGTCGTGACGACGGCGGAACTGGCACGCGACTTGCGGCAACATCCGGTGTACGTGCGCGGGATCGCGGGTGGGCCGAGAGCGCGTGGGCGGCGCGCCTCGATGTATGCGCTGGAGGATGCGCAGGCGGCGGACACGGCACTGGCAAATCGGCTGTGGCAGTCGGCAGGGATCGGTCCATTGGAGGTGGACTTCGCGAACCTGTATGACGCACCGCTGGTGCTGGTACCACACTTAATCGAGACGTTCGGGTTCTGCAAGCCGGGGGAGGCGCTAGAGTTCTGCAACCCAGAACAGATCGGGGTTGGCGGGGTGCTGCCAATCAATCCGTGGGGCGGGAACGTAGGGGCCGGGCGCTCTCACGGCATCGATCACATATACGAGGCAGTGTTGCAATTGCGGGGACAGGCGGGCGGGCGGCAGATCCGGGGCGCCTCGGTGGGGGTGGTGCATGTAGGGCCGCCTGTGAACGGGGCGGCGCAGTTGCTGGGGGTGGATGCGGGGTAAGTGGCTGCGCACTACCTACCCCCTTACTTCGTACTCCTCGGAGTGCGTAAGCCCCGGGTCGCGCTATGCCTGTTGCTCAGCGAGGGGGCCGATGATGGGAAGGACGACGCGCTGGCCCTGGTAGGTGCGGAGCAGGAGGTAGACCCAGAGGATGAGCGCGGCGAGGTTGACCAACGGATAGAGCATGTAGAGCGGGCCGAACGAGGCAACGATGCCGAGTGCGATCGAGGTGACGACCCAAGCGATGGTGAGAAAGATGGACTGGAAGGCGTGAAAGCGCACTTCCTTGTTCTGGTTGTACGGAGGGGATCAGCAGGAAGGCGGCGCCCCCGATGACCATGAAGAAGTAGCAGAGCACGCCCACGATGTTGGTAGACAGGCCTGCAGCCACCGTCGCAGCCGTGCCGCCAGATCGCACTGCGCACAGTGCGGGCAGAAGGCAGCACCACTCGCTTCTCGTCCACAAGACACATAGGCTGCCACGATTCACCTCCGGCGAGCGATCAGCGAAGGCAAGCGTGCAGACGCGTGCGCGTCACTCGTGCCCGGCGACGGTGCGCCGGACGCGTTGATGCTGGGCAACGTACACCCGGGAAGGTAGGGAAAACGTGGACTAGCGCTCTTGGACTACGCCGAGACGGGAGCGCCGCGGCGGGCGCGGGCAATGCGCAGGCGGGTCGTGGCACGCGCGAGCGCAAGACGCGCGCGAGCGAGGTCGAGTTGTTGCTCGCCGCCAACGAGTTCGCCGGCGATGCGGCGGACGGCGCGGTCGCGGGCAGCCTCCGCGCGCTGCTCGTCGATCTGGTCGGGTCGCTCCGCGGCATCGGCAAGGATGATGACTTGATCGTGGGCGACCTGCAGGAAGCCGCCGAAGACGGCCATGACGATGATCTCGCCGGGACAGTAGGCCGTGAGCGCGCCGTAGCCGAGGCTGGTCATGAGCGGGGCGTGGCTGGGGAGCACGGTGATCTGTCCCTCGCTGGCGGGCACGACGAGCCGCTGCACATCCTCACGACTGAGGATGGTGCGCTCGGCGGTTACGATGCTCAACGCGAGTGGCATGGGGGCTAGTTCCCAGCCTGGGTCATGGCGCGGGCCTTCTCGACTGCTTCGTCGATGGCGCCGACCATGTAGAAGGCCTGCTCTGGGAGCGAGTCGTGGCGACCCTCGAGGATTTCCTTGAAGCCGCGGACGGTCTCGGCGACTGAGACGTAGCGACCGGGGGTGCCGGTGAACTGCTCGGCAACGAAGAATGGCTGTGTAAGGAAGCGCTGGATGCGGCGGGCGCGGCCGACGATGGCCTTGTCCTCATCGGAGAGTTCCTCGATGCCGAGGATGGCGATGATGTCTTGCAGATCCTTGTAGCGCTGGAGCGTTCGGACGACACCGTTGGCGGTGTCATAGTGCTCCGCGCCGACGACCAGCGGGTCGAGGATGCGGCTGTTGGACTGAAGCGGGTTCACGGCGGGGTAGAGGCCTTGCTCCACAAGGCCACGGTCGAGGGCAACGGTCGCGTCGAGGTGGCCGAAGGTGGTGGCGACGCCGGGGTCGGTGTAGTCGTCGGCAGGCACGTAGATGGCCTGGAACGAGGTGATGGAGCCCTTGTGGGTGGAGGTAATGCGCTCCTCGAGTTCACCAATCTCCGTGCCCAGTGTCGGCTGGTAGCCGACAGCGCTGGGGAGACGGCCGAGGAGTGCGGAGACTTCCATGCCGGCGAGGGTATAGCGATAGATGTTGTCCACGAAGAGGAGGACGTCGCGGCCTTCGGTGTCGCGGAAGTATTCGGCCATGGTGAGACCGGTGAGGGCGATACGAAGGCGGACGCCGGGAGGCTCGTTCATCTGGCCGAAGACGAGGGCGGTCTTGTCGAGCACGCCGGACTCGCGCATCTCGTGCCAGAGGTCATTGCCCTCGCGGGAGCGCTCGCCGACGCCAGCGAAGACGGAGAGACCGCCGTGCTCGGTGGCGAGGTTACGAATCAGTTCGGTGTTGATGACCGTCTTGCCGGTGCCTGCGCCGCCGAAGAGGCCGACCTTCCCACCGCGGGCGAGGGGAGCGATGAGGTCAACAACCTTCACGCCAGTCTCGAGCATGGCGGCAGCAGTTTCCTGGTCGGCGTACGCAGGGGCGGAGCGGTGGATCGGCCAACGCTCGACACCCTCGACGGATTCGCCCGGGTCGAGCGGGACGCCGAGGACGTTGAAGATGCGACCGAGGGTCTTGGGGCCAACGGGCACGGAGATAGGTGCGCCAGTGTCGGTCGCGATCGCACCGCGGCGGAGGCCGTCGGTGGAGTCGAGGGCGAGGCAGCGAACCCAGTTGTTGCCGAGGTGCTGTTCGACCTCGGTGACAAGGAGCTTGCCGCCGTCCATGTCGATGTTGACGGCGTTGTAGATCTCGGGCAGGTCGCCGGACGGGAACTCCACGTCAACGACCGTGCTGATGACCTGGCGTACGACTCCGGTTGCCATGTGCGTCTCCTAACCTTCCAAGGCGGCAGTACCGCCCACGATATCGAGGAGTTCGCCGGTGATGAGTTCCTGGCGAGCCTTGTTGTATATGAGCGTGAGGTTGGACACCATATCCTGCGCGGCGTCAGTAGCCGACTGCATGGCGACCATACGCGCGGACTGTTCCGATGCGGCAGCGTCCAAGATCGCCTCGTAAATCTGCATCTCCACGTAACGGGGGAGCAGGGTTTCAAGCAGTTGCTGCGGAGACGGCTCGAAGAGGAAGTCCACCATGGATACCTCAGCGCCTTCGGGGGCGGTGACCGGCAGAATCTGGCGGAGCGTCGGGCGCTGCACAGCGGTGCTGACGAAGCGCTGGTAGCCGATGAATACCTGGTCTATGTTCCCGGCCATGTAGTCGTCCATGACGATGCGGGCGATCGGGAGCACCTGAGCCATGCCTGGGTAGTCACCTATCGCGGTGAACTCAGCGAGGCTGGGGAAGCCGGCGCGCCGGAAGAAATCGCGGCCCTTACGGCCAACGGTGACGACAGAGACACGTTCGACGTGCGGCTGGTGCTCAAGGGCGAGCGCCGCACCGGCTCGGTTCATGTTGGCGTTGAGACCGCCAGCGAGGCCGCGGTCAGCGGTGATGTGGATGAAGGCGAAATGCTTCACCGGGCGCTGTTGGAGCAGCGGGTGGAGTTCAGACGGGTCAGCGCCTTCGGCATAGCCGGAGAGCTGGGCGAGCACGGCACGCATGCGGTCAGCGTAGGGCCGCGACGCGAGGGCACGGCTCTGCGCACGCCGCATCTTGGATGCGGCGACGAGTTGCATAGCATTCGTGACCTTGGCCGTGCTCTGCACGGACTTGATGCGGTCACGGATTGCGCGTACTGCGCCGGCTCCGGGCATCTATGTCCTCCGCCTGCTTCGGTTGTCGCCGCGCCTAGAAGGCGACGGTGGCCTTGAATTCGGTGATCGCCTTGTTGAGGGCGGCCTCGCCATCGGCCTCGATACGTGCGCCGGTGGCGAGCGTTTCCATGACGCCAGCCGCGTTGGCGCGCATGTACTCGTGGAACGCACGCTCGAAGTCGGCGACTTTCTCGACCGGTACATCATCGAGGAAGCCGCGGGCACCGGCGTAGAGGATGGCGACCTGCTGCGCGAGCGAGAGCGGGCTGTATTGCGGCTGCTTTAGCAGTTCGGTGAGGCGCTGGCCGCGGAACAGCTGCTGTCGCGTAGACGGGTCGAGGTCGTCCGTGCCGAACTGCGCGAAGGCCTGCAACTCGCGGAACTGCGAGAGGTCGAGGCGAAGCGTACCGGCGACGGAACGCATCGCACGTGTCTGGGCGGAACCGCCCACGCGCGATACGGAGATACCGGGGTTCACTGCGGGCCGCTGGCCAGCGTTGAACAGGTCTGTCTCCAAGAAGATCTGGCCGTCTGTGATCGATATGACGTTCGTGGGGATGTAGGCCGACACGTCGCCGGCCTGCGTCTCGATGATCGGGAGTGCGGTGATAGACGCGCCACCGTGCGCCTCGTCGACACGGGCGGAGCGCTCCAGCAGGCGAGAGTGCAGGTAAAAGACATCGCCGGGGTACGCCTCGCGACCGGGGGGGCGGCGAAGGAGGAGCGAGATTTGGCGGTAAGCCCAAGCGTGCTTGGTGAGGTCATCGTAGGCGATCAGGACATCTTTGCCCTGCTCCATAAAGTACTCGGCCATGGCAGCGCCAGCATAGGGGGCGAGGTACTGGAGGGCGGCGGACTCGGAGGCCGAGGCGGAGACGACGATGGTGTGCCCCATCGCGCCGTGCTGCTCCAAGGTACCGACGATCTGCGCGACCTTGGCCTCTTTCTGGCCAATAGCGACGTAGATGCAGATCAGGTCGCCGCCCTTCTGGTTAATGATCGTATCGAGCACGATGGCGGTCTTACCAGTAGAGCGGTCGCCGATGATGAGTTCGCGCTGGCCGCGACCGATCGGCACCATCGAGTCAATGGCCTTGATGCCGGTCTGCACGGGCTGGTTTACGGAGACGCGAGAGACCACGTCGGGAGCGATCTTCTCGACGGGGCGACGCTGGGTCGTGGCGACCGGGCGGAGCACGTCGTCGATGGGCTCACCGAGGGCGTTGACGACACGGCCGATGAGCGCCTCGCCGACGGGTACGGAGGCGACAAGACCGGTCGTACGAACCTCGGCACCTTCTTTAATCTGGCGGTAGTCGCCGAGGATGATCGCGCCGACGGTCTCTTCTTCGAGGTTCAGCGCGAGGCCGAGGGTGCCGCCGCCAAAGTCCACGAGTTCGGAGGCCATGCATTGGCCGAGGCCGTGGATGCGCGCGATACCGTCGGAAGCCTCGATAACTGTACCGACGCTGGCGGAAGCGACTGAGGTGTCGAACTGCTCGATCTGCTGACGCAGGATCGAGGCAATTTCTTCTGCACGTACTGGCATCTCGGACCTCCTCGCGCGCCTTCGCGCGTGATGCGTGTTTCCCGGACTAGACAGCGCCCTGCGTCAGGCGCTCGCGAAGCGAGCGCAGACGAGTACGCGTGGATCCATCGATCAGGCGATCGCCGATGCGGATGACCGCGCCACCGAGGAGCGATGGATCGACCTCAGCTTCGAGTTCAACCTGGTTGCCGCTAGCGCGCGCGAGTTGCGCGGCGAGCGCCTGGCGGGCGGCATCATCGAGCGGTACGGCGGTGCGCACCACAGCGCGCTCCAGTCCCCGCTCCTCATCCCACAGTTCGCGGAAGTACGAAGCGATCGACGGGCCGAGCGAGAGCCGCGCCTTCTGCCGGAGCAGCCGGAGCAGGTTTATCTCGACGGAGCGGATGGCCGGAACGACCTGCCGGACGATCGCCTGAAACTTCTCGTCGGTCATGCCGTCGCCCTGCAGCGCGTTCACGAAGGAACTCTGCTGTGTGAGCGACTCCAGGCCGTCGATAGCCGTGCTCCATTGCGTGAACGAGTTGTCCACGCGCGCGAGATCGATGATAGCCAGCGCATAGCGACGACCGGCAACATCGCGGGCGATCGACTGCGGCATCCGCGGTTACCCGCGCTGCCCGAGCTGGCCGTCGGCCAGCACCTGGTCGATGAGGCGCTGGTGCGCCTGGCGGTCGAGCGACTGCTCGATCACCTTCTCTGCGGCGCTGACAGCGAGGCCGGCGAACTCGCGGCGAAGCGCCTCGATGGCCTGGTCGCGCTCCAACGCTACTTCCGCACGGGCTCGGTCCACGATGCCCTCGGCATCCGCGCGGGCGCGGGCCTCGAGTTCCTCGCGGAGCCGGGCGGCGGCATCCTGGGCGCGGCCAATGGCCTGCTGGCCTTCGGCTCGCGCTTCGTCGAGGATACGGCGCGATTCGGCCTCACTCGCGCTGGCAGCCGAAGCAGCCTCCGCGGCGCGGTCGACGCCTTCCTGAATGCGGCGCTTGCGCTCATCGAGCACCTTCAACAGGGGCTTGTAGAGCGCGAGGCGCAGCACGACGAGCAAGATGGTGAAGTTCACCAACTGCGCAATGAGGCCGGGCACGTTGAAGCCCAGTGAGGCGATGCCTCCGGACTCCTCGGCAGCCGACGCCACCGACGGGGCCGCGGACAGCACAAGGCCGAGCACGAGCGCCGCAGCGGATCGGACGAACGGTTTCAGCGTCATGACGTGCGCTCCTCGCATGACGCCCGCCCAGATGGGCGGACGCCGTACGTTATCGGCCGTTCGGCTAGAAAACGAAGCCGATCAGGATCGCGACGACCAAGGCGTAGATCCCGATGGCCTCTGCGAACGCGATGGCAAGAATCATGTTGGTCTGGATTGCGCCAGCGGCTTCCGGGTTGCGGCCCAGAGCCTCCATCGCCTTGCCGCCCAGCATACCGATGCCGATGCCAGGACCGATGGCCCCGAGGCCCATAGCAATGGCCGCCGCCATGTACTTGGCGGCGATGGTGGTGAACTCATTGTCCGCCACTGCTTCCTCCGCACCGGCGACCCCTGTGGTCGCCAAGAAGAACGCGCCTGCGAGCATTGCGGCCATCCAGCCGCGACGGGCGATCTTGCCTGCCATATCCGTGTGTCCTCTCTTACCTCGCCCGCACGACGAGGTCGCGCGGCCTCTCACACTGTGATTGATCAGTGATGTCCCTCGCCGTGCGCCTCGCCGTGGTCGTCTCCACCGTGGTGAGAGACGGCCGTCTGCGCGAACACGAGCGTGAGCATCGCGAACACGAAGGCCTGGACGAGCCCGACGAACAGTTCGAGCCCAAAGAAGATGTCGACCAGCACGAACGGTACCAAGAACGACATCATCATCAGCAACACTTCACCAGCGAAGATGTTGCCGAACAGACGGAAGGTGAATGAGACCATACGCGAGAGTTCCGATACGAACTCCAGCAGGCCAACAAAGACATCGATGATGCCCATAGGCTTGCCTCGCATCAGGGCCCCGAAGTTGAAAAACTTCTTCAGATAGGAAGGACCCAAGGCCGTAAGGCCCCAGTACTCGACGAAGATGAAGGAGAAGATAGCGATCGCCAGCGGGGCGTTCACATCGGTGTTCACGGAGCGGAAGGCGGGCGAAATCAGGCCGGAATACTGGATGGGTTCAGCGTGCTCAGCGGGCTTGGCGGCGGCCATCGTGGTCTCGCCAGCCTTGGCCGGAGCAGCGCCGCGCCCATCGACGGGAGCGCGGTAGGAGGGGCAGGCTGCGCCCTCGCACTCTTCGGGATTGATGGGGATGTAGGCGACCTTCATGCCGGCGATGGTGGCCTCTTTGAAGATGACCTGCTTATCGCCGTGACCCACCTCGACACGCCCGAAGACATTGTTCATGGGGAGCAAACCGAAGTAGTTGGAAGCGAGGACGTAGAAGAAAATCGTAGCGATGACCCAGAAGAAGCGGCGGCCGTTCGCTTCGCCTGCGACACCGACGATGATACCGTAGAAGCCACTTACGACTGCCTCAACGGCACCAGAGAAGCCGTGCGGCACCACTGACATGCTGCTGCCGGCGATGACGGCGACGGTGCACAGGATGGCTACCACGCACCATGAGGTAAACATGGTGTTGGTTACGACCAACGGGCCGATGTCAAAGATGTGCTCAGGGGCGATGATGATCGCAGGCGACGGGCCCTTGACGAAGAGGAAGCCCCCCACCATCAGGGCGATGACGCCGAACGCTATCAGAAACTTCATTCAGTCCGGTCCCGCCCCCGCCGCCGCTCTTCGATGAGCGCCAGCACCGCTTGCAGTTGCCGATATGCACCGACGAATCCGACCAATAGCCCGAGTACGAGGAAGACCAGCGTCAACACCGGAGTGGTACCGTAGTGCCCGTCGAGCCTGAGGCCCAAGTAGGCACCGCCCACGATGCAAAACGCGAGATATGACCCGATCCCGACCAGAGCGAACGCCGGCGAGCTCCAGATCAGGCCACCGTCCCTTCCTCCGGGGTCGATGCCGCGGCGAATCTAACATGGGCGGATCGCGCGATCAACCTGTTTGTGAGCGAACGCACGAATCTCACCCGCACATCGTATTCAGGGAGCGCGCGGCGTATCCAAGTCATCAAGATCGAGTTGGTCGATGAAGTCACTGAAGGCGGAGAGGCGCTCGCGTTCCTCAGGGGTGACGCCGCCAGTGCGGCCTTCAGCAGTCTCCAGCGGCTGGCCTTCGGCGTTTAACAGCACACCAGCGCGGCTAAAAACGCTCTCGTCAACGTAAATAGGTACGCGCGCGCGGACGGCGATGGCGATGGCATCGGAAGGACGCGAATCGACTTCGAGCACCTGGCCGTTGTGTTCCACATGGATGCGGGCGAAAAAGGTGTCATTGGCCAGATCGTTGACTATCACAGAGCGGACAACGCCGCCGAGTTGGTCGACGAGATTGGTGATCAAGTCGTGCGTGAGGGGCCGGGCGACGGAGACCTCCTGTAGTCGCATCGCGATCGCGTCCGCCTCGGAGGGGCCGATCCAGATGGGAAGGTACCGATCGGCGTCCTTCTGGCGCAGGATCAAGACTCGCTGATAGTTGCGCAGGCTTACGCGGATGCTCTCGATCGTTAGTTCAATCACGGGTTCGAGTGTAGGAGCGGCTTCCGAAGGCAGTCAATGAACGGCGCGGTTGACGCAACCGCGTTACTCGGCGTCAGGCGGCTCACCGAACAGCGCGCGTTCGATCTCGGGGTCAATGGGTGCACCGCGCTCGACGACAGATTGCAGGCGGCGACGCAAGGTTGGCCGGTCGAGGAGGACGCGATGGCTGCATGTGCGGCAGACGATGCCGATGTCGGCGCCGACGCGGACGACTTGCCAGTCGAATCCGCCGCAAGGGTGTTTGCGGTGGAGGCGAAGGACATCGCCGACGCGGAGATCCATCACCATTACGAGGACTTGCTAGGCACCGCGGGCGGCGTTGATGGCGCGCAGCAGCCGGACTGTTTCAGCACGCATGTCCTCGGGAGTGCCAGCGTAGATTACGCTGCGGGAGGCGTTGACGAGGATGCCGCCGCCATCAGCGTCGATACTGGCGCGGACGGCGGCTTGGAGGTCGCCTTCCTGCGCGCCGACACCGGGCATCAGGAAGAGCATGTCCGGAGCGACGGCACGGATGCGCGCGGCTTCCTCGGGGTAGGTCGCGCCGACGACGAGGCCGATGTTTCCTCGGGTGTTCCATAACTGCGCGAGCAGCGCGACGCGTTCGTAGAGCGGGCGACCGTCATCGGTGACGATGTCCTGCATATCGCGCGCGCCGGGGTTGGAAGTGCGGCAGAGCAGGAATACGTGCTGATCCTCATAGGCGAGGAACGGCTCCAAGCCATCGCCGCCGAGGTAGGGATTGGCGGTGACCGCATCCGCGCCGAGCGTCTCGAAGACCGCCGTCGCGTAAAAGCCGGCGGTGTTGCCAACATCGCCGCGCTTGGCGTCGAGGAGCACGGGGATGCCATCAGGCACCATCGCGATCACCTCGCGAAGAGTTTCCCAGCCAGCCGCGCCATCGTGTTCGAAGAAGGCGGCGTTGGGCTTGTAGCAGCAGACGAGATCAGCGGTCGCCTCGATCACCGTGCGAAGGAAATCCGTGGTCTTCATACCGCGCGGGGTGCGTGCGGGATCGGGGTCAAGGCCGACGCAGACGAGCGATTGATTGCGCGCAGAGGCAGATGCGAACTTCGCGCGGAAGCCCGAGGGGGCGAGGCCGGGGGCGGACGAGTGCGATGCGGGCGTAGTCATGCGGAGGCCTCCTGCAACATGGGCTGAGCGAACTCGATAGGGGGGAGAGCTGCGCCGGCTGCACGGAGGCGCTCGATGGTCACGGCGAACGCCGAAGCATCACCGGTCGCGGCGGCGTGGACGACAGCGGACGCACCAGCAGGGACGGCGTGGCCGAACGTTTCGAGTTGGTGTCGGACGCGGCGCGCAACGGCATCAGCGGCATCGAGCACCTCGACGCCGGGGCCGAGCAGCGCTTCGAGGGCGGGGCGAAGGAAGCCGTAGTGCGTGCAGCCGAGGGCGATCTCGTCGACGGGTGGCGCACCAGCGGTGGCAAGTGAGGCGATCGCCTCGCGGAGCGCAGCATCGATGCGCGCGCCGGAAACCTCGCCAGCCTCAACGAGGTCGGCGAGTCCGGGCATGGGGATGACGGCGACCTCGGCGTCACCGGCGTAGTTCTCGCGGAGGCGGGCGAGGCGCTCGCCGCGGGCGGTACCAGGGGTGACGAGGACGGCGACACGGCCGCTGCGAGTGCGCTCGGCGGCGGGCTTGAGCGGCGGCTCCATGCCGACGATAGGAACAGTGAACTGCGAGCGGAGAAGTTCGAGCGCGGCGCTGGAGGCGGTATTACAGGCGACAACGACGAGGGCGCAGCCCTCATCGATGAGGCGCCGCGTGAGGGCGTGAGAGCGTGCCTCGACATCCTCGGCCGGACGCTCGCCGTAGGGGAAGAATGCGGTGTCAGCAATGTAGCGGATGGGGAGCGCAGGGAGCAGGCGATGGACGGCGGCGGCGACGGTCAGGCCGCCCACACCGGAGTCGAAGATACCCACCGTCGTCTGCATCGTGCCCTCTTGTGCCCGATCAGGCTGATTTTCAGCGTAGAGCCGGGGGACACGAGCGGCAAACCGCGAACGACGAGATCAGGACGGATGGCGTTCACCGTTCGTGGGATGCTCGCGTTCCCAGGCAGCAAGGTCGCGTTCCAGCGCCTCGACCTCGGCGGCCTCGGGGTAGTGACGACCGTAGCGAGACTGGTCAAAGGCGCGAGCGATCGGCTCGAAGGGCGGGGCAGCGAGACGCGAGGCGGCCACGCCACCAAACTCAATAGGCGTGTCACTGACGGCGCGCTGGAGGCCTCGCGCGTGGGCGTCCTGCACGACGCGGCCAAACAGCGCGTAGATGGCGTGCCGACGGAGCCAGGCGGTCGCGTTGGCATCGTTGCCGCGGCGCCGGAAGAGGCCGCCGAAGATGTTGGGGGCGTCGGCAGTGGGGGCGACAGAGCGAAGCTCCACGTAGTCCTCGGACGCCATGCTGCGGCGGCGGGCGCCAAGAATGGCGGAGGCGAGGCGGTAGAGCAGCCAGGTAGCGATGAGCAGCGCCAACATACGGAAGGAAGTACTGACCCAGTTGGGGACGAGCTGGCTGAGACCTTGGCTCTCGGGTGGCTCCATCTGGCCGAGGGTGCGTGTCAGGGTATCGAGATCGATGGTGCGTCCCTGAAAGATCGCCTCGAAGATCCATGTCATCACGACAGCGAAGGGGTAGAGGATCAGGAACGCGAGGCGACTCACGATCCAGACGACGCCATCGACGACAGGCTCGAAGAGGAAACCTGCGTCGATGAAGGTGAGCAGGCCGAAGAGCAGACCAAGTCCCGCGACAGCGCCAAGCGTCACGGCAAGCGAAGTGAGCCACGGGGCGGTGCGGCGGAACGAGGTCTCCTCCAGTTGCGCGCGGGTGGCATGAGCGACCGCGAGTGAAAGCGCGCCGAGCACGAAGTAGACAAGGATGAAGCCGAGGACATTGACGCCCTTCGTGAGGTTGGTGAGGAAGGCGACGACGAGGAGGATGCCGAACCAGAGGCCGAACGACGACAGGACTCGCTCGTGCGAGAAGGCCATGCGCCCGCCGATGAGAAAGCGGAGCCAGACGGCCATGACGCCCACGACGGTCACTGTGATCGATTCCCGAATAACACGGTTCGGATCGGGGTTCGCGAGGAACGTGGCGACTTCCAGCCGCTCACCAAAGACGGCGGTGCCGGGGCCGATCATGCGGATCACGGCACTCGACTCCCAGATGCGCCAGTCGCCAGCAACGGCGACATGCAAGAACACATGGAAGGCGAGCAGGGATAGTGCGGTCACCAGCGCGGCCATGAGCGGGAGCGGGAGGCGCTGTTGTACCGCCCAGCGCATACAGACGAAGGCTACGGCAGCAGTCGCGACGACGATCAGGAACGAGGGCCCGCCGGTCGCGTGTAGCGAGGCGTCGCGCGCGATGGCGATCGCGTTGTTCACGCGCGCCTCGTCGCCGAGGGTACCGGCGCGGCCGAGTTTCTCGGCAAGGACGCTGAAGCCGTCGCGTGCCCAAGCACTGCCGAGCGCGCGGAGAGCGATCCACCAGGCAAAAGCCTCGGTGAGGACGGAGATGGCGACGGCGGCATGGGTAACGCGGAGACTCATGTGATACGCACCGTCCGCGCGAAGAGCGAGTCGCCGTCTGTGCGGGCGCGAGCCTCGGCAGCCTCAAGGATGAGCATGGCAGGCTCAATCTCGGTGACGGGGAGACCGGCGGCATCGTCGCCCCACTCCCATGGCGAGGTCTTCACGATGTGGACGGCATGGCCCTGGCTGCGCAGCCGCCACAGCGATGCAGCCAGACCCTCCGACATCAGCGCGGCGACCACGACAACCGTCGCACCGGCAGGGAGGGCGTGGCCGGGGCGCTCGAGTTCATCGGAGAGGCTGGCTGTGGTGAAGGGGGCGATCATGGCGAGCGCCTCGAGCACGCGGACGAGTTGGTCGGGGCGGCGGCCGGAGCCGATGCGGATGGGGCGATCGGCGTCCGGAAAGGAGCCGTTGGCTACGAGGCCGATGGCGCTGTGCTCCTCGAAGGCCGCGCGGGCGATGGAGGCGGCGACGACGACGCCGCGTTCGAGCACGATCGGGTCGTAGCCCTGCCAAGTGTGCTCCATGGTGGTGATGTTCAGAGCGACGACGACAGACTGGGAGCGCGATGGCTCGTACAGCCTCGACTGAATGCGACCAGTACGAGCGGTGGCGTTCCAGTCGACGCGCTTGAGGGGGTCGCCGGGGACGTAGTCGCGGACGCCGATCACGCGCACCGGATCCTCGTAGATATGGTGGCCGCCGGGCTGCTCGCCGAAGGGACGGGCGGCGGTGAGGCCGAGGTCAGGGAGCGTATAGGTGCGCGGGTAGACGACGATGCTGGACTCCTCGCGCACCGTGACTTGACGATCGAAGAGGCCGAAGAGATCGCCGGAGCGGAGGCGGGCGGGGCCGACGCGGAAGAAGCCGCGCGTCTCCGCGCGGAGGGTCACAGGCCACTCGATCTGCTCGCGGGCGTCGAGGGCTGTGGAGCGCTGGATGAGCACCAGACCCGGCTGGCCCGAGGGGTGAGTGGCGACATCGGCGGGCATGGCCTCGGGGAGCGAGTCGCGCATTTCAATCCAGGGAACGGGGAAACGTTTAGCGTTGGTAAGACGGAGGCGCATGAAGATGGTCTCGCCGACGAAGGCGCGGCGCTCGGGCATGGTGCGCGTGTAGTGGACGCGATCAAGGGAGAGCCATGCGCCGATGCGGGCGAGGCCGCCAGCGCCGAAGACGAGGACGCCGAGGCCGACGAGGAGCATGGAGGAGGAGGCGAGGCCAAGAAGTACGAGGCCAATGGAAGCTTGCAGCCAGACGTCGCCGAGGAGGTCGCGCATCAGGGGGCTTCGGTGCGAGGGAGAGGAGGAGAGGGGTGCTGGCTTGAGACGGCGGAGGTGAGGCAGGCGGGCGTGTGTGTGGCTTCGGGATGCGGGCGTGGGGCGGTTGCGGGGGACATGGGGTTAGGCGTCGGCGACTGGGACGGGGACTTCGTGGAGGATTTCATCGAGGACGTCGCCAGCGGTGCGGCCTCGGAGGCGGGTCTGGGAAGAGAGCAGGAGGCGGTGGGCGAGGACGGGCTGGGCGAGGCCCTTCACGTCGTCGGGGCGGACGTAGTCGCGGCCGTTCATGGCGGCGAGGGCGCGAGCGGCGCGGAAGAGGGCGAGCGAGGCGCGCGGGCTGGCACCGAGTTCGAAGGCGGAATGCTCGCGGGTGGCGCGGCAGAGGCGAACGATGTACTGCGCGACGGCGTCCTCGACATGCACGGCCGGGAGGGCGGCGGAGAGGGCGACGAGTTCGGCGCCGTCGACGACGGGCTGTAGGGTGTCGAGCGGGGAGCCGGACTCGAAGCGGCGGAGCACGGCGAGTTCGCCAGCCTCATCGGGGTAGCCGACGGCGAGGCGGATGAGGAAGCGGTCGAGTTGAGCCTCGGGCAGCGGAAAGGTGCCTTCGAGTTCGACGGGGTTCTGGGTGGCGAGCACTAGGAAGGGGGGCGGGAGCGGCATGGTGTCGCCATCGATGGTGACGGTGCGTTCCTCCATCGCCTCGAGCAGGGCGGACTGAGTGCGGGGGGTGGCGCGGTTGACCTCGTCGGCGAGGACGATGTTGGCGAGGATCGGGCCGGGGCGGAACTCGAACTCGCCGGTGCGCTGCGAGTAGAAGTGGATGCCAAGGATATCGGAGGGCATAAGGTCGGGGGTGAACTGGATGCGGCGAAAGGACGCGCCGATGGAGCGGGCGAAGGCGCGAGCAAGCGTGGTCTTGCCGGTGCCAGGGACGTCTTCGAGCAGCACGTGGCCGCCGGCGAGGAGCGCAGTGAGCATCAGGTCGATCGGCTGTTCTGCGCCGACGATCACGGAGGCGACGTTGGCGCGAATACGCTCGGCGGCGTCGCGGATGGCCGCTACCGCCTCGGCGCGGGGTCGCGCCTCGATTAGGTCTGTCATGACGTCCGCCAATCCCCCTCGGCGCCACGATGAAGGAGCAGGATAACAGAACGGATAGGGCGAGGCTGCGCGCGCTACCATCGAGGCCCACCACCGCGTTTGAGGAGCACCACCGACATGCGCGCTGAGATTCTGTCGGTCGGCACCGAGATCATGTTGGGGGAGATCACGGATACCAACGCGGCGTGGCTGGCGGGGCGGCTCCCGGCGTTTGGGATCGACCTGCTGTACGTGTCGCAGGTGGGGGACAACCCGGGGCGGATGCACGAGATCTTCGAGCGGGCGTGGGGGCGGTCGGATCTGGTGATCGTCACGGGGGGGCTGGGGCCGACAGAGGACGACATCACGCGGGAGACGGTGGCGGCGTTGCTGGGCGAGCCGCTGACGGTCGACGCGGAGCAGGAGCGGATCGTGCGGGCGTGGTTCGAGGGGCGCGGGTGGGCGTTCGGGGAGCGGAACCTGAAGCAGGCGATGCTGATCCCTTCGGCGCGGGCGATCGTCAATCCTCGGGGGACCGCGCCGGGGTGGTGGGTGGAGCGCGACGGCCGGGTGATGGTGCTGATGCCGGGGGTACCGCCGGAGATGTACTACATGTGGGAGACGGAGGTGGAGCCAGAGTTAGAGCGGCGCGCAGACTCCGTGCTGGTGTCGCGGACGCTCAAGACGCTAGGGATGGGCGAAGGGACGGTGGACGAGACGCTGTCGCCGCTGCTGGCGGGCACGAACCCCTCGATTGGCATCTACGCGCGCGGGGATGGGGTACATGCTCGGGTCAGCGCGAAGGCGCGGACGCGCGAGGAGGCGTGGCGGCTGATTGAGCCGGTGGAAACGGAGGCACGGCGGCTGCTGGGGCCGATCGTGTGGGGCATCGACGACGACACGCTGGCGGGCGGAGTGGGGCGCCTACTGAACGAGCGCGGGCTGACGGTGGCGGTGATGGAGTCGGCGACGGGCGGGGCGATCGCGGACGCGCTGACGAGTGTGGATGGATCAGCGGAGTACGTGCGGGGGAGCCTCGTTACCTACGCGACGGAGACGAAGATACTTATGGGCGTGCCCGCCGAGGTAATCGCAGCGCACGGCGTGATCTCGCGCGAGACGTCAGAGGCGATGGCGCAAGCGGCGCGAGCACGCCTCGGGGCGGACGTAGGCCTCGGACTCACGGGGATCGCGGGGAGCGAGACGGTGGAGGGGCAGCCGCCGGGGACGATGCACATTGCGGTGACGGACGGGACGCGGACGGCGTACACGCACAGCGCGTTCTACCAGGGGCGGGACGCCTCGAAGCGCCGGGCGGTGACGGAGGCGCTGGGGCTGCTGCGCGGGTTCGTGATGGGGCAGGGCGCGTGAAGAGGACGCGGAGAGACTCAGGCGTGAGCGCATAGCGGATGATGTCCGAATAGCAGTGTGGGAACGAGACGAAGGCAAATGCGTGCACTGCGGTTCAAGTGAGAACCTACAGTTCGATCACATCATCCCCGTGTCGCGAGGTGACAATAATTCTGTCGAAAACGTCCACATCCTATGCGGTCACTGTAACCGGACCAAGAGTAATTCGATTGCCTGAGCCAACCAGGCTGGAACAATGCTGTTCGGCCTAACGTCGTGATATGGGAAGCGGGAGCTGTTTGCGAAACAATGGTTCAGGCAACGGCATTCCATCTTCACGAACAGTTTCGAGCCAGCCTTGCATCGCGACTCTCACTTCAGCTAGTGCTGCTTCAGGCGTATCGCCGAAGGCTGAGAAGTACTGCAAATTCGGTATGTCTGCGATGCAACAGTCGTCTTCATCGCTCCAGAAGGTCACAATTGCGTAGTCGCGTTCAGCCATGACGCCCTCCCCGACACGAATCGTACTCCGCGCGAGAGCGCGCTAGCCTAGATCGATGCCACCACCTACTCCGATCCCGATCCGTATCGAGGAGAACCTCATCTATGCGCTGCCGCTGGCGGCGGGGGGGATGCTGCTGGTGGATGCGGGGCCGGATGCGCTGGGGGCGTGGGCGGAAGTACAGGGACGGGTGGCGTCGCGGGGGTTTGCGGTGAGCGATGTGCGGGCGGTGCTGGTGACGCACGCGCACATCGACCATGCGGGGCTGGCGCAGCGGTGGGCGCTGGCAGGGGCGCAAATCCTCGCGGGGGCGGCGGATATCCCGGCGCTGGTGGCGGGGCGCGCGTTCCACGAGGAGCGGCTGCCGTTGCGCCTCGACACGCTACGGCGGCACGGCGCGAACGACGACGTGCTGGCGGTGTACGAGGCGGGACAGCCGCGGCGCGGGCTGGCATGGGAGCCGTGCGCTGAGGCGAGCGTACATGCGATTGAGGACGGCACGCGCATCCCGCTGGCAGAGGGCGCGGAGTTGCGCGTGATAGCCGTGCCGGGGCACACACCGGGGAATCTCGTGGCGGTGATCGAGGCAGGGGACGTGGAGCCGCGCGACCTGTACGCGGGCGACACGCTGCTGCCGCACGAGGTGCCCACGTCGGGGCTGCACTATCCGGTGGGGCCGGACGGGCGTGTAGGGCCTCGATGGCCTTCACTGCCGCCGTTCCTGCGGTCGATGGCAACGCTGCGGGCGCTGGGATCGCGGCGGGTATTACAGGGGCACGGACAGCCGGGGGCGCACTCGTTACGCCTCGTGGATCGCTTCGAGGCGCATCACGCGCGGCGGAGGGCGCGGTACCGCGCGCTGCTGGCGGAGCAGCCGGACACGGCATTGGGGCTAGTAGAGCGCGCGTTCCGGTTCATCGGGCCGCTGCACCAAGCGGCGGCGATGATCGAGGCGATCGGACACCTCGACATCCTCGCAGGGAGCGGGGAGGCGGTGCGCGAGGAGGGTGCGGAGGGCGTGGTGCGTCACCGACTGGTGGGGTAGAGGGCGGGCGTCAGGTGTCCCTGTTGTGGTTCGACGGGCTCACCACGGAGGAAGACTGCGGTTACGGCTGGGGCGGGGCGGCGCTCAGGTCCATGTAGAAGATTTCCCAGGTGTGGCCGTCGAGGTCCTCGAAGGGGCGGCCGTACATGAAGCCGAGGTCTTGCGGCTCGCGCGGCTCGGTGCCGCCGGCGGCGAAAGCTTTGGCGACGAGCGCATCGACGGTTTCGTGGCTATCGGCGGAGAGGGCGAGGAGCACCTCGGTCTGCGTCTTGGCGTCGGCAATCGACTTGCTGATGAAGGTCGAGAAGTATTCGCGGGTGAGGAGCATCACGACGATCTCGTCGCTGATGACGATGGAGGAGGCGTTCTCGTCGGATAACTGCATGTTCTGCTCATAGCCGAGCGCCTTCTACAAGGCGCTCGGCGCGGGCGAGGTCGGCGACGGGGAGGTTGGGGAAGATCATTGTTGGCATGGCAACAGTTAGGCGAGCAGCGCGTGATAGGCGACACCAAACAGGCCGCCTGCGACAACGAGATAAGCCGAGTTCAGGTTGGTGCGCAGCAACACGACGCCAGCCGCAGCGGTCAGCGCGAGCGTGAAGACATCGACGACCGCGTTGCGGGCAAGGACGACGAGGACAGCGGCCATCAGGCCAACGGCGGCGACGTTCACGCCGTCGAGCATCGCGCCGAGCAGCGGCCAGCGGCGAAGCCTCGGGACGATGGGGCCAGTGAGGGCGACGAACACGAAGGCGGGCAGGAAGATGCCGAGCGTCGCGAGGAGTGCGCCGGGGAGGCCACCGACGAGGTAGCCGACAAAGGTGGCGGTGGTGAACACCGGGCCAGGCGTGAACTGGCCGACCGCGACGGCATCGAGCAATTGCACCTCAGTGAGCCAGCCGAGGCGGACGACGAAGTCGTTGCGCATGAACGCGAGCAGCACATAGCCGGAGCCGTAGAGCACGGAACCGATCTTAAGGAACGTGAAGAACAGCAGCGCGGGGCTGTACGCAACGATCCCCTTGGCGACGAGGCCGAGCGCGGAGATGCCGAGAAACGGCGCGACCACCGAGGCGCTCCCGGACGTATCGCGTGCGCCTCGCACCATCGTGACGAGCACGAGGACGATGCCACCGCCGAAGAGCAGCGCGATCTCGTTGCCGCCGAGCACGTAGAGGGCGAGCGCGCCAGCGCAGACGGCGATGAGCAGCGGCGTCTTGAGTGCGGTGTGCGCGAGGCCCCAGAGCGCCTGCGCGACGATGGCGATGATCACGGGCTTGATGCCGTAGAGCAGCCAAGTGGCCTCGGGCGTTGCGCCGTAGCGGACGTAGGCCCAGGCGAAGGCGAGCACCATGCACATGGCGGGGAGGATGAAGAGCGTGCCAGCGACGATCAGGCCGCGCCAGCCCGCGCGGTGGTAGCCGAGGTGGATGGTCATCTCGGTGGAGTTGGGGCCGGGGATGAGGTTAGTCGCGCCGAGTAGGTCGAGGAAGTGCTGGTCGGTCACCCAGCCGCGCTGCTGCACGAGTTCACGGCGCATCATCGCGATGTGCGCGGCAGGGCCGCCGAAAGCGGTCAGGCCGAGGCGCAGGAAGACCGTGGCGACCTCGCGGAGTGCGCCGGGGGGAGGTCCGGAGGGCGCCTCATGCATGGCGCGCAGTATGACATCTCCGCACGATACGGCGGCTAGTCGGCGGCGATCACCTTGTAGAGCGAGGTCAGGCGGCGGGGGAGCTGCTCAATATCGTCGACAACCTCATAGCCGACATCGGAGCACATCTCCTTCATGTAGTCGTGGCCTTCTTTGTCGACGGTGATGAGGAACGGCATGATACCGGCGCGTTTGGCTTCGACGAGCGCCTGGTGCGTGTCGTGGACGGCATATTCCTTCTCGGTGCGGTCGCGGCCGTAGCCGTGATCCTGTGGGCGGCCGTCGGAGACGAGGATCAGGATCTTCACCTTCGCGTCGTACTCCTCGAGTTTGGCGATGGTGTGCCGGATGGCGGGGCCCATGCGGGTGCTGCGGATCGGCTGAATTTTATCGATGCGCCGCCGCACCTTATCGCCAAACTTCTCACCGAGATCCTTGATGACGTGGTACTCGACGTTGTCGCGTCCATAGCCGGAGAAGCCGTAGATGCCGTACGAGTCGCCGATGGCCTCGAGCGCCTCGACGATCAGCACGAGCGACTCTTTTTCGAGGTCGACGATGCGCTTGGGGGCTTCAGCGATCAGGCGCGAGCGGCGCTCGGCGAGCCATTGGAAATAGTTACGGGGGTCGCCGGTGAAGTTGCCATCGGGGCGCTCGTTGACGCGCGGCTTCTCGACCTCCTCATCGGTGGAGGCAGACATGTCCATGAGGAAGGCGACGGCGACATCGCGCTCGACCTTGTTGCGGCGCCAGTAGATCTGCGCGAGCGGGCCGACGCCAGCACGCTTGTCTACGATGAACTCGATGGCACGATCGAGGTCGAGTTCCTCGCCGTCCTCAAGTTTTTTGATACGGCGGAACGACTCAGGGCGCATCAGTTCGAACTGGCGGCGCGTCTCGACGACGAGGCCGTGGTGGCGCTGGAGCGTGTCCTGGTAGTACTCGAGGGTGCCTTCGTCGCCGAGGCGCTCGCCAACGCGGCACCAGCGCGGGCGGTAGTCAGAGGCGCGGAAGTCCCACTCGTCGTAGTACGACCAGGTGACTTCGTTCGGCAGATCGGCGTTGTTTTCTTCGCCGTCGTCCGCATCGCCTTCGCCGTCCTGCTGCTGCTGCTTTTTCTTCTGGGCCTGCGCGGCGGCCTGCGCTTCCTTTTCTAGGTTGGTGAGGAACGCACCCATCGAGGCAGCGACCTCGCCCTGCGCCTGCTCGGAAAGCGAGACCTCGGAGGACTTTTCGAGCATGTCCATAACCTGCTCGCGACTGAGGCTCATGCCCTCGCCGTCGTCGCCAGCCTGCTGGTCGCGCAGGCGCGAGAGCAATTGCACCAGTTCTGGCTTGAAGTCGCCGCGGAACTCCGGCTGCTGGGGGGCCTCGAACTCCTCGTCGCCCTCGCCTTCGGGCATCTCGCGTTGATCCTGACCCATACCGGAGGGCATCTGGCCCTCACTGCCCATGTCAGCGGGCGGCTGCTCCCACTCCTCGTCGTCGTAGTTGCGGCGGGTGTTGGGGAGGATTGAGGCGATGTCGTACAGCGCAGCAGCGACCTCAGCGGCGTCCTCGACGGTCGCTCCGGGTTGCTCAACGACCGCGAGGGCCGAGAGGGCGGTCTCCAGCGTCGGCATCAGAGGGGCGGGCCAGCGGATCGCGTCGCGACGGCCGAGCGAGGCGCGCAACAGGTTCTCGACGAAGGCGTTGCGGAGCCCCTGATCCATGACATCGGGGCGACGATCAGCCTCGCGCGACTGAAGGCGGCGGAGCCAGACGCGGATGCCGCCGTACTCGCGCGAGACCTGCGCGTCGACGCGCGTGTCCTCGGCAATCGTAAAGAGCGAGGCGATCAGAGTTCGCTGCGGGAACAGGTCGTAGTAGCGCTCCATCTCAGTGAGCGCGTCACGCTCACGCGGTGCGAGGGCAGCCTCGCGCTCGGTGACGCTCACAGGAGCATAGGCACCCTCGATGCCGTAACGGTAGCCGAACGAGCCGAACTCGATGCGTCCGGTCTGGTGCGTAGTGAAGACCTTGTAGCACTGGAAGTTCGACTGCTGCTCTGGGTACACACCCACGAAGGGCGGTAGAAAGATGGCGGTGCCCTCGGTGGTCGCCATCGACTCGGTGACCCAGCCGATGCCTTTCTCCACGAGATCTTCGCTGGAACGGATGGCGATCGATGCGCCGGTGAGCGCCTTGGCGTACATGCGCAACAGGCCGTGGATCGCCTGCAACTCCACGCGCGCGGAGAGCGAGGTAAGCGTCTGTTCGGCGCGAGTGGACTGGAGCTGGAAGTAGGCGTCGGCGCCCTCAATGTTGCCATCGTCGAAGAGCAAGCGTGAGCCGGGCTCGACCCACTGCGCGAGTTGGTCAGCAGTGATGCGCTGGAGCACGATCGGCGCAGAGCGCAGGAACGCCATCGCGGCGACGGGGCTGCGGCGGGCGAGTGTGCCAGCGAGGCCGAGCAGTGCCGCATGCTCGGACGGCGGGATCATGCCGAGCGCGTTCGCGGTCTCCATGAAGTGCGGGAAGCCCTGCCGGCCGGAACTCTGCACAACACGCGATGCAAGCGTGAGGAACGCGCCACGCTGTTCCGCCTCGATGCGCACCACAAGGTCAGGGCCCCGCTCGAAGTAGAGGCGCGTGTCTGCCCACGAGGCTCGGCTGAGGGCGGCTGCGAATTGCAGGAACGGCTCCCGGTCGTTGAAATCGAGGGCGGCAAACAGGTCGGGGGCGGCTTCAAGGCAGGTCTGCGCCAGTTGGTATGAACGCTCCGCGAGGATGACGAGCACATCGATGAGGTCGTCGATCTGCTCCATGGAGAGTGAGGCGAGCAGTTTAGGGCTCAGTTCGAAGAAGAGCACGGAGAGCGCGATCGACTTCCAGTTGCCCTGGTGCAGCCGCTCGCCAGCCTCGGCCCAGCGGTCAAGGTCGGTCTTAGAGATGGTCTGTTCGGTCAGGAACTCGCCCTGAATACCGATATCAAAGTCGGGGTCGGGCGGGATCTGTTCGAGTGCCGCAGGCGTCGCACGGATATAGGCGGCAGCGATCAGCGGCGATGACTCGCAGAGGTGCTCGGCAACGCGGGCCCAGCGCATGAGCAACTCAAACGGGAGCACCGTGGCGACCTGCGGGCTGGCCTTGAAGAACTCCTGCGCCGCTTCCCACGAGCGCAGCGACTGCGCCGCGAGGTCAGCGGCCACGCTTGCCCAGCGTTCGAGATCAGCCGGGTCGAGGACATCTTCGAGCGCACGTGCACCCTCGATGAAGTCATCGCGCAGTACGACGCCGCGCTGGGCGAGCGCGGCGGCGTACTGGTCGGCTAACGTGTCGGCTGCACTCATGGCGGCTCCAGTACGCGGTGGGGCGTGCCCATCATACGTGGGCGCACCCACCGAACTGGCGCGCCCGCTGCTTACTCCGGGAAGATCGAGGTGACGACTTCCTCGATGGACTGCTGCACCTCTGAGTCGTCCGTAAGGCCCCAGACAACCGCAGTCTGGCAGGCGCGGCGGGGCGAGATACCGTTGGCAATCAACTTACCTGCGTAGACGAGCAGGCGCGTCGAGACACCTTCCGCCAGCCCATGCTCGCGGAGGTTACGCACCTTCTCAGCCAGTTTGGCTAGCTCGCCGGCGATCTCTACTGAGCAGCCCGCTTCGATGCGGATGATCTCGGTTTCTTGATCGCGGGGCGGATAGTTGAACTCGATGGCGATGAAGCGTTGCCGCGTCGAGTGCTTCAGATCCTTCAGCGCGGACTGGTAGCCCGGGTTGTAGGAGAGCACGAGCAGGAAGCCCTCAGCAGCCTCCAGCAGTTCGCCGCGCTTGTCGATGGGGAGCAAGCGGCGGTAGTCGGTGAGCGGGTGGATGAGGACGGTCGTGTCCTTGCGTGCCTCGACGATCTCGTCGAGGTAGCAGATTGCGCCGACTTTCACCGCGCGGGTGATGGGGCCGTCGATCCAGCGCGTCTCTTCGCCTTCGAGGAGGTAGCGGCCAACGAGGTCTGAGGCTGTGAGGTCTTCGTGACAGGCGACGGTGATCAGCGGGACGCCCTCGTTGCCGGAGCGATTGAGGTGGCCGTGCAGCCGCCACGACATGTACTCGACGAAGCGAGTCTTACCGCAGCCGGTCGGCCCTTTGAGCAACACCGGGATGTGCTGGTCATAGGCGGTCTCAAACAACTGGACTTCGTCGGCGATCGGTAGGTAGTAGGGCTCTGAAGTGAGCCGGAAGTCTTCGACAGCCATCTGCTTGAAAGAACTCGTCAACGTGCACTCCGTCGGGTAGCCGTGGTGGTTCGTGCAGCGGGCCGGGCGGCGGCTTTTGGTGCAGCGACACGGGAGACAGTCGCGCGAGCCGCAGGCTTCGCTGCCGCCTTCGCAGCGGACTTGGCTGGGGCTTTCACCGCGGGCTTGGTGGCTGCGGCTTTGGCTGGCGCTGCCTTCGGCGCAGAGGCTTTGGCAGGGACCGCAGCCTTAGCCGGTGGAGCCTTCACGGGCGCCGCTTTCGTGGCGACAGCAGGCTGCACCGGAGTGGCTTTCACAGGCGCCACAGGTGTCCTCGATACCGTCACATTCGAGGCAGTTGCACCGGAGCCAACGGGCTTCGGCGGAGCGGGGCGGGCACCAGGCGCCGGCATTGCCTTCGCCGCCTTCAGCGAGGGCTTCGGCACCGGGAGGCGTAACGATGATGCCGCGCGAGCTGGCACCGCCGAGCGAGAAGCGGCTTTCGTGGCTGCCAATGTTGCTGCCGTCTTGGGCGCAGGGGTGCCCTGCGCTGCGCGGCGGACGAGCCGCTTCCACTCGCGAGTCACCTTCTCGTGGAACTCATCGAGTATGCCGGAGTTGTCGATCTTCACGTAGCCGTATTGCTGGCGTTCTTTGTTGGAGATCTGAGCATCGATACGCGACTGCGCCTGATCGGCGTTCATGTTGTTGCGGATCATCAGGCGCTCACGCGCTGTGCCGGGGTCAACGGTCACGACCCACACCTCGTCGACAAGGTCGAACCATTTCGCCTCGATCAGCACGGCGGCCTCGAGGACGATGATGGCTTTCTTGTCGCGGCGCTTGAGGTCGGCGACTTCCTGCTTGGCGAGGCGCCGGATTTCAGGCCAGACGATGTCCGTCAGACGCTTCATCTGATCCGGGTCGCCGAACACTTTGCCACCGAGCAACTGGCGGTTGATCTGGCCGTCCGCACCAACGAGGTTGTGGCCGAACTCGTTGACGACGGCCTCGAATCCGGAACTACCTGGCTCGTACACGCGATGGCCGAGGCGATCGGCATCGATGACGATGGCACCGTAGTCCTTCATCCAGCCAGCAGCAGTGGATTTTCCGGAGGCAATACCTCCTGTGAGACCAATGACGGTCATTTGACGTCTCCGCAGCCCGAAATGGTGGGTCGAAGCTTGGCAATTGTATTTGCGCCCCTCGAGGCGCGCAAATACAACGCAACGTTACTCGACGGATTATAGATTAACGATGGCGATAGCAGTGGAGAACAGACAGACAAGCCCTACTTTGCCAGCGCCTTGATGGCCTCGATGAGAGCGGGCAGCATCACCTTGTAGTCGCCGACGATACCAAAACGTGCAGCCTTGAAAATGTTGGCCTCGCGGTCGCGGTTTATGGCGACAATGTTCTTGGCGCCGCTGCACCCGGCCATGTGCTGGCTAGCGCCCGAGACGCCGATGGCTATGTAGAGATCCGGGGTCACGACCTTACCGGTCAGCCCGACCTGCTTGCTGGGCGGGTACCAGCCGAGGTCGCACGCGGCGCGAGACGAGCCGACTGCCGCGCGGTCACGACCGAGAGCATCAGCCAGCGCCTCAACCAGCCGGAAACCCTCGGGGTCGCCGAGGCCGCGACCACCGCACACCACGATTGGGGCGTCCTGCAGTTGCAGGCCATCGCTCGCGGCAGCGTCGCGGCTGACCACCTCGGTACGCGAGGGGCTGGCGGAAGGCAGAGCGACGACCTCTCCGGTCGCACCAGCGCGAAGGTTGAGCGCTTCCTGCGACTTCGCGCGGACGGTGACGACGGCGGGCGAGGTGGCGAAGGAGTATGTCGCGAGGGCATTGCCGCCGTAGGCAGGGCGGGTTACGCGGAGGCCGTCCGCAGTCTGCTCCACACGCAGGCAGTCCATCGCTGCCGCCGTGCCGTGGCGAAACGCGAGACGCGGGCCAAGGTCGCGACCCACCATCGTCTGCGCGATCAGCACGACTGCCGGAGCGGCCAAGTCGAGAGCTGCCTCGGCAGCGGCGACCCACTGGTCGGAGCGGAACACGTCATATGCAGCGTCATCTGAGGCGAAGGCACGGGTCGCGCCGTGCTCGAAGGCCTCAGCAGAGGCTACCTGCGCACCGGTACCCGCGAGCGTTACGCCGACCATCCCGCCCTCCGCAAGGCGTGTGGCGAGGCCGAGGAGTTCTTTGGTAGTCGCGGCGAGTGAGCCGCCTGCGAGTTCGCCGATGACGAGTACGTCCTGTGCCATGTTGATGCTCCTCGCCTGCTAGATGATCCGGGCGTCGCGCAGCGCCTGCGCCAGTGCTTGCGCCTGCGCTTCGGGCGTATCGCCCTCGATGATCTGCACCGCGCCGCCGGCCTCAGGTTGCGCGAGGCGTTCAAGGCGCAGTCGGGAGCCGGCCTTGCCGACACTGGCGGCGTCGAGGCCGAGGTCGGCGGCGGTCCAGGTGGTCACGGTCTTCTTCGCGGCCTGCATGATTTGCTGGAGTTTCGGGTAGCGCGGGTCGCCGAGTTCGTTGGAGACGGTGATGACCGCGGGGAGCGGCATGCGTACGGTCTCGAAGCCGTCGAGCAGCACACGCTGCACGAGCAGCGCACCGTCCGCGGCCTGCACGTCCTTCGCGACGATCGCGCCGGGCCAGCCGAGTTCCTCGGCGATACCGAGGCCAACTTGGCCCATGTCCCAGTCCGCGGCCTGACGGCCACAGATGACCGCGTCCACATCGCCGAGTTTCTTGATCGCCGCCGCCAAAGCGTGTGCGGTCGTGTAGGAGTCGCCGCCCTCGAAAGCATCGTCGTTGAGCAGTACGCCTTCATCGGCACCCATCGCGAGCACCTGCTTGATGGCGGCCTGCGCGCTCTCCTTGCCAAGCGAGATGACGGTGACTTTGCTTTCGCCGACCTTCTCTTTGATACGGAGAGCAGCCTCGGCGGCCTGTGCGTCGAAGGGGCTGAGCACCGGAGAGATGCCGGGGACGGGGACGACGGCGTTCGCGACCGTATCGATCTTGAACGCCGAAGGCGGTGTCTCGGGATCGGGGATCTGCTTGGCGCAGACGACGAGATGCATAGAGGTTGCTCCTCAGATTGCGGACGAGGCTATGCCGCGCGGGCCGGCGAGATGGTGGCTACGACGATTGGCTGCCCCGACCCGCGCCATCCGTGCCGAAGACTGCCCGGTCCAGCAGTTCCGCCACGTCGAACACGCGCATGCGGCCCTCTTCCTGCGGCTGCACTGCAGGGATCCCATCTTCGAACATTTGGATGCAGAAGGGACAGTTGGATATCACGCTTTGTGCCCCGGTTTGCATCGCTTCTTCAGCACGTACGTGGTTAACGCGCCGTGCGCCCACCTCTTCCAGCCACATATTGCCGCCACCAGCGCCGCAGCAAAGGCCGCGGCTCATGGAGCGCTGCATCTCCGTGACCTTCGCGCCGGGGAGGAACTCGATGATCTGGCGGGGCGCCTCGTAGACGCCGTTCATGCGGCCGAGGTAGCAGGAATCATGGTACGTGACCTGCTCCGCGATGGGGTACTGCGGCTTGAGATCACCCTGCTGGAGCGACTTCGCGAGGAACTCGGTGTGATGGAGCACCTCAAAGCGGCCGCCGAACTGCGGGTACTCGTTCTTGAAGGTGTTGAAGCAGTGCGGGCAGTTGGTGATCACGCGCTGGACGTTCTTGGCCTTGAACGTCTCGACCAATTGACCAGCGAGGATCTGGTAGAGGTACTCATTGCCGAGACGGCGGGCGGGGTCGCCGCTGCACGTCTCTTCCTGCCCGAGCACGCCGAAGGAGGCGCCTGCCTCGCGCAGCAGGCGGAAGACCGACTGCGTGACCGGCAGGTTGCGCTCCACCAGCGAGCCGGCACAGCCGACCCAGTAGAGGTATTCCTGTGAGCCGTCGAAGATCGGCACCTCACCAAGGCCTTCCATCCACGAGGTGCGCGTGAGGGTGGCACCACGCCAGGGGTGGCCGCGCTGTTCGAGGTTCTCGAGGGCGGCTTGCGCCGTCGCGGGGACGCGCGCTTCGTCCATCACGAGATAGCGGCGCATGTCGACGATGGTCGGGACGTGCTCGATGAGCACGGGGCACTCCTGCACACATGCGCCACAGGTGCGGCAGGCCCAGAGCGTCTCGTCTTTGATGACCTCCCCAACCATCGCAAGCGGTGAGACGGCGCGAACATCGTGCCCCTCGTGGCCCGCGTGCTGGATCGCGGGGCCAACGTCGGCGAGGTGCAACTTGAGATCCTGGATCAAGTGCATCGGCGAGAGCGGCTGGCCGGCGATATTCGCAGGGCAGACGGCGGTGCAGCGACCACAGCTGACGCAGGCATCGAGTTCAAACAGTTGCTTCCAGGTGAAGTCTTGAATCTGACCGACGCCGAAGACCTCGCGCTCCTCGATGTTCTCGATTTTGGTAAGGCGGCCAGGAGAGTCGGTGCGGAGCAGGAAGGCGTTGATGGGGGCGAAAAACATGTGGTCGAGCTTGGTGAACACGATCAAGCCGAGCCAGCCCATCGCGAGCACGAGGTGACCCCACCACATCCAGACGTGCGCACTGAGCAATTGCGGTTCCTCGAACTCGAACAGCGCGAGGAAATGGGCCACTCCGAAGGAAACGAACGACCAACGCGCCCAGTCGGGGTGCTGCACGAGTTCGTCCACAGTGATGCGCAGCGACTCGACCGCAAAGCCGGTCAGGAGGATTAAGCCGAGGCCCCAGATGATCAGATGATCTTCGAGGCGCTCGTCCCAGTGGATGCGATGGAGGTTATCGATGTAGCGGCGATAGAGCGCCATGCCCACACCGACGAGACCGACGAGACCGAACAGATCGCCGTAGAACGAGAAGAACAGGTAATAAGGGCCGCGCAGGAAGTGGAGTGAAAAGTCATCATCGATGGCGACCTGGGCTGTCACAAACGTCAGTACGACGATTGACGAGAAGATGCACCAGTGCATCACCGCTGCGTAGCGGTCACGGCCAATCTTCTCCTGCGCGAGACCGAGTCGTACCGCGTTACGGAGCCGCTGAGAAACCTCGTCACGCAGATTGGGGGTGGGCTGGCCGATCGCCCAAAGCGTGGCGTGGCGTCCGAAGCCGTATATGAGCAAACCGACGAGCGACGCCGTAAAGACGTAGACGGCCCACGGCTGGGCGACGTTAAAAAATATCTCGCGGGTAGCGGTTCGTTCCGCCTCGACGGATGTGATGAGGCCGAGAGCCGACAGGCCCAGCGCAGGCCCCCACCACGCGCCGAGGAGACGAGCGCGGGATTGCACGGGCCGGATATCCGACCGCTGATCGCTGCCCCGCGCCGTCAACATATGCTGCCTAAGACCTGGCCGGAATGGCCTGCCCGTACATCTGGCGCAGATCTGTCTTCAGGATCTTGCCTAGGTGGTTGCGGGGCAGTTCATCCACCCACTGGTAAGCCGCAGGCGCCTTGTAGGAGGCGATGCGCGACTTCACGTAGGTAGTGAGTTCATCTTCCGACGGCTTCTGCGCACCGTCTGCGGCGACGATGATGGCCTTTACCACCTCTCCCCACTCAACATCCGGGACGCCAATAACGGCGGCTTCGGCGATCGCAATGTGGTCTTCAAGTACGTTCTCAATCTCGCCGGGCGAGATGTTCTCGCCGCCTCGGATGACCAAGTCCTTAATGCGACCAGTGATGAAGAGGTAGTTGTCCTGGTCGAGGTAGCCAACGTCACCCGTGTGCAGCCAACCATCAACCACCGCTGAGGCGGTTTCTGCTTCGCGCTTCTGATACTCCCGCATGATGCGGTCGCCGCGGATCGAGATTTCGCCTTCCTTGCCTTGCGGCAGGAGTGTAGCGTCGGCGGCCATGATGCCGACCTCGATGTCTGGCATCGGGCGACCGACAGAACGCAGACGGGCGATCTTGAGGTCGTTCTGCTCAGGCGTCCCGTCCAGCCGGTGGTCGTCCGGACCGAGGTAGGACATGGTCGAAGTCGACTCAGTCTGGCCATAGGCGTTCATCAGGCCACAGGTGAAGGTGTCGATTGCCTTGCGGACGACCTCGAACGGCATTGGTGCGGCACCGTAGGTGATGAGTTGGAGCGACGAGATGTCATACTTCGCGAAGTCATCGACTTCCATAATGCGCTTGAGCATGGTGGGGACAACGAAGGCGTGAGAGACCTTCTCCTTCTCGACGATCTGGAGCCATCCCGACGGGTCGAAAGCCGGAAGGATGGCAAGTTTGCGACCAGCCCAGATCGAGCCAAGCATCG
Organism: Thermoflexus hugenholtzii JAD2; assembly: GCA_945903275.1. GTDB lineage: Bacteria > Chloroflexota > Dehalococcoidia > UBA2979 > UBA2979 > RH-chloro-G1. The sequence goes on from CAMDNW010000004.1 coordinate 103,653, forward strand.
TGGTCGCACCGGCGACGTGGAACAGCGGCACCGAGACCAGAGTTACATCCTGCTTCGCGGTTGGGTCGACCGGGTTCTGGGTGTTGACGACGTACGCAGTGAGCGCCTTGTGCGAGAGCACCACGCCCTTTGGCAGCGAGGTCGTGCCGGAGGTGTAGATGACAATCGCAGCATCGTTGTCATCGACTTCGGTGAAGACCATCTCGTCCGCGCCGCTGTTGCGCATGTCCTCGAAGGTGGTCAGGCCGTCGGCCTTGAAGTCCAAGGCAATGACGTTCTTGATATTCGGCAGGTTGCCTTTGATCTCCTTGTAGAGTGGGTAGTAGCGCTCCGAAAGGAACAGAATGTTCACATCAGAAGCGTCACACATGTACTGGAGTTCTTCCGGCTTGGCGCGGAAGTTTAGCGGTACGAAGGTCGCACCGATGGTGGCGCTGGCGTAGTACAACTCGACGAACTTGGTCGAGTTCACGGCCATGATGCCGACGTTCTGGCCCTTGCCCACGCCGAGGCTCTGCAGTGCGTTCGCGAGCTGGTTGACCCGCGACTGCAACTCCGAATACGTGACGCGCTCATCCGGGTCTGCCAGTGCCTCGCGATCGGGCACCATGCTTCCGGCGATCGTCAGGATTTCAGCGGTGTTCACGATCCACCCCCCTTCGCGGCCTTCCGACCGTGCTTGTGCGCTACTCGCGTAGCCGCGCCTTTAGGCGCCTGTCCTCATTTTGCTCCACACACCCGGCCGCATGGCCGGCCGGTCACAAGCACAGCAGATAGCATACTCATCCGAGTGCGTCGCGCCTCACCCGACGGGGAAGCGTCGCCACTATACTCAGGCCCGCCGCCACCTGCCACCTGCGGGGTGTCCTTATCGAGGTGGTGGCTGGCGGTTGCCCAGCACCTCCACCTGCACACGCTTTGACCCGTCCGGCTGGGTCTTGGACTGCACCACGAACGTCCGCATCGGCTGCTCCGTGCCCTGTAGGACATCGCCGCTTGCCGCCCAAACGCCACCACTGCACGGATCTTCGTAGGCACCTGGAATCTGACGGGGGTTCTTCAATGCGCCTCGGGGGTCATCCGGGAGCCAGCGAACGGCGCAGCCAGAGCGAGCGATGCCATCGACGGCGCGAATACGGCCATTCTCAACACCGATGAGGTAGAGGTTCTGCTCCGGGAACACGATGACCTCGCCGATGGCAAACCGGCTCTCAGCACCGGCATCGAGCAGCAGCACAGGCACGTCCGGCCCGCCAGCCATGATGCCGCGCGCCCAGCCAAAGATGCCGAATGCAGTCACTAACACGATTACGCCGACGGTGATTCGCGCCCCCATCGGGCCGAGTCCGGGTTGCTGCGTCGTGGTCTGTGTCACCGAGCCTCCATGCTCACTCGCCGTTCGTTACGTTGAACGCACAGTCGCCGCGAGGCGACGTTCGAGTGCGAGGCCTTCAGCCAAGGGGAGGTCGAGGCCGTCCGCGACGGCGCGTTTGGTCGCGCGGACGGCAGCGGGAGGCATTGACGCTAACAGTGTGGCCCAGCGACGCGCGGTGGGGAGCAGTTCGGCATGGGGGACAACGGCGTGGACAAGGCCGAGGCGGTAGGCCTCGGCAGCATCGACTGGCTCGCCGCTCGTCGCCATGCGGAGGGCATCACCGAGCGGGGCGTACCGGCCGATCAGTTGGGTGCCGCCTGCTGAGGGGATGTAGCCGAGGCGCACCTCGGGAATCGCGAGGCTTGACTCCACGCTCGCTACGCGCAGGTCGCAGTAGAGCGAAAGTTCCAGACCCGCGCCGTAGGCGAAGCCCTGGATCGCGGCGATCAGCGGGACGGAGAGCGAGGCAATCAGGCCCCAGACATCGCGCTCTTGCCGCGCGCGGCGCGCCTCGATATACGACAGTGCGGAACCGAACTCAGTGATGTCGGCACCGGCGGAGAGGGCGCGGTCGCCCGCGCCGGTGAAGACCGCGACGCGTACGGTTGGGTCGTCGCGCAGCAGGCAGAGTTGCGTCCACAACTCGTCGCGCATGGCCATATGCATGGCGTTGAGCCGCTCGGGCCGGTTGAGCGTCAACCAGACGATGTCGCCCTCGCGCTCCGCAAGGATGAACGGCGACCCGGCGGTCATCGGAGCATCAGCAAGGGCTAGACCCAGTCCGGTTTCGCGATCGGCTGCTTCTCTAGGTTGTCCTGCGTCTGGAGTAGTTCGACATTGATCTTCTGCGTGAGCAGTTGCATATCCGGCGACGAGCCGCGCATCGCGTCCTGCCGCCAGCGGCGCAGCGCGGCCTTGTCGGAGCGCGAGAGCGCCTTCAACTCCCCCATGGGAGCGAGCACGGCATCGAGCATCACCTGCACTTCTTCGAGAGTGAATTCCACTTTCACGAGCGCACCTCCGACTCCGTTACGAACAGGCCGCCGCGCAGCCGGAGCCGCCGCGTCGTGCGCTCATCGATCGAATTGCCCAGCGACTCGTTGAGCGTACCGACGAAGTCATCCAGTTCGCGTGTGCCCATCGCACGGTTCTTGCGCCACTCACGGATGGCGTCCCTGCCTTCCTCGGACAACGTGATGTTGTCGAGGATTGTGCTGCTCATTCGCATGAGCACCGCATACGACTCTTCCAGGTTCAACAGCACTTGCATGTCGCGGCCCCGTCCCTCTCACGCTGTGTTGCCAGTGTGGGCTATCGCCCAGTGAAGCGCGGCTCACGCCGCTCTGTGAACGCCTGCACGCCCTCTGCACGGTCGGCGGTCGTCTGCAAGATAACGGTCAGGTCGAGTTCCGCGCGCAATCCCGCCTGAAGCGGCATGTCCAGCCCGCGAAATACGGCCTCCTTGGCATAGCGGGTGGCAATCGGGCCACGCGCAGCAATTGCCTGCGCGACCGCCAGTGCCGCCGCCCGCTCCTCACCCAACGGTACGACACGGGAGACTAGTCCGATGCGGCAGGCCTCGGCAGCGTCGATCACCTCGCCGGTCAGCAACAAGCGCAGCGCCTGAGCGCGACCGACCGCGCGGGGCAAGCGCTGGGTGCTACCGGCCAGCGGCAGCATGCCATGAGCCGTCTCGGGCATTGCGAAGGTCGCACCCTCGGCGGCAAGTCTTATGTCACATGCGAGGGCGAGTTCAAGGCCCACCGAGTGGGCCATGCCGTGTAGCACGACGACCGTTGGCTGAGGCAGCGCCGCCAGCGCGTCGCACCCCGCCCCAAGCGGGGCAACAAACGGGTCAAAACCGTCCGCAAGCGCCTCGGCGTCCCAGCCTACCGCGAAGTCCGAGCCGTCCGAGACCACCACGACGGCATAGACGCGGTCTATGGCATCCGTCAGTTGCTCGCACGCCCCCCGCAGCCCGTCCATGAAGGGACGGCCGATCCCGTTGGCAGGCGCAGTCAGCGTCAGCGTCGCAATTGGCCCATCCACAGAGATCGAAGCGAACGGCACAGCGCCCTCGGTGCATGATTATGTTGTCGGCGGCGAATCGTAGGGTTGGCCGCGCAGAGGCGTCAAACCTCGGAGCGTGGTTCGATGCAGATTCGATGCAGAGGGGCGTGCTGGACGTGACGCGCCTGACTTGCGAGGATCGCGCCCTCGCCGGACGGCACAGTGACATGGAGAGTAGTGGATGGACCTCGACCTCAAGGGCCGGTCGGTGATCGTCACAGGCGCTAGCCGCGGCATTGGCCATGCCATCGCGACGGAGTTTGCGCGCGAAGGTGCGCGACTCACGATCTGCGCCCGCACGGCAGGCCCGCTCGAAGAGGCCGCCGCCCGCCTGACGGCTGAGACCGGGGCCGAGGTGCAGGCGGTCGCCTGCGACGTTACCGACCCCGCATCCGCCGAATTGATCGTGAACGCGGCCGTCCAGAGTTACGGCAGCATCGACGCCCTTGTGAACAACGCCGGAGGTAGCACCCGCTCGGACGACCTGGACACGCGCTGGCTGGGTACGTTCGACGCGAACGTACGGTCGATCGTGCGGATCATGCTCGCCGCCAAACCACACCTCGCGCAAGCGGTCGCCAACGGCGGGGGCGCGGTGGTCAATATCGCCTCGATCTACGGGCGGGAGAGCGGCGGCGGGCCGGAGTACAACTCGATGAAGTCGGGCCAGATCGCGATGTCGAAGGCGTACGCACTCGACTGGGCGCGCGAGGGCATCCGCGTGAACACGGTCGCGCCCGGCTCGATTGCCTTCGAAGGCGGCGGGTGGGGTCGCCGGCTGGTTGAACAGCCCGAGGTGATGCGCGAGTTTATTGAGCACAACATTCCATCGGGCCGCTTCGGACGTGTGGATGAGATCGCGAACGTGGTGGTGTTCCTATGCTCGCCACGCGCCTCCTGGGTGCTGGGCGCATCCATCAACGTTGACGGCGGGCAATCCCGCTCGAACATTTAGGCGAAGGAAGCGATGCGATGCGATTCAAGCGCGCTGACCTGCCGGGCTTCCTGATTGCAGTGATCGCGCCGCCGTTGCTGACGGTGCTGTTCTTCCGCGCGTTCGATGTCTTCGACCATCGCGGCACACCGCTGCTCGGCATCATGTCGTTGAACCTTGCGGTGTGCGGAGGGTTGCTGGCGATGTTCACGCGGTTCGTGCGCAACTGGTACTGGCCACTCGCGTGCGTGCTGGTACTCGGGGTCGCTGTCATCGGCGTGATCTGGATGCAGTCGCAGGGGACGGGAGACAGCGGCCCCGCGACCGCACTGAAGTGGATCGGCCTGCTCGCCTTCTTCGCGGCCAACCTCACGGTTGGCGTGCAGGTGTTGATCCACGGCTTGCTGCCGTTGGTCGACCGACGCGCCGAACGGCGCGCCCGCTCGTGAACACGGCGCAAGGATGAGAGACGGGCTGCCACGGGACGAGCGCGCCGCGCTGACGATGCTTGCCGCGTGGATGGGTGAGCGGTTCTTCCGCACGTTCCGGCCGGCTCCGGACAGCGACCGCGGCCCCTTCGATGCGCTACTGATGCAGCGCGACCTGCGCGTCGGCATCACGATCGGCCTGCTCTGGGACGACGGCGAGACGCCGGGTGTTCCAATGCTCGAAGCCGCGGTGGGCGGTGACCTTGAGGCCGCAAGCGATACCGGCGCCTACGTGCTCTGGGTACCGCCGAGGTCTGGCGTCACCGAGCGCGAGCCGGCTGCGTCCGATCTGCGGTTACTTGTCTCGCGTGGCCTCGGTGGGTTGCAGCCTGGCGAGCGGCGCGAAGTGCGCATCCCGGCGATCCTGCGCCTCGCCAAAATCGATGCAGGCGGCTCGTACATTTCCGTCACGGGCGGGCTGGCATCGGAGTGGACGCATCTGTCCGAAAACGTCCCCGGCGCGTTCCACCTCGACTCTCGCGACATCCACCGGCTACCCAAGGAGGAAGCTGAGCGCGAGATTTTGATCGCCGCAATCCGCGACCGCGCCCACCGCCTTGAGGTAGGTGAGTTCACCGCCGTCGAGGTCCACGACTACTGGCTCGTCTCACGGCTGTCCGGCACTGAGCCGCGCGGCCTCACCATCATCGGGGCGCATGAGGCCTTCGACAGTTCCGACGCCGCCGCGGTGCGCCGCCTGCTGCGCGCGCACGTCAAGCGTGCCGAGGAGCAGCGTTACAACGGCACCGCCGATCTGACCGCATTGCTGCTGGTCGGCTCCTACGCGCACATCGGCGACGAGCGCGTCACCGCAGGGCTGCGCGGCATGAATCCCTCAGCGTATGGCGGCATCGATCTCGTCGCGCTGGTCGCTGACGGACTCGTGCGGCAGGTGCTGCAACCGCGCTCGCTGCCATGGGAATCACCGGCACCTACACCGATACCGCCTGCCGCGACCTAACGGCGTAGTTCGCTGGCCTCACTGCGGTCGGAGGCCTCACGCCGTACGCGCACGACCCAAGTCTTGGCGAAGCGATCGTGCAGCGTGCGCCTCTCGCTGTCCCACGAGGCGAGCGCGTAGCCGAGCCAGAACGGTACCTCGCTCAATACCGACCAGAGTGCGCGCACCAATCCACGCTGTGCCCCGGGCGGCTGACCGGCGGCATCGATGGTACGGAGGCCCAGCGCACGCTTCCCGGGCGACCAGCCGAGCGCGTTCCAAAGCCAGCGGAAGAGCACCGTCAACACCATGTTCGCTATCACGAAACTGGGAGTGAGCATCTGGTTCAAGCGGAACGCCTCCCCAGCCGCAGTCGCAGGCGGAGGCGGTACGTACACGATGCCGATGGCCACCAGCACAGGAATGATGAACAGTCCCACGGCGAGCGCAAACACGAGCTGGTCGATGACAAAGCCCGCCACGCGCAGCAGGTATGGCGCGGGCACGAGGCCGAGTGACGCGAACTCACTCGTACCGCCGCCCGCAGCCGTCCGATGTCCTCCGAGCGCGCCGTCTCCGTGCCATGACGGTCCCGGGCGACCGAGCGGCTCGCGCTCTCGTGGGTGCGTCTCACTGACCACGGGCGGCCTCCCTGATGTGCGCATCGAGATGTTCGAGCCGTCCGGTGATGGCGGCGTCACTTGTCAGCATGCCCACAACGAGCCGCCCGAGCACCGCGGCGGCGTCTCCCGGCAGCACCGGCTCGAGCGTGCCTGCCTCGGCATCCACCCATGTGGTGGTACCGACGACGAGGGCATCGACACCGACAGACTGGGGAAGGAGTTCCTCGGCGAGCGAGCGGGCAAGATTCAAGGCGGCCGCCTGCGCCGCAGCGTAGGCAGCCGCACCCGCAAGGCCAGCCTCGGCGGCCTCGTGGACGATGAGGAGCACACGGCCGCCACCAGTGCGGCGGAACTCGTCGGCAGCAGCGCGCACGGCGAACAGATGGGCGTAGGCGTTCACGGTCATCACTTGCTGGATATCCGAGTCAGTCGTCCGGCCCAACGGCGCAGCGAAGAAACGATCTGGGGCGCTCACAAGGATGTCTAAACCACCAAGTTCCTTCGTCACCTGCCGCGTCGAGACCTTCACATTCTGGCCGAGGGTGACGTCGAAGGCGTAGGTCGCCGCCACCCGGCCGGCAGCCTCTAGTTCGCGCTGAATGCGCTTGGCGACTAGCACGCCCTCATCGGCGCGCATAGTGGCCAGACCGACATCAGCGCCTGCCGCGCCGAGCGCGCGCGCGATCGCGGCGCCCACGGGTGTCTCCACACCCACGACCAGCGCCTTGCGGCCAACCAGTGGCAATACGGATTCCTGCATTCATCGATCCTAGACCATGGCACGCTCCGCCGTGACCACGTCCGATGCTGAGATTGCGGAAAAGTCAGCATCGACCACCGGCAGCCCGCCGAACAATGCCACCACCCCGCGCCGCGAGAGCACCTAGCCGATCAGCGCGTCGTCGTTGTCCATTGTCGTGCCTCCGCAGGGCTTCAGTGTTTTACCAAGCTCAGCAACCATTCCCGCTCGAGGTGCTAACCGCCTGCAATCCCAGATGCTAACGCTATGAGACGTGTTGTAAGAGGGCGACTCGCTATTATCGATTCATGCCAACGCGCGAAGACTTGGTTCAGGCGATCATGGCGGACGACCCCGAGTCGGTAGCGGAAATCCTCTCCGCTGACCCCGCACTGGCCGTTGCCAACATCGAGACTTCTCCACTGCTGCTGGCGATTTATCGCAGCCGCCGTGAGTCGGTTGACGCGCTACTGGCCGCGCATCCTCCGCTCACGCCCAACGAGGCTGCCGCGCTGGGCAACACGGCGGCGTTACGAGCGCATCTTGACGCGCAGCCGCGCCTCGCGATGGAGTTCGACGACGACGGTTACACCCTGCTGCATCGTGCCGCGTGGTTCGGGCATATCGAGGCGTCCACGTTACTGCTCGATCGCGGGGCAGATGCGGGCGCGATTGCGTTCAACGCCGCCGAACACACACCGCTACACGCTGCAGTACACCGGCACCACAGCGATCTTGCCGAACTGCTGCTCTCCCGAGGCTCGCCAGCGAATGCGCAGCAGACTGGCGGCCTGACCGCGCTGCACATCGCCGCGTACCTCGGCGACGAGGATTTTGCGGTGATGCTGATCGAGTGCGGCGCCAGCGCGACCATTGAAACTGATGACGGTAAAACGCCGGGGGATATCGCGTACCTCCACGGGCACGATGTGCTCGCCACGCTGCTGGAAGTGGTCGCAGGGGGCGGAAGCGCGGCATAGCGTGCGCCTGAACAGCCACGCGAGGTTCCCGATGATCCGCAGGTCGTTGCCGCCACGATGAATATCGATGCGGCTGTGGCGACTGCTCGCGTGGACGGCCAGCGTGAACTTGGAGCTACTCGCGGTGGCGACAGTGCTGAGCCGGTCGCCGGAAGCCTCGGAGGCTATGCAACGGCTGCTGATGCTCTACGAGCTGGGCTAGCCGCGGACGGCGCGCGCTACCTCGCGGGCGAGGGCACCCGCACCGCGGCGGCTCACGGTCATCGTCTTGTCGCGGTACTCGGGGCGGGTGAACTGCAACGAGACGCGGTGTTCGAGGGGCGTCGAGGCCCACACGACGATCAGGTCGGCGGCATCAGCCCAGGCGCGTGCCTGTGCCGGGGGGCGCGTGGTGGTGCCGTCGACGACGCTTAACTCCACTCCGGAGCCCGTGAGACCGCGCCGCAGTTCATCGTGCGCGCCCGGGACGCCGCCGAGCAGCAGCAGGCGTTGCTTGCCAGCACGCACCAGCGCCCGACCCAGTTCGCGGATCGCGGGCGCGGTACGGCCACCCTCGCAAATCTCGCAGGCGTTGCGATCTACGATGGCAAGCGGGCGTGTGTCCGCGATGAGAGCCGGGAGGCAATCGCTCGTACCGCAGCAGCGCGCGACTCCGGAAGCGATGGCAGCCTCGGCGGCCTCGCGCTTGGAGGCGGTGAGATTCTTCTTACGCGGGTTCGTGAGTTTGGCGGCCTCGAGCGCCGCGCGGCCGATACGCTGCGCCGCCTCGGAGCAGAAGCCGAGTTCGAGCAGCAAAGCGGCAATCGGGATGTCTGGTGTGGCCGTCACCGATCCAGCGTCGATGCGCCTCGTGGCCGCGTCAAACGCGGATCAAACCGGGTCGGCGAGGCGCGTGGCCTGCCAGGCGGAACAGCGCCATTCGCCACTGCTCTCCACCCAGACACTGGTGAAGCGAGTATCGAGGTGCGTCACCTCGCCTCGGGGGTTCATCTCCTGATGCGCGCGGCCGGACAGCACCAGCACGCCGGGGTAGGTGCGGAACTCGACCTCGGGCAGTTCGTACACGATGTAGCGGCGACCACCCGTGCGGAACGACTCAAGCCAGTCGGCACGTGAGTCGACGCGGGCGTTACTGGCGTGAGTGTAGGTGTATTCCGGCGCGAGCAAGCGATCGAGCGCATCGGCGTCACCGCTCATGGTGCCGACGAGCCAGCGCTGTACTGCTGCCAGCACCTCGCGTTCTGCCTCAGTGTGCGCGTTGCCAGTAGTCATTACGCCCTCGCCGTCACGAGATCGGGCGGCACTGGGGCCGTCGTGCCGCCCGCGGTGAAGAGCCGGACAGGGAATTCGGCCACGCCCGTATCCGCCTCGCGAGCCGCTGTTCGTCGGCAGATTATGGCTTTACCACCACCAACCCCACAAGGCCAGTAGTTGTGTTGGCCATGTTTCTCGCTTCGTGCCGCACGGGGAGATACCCTAACTCAACGATGGCCGCTGGACTTGAAGACCTGTTCGGGCAGGAGACGCCCGGCGAGCCCGATGAGGCAGCCGGTGAGTTCCGCCGCGCCCTGGTAGTTGCCGCCCATCCTGACGATGCCGATTTTGGGGCGGGCGGCACGGCAGCGCTGCTGGTGAAGGCTGGTTGGGATGTCCGCTACGTCATCGTGACGGATGGCTCGAAAGGCTCCGACGACCCCTCGTTCACCCCTGAGCGCCTCGTCACCACTCGCGAGGAAGAACAGCGCGTCGCCGCCGCCTACCTCGGCGTGGGGAGTGTGCGGTTCCTCGGATTTACCGACGGCGAGTTGGTGTACTCGCGAGTGCTGTTAGGTGCGATCACCCGCGAAATCCGCGAGTTCCAGCCATTCGCGGTCTACACTCACGACCCTGAGCCGGTGGTGATCAATAACGCGTTTGTGAACCACTCCGACCATCGCATCAGCGGCCTCGCGACCGTGGACGCGGTCTACCCGACCGCGCGCGACAGGCTGAACTTCCCCGAACACCTCATCGATGGTCTGCCTACTCACAAGGTCCGGGAGCTCTATCTCTGGGGCGCGAACCAACCGACGTTCGATGTCGATATCGGTGTCGTACTCGAAGATAAGATCGCGGCGTTGCTACTGCACGCGAGCCAGTTCGGCGAGGACATCGCGGATTTCGTGCGCAATCGCTGGCGCGATGAGCAGGGCCGTGCGGTCGAACGCTTCCGGCGCGTCGTGCTCTTCCGGTGACCGCGAGGGGTACCGGCTTCTGCCCGAACTGCGGCACTGAGCTCGCCGACGGACCCGGGCTAGGAGGCCGCCCGCAGTGTCCCAACTGCATGTTCGTCCGCTACGAGAACCCAAAAGTTGCCACTGGTGTGGTCGCGGAGCGCGACGGGCACATCCTGCTCGTGCGCCGCAACCACGAGCCGATGCTCGGCAAGTGGTCGTTCCCCTCGGGCTTCGTCGATGCGGGCGAAGTGGTGGCCGAGGCTGCCATGCGGGAGACGTTCGAGGAGACTGGGGTGCAGGTGCGCATCGACCGACTGCTTGGCGTATACAGCAGCCGCGGGAGCGCGGTCGTCTTCATCGCCTACGCGGGCGCCATTGTCAGCGGCGAGCCGGTGGCCGGCGATGAGGCATTCGAGGTGGGCATGTTTCTACCGGAGAAACTCCCCGACCTCGCGTTCCCGCACGACCCGGCGATCGTTGCGACGTGGCTCGCCAGCCGCGAGGTCTGACCGCGCCAGTTGTGAGTGCGGTACGCTGGATGGCACAAGTCTCGGGAGGCTCGCGATGACCAGCGAACAGCCAGAACACGATCCTCAGGATGGCTCTACGGAGCAGGAATCCGCAGAGCAGCCAGCGAACCGGCGCCGCGGGACTGGCGGCGGGTTCGGCTGGGGCGATGGCAACCGCGCCATGGCGGATCGACTGGTCGAGCGGGTCATCGACACCGCCAAGGCCGCGCGTGAGGCGGCTGACGCCGGGCGACCCGAGGTGGAGCGCCTTGTCCGTGAGGCACGCTCCGCCGCGGAAGGCGTCATCCCGTACGCCGAGCGCGCAGCACACGAGGCTGCCGCGTTCGTCAGTTCACACGAGCCTGAATTGAAGTCCGCCGTCGCCCGTGCCGCGCGCATTGCCGTACGCCTCGTGACTCCGCCCGCACTGCGCGAAGCGATCGACGAGGAACTCGCGAGAGAGCGTCAGGCCGAACGGGAACGCGAGGCTGGCGATACTGTGTCGCCCTCACAAGACCGGGGCTAGTGGCCGACGCCCTGCTCCGTTTCTTCCGTCATCGACCGATCGAGCAGCGACTGCGCTTCGACCGCCGCCATACGAAGGCCGTCCATCGCAGTCACGGTAAGCCGGTAGTCGCCCAGATCCACGCTGGCGCCGACCGCCGGAATGCGCCCGAGCCGCTCCATGATGTAACCAGCGACGGTGTTGTACGGACCTTCGTCGGGATCGAGGTTGCGCGCGCCTAGCCGAAAGTCGGTCAGCATGCGCGCGACACGCGTGCGGCGCACAGTGACCAACGAGAACTCCGCCGCAACGAAGAACCCATTCGCAGGGACAAGCGCGATGATCGCGAGTAGACCGCTGCCGATGGCGAGCGCAGAACCTACAGGGTGAGATTACCAGCGATCAGCGTATACGATGTACGCGTTTGATTAGCTTTCTCGGCCCAACCGTAGGCCGAGCACATCCGACAGTTCCAGTAAGGTGGGGATGGCCGTCTCGCCATGCAGCCGTCCAGCGACGATGCCCTCGGCGATCGCCGACAGCACTCCGATCGCACGCGGCGTATCGAAGTCGTCGTCCATTGCCTCCATGAACTCCAACCGGCGAGCTTGCACGCGCAGTCGATCCGGGGGGCCACCGGGGACATCGATGGCTCGGCGCAGCAGCGCCGCACGCTCTTCCCACTGTCCCAACTCCTCACTCGTCCAGTCGTGGTCGGCGCGGTAGTGCGTACCCAGCAAGCCGAGGCGGATCGCGTCCGGGGAGTAGCCGTCGGCGAGTAAGTCACTCACTTTCACGAGGTTGCCGAGCGACTTCGACATCTTCACGCCTTCGAGCATGAGCGTGCCGATGTGCATCCACGTCCCGACATAGGGCGTGGCGCCAGTCGCGCATTCCGTCTGCACGATCTCCGATTCGTGATGCGGGTATCGCAAGTCCTTACCGCCACCATGAATATCGATGCGATCACCGAGGTTTGCACAGACCATCGCAGAACACTCGATATGCCAGCCGGGGCGGCCCTCACTCCACGGCGACGGCCAGTGCGCGTCGGCGTCGGTACACGGCTGCCAGAGCAGAAAATCGAGCGGGTCGCGCTTCAGGTGGCCCGGCTCGGCGGGGACGCTATCGCTCTGCGGTGGCGAAGTACGTAGCTGCTCACGCGTCCGCTGATTCAGTGCCCCGAAGCGCGGCGCCGTTGTCGCGTCGAAAAACACATAGCCATCGATGGCATACGCATGACCGCGCGTCATGAGCCGCTCGATCATCTGGATGATCTGCGGGATAGACTCGGACACGCGCGGGAACGCCATCGGGCGCTGCACGTTCAGCGCGTCCATCTCCTGGAGGTATACCCCGTGGTTGCGGTCGGTCAGTTCGGGGATGCTAATCCCCAGTTCGCGGGCCTTGCGCACCATGTCGTCATCGATGTCGGTGATGTTCTGGACGTGGCGCACCTCGTTGGACTGGAACTCGAGGTAGCGGTGGATAGTATCGAAGGCGACGAAAGTGAGCGCGTGGCCCAAGTGGCCGACGTCGTAGGGGGTGATGCCGCAGACATACATGCGCACCACACCCGGTTCCAACGGCTCAAATGGGTCTTTACGACCGGTCAGCGAGTTGAAAATCTGCAACGACAACGGCCCTTTCGCCCACCGGCGGAGCCGGTCATGCCCATCCTAGCATGGGTATTTACAGGCGATGGCGTCCGGCCGCCTCCGGCTCGGCTACACTGCGGCCATGCCAAAGACACCATCACTCCGCATCGCCCGTGTCCGCGTGGATGGCCGCACTAGCACCGCAATCGTGCGCAGCCGTCAGGCTTTCTTGGTCAAAGGCGGGCCCCTCGGCAGCCTCACCGAGACCGGGGAGGCGTACCCACTCTCGCAGGTGACGCTGCTGCCGCCGGTGCAACCAGGCAAGGTGGTAGCGATCGGCCTGAATTACTACACGCATATCGGCGAGCGGGCGACCCCGCAAAAGCCAGAGGCGTTCCTGAAGGCCCCAAACTCGATCATCGGCCCCGGCGGGACGATCTTGCTGCCGGCAGATGCCGGCCGTGTTGACGAGGAAGGTGAGATCGTCGCCGTCATCTCGAGGCGCGCGCGCAACCTGAGCGAGGACCAGGTTGACGACTACGTGCTGGGCTACACCTGCGGTAACGATGTATCGGCGCGCGAATGGCAGGCGGGCGACCTCCAGTGGTGGCGCGCCAAGTCGTCAGACACCTTCACCGCCGTCGGCCCATGGATCGCCACCGGCTTGGATCCGGAGCACATCGACATTTCCGTGAAACTGAATGGCACCGAAGTGCAGCGCGCCTCGACCGCGGAACTGATCTACTCAATCCGCCGCTGCATCGCCTTCATCACGAGCGCCATGACGCTCGAACCCGGCGACCTGATCTACACCGGCACGCCCGGCGCGACCTCACAACTACATCCCGGCGACCGCGTCGAGGTTTCCGTGGGTGGTGTCGGCGTGTTGTCGAACCGTGTGGCTGCCGACGGGTGAGCCGCACACTTACCGTCGCTCTGCTCCAACTGCGCGCCTACAACCTGGCGCAGCATCTTGAGGCGTGGGCCGACCTGCTTCAGCGCATCGACGAGGCCGCGACGCTCGACCCGCACCCCGACCTTGTGGTGCTGCCGGAAGCGAGCTACCCCGCCTACTTCTTGCACTCGCGCGCAGATTATGACGCGGCCGGTGTGCTGCCAGACGCCGAAGTCGAAGGCGTGCTGGCTGAGCGCGCACAGCGGCATCGCTTCGCGATCGCCGCGGGCCTCGTGCAACGCGGCGCGGACGGGACACCCGAGGCAGGGCGGCTCAGCAACGCCGCCGTGCTGTTCGGCCCCAATGGCCTTGTCGCCGGATGCACCGCCAAGAGTTTTCTCTGGCACTTCGACAACACCTGGTTCGCACCGGGCACACGCTATCCGGTATTCGACATCGCGGGCGTGCAAGCAGGGCTGTTGGTCTGCGCCGACGCGCGCTTGCCTGAGATTTCGCGCTCGCTCGCGGTGGGCGGCGCAGAGGTGATCGTCGATTGCACGGCGTGGGTCTCCTCGGGACGCGACCCGGCGACGCTTTCATCACCGCAGGTCGACTACATCATCCCCGCTAGGGCGATCGAAAACCGCACATGGATCGTCGCGGCAGATAAAGCAGGTGTAGAAGCAGACACGCTGGTCTACGCGGGCCGCTCAGGCGTTTGCGACCCTACGGGCCACTGGGTTGCCCAGGCCCCTGCCGACCGGGCGGGCATCGTGCTGCACACCATTGACCTCGACGCGTCCACCCCGCCGCTGGTTGCGCGCCATCCCGAGTTGTACGCCGACGCCGCGCAGCCCGGTGCAGCCTCGCGCGCTGCATCACTCGCGCGCGAGGCGCTCGTTGTCGATGAGGGCGCTGCCCGGGTCGCCGCCCTTGCACTCGACCCCGCGCCATCCGCAGCGGCGCTCGTAGAACAGATACGGCAATCTGTACGCTCGCTCGCGGAGCAGGGGACACGCCTCATCGTGCTCCCCGACCTCGCGGGCACCGACGCACACGCGGTCAGCCGTGACGAGCTGTTGCCACTGCTGGAGGCGCTCACGACAAAGACCGAGACGCTGCTGGCAGTACTGCTGGCAGAACGCACCGGAACCGCGACCTACAAGAGCATTATGCTGCTCGGCGCGGGCCGAATCCTCGGCTCACATCGTCAGACGCATCTCTCGGCGGACGAGGAGCGCGCGGGCTTTGCCGCAGGCAACCAGCCTGCGTCGATCATCGAGACGCAAATTGGGAACATCGCACTCATCGCAGGGAGCGAAGGGCTGGCGCCCGAGGTCGCACGCGGCCTCAAACTTCGCGGCGCGGAACTGCTCCTGTGGTCTGCTGGCGGCCTCGATGCACCGCTCCGCATCCTCGCACGCACACGGGCCAACGAGGAACGCGCATACGTCGTCGCGGCGGGAGACACATCACCCGATGGCGGCGGCTATATCGTCGATCCAACCGGCACGGTCATCGGCGAGACACTGGCCGGGCGTGCGATGGCGATGTCCGCCGACGTACACCGGATGTTCGCACGGTGGAACGACATGGCGCCGGACACCAACCCCGTGCGCGACCGTCGGCCGGAGAGCTTCGGCATCCTGTTCGCGGACGGTGAGCCGGCGGAATCGATGCGCGAGTTAGGCCTCGGCCGCTAATCCCAGAGACTCCGGCGCGCGCGGCAGTGAACGCAAATGATCTGTGTCTCTTTGCGGTGTGGCCGGACAGTCGTGTTCAACACTTGCTGTTCTTTGACATGCGCGGCACAGAACACCAACTGGCATCGTGAACAGATGTGGCGCATCCGCTCCTGACAGTCATCCTGCGCGCAGATACTAACGCGATTGAACTCGTAGACGCGGGTCTTCCACATGAGATGATCGGCCACGTCACGGAACTTGGCCTGACAGGTCTTGCGGTCACAAACGCTGGTGTAGTCCGCGCCCTGCTCGCCGTGGCGATCACAGAATGGCTTGCCGCAGTACACGCAGTGCTCCATGGCCGCGCGCCCGCACGAGCCTCGCAGAAATCCCTCGCTGTGCGCACAACTGACCGTGACCCTCACGCCGTCTGCCACCCCTCACCGACGGCGCTATTGTCGCACGATCGCGCATAGCAGGCCTGAAAGCGGCCCTTGATGGTTCAGGCTGAGCATGGCCCCGGTGCTGCGGACGCTGCCGCCGGGCACCGCGTAGACACCGCGTACCCGCCCCGAGGCAACGTCGATCGCAGTCAGACGGGCCGCAGTCAGGCCGGAGACCCAGAGGGTGCCTACAGCGTCAAACAACAGCCCGTCTGGCATCCCGCCGACGGAAACTGTACAGACCTCACTGTCTGTGCCCACCACCACGACCGCGCCGTGCGCCGAGAGCGCCGTCACAATAACCGCGCCCTCGCGACTGAATGCGACGCGCACCGGCCGCCTACAGACTGGAACCACCGAGAGCAGCCGCCCGCCCCCAGCGAACACCTCAACGGTGTTGCCGAGAGCGCCCGCAGTCGCTATGCCCCCGCGGGGGCGCACTCCGATTGGGAAGTTCCCCTAATTCGGGAGACAGATACTGAAGAAGCCGTGCGGGTTAGCGGGCGGGCGTGGCCGTCACCGTTGCGGTAGCGCTCGGCGTTCCGCCCGTGCTGGGCGTGCCGGTTGCCGTCGGCGATGCGGGCGGTGCGCCTGGCCGTAGCCCCGGCCGCGCTGGAGCGCCGCCTCGCACCAGGCGTACTTCAAGCGACACGACCGTATACGCGTCGTCGGACTCGAACAGGTCGACCGTGATCGAGCCGCCCAGCACGCCATCGGCGCTTTCGTATTCAAGTTCCGTCGCGAAGCCTTGTGCCTGGTCACTGGTCACGCGGAGGCTCTGCGCCTGGAGCGCCTGCCGGTACGCGCCGATCACCTCGGTCGGCTGTTGCTGCGTGAGCAGCACCACCGAGTACGTCGCGCCGGCGCTGCCTGTGCTCCATTGCACAGCAACCGGTGTCAGCCCGTTCACGATCAGGAACGGTGCGGGGAAATCACGAGGCAACACACGTGGCTCTGGCAGCACGAACGGAGGAGTCAGCGGTGCATCTGGAACGACCTGGACGATGTACATCACGCTCGTCTGCGTCTTACTGGACACGCCCGCTTGCCGCAGCGCCGCCTGCACGCCGACAGCGTCTGCCACGGCGGTTCCGCCTACGCGCACGATACGATCACCCTCGCGCAGCCCATCGGCGACACCCGGTACCACCCGCGTGACTACGGCACTGCCGTCGCGATTTTCGATCTGCACGCCGAGCACCGCGGCATACGCAAGGCGCCGCTGGGCGATCTTCTGTTCCTTGCCGTCGCGATCAATCACGATCTCGACTGTCCCGGACGTAGGCGGCGGCTGTATCTGCACAGTGCCGCGGATGCCGTCCGTACGCGTGCTCTGGAACCCGAAGCTGGAGAAGTCGTTACCGGACTGCCCAGACACCAACTTCCAGGGCGTCTCATTGATCAGGCCGCTGATCGCCTCGGATGTCGCGCGTTCACCACCCTGCACGTCATAGAGGACAAAGAAGGTCAGCCGCCCATCCGCGTGAGCGAGTCGCACAGAACCGCGCAGCGTCGACTGCGGTGGTACTGGCAGGTCGATACTCTGGCCCGGCTCGGCAGCGCTGCTCAACGCCTCGCGCAGCCCGCGCGGCAGTTCGCCCTCAACCGTCTCGATCTCTCCGTCTTCGTTCTGCACGACCAGCCGCAGCACTTGGTCAGCCACCGCGCCGGTGCTGCCGCCGCCGAACCAGCCGCAGCCCGCGCTCCACAGTGCCGCACTCAGCGCGAGCATGACCAGCCACAGGGGCATCCGCGCGCCTTTCAGGAACAGGTACTGAGGCGAATACCGGTCACGGGAGCAGCGACACGGCAATGTATGTGAGATGGGGTGGGCGGAGGGATTTGAACCCTCGGTCTCCAGGGCCACAACCTGGCGCCTTAACCGCTAGGCGACGCCCACCACAGACGTGCAGCCAGCGGCCACACGGGGCAAGTGTAACATCGGCCAGCGCTACTCGCCGATCAGATACAGCAGAGTGTCGAGCGATCGCCCCTGCAAGAGACGCCTAGGCGCAGCATCGCGCCGTCAGCGTCCACACCGCCGAGCGCGCCGAGGTTGTCCCCACGGCGCACGTGATCGCCCGCCCGCTACAGACAGCCGCGATGGCCGTGCGCACTTCCGCGATCTCGTCGCGAGGCTCCGCGAGGTGCGCACCGAGCACCGCAGCACCGCAGCACCGCAGCAAAGTCGCGCTTCGGCAACGCCAATGGTGGTGCTGGCGGTAGGTAGGGTGCAGATGTAGGGCTGCCAGCAGGTTCGACGGACATCGTGTTCACAGCTTATCGGCGGAGGCGTACCGTGGCGCAGGGGATCCTCGCACTCACAGCCGCGAAGTTCCGATGCTTACAATTCGGGGCCGAGTCTCCGGTAGCGCCCGCCGTAGAACAGCAGCGGTTGCGCCTCCGGCCGCAAGATCTCCACGCCCACCACACGGCCGATGTACATCGTGTGGTCGCCGCCCGCGAGCCGCTCGGTGACCTCGCAGTCGATCCATGCCAGAGCACCGTCGAGCACTGGAGCACCTGTCACGCGCTGCTCGTACGGCACGCCCGCCATGTCCTCGATGCCGTGCTGGGCGAAGGTCTTCGATACCGCAATCTGGTCGTCGGCCAGCACGTTCACGGCGAACGCGTGGACGCGCTCCAGTTGCGCGTGCGCCGTGGTCTTCTTGTCTACGCACACGAGTAGCAGCATGGGGTCGAGTGAGAGAGATGAGACCGCGTTCGCGGTCATGCCTCGTGCATGCTGTCCGTCGTCCCACGTAATCACCGTCACGCCGGTCGCGAAGCGCCCGATCGTGTCGCGGAACTGACGAGGGTCGAGGGTTGGTTCCGTGGTCATGGACACCCCTGCCAGCACAGCTCCGCAGGCGCGACTGGTGCGGTCATCATACACCGCTCATCGACCTGCTACCCGGCTGGACGACCGCCGGATCGTGGTTCACAATCGGACTGTCAACCCATTGGGAAGAAGGGGCCCCGCTGTGGGCGATCCCAGCAGTCCGAGTTCAAGCCGTTTGAGTTAGCCCCTTCCGAGCGCGCACTCCGCCCTCGTCTGGGGTAGGAGGTGCGCGTATGACGACTGAAAGTCGCCACACACGACCGATTGCGCTGTCCGACAGCGATACCGCCGTCGGGGAGTGGGCCACGCTCTCCGAAGAGGAACGCCTTACCCTGTTCCAGTCGCTCGCCCGCGGCGACGCCTCAGAGCTCTTCCTCTCGCTCGATGCCGCCGACCAAGAAGCGCTGATCTCCGTCCTGCCCGTTGCTGAGCGCCGGGTCTGGCTACGCCTGCTCGCCGCCGACGATGTGGCGGACGTGATCCAGCAGGCACCTGAAGAGGATCGCGAGGGCCTGCTCAACTTGCTCGATCACCGAACCCGGCCCGAGGTCGAGGCATTGCTCGAATATCAGGCTGACGTGGCCGGTGGGCGAATGGATCCCGCCTACGCCTGGATCCGGCCGGAGATGACGGTCGCACAGGCGCTCGCCTATCTCCGCCTACAAGCCTCAGGACGCACCTCGGCGATTTACTACACCTACGTGGTAGATCACACAGAGCTGCTGCTCGGCGTCGTCTCGTTCCGCGACCTGATGGCCGCGCCGTCCACTGGCCGCATCGAAAACATTATGTTGCGCGATCCGATCACTGTGCATGAGGACACCGATCAGGAGCAGGTTGCCCGCATCCTGCAAGACTCCAGCCTGATCGCAGTTCCCGTCGTTGACGACGACGGTCACATAAAGGGCATCATCACCGTCGACGATGTCATCCAGGTCGTCGAGGAAGAGGCCACCGAAGACTTCCAGAAGATTGGTGGCGTCCAGGCCCTCGACCAACCGTACTTCCGCACGGCACCGCGCGAGATGCTCCAGAAACGCGTTGGCTGGCTCTCGCTGCTCTTCGTGAGCCAGATGCTCACCACCACCGCGATGGGGTTCTTCGAGAAAGAAATCGCGCAGGCGCTGGTGCTGGTGCTGTTCATCCCGCTGGTGATCTCCAGTGGCGGTAACTCTGGCGGGCAGGCCGCTACGCTGGTCATCCGCGCCCTTGCGCTGGGTGAGGTGCGTCTGCGTGACTGGTGGGAGGTCATGCACCGCGAGATAGTGGTGGGCTTGAGCCTAGGCATTGTGCTTGCGGTGCTGGGCGGCCTGCGCGTGCTCGGGGCGCATGCGCTCTTCGGCTCGTACAACGACCAACCTTTGCGCCTCGCGCTCACCATCTCACTGAGCCTGATCGGTGTGGTCACCTGGGGCACGCTCAGCGGCTCCATGCTGCCGTTGCTGCTTCGCCGCGCGGGGTTTGACCCCGCCAACGCCTCGGCCCCCTTCGTGGCGACGCTGTGCGATGTCACGGGGCTGCTGATCTATTTCTCCATCGCGAAGGCGGTGCTGCTCGCCTGACACGACCTCGTCGTTACCGCTACACAAGGGCGGCGGTGGTACGAGATCGGGGATGTCCCCAATACGCGGAGCGGCCCGCGCTACCCAGCATGGCTGCATGACCAATGCACCTCGCACTCATGACGCCTTCGGCCGCTAGGCCAATCACGTCCTGATCGAACCGGATGCCGTCGTCCACTGGGACTGCTCGGTCAAAGGCCGGAACTGCTGCGTCGATAAAGGCATCGTGGTGCGCCGCTACGATATGGGGCGCCTGTGTCATATGAGCCAGCGGCCGCGTGCATGCAGTGACCGCGGACAAGACCGTCACGTTCGCATGGCACGGCCCAACGGGCGCGCTCGTCGGCTCGCTGGCGCATCGGCCTTACACCCCGGAGCATATGACCTGCACGTTCTCCGAGGAGATCACCAATCGCGACGCGGCACGCATCCGCGACGAGGATCCCGCGCGCTTCGCCGGGCTGCCTCGCACGGTGCAGCTCGCCGCGGACGCACCCGCCGCGAACGAGTACTCGGTCGCCGGCCTCTGCGCCGCACATCTCAATCGTTCCGAGGTCTGCCGCGCCTTCCCGTTCCAACATCAAGTGCAGGTCGAATCGGGGGGGGGTACGACCAGCGAGGCCGGGATGTTGCGCGTGAACGTCTGCGGCTCCTGCGCCCTCTCCACGCCCACCACCCCTCGTGCAGTCGTGGACAGCGAAGACCTGGGCGAGTACGGGCGGGCGAACGACGCCTTCAGCACGGTGATGGCGTATACCCCGCAGCCGCGGCGCGGCCAACATCGCCAGTCTGCCTAGCACGCGCTCACGCGCGCGCGACACCGACCGCTCACAGCTCTGGGGCGGCCTGCTCTAGGCCGTCGAACGCGCCCTAGCCAAGGGCGAGGTGACCCCGGTCGCCGCGGGCGAGCAACGTTCGGTATTGCGCGTGATCGCCGGTGGCGGTCATTTGGACGCCTCGCGCCGGGACCGCCTACACGTCGTTTAGCCCTCTCAGCGGCGCCACCGCACATCGTCACAGGTTGCCCGCGCGCCTGACCGCCTCGAAGATGCAGGCATGCCAGAACACACCGCTCTCGTCACCGGCTCATCCGGCTTCTTCGGCGGCCACCTTGTTGCCCGTCTCGTGCGTGACGGGGTGACCGTCACCGGCCTCGACTTCGCGGAGCCGCACAACCCACTGCCACCCGGCGTGCGTGACCTGCGCATCGATGTTCGCGATGCGGCGGCCATCCGTGCCGCCGTGCTCGATGTGCGCCCAGAGGTGATCTATCACCTTGCTGCGCAGGCCTCGGTGAGCGTCTCAATGCGCGAGCCGGTGGTCGACATCGAGACCAACGTGCTGGGCACGCTGCATCTCGCCCGCGCTGCCGCCGAGGCTGGCACGGCGCGCTTCGTGTTCGTCTCTACCGGCGGCGCGCTGTTCGGCGAGCCAGCCGTTGTGCCGGTCACCGAGCAATTGGCTGCCTCCCCAGCCTCAATCTACGGTTCGTCCAAGCTCGCCGCCGAGCAGTACCTCGCGGTCGCACTGGCGGGGACGGCGACCGCGCTTTCGGTCGTGCGCCCCGGCAACATCTACGGTCCCGCTCAGGATCCGCACGGCGAGGCCGGTGTCGTCGCGATCTTCACGCAGCGCATGTTGCGTGGCGAGCCAGTCACTATCTTTGGCACTGGCGGTCAGCAGCGGGACTACGTCTATGTAGACGATGTGGTTGAGGCCACCGTCAGCGCGGCGAGCGGGACGCCTACAACCTGCCTCATCGGCACCGGGCATGGGACAAGCACGCAGACCATCTTCGACACGCTCGCCGCGGTCACTGGCTACGGCCAGCCGGCCATCTACGCAGACGAGCGGCCCGGCGACATCCAGCGCATCTGGCTTGACGCCTCGCACGCCCGCGAAGTCTGGGGCTGGGAGCCGCGCATCGCGCTCAGCGACGGCATGGCGCGTACCGTCGACTGGTTCCGCTCCCGCGTCTGAGGTGTCTGCACCGCAGCGTGCCGGCCTACATAGCGATAGATCGTTGCACCAGAACCGTTGTAGACGGCTCTGAAACGGGGGTCAGCGCGGAGCGTCTGCACCATGTGTTCGCAGCACTGCCAATAGGGCGACTTCGGGATGAAGACATAGTCGTAGGAGATACCGGTGATGTCACGCCACTGCACGATGCAGTCGGCATCGACATCGGAGCAGCCCTGTGCGAGGCCATGTACCCAGATGCGCTGCTCGAAGACGCCGCCCGGGAACCACTCGTAGCCCTGCACGGTCGACACGCTCACCCGCTGGGCGAGCACTGGGAACCACTCGGAACTGCGGTCGGTCGGCCATGATTCGGCGCTGACGACTAGGAAGCGGGCGTCGAGGGGCGTTTCCTCCGCTACCCATGCCAGCGCCGTGCGCTCATTCGTGGAGACCGAGGCGAGCGCCGGCGTCTCGCCGGCACGCATGAGAGCTCCATTCGTGGCGTACCAGAGGAACACGCCGAGCACGATCGGTGCCCACGAGCGCATCGCAAAACTTAGGCTCACGCCGCCGATCTGCGGCTCGCCGGCCGCTGGTGCAGCCTCGGCCCATCGCTTTCGCAGCGGACGGAGGGTGACAGGCAGGACGACCTCGGCCCACCCGATCCCCGCGAGCATCGCGAGCGGAATTGTCGAATACGTCTGGAACGCGCGGGCGTCGAGCAGAATAATCGCCACCCACCACGCCGGGAGCAGGAACCGTCCGCTGGTGATGCTGGCGATCATTCCCAGCAACGCCAGCATCGCGATCAGCGGAAAGAGCGGCTCACTGGTGGTCGCTAGGCTGAGCAGCGAGGAGATCAGATAGCCTCGCACCGTGCTCTCCGTGAAGAACGTGCCTCCGGTGGCGTTGGCCGCGATAAACGGGGCCACACCATGCGTCGCAATGACCGTCCCCCACCACGGCGCAGTCAGCACCACCGTACCGGCCGCCACAATCACCGAGGTCGCCGCGCTGCGGCGGCTCCGGCAGAACGCGGTGAAGAAGAGAGCGATGCTGAATACGAGGAACGCGCCGGTCTGCAGGTGGCTGAGTACCGTCAGTGCACAGCAGAGCGTGGCAAGGAGCATCGGCCGCCAGCCGGCCTCGCGATACATCACCACCACGAAATGCAATGCCATGATCGCGAAGAGCAGCCCGAACGATCGCGTCACGCCACCGCCCATGATCATCCAGATGAAGCTACGTGGCACGAGGGCAAACGCGAAGACCGCGATCACCACCGCAATCCTTGATGGCACCAGGTCGCGCGCCAGCAGGGCAAACGCTCCAACCATCAGGCAACTGACCGTGAGCGGCAGGAACCGGAAGATGTCTACCAGTGTCAGAGGAGTGACTAATTCCAACAGGCCGGCGGCGTAGAACCCGAGCGGTGCGTATGCGAACGGGATGTCGGCGAAATTATAGAGCGTGGTCGCGGGCAACCGGAACTGTGCAGCCTGGAGGTCGCGCGTCATCTGGAAGAACAGTCCGCCGTCATTGAGGGGGAAGTCTGCAGTCAGGACGTAGTAGGCGCGGACGAACGCCCCAATGAGCACGCCGAGCGCCACCATGAGCGTCCCCACCTCGATGGCGGCAAGGCGGTCGAGGACGATATCGAGCAGATCGCGACGCTCGTCAGTACTGCCGCCTGCATGAGAGGCGGCTGGCGCGACCTTGTCCATGGCTTCTGGTTGCCGCACGTCGACTCCGGTATCCACTGGCAGGGCCGATCGTACAATGCGCCTCGTTTGTGGTCGTGCTGGGTGTCGGCCTAGGCGCACGCCGTCACGCACGTGCATCCCCACCGGTTCCGCCACACGTTCACTACCTGGGCGATCCAGCACGACGCCCGTGAGCTAGACGTCCAGTATTGACTCGGTCATGCGACCGGCCAGATGATCCGCAGGTACCCAGCAACGTATCGATCAGAGCAAGCCGCGCTCCGCCATGCGGCATTATCGCCAGCCGATCAGATACATCGGGACACACCATGAAACCGCATGCACAAGTCCTGTGGCCGGAAATGACCGCACGGCCGTCTTAACAGACGTCGGGTCTTGGCACCGCCAGCCGATTGCGGGCAACCGCCCGCTAAGGCGCGTAGCCGCCCGAAAACCATCGGTTCACCGCAATCACACCGCAGGTTCACGCCAACCGCTGCTTGACCCGGAGCTCAGCAAGAGGGTACGTTTGTTCCGAACATTGGTGCCGATACGGCGCATGCGATGGGTAGGGGTGAGTACATGGCTGAAGCGCTTTCAGACAAGCAGCAGCGAATACTGGCATTTGTGGAGAGTTTTCTGCAGGAGCACGACTACCCGCCCTCCATCCGCGACATTCAGCAGGGGTGCGAGATTTCGTCCACTTCTGTGGTGGATTACAACCTGAAGCGGCTGGAAGAGCGCGGAATGATCCGGCGCGACCGGGAGATATCGCGCGCGATTCAACTGCCTTCGGGTGCGGGGCGGCGACGCTCGCTCACGGTCCCGCTACTTGGCAAGATCGCGGCTGGGAGTCCCATTCCGCTCCCACCCGACACGTTGGAGCCCGGCTACGACGAGATCGAGGTTACTGAGTATCAGACCCGCGGGAAGACGAATGCCTTTGCCCTGAAGGTCGAGGGCACCTCGATGATTGATGCGCTGATCAACGATGGCGACATTGTGATCCTTGAGCCGACGCACTCGTGCGATAACGGGGACATGGTGGCGGTCTGGCTGAAGCGCGAGAACGAGACCACGCTTAAGAAGTTCTTCCACGAAGGCAGCCGCATCCGGTTACAGCCAATGAACGCCACCATGGAACCCATCTACACCGACCCTGACAACGTTGAAGTGCAGGGCCGCGTGCTGTCGTCGATTCGCTCCGACTGGTAGCGCCGTTCCTCGCCGGCGCGTGACTGCTGACTCATCGGCCACGCGCCGGCATGGGCGCAAGTTCCGCAAGGCGGCAGAGCAACAGCTCCAACACCAAGTCTTCATTCATACGTCCAGTCTTGACGGCGTGATCCGCCGTTTCGGCGGCACGCAACGCCTGTTCCGCCCCCGTGCGGCCGAGCGTTTCAGCCTGACGGATCAGTTTTCCTAGTGCCCATTGGTTGGAAACCCCAGTTGCTTCGCCGATCGTCGCCTGCGGCGCGCGCTGCTCGACAAGTTCGGCCGCACGCACAAGGTTCCGGAGTTGTCGCGAGATCATCACAAGGATGCCGATCGCGGACTCGCTGCCTTCCTCAAGCATCTGCCGTAGTAGCCGGAGCGCCACAGGGGTGCGTCCCTCCACCGCCGCGTCGACGAGGTCGAACATACCTGCCTCGCGCGCAGCGGGAGTGAGCGTGCGTACGTCCGTTACGGTGATCGGCCGACCATCCGTGTATTGCGCGAGTTTGTCGATCTCGCCCGCGAGTGCCCAGAGGTTTGCGCCGAGCAATTCAGAGAGAGCCTCGGCGGCTGTGCGTTCCACCTGTACACCGCGCGCTGCCGCGCGCTCCAGCACCCATCCTACGACCTCGTTGCCGGTCTCCCGGCCGAACAGGCGTAGAGCACGAAATTCGCGGATATCGGCGCCCGCCAGTACGAGCAGCGCTCGCCGTAGCGGTGAGCGTTCGAGCGCCATGCGGTCGTCGCGATCCGACGCCGGCTCCAGCAACGCGAGATGGTTGCATTCCGGCATCACCGCGAGGAAGTCCACGAGCGCTTGCCACTGGTCGAGCAGCCCGCGGCGCGAACCGAGCGTTACGAGCAGCCCCTCGACGGTCACCAGCCGCGCCAAAGCGAGGAACGGCATCGCCGATAGATTCTGGATGAGATCACCCGGCATGAGCCCGCGCGCTGAAAGGACGATGGTATTCGTCCCGAGCATACCGTCGGTATCGAGGCCCGCGCGGAGCGCGCTGTACGCCTCATGCAGGCGGAAGTCGTCAGAGTCGGTGCCGGGGGCAAGTGAACCGGTGTAGAGATGCAGCATCAGTCGAGATCCAGTCGCCAGCCGAAGTAGGTAGTGACCGTCGTGACCACGAAGATCGCCGATCCCGGCCACACGAGCGTTTGCACCAGCAGGACTGTCCCGTCACCGGCGGCTGCCACGTAAGCGACCCAGAGCACAGCCAGCGCCAGTCCAGGCAGGGGCAGCCACCAAGGTAGCCGAGGCTGCCCGTCGTCGAGCATGGCGGGGCGGAGGCGACCGTCGCTGGCCTCGTCTTCCTCGGTCATCTCGTGTTCATCTGTCACCATGAGGCCTCCACAGGCATGGTACGGGCGAGGTGTGCGCCTGCGCCACGCGCTATGAGACGAGCTACGAACGCTACAGGAACAGGTCGCGCTCGAACGGTCGAACGAGTTCGCGTGCGGAACCCTCGCCGCGATCATACGGGTAGCCGCGCACGATGGCAGCAGTCACAGCGGCCAGTTTTTCCATGACACGGCCACTGGCGGCAGCAATCTCGTCTGCCGCAGCGGGCATGGTGACTCGCAGTTCGCGACCACCGAGGTCGCGAATGACCTTGGCCTCGTGCGGCGCTTCCTGCGCGCAACGCAATACGCAGCCGAACACCCCGACGAGGCGGTCGACGCGACGCGCACCTACGCGCCGGGCGCAGACCGCGGCCAGCAGCGGTTTCTGCTCGACGCCGACCTTGCCGCGGCGAAGCGCAGAGACGATATCGGCCGGTCGAGTCCGCAACAGTGGGAAGCACTCAAAGCCATACTGCGCACACACGGAGTGCTGACGAAGCCAGCGATCGGAGAAACGGTGTTCGCTGGTTCAACCGGCGACGCGCTCTATGATGCGCAGGGCCGTTTACGCTGACACGCGCTCAGCGGACGTCGACGCCAGCGGTGCCGATAGCGATGTTGTCGAAGTAAATCTGGAACTCCCACGTACCGGGCCCAACACCGCCATCGCCGCCGGTCACGCCAACCCACCACGTACCGCGTTCGCCGCCATACCAAGTCTGGGGAGGCGATTTGAAGATTGCCTGGCCATTGCGCATAGCGACCCAGCGGATAGTTTGGACGCCTGCCGCCTGCCGGTAGTTGAAGAACGCGAGCAATTGACCTGCCCGTGCCGATGGCCGTTCACCGGGCAGTTGCTCGGGCGAGGCTGTAGCCGCGAACTGAAGACCATCGACGATCGGGCGGCGGAGCACATCAGGCGGTGCAACACCGACATAGATGCGCGCGGTCGCGTGCACTACACCAGCGACCCACACCTCGAGTGTCCAAGTGCCGGTCGGTATGCCGCGCGCGTTTGGCGTGGTCAGGCGGTCGGACACCACCGCGAAGTTGCCGAGCGACCAAGTGTACGAGGACGACAGCGCGTCCTGCAGCGTCCCGTTCAAGTACCAGCGTTCCTGGACGAGCGAGCCCTGCGCGACGCCTTGCACGATGAACTCGTAGTCAATACCGGCTGTCTCGCTACGGAAGATGTTCGTGTAGTCGAAGAGGTCGCGGAAGCCGGGGCCTTCGATGGCATTCTCCGCAAAGACAGGCTTGCTTACAACCGCACCGTCACGCGTATTCGCAGCAGAGCCCGCGCCGGAGATCGAAGGAAGATGTTGCAGCGCGGGACTGAAGCGTAACGACGCGCCGCCGCCTCGTGCCTGATTGATGACATCAAGCGCACGGGCGAGTGGGCGCACCACTGCAACCGGCGCAGCAGGGTCGAATGCTAGTTGCGTCGCGATCCCGACCAGCGCGCCGGACTGGTCGAATACCGGTGCGCCCACCGCGATGCCGGGCAAGCGTGCGTCGGTCTTGATCCAAGCGCGCGACTCACCCGCACCGTCGCCACTGAAGCCGGTGACGCTTCCGTTCACCACATGGATCGGCTGCGAGCGATCCTGAGCGGGTTGCGCGAGCATCCGTAGCCGGTCGCCGCGGCGCAGACTTGAGACGTCAGCGAGCGTGGCGCCTGCGAACATGAGCGGTGGGTGCTGTGCCCCTTCGCGGAGCCCGGTCAGCCGCAGCACCGCGAAATCGAATGACGGGTTCGCCGCGACCAGTTCAGCGGCGAATTCGGGAGCACCACCGCCGCCAATTCCTGGGCCGACAGCGAGGCGCGTATAGCCCCGTGTTCCGTCGGCGAGGAACGGTTGCACGAGTTGGTAACTGGTGAGGATGAGTTGCTGCTGCAGGTCGATGACCACACCGGCACCTGTGCGAACGGATGCGTTGGAGTCACCAAGTGCCTGCACTTGCACGAGCGTCTTACCGAGTTCGCCGTCGGGAATCGCAGGGCGGTTGCCGCCGTCGCCTGCGGAGCCTGCCAGCCGCAAAGAGCCAGGAGCCAGGAGCGGGGGGGCAGCGATTGGCGCGGGGGTGCCGGGAGCAGGCTTCGCGGTCGGCGCAGTACCGTGGCCGGGTATCATCTCAGCGGCGCGATCGCAGCCAGCGAACACGAACAAGATGGCCATACCGGCCATGCGGATCCAACTGGAGCGCATAGGGGGCGTAGCGTAGCGCCCATGCGCGTCCGCGCGCTAGGCCACGGGCCGTACACTCGTTGTAGCGAGACACGCAAGCGAAGGTCGGTATATGGATCTTTTACAGCGGCTACGGCCCGAAGCGATCGCGGTAGTGGATATGCAGGGGATGATCGGCAACGCGATCCGCCCGCTTGACTGCTCCCGATTACTCACTCGGATACGCGAAGATGCCTCGATCCGCGCAGTCGTGCTCAACATCGACTCTCCGGGCGGCAGCGCCACGGGCTCTGACCTCATTACGCGCGCTGTGACCCGGCTGCGGGCGGAGAAGCCGGTCATCGCCTTCATCGGAGGACTGGGCGCTTCCGGTGGATACATGGTCGCGGCCGCGACAGACGGCATTCTGGCATTGCCATCGGCGCTGGTGGGGGCAATCGGCGTGATCGCTTACCGGCCGCTGGTGGCGGGGGCGCTCGAGCGCATCGGCGTGCAGGTGCGCGTGGCTAAGTCTGGCCGCCTGAAGGACATGCTCTCGCCATTCCGCGAATCGACCGAGGAAGAGCGCACGAAGGAACAGCATCTGATCGACACGCTGCACACACAGTTCGTTGAAGGCGTGGCGCGAGGCCGGGCGCTGCCAGAGGCCCGCGTCCGCGAACTCGCGACCGGTGAGGTGTGGGTTGCGACTGATGCCCTAGAAGCCGGGCTGATCGACCGCGTAGGCGACATCGAAGATGCCATCGACTGGGCAGCCGAGCGGAGCGGCGCTCCGCGACGCGTGCGCCTGATCCGGTCGCGGCGGTCGCTGCGTGATGTCGTCATGGGACGTGCGTCAGCGGTAGTGGCAGAGTCGCTGGGCGTGGAGTTCGACAGCGCGGCGTGGCGAGGCCCGCAGGCGCTGTATGACGGACGCTGACATTCATCGGAGACGCGGACAGACGCGGACAGATTCGCAGCGGTTTTACATTTGTAGAACGGGCGGTTGACAGAGACAGGCGACAATAAGTACGGGCGACAAGTTGCCCGGGAGGATCAGTGATGGATACACAGCACCGAACAGTACCGTGGTTCCAAGCTGCGATCCTGGGAGTTGTGGTGGTCGTCGCCATGCTCACAGGTGCCATGATCGCCGCGGTGGTTGGACGCAGCGGAGACTCGTCTTCGGCGACAAGCGCAGAGGATGCCGCGGGACGCTTACCAGTATCGGACGTGCGGAAAGGTTCCAGCGGGAGCGGCGCAAGCGCGCTTGCTGCGTTGCCGGATCTACCCAACCTTGTCGAACGCGTCCAGCCGTCGGTGGTGGTCGTGAACACAGTCATCGCCACGCGCACAGGCATGCGCCGAGGCGAAGGCCTCGGAACCGGCGTCGTCGTCGACAAGCTGGGGCACATCCTGACCAACTTTCACGTGGTGGAGGGCGCCGATGAGGTCTCTGTGAAACTCGCGAACGGGACGATTGTGCCCGGCAGAATCGTCGGCTCCGACCGCGGAAACGATCTGGCCGTCGTTAAAGTGACGCTGCCCGACAGCGAGTTACACCCTGTCACATTCGCGAACTCGGACGAGGTGCGCGTCGGCGAGCCAGTCTTCGCCATCGGTAACCCCTTCTCGCTGGAATACACCGTGACCACAGGTGTGGTCAGCGCACTCAACCGGACGTCCGCTAGTGGCGTCGTAGGGCGGCCGGTGCGCGGCGTGATCCAGACCGACGCAGCGGTAAACCCCGGCAACTCGGGTGGCCCGTTGTTCGATGCGGACGGCAACGTGATCGGCATCAACGCCTCGATCGAGAACCCGACCGGCCAGCGCGTGTTCGTGGGTGTCGGGTTCGCAGTCCCCGCGAACACAGCGAAGCGGTTCATCCCCGACATGATCGCGGGACGGACGATCCGCCACCCGCAGCTTGGCGTCGCGGGCGTCACCCTGAACGCGGTCAACGCGAAAGAGGTCGGCGTCAACGCCCAAAGGGGCGTCTACATCACTGCAGTCACTCCGGGGAGTGCGGCCGACCGCGCTGGCGTGAAGGCTGCTGCCGCAGCACCAACCAGTGCCGCGTTGCCGCCCGGTGGTGATGTGGTGCTCTCGATTAACGGCAAAGACGTGACCACCATCGAGCAGTTGGCACGCGCGGTAGACGGCTACAAGGTGGGAGACAGCGTGAAACTCTCCGTGCAGCGTGGCGATCGCACGATCGAACTCAACGCGACGCTCCAGGAGTGGACGGGCGCATAACACGAAGCGAGTTGCCGCTCGACACGAAAGGCCCTCAGACAGGGCCTTTCGTGTATGCACGCTATACATCGTTAGCCGAGGGCAGCGGCAATGCACGTCCAGCAACCAGCAGCCAGGCACGCGAAGCCGCAACGCTCGCACGCTGATTCACACGGCCGAGCAGATCGCGGTAGGCGCGGCCAAGCGGGTACTCAGGCACGAGGCTTGAACCGACCTCGTTCGTCACTAAGATCGTGGGCGCGGTTCGTCCAGCACAGCAGGCGGCCAACGTGGCAAGGTCAGCGTCGAGCACTGCTTCCAACGCCGCGATATCAGCGATTACAGGGGTATCGCCAAGCGGCATCAGCCGGTTCGATACCCACAGCGAGAGGCAATCCACCAGCACACAGGCATCAGATGGCGCGTCACTGACAGCGACGACAAGGTCAAGGGGCGCCTCGACAGTGCTCCATGCGGCAGACCGCTCGATACGGTGGCGAGCAACGCGGGCCTCAAGTTCAGCGTCGAGCGGCTGCATCGTCGCGACGTAGGCGACGGGCAATCCAGTGCCAGCGGCGAGACGCTCCGCGAAGCGGCTCTTCCCGCTCCGCGCACCGCCGGTCACGAACCAGAGTTCGCCCATCAGCCGCCAACTCCATCTGGCCAGAGCATTGTGCGGATGCGGTCTACATCGAGGCTAGAGCGAACGTGCTGCGCGAGCCGGTCGAATTCACGCTCGCGGTCGAAGGGAGCAGCAGACCCAGGTAATGCATGCCAGCCCAACGCACCAAGCAACGCGTGCCGGAACGCCTGGTTGTGAAACAGCCCATGCAGATAGCAACCCGCGACAAGACCATCGACGCCGACCGCACCATCAGGCCGGCCATCGAGCGTCAGTAAGGGCACAGCACTCGCACCCGCCACAGCCTCGGTGCGACCCATGTGGATCTCGTAACCCTCGACGGGGCTACCGCCCGTCACACCCCAGATACCCGCGCCTCCGCGGGCAACGCCAGTAGTGCGCTGCGTGATCTTGTCGGCTGCAAACGTGGTCACGAGGGGCAACAAGCCGAGACCGGCTACCTCAGTGCCGGGAGCAGCCTCGACACCAAGCGGGTCGCTGAGCCGCTCACCGAGCATCTGGAAGCCGCCACAGATGCCGAGGATCGGCGTCCCTGCTCGATGACGCTCGATGACGGCATCGGCAAGGCCAGAGGCGCGCAGCACATCAAGGTCGGCGATGGTCGCTTTTGTGCCGGGAAGCACGATCAGGGCCGGTAAGCCGAGGTCTTCCGGGCGCGCGACGTAGCGCACGCGGATACCAGGTTCGGCCGCGAGTGGGTCAAAGTCATCAAAGTTCGCGATGCGCTGCAGGCGTACGACAACGATATCGAGCGTGCCGGCGGCTGACATGGCAACGGGTGCCGGACGTTCGAGCGCAACGGCGTCTTCCTCTGCGAGGCGTAGCGCATCGAGCCACGGGATCACACCGAGCACCGGTAGGCCGGTACGCGCCTCGATGTCTTCAATGGCCGTAGCGAGCAGCGACGGGTCGCCCCGGAAGCGGTTGATGACTAGGCCGCGCACTAGTGCGCGCTCCTCGGGGGTAAGCAGTTGCAGCGTGCCGAGGAGATGGGCAAAGACGCCGCCACGATCGATATCGCCGACCAGCAGGACGGTCGCGTCCGCGTGGAGTGCAACCCGCATGTTGACGATGTCACCAGCACGCAAGTTGGGCTCGGCGGTACTGCCGGCGCCCTCGGCTACCACAAGAGCGTACTCGTTACGGAGTGAGGCAAGCGCGGTCTCGACGGCGGGCCAGAACTCCAGTTTGCGCGTGAGGAACTCAGATGAGTGCAACACCCCTGCCGGGCAGCCGTTGAGCACTACTTGCGAAGTGCGATCACCCTGCGGCTTCAGCAGTACCGGATTCATCGCGACCGTCGGCGCGATGCCGGCTGCGGCGGCCTGCTCCGATTGCGCGCGACCGATCTCACCGCCGTCCGGGGTGACATCGGCGTTGTTCGACATGTTTTGCGCCTTGAACGGCGCTACGTGCACACCGTCCTGCCGGAAGATGCGGCAGAGCGCCGTCACCAGCACCGACTTGCCGACCGACGAGGCGGTGCCGAGCACCATCAACACCGGCGCGGTCACACGCGGCTCTCCGCGTAGGCAGCGTCGAACGCACGCAACACTCGCCGGGCCGCGACATCCACCGGGACGGCAATGCGCACCCACTCCGGTAGACCGAATGACGTGCAATCGCGGACGGCGAAGCCACGGCGCAGTAGGGCCAACCGGAACCAGGAAGCGTCGCCGACGCGGATGAGCACAAAATTTGCGCGGCCAGCAGATACCTCGACGCCGCGTTGGGCAAAACCATCGGCGAGTAATGTGCGGACGCTCGTTACATCCGGAAGCACGGCGCGCTGCACAGCCTCGATAGACAACATGGCGTGCCCGGCCACAAGTGCATGAGTACCCACCGACCAAGACGGCTGCAACGCAGCAAGACGCGCAATGAGCGCCGCCGGTCCAGTGACGTAACCGAGCCTCACTCCGGGGACAGCGTGCAGTTTCGTCATCGAGTGCACAACCAGCACCGGCTGGCCCGCACGAGCGAGATCGTCCGCATCCCACGCGTCCTGCACGAACGGGTCGTAGGCCACATCGAGCAGCAGCGTCCCGCCGAGCCGCGCGATGAGCGCTTCAACAGCCGCTCTGCCGAGATACACGCCAGTGGGGTTGTTCGGGTTACACAACATCGCGAGCGGCGCGGGGGCGACATTGAGATCGGTGACGAAGGCTGGCGGTGTTGCCACATGCGGAACTATCCGCCCGCCAGCAGCGGCTATTGCCGCCTCGTATTCGCCAAAGGTCGGGGGCCAGAGCACGCATGAGTCGCCCGGCTGGAGCAGCGCATGAGCCGCGAGATGGATCGCTGCGGTAGCACCGGC
This sequence comes from Thermoflexus hugenholtzii JAD2, assembly GCA_945903275.1. Taxonomy (GTDB): domain Bacteria; phylum Chloroflexota; class Dehalococcoidia; order UBA2979; family UBA2979; genus RH-chloro-G1. The sequence continues at coordinate 137,653 of CAMDNW010000004.1, forward strand.
GGTGACGAGCACCTGTGATGGATCAAGGCGCGACTGGGCGGCGATCCGGTTGCGCAACGAGCCTGCGTCTGCCTCGGGATAGCGGCGGATATCGGCCTCACGCGTCGTCAGCAGGACGTGTGGGTGCGGGCCGACGGGATTGAGGTTCGCAGAGAGATCGAGCACGTCGACTGGGTCGATGCCCAGAGCGGCCAGTTCCGACTCCTGCAATCCGCCGTGGACGACCTCAGCCATCAGCGGCTCCTCGTCACCAGCAGCGCACCGAGGATGCACGTGGCGACCAGCATCGCCGCACCACGGGCGACCCCGACCGCGCGACCAATGTCGGTGGCAACCGGCTCGCGGAATACCGCGCCCAGCTCGTACGCGTCGCGCTTAATGAGCGCGACACCGAGCGCGCCAGCCATCGCGGCCATTGGATGACCGGCGTTCGGACTCTCGGTACGGCCTCCGTCGGCGAACCAGGTGGTCAGCGCCTGTGCGCCGTCCATCTGAGATTCATACAGCCCCATCGACGCGGCAAGGGCGATCGCGAGCGCCGTAAAGCGTGCAGGCACGAGGTTCAACGCATCGTCGAGGCGGGCGACGGCGTGGCCGAGCGCGCGGAACTCCTCGGTACGATAGCCCCAAAGCGCATCCATCGTGTTCGCCACACGGTACGCGATCGCAGCGGATGCGCCGCCAGCGGCGAATGCTAGCCATGGCGCGACGACGCCATCGGAGAGGTTCTCTGCGACAGATTCGATGGTGGCGGCAGCGACTTCGGACTCAGTCAACGTTGCGGTGTCGCGGCTGACGAGGTGCATGCCGCAAAGCGCACGGCCTGCATCGAGATCGCCTGCGGCGAGCGCGGCTTCGACCTCGGATGCGCGAGTCAGCAGCGTGCGCAGCGCGCAACAGGCATCGAAGAGCGCGACGTCTACAACGAGTGCTGCCATACCGCCGCCGCGACCGGAGACAAACTGCAGCGTACGGGTAAGGAGTACACCAGCAGCGGGGAGACCCAGCGCTACAGCAAAACCGTACCGTTCGCGCGCGCTCGGCGCAGATGGCGCGAAACGGCGCAATAGGTGTGCGGCGGGGCCAATGAGCGCGACGGGGTGAAGCGCATTCGGCGGGTCGCCGAACGCGGCGTCGGCGCCAATGCCAAGCGCGAACGCGAGCGCGCGCCTCATCGCAGCAGCGCCGATTGCAGCCAGCCGGTGTTTCCGGCGGCGACGAAGAACAGTAACGATGCGGCCTGCGCAACCTCAATACTTGCGCCGAAGGTGTCGCCAGTGACGCCATCGAGCATGCGCGCAGCGGCGGCGGCGATCAGCAGTCCAGCGGCGGCGGCCACGACGGGCAACACAAGGCCCGCGGGGCCAAAGAGCGCGACCGAGGCGACCACAATGAGCACTGCACTCAGTGGGGCAGCGACAGGCCAGACACCCTGCTGAAACGCGTGGCCGATGCCTCGTGGGCGCGCGGGGCGGAAGAGCACCGCGACGGGCGTCGCTGCCCAGCGACCGAGAGCAGGCGCGAGCACGATGGCCGCCGAGCGCAGGGGAGCATCAAGCGAGACGAAGGCAGACCACTGGACGAGCAGCACCAAAGCGAGTGACATCACGCCCGCCGGGCCGATGTTGCCCTCGCTCATGACACCGAGGCGTCTGGCGCGGTCACCTTGCACCGCGAGGCCATCGGCGGTGTCGGCGACACCATCGAGGTGCAGTCCACCAGAGAGCAGCGCGAGGGCGGCGACGAGCAGAGCAGAAGCGGGAGCGAGTGGCAGGAACAAGGCCAGCACACGGTCAAGCGCGAGCAGCATCAGGCCGATGAGCAGGCCGACAGCTGGGAACCAGCCGAGCGCGGTGCCGAACGCCTGGTCGCTCCAATGTTCAACCCGCCGCACGCGCAGCGGCGTGAGAAACTCTAGGGCGATCAGGGCGGCGGAAAAGATCATCACGGTGTCCTGCTACCGGTGCGGCGGTCAGTATGCGGTGCTACGACTCGGGTGGTACGACGCCCTCCGCATCACTGACGCCTGCCTCGCCAAACGTGGCCATTTCATCGAGCAGACGGCAAGCGGCGACACAGAGCGTCATACCCAACGCTGCCCCGGTGCCTTCGCCCAAGCGGAGGCCGAGGTCGAGCAGCGGTTCAAGTTGAAGGTACTCGAGAGCCGCGCTGTGGCCCGGCTCCACAGACCGGTGCCCTGCAACCATGTAATCCGCAGCGCGAGGAGCGATGACCGTAGCGGCCAGCGCAGCGGAGCATGAGATGACGCCATCGACAAGCGCCGGGACGCGCGCCGCGGCGGCGGCAAGAAAGACACCAGTCAGTACACCTATCTCCAAGCCGCCGATCGCAGCGAGCACGCCGATGCCGTCAGCAGGATCGGGCCGGTGGAGGTCGAGACCGCGCTCTATAGCTGCGACCTTCGCCTCGAAGCGGGCGTCGTCGATGCCGGTGCCGCGACCAGTGACCGTACGGACAGGGTACTGGGTGATTGCAGCGATGATAGCCGAGGCAGATGTGGTGTTGCCGATGCCCATGTCGCCACACGCGACGACATCAACACCTTCCCCGTCACGCTCAGCCTCGAAAAGCGCGATACCTTCAGCGACGGCGCGTTCGGCAAGGGCGCGGGGCATAGCAAGCTGTTGCGTGAAGTCGGCAGTGCCGGGGGCGAGCCGAAGACGCAGCAGCCGCGAGTCGTGCAGAGTCTCGCCTACGACGCCCGCATCGACGACACGCACGCGTGCACCAGCGTGTGCGGCAAGCACGTTGATCGCTGCGCCGCCCCTCAAGAAATTCGCGACCATCTGCGCAGTGACCTCGGTGGGATAGGCGGAGACGCCTTGCGCAGCGATGCCATGGTCGCCCGCAGCGATGACGATCAGGCGGCGGTCGAGGTGCGGGCGATCCTGTCCGGTGATCCCAGCGATGCGTTCCGCGAGTGCCTCGAGGCGGCCGAGGGAACCGGGCGGCTTGGTGAGCATCGACTGACGCGCGGCAGCGCGGGAGGCAGCCTCGATGTCCGGTGGGCGGATCGCGGCAACGGTGTTCGCAATGAGAGCCGAAGTGCCGATGAGTGCCGTCATCAGAAATCGATACCTGGCTGCGCCTTGATACCAGACTTATATGGATGCTTGATCTCGGTCATCTCCGTGACGAGATCCGCGTACTCGACCAGCGCAGGGTCGGCGTTGCGACCGGTCATGATGATGTGGACATGCGGCGGACGATTGCGGAGCGCCGTGATCACATCCTCAACGGGGAGCCAGCCATAGGTAACGGGATAAGTAATCTCGTCGAGTACGACAATGTCGTAATTACTAGACGAGATCTTCTCCTGTGCGATCGCCCAGCACTCGCGCGCAAGCGCTTTGTCCTTCTCGATATCCTTCGAGAGCCAGGTGAATCCGTCGCCAAGCGGGATCATTTCGATGCCCATAGCGGCGGCGGCACGCGTCTCGCCGAAATGGGATGTTTTCGACTTGATGAACTGAAGCCAGCAAATCTTCCAGCCACGGCCCCAAGCACGCATTGTTACGCCAAGGGCGGACGAAGTCTTCCCCTTGCCGTTGCCAGTGTAGAGCAACGTCAACGGATGGCGCTTCGGGAAGAGGCCCTTCCACTGCGCCGGGGGCTGGCCGACGGCTTGCTCCTCGAAGCGTTGCGTGGCGCGCTGCCGCTTGGGCTGTTCAGTCATGAGGCTCCTCCACCATCACAGGCACCACGATCGGGAACGCCGTACCGGGGTGTGCGAGCACCGTCACGTTGTTGCCGTACACACTGCGGATGATGTCCACCGTTACCACCGCAGCGGGCGGGCCGCTCGCCACGACACGACCATCGGCGAGCAGCACTAACCGGTCGCAGTATGCCGCCGCGAGCGTCATATCGTGGACGACGACAAGTACGCCGACACCATCCGCAGCCAACGCACGAAGTAGCTCGAACGTCTCGTATTGGGCCTGCACATCGAGGTTCGCGGTAGGCTCGTCGAGCAGCAACAGCCGCGGTTCCTGCGCGAGCGCACGGGCAATGAAGACACGACGCCGTTGACCGCCTGATAGGGTACCGAGCGGGCGTGATGCTAGGTCTTCACAACCAGCGCGCCGCATCGCCTCGCTGGTTACCGCGAAGTCGCGGGCAGACTCGCGGCCGAGCAGGCCGAGGTGCGGCGTACGACCGAGCAGAACGAGGTCTTCGACAGACATCTCGGGTGGTGCTTCCGGAAGTTGCTGCACAACTGCAACGCCTCGCGCCAGAGCGCGGCGGTCGAGGTTCGCCAGCGTGGCACCAAATACCTCAACAGAGCCCGCAGTCAGCGGTATGAGCGCCGTGACTGCACGCAAAAACGTGCTCTTGCCAGCGCCATTCGGGCCCAGAAGGCCGACCACCTCACCGGAGGCGACATCGAGCGTGACATCGCGCAGCACCTCACGGCTGCCCAGCGCGGCGCGGATAGCTGTCACACGCAACAGCGGGACATCGATCAGGGTTGTCACAGGCCGCCGCCGATCCGCCGGGTGCGCATGACATACAGAAAGAATGGACCACCGATCACCGCAGTCACGATGCCGACCGGTACTTCTTGCGGGCGCAGTAACGTTCTCGACAGCACGTCAGCACCGATGAGAAACGACGCGCCAATGAGTGCAGATAGCGGAAGCACGCGGCGGTAATCGACGCCAAAGAGAAGCCGCACGAGATGCGGCACAACAAGGCCCACGAAGCCAATGACACCGGCCATCGCAACGGCAGTCGCCGCGACCAGCGACGCGGCCGCCAATAGAACAAGTTTTGTGCGCGCAACATTCACACCAAGTTGCGCAGCTTGCTCTTCGTCGAGCTGAAGTACGTTCAAGAGCCGGCCATGGATCGCGATTACAGCAGTACCGACCGCTAAATATGGAATGGCAAGCACAGCGCGCTCCCAGTTCGCCGTATTGAAGGAGCCAAAGAGGAACGCAAAGATGGCAAGCACACGTTCACCGCCATTGAGCATGATGAACGAAGTCACCGCCCCAGCGACTGACGAGACAGCAACGCCAGCAAGAATGAGCGACGTGTTAGAGCGCGCGAGGCCCACGTGCGCTGCTGAGTAGGCGATCACCACCGCAAGCGCCGCACCGCCAAACGCGAACAACGGCACCCAGCCAAAGCCGTACGGGCCAGCATCGAGCGGAGTCATGATCGCGATTGCTGCTCCGAGCGCCGCGCCGGACGCGACCCCAAGTAGGAACGGATCCGCGAGCGGATTACGGAAAACGCCTTGATATGTCGCCCCAGAGTACGCAAGCGCAGCACCTGCAAGACCAGCGGTGAGCACTCTCGGTAGCCGGACCTCGAGCACGATGCGCTGCCAGCCGACAGGCGCGTCCACCGCAAGTGTCATGAATGGCAGTCGGTCGAGGATGATCGCCAAGGTGGTCAGTGGCGGAATGGTGCTCGCTCCCATCATCACGGCGAACGCAGCGACGACAATGAGCATGCTACTCGCAAGTGCCACGGGGCCGATGCCTGTGGCACGCGAGGCTCGCACGGCCGCAGCCACACCAGCGGTGGCTTCCGTCCGAGTGATCATCGCGCTGTCGCTAGGAAATACTCGGGATAGAGCGCGCGGGCCATGAGTTCGATGGCCTCAACGATACGGGGGCCGGGGCGGTTCGCGACGTTCGGATCGATCGGGACGATGCGCTTTGACTGCACCGCGGCGATAGCTTGCCAGCCGGGGCGAGACGCCACAGTCTCCACGCTCTGCTTCGCGGAGATGGCATCGGAAAGCAGTATCACCTCGGGATTCGCCGCAATGATGGCTTCCGAAGAGAGTTGTGGGAACGCAGTGCGAGCATCGAGTGCGATGTTTTGAACCTTCAGGAGGGTGAGCATGCTCCCGATAAACGTTTCTGGTGAGGCAGTATAAAGATCCGGGCTGATCTCGTAGAACACACGGGGTCCGGTGCGAACTGATTCGAGGCGTGCGATGACCGTACCGATCCGCTGGCGCATAGAGGCGACAAGCGCGCGAGCCTCAGCGTCACGCTCGGTGATGCTACCGAGCATGCCAATCACCTCGATGACACGATCAACGGACTGTGCTTCTTCGATGTAAAGAACAGTCATTTTGAGGTCACGGAACTGCTTCACCTGCGTGCGCTGGCGGGTGGTCATCAGCACAAGATCGGGCGAATGCGCCAGCGCCGCCTCGGGATTGGGTTGCGTGTACTCCATACGAGGAAGACTGGCGACACTCGCCGGATAGTCGGAGAACCGGTCGACTACAGCAACACGGTCGCCTGCACCGATGGCGAAGAGAATCTCTGTGAGTCCGGGCGAGAGTGAGATGATGCGCATCGGAGCAGTCCGGAACTCGACGCTTGTCCCACCGGAATCGACGACTGTACGAGGGAAGACGGAAGGAGCGTTCGCTGCTGCAGCGGTCAACGTGGGTGCAGCAGTCGATGTAGATGCAGGCGTGCCGCACGCAGCAAGCATCGATATGGCGCTCAACGCGCAGATCAGCAAGCAAGCGAGGGTCGTAAATCGCACAGATCCTCCGTACCTGGTCGGAGGCAGTCGCCGCAGTCTCTTCCTGCGCGACAACGCGGCAGCGGGAGCAGCCGCATGCCTCACACCGTCCTAGCGGTTTGCAGACACAGCATGCGCAGGCCGGTGCTCTGGCTTGCCGGGGGTGCGATTGAGCACCACGGCTTACAGTTGCGGGACAGCGCCGGTCTCGCACCGGCTTCCCCGAACCCTACGCTGGAACCATCTGAGAATAGCCAAACCGCACTAGTCAAGCAACCAAATGTGGCTTTTGATTACAGTCTTTGATCATATGAAGATTCTCCGGTTGACAGGCGTTGTGGGTTGAGTATGATCTTGTCGTCACAATCACTAAGTCATACGTGCTTGTGATGTACGGCATCTTAACGATGTTCTGCCTAATTCCCGTGAGAAAGCGGGAACCGGGGGATCCAACATATGGGGTGAACTCTCGTTTGCGAGAGCGGGCAAACCTGATCAGCCCGAACCCGTCAGCTAACCTCGGCGGCAGTGGAACAGGCCCTAGCCGGAGGGCACCCGACAGACCCGAACAAGGAAACACGCCGTGAACAACAGTATCCCGCCCAAGCAGTGCCCACGTTGCCGTGGACTCATGATAATTGAGGACGACTGGTACGGGAAGTTCGGCACCTGCATAGCCTGTGGATACGTCCACGAGACTCAGGTCGCCGACCCTCTAGAAATCCTTGAGGAAGAGCGCCTGGCTGCCGGCAAGCAACGCCGCCGCCAGCCGTCGCACGGCAAGCTCCGCCTCTAAGCCACTAAGCCACGCTTTGCTTTTTCAGCTAGATGCGCCCTCGTGCATCAAGATAGACACGGGCGAGTTCGATTAGCTTCGGCCCGCCTACCCCTTCTTGAGCACGTCGAGCATGGCTCGGTTGAGTTTGTGTCCTTTGTAGTCCTCGTAGCGGATGTCGCTCCGCCCGCAATCTGCTCAACGAGCTCCTCGCGAAGGACGCTGACCGCGAAGCGAGCGCAGGCCGGGCGCGGCCAGATGCTGGCCGCGCCCGGCCTGCGCTCGCTTGAAGATCGCCCCCCCCCCGCATCGCACCACCCACGCTAGACGCCATTGCTCACTGGTTCGCGCAAACTGCTCGCTAACAATCATAATTGTTTACACTTAAAAAACGGCCAGCCAACGGCTTCACGTCATTGTGAATGGCGTGGTGTCGGCCGGTGAACCGGTCGCGAGAAACAGTGGTGGGAGCGGTTGCGAACGATCGTGCAGCCGGCCGACCCACAAACATTCTGGATGTGACGCTATGTCGCGGATACCA
>CAMDNW010000005.1 GCA_945903275.1 Thermoflexus hugenholtzii JAD2
AGTAGCCGCAGGCATCGCACTTCTGCACGACGAGTTTGCCCTGCTTGGCGGCCTCCCAGATGGGAGCGGTATCCGGTGTGGAGACCGGGACAATGTTGTACGGAACCATGGTCGTGTGGAACGGCATGCGTGTGTCCTTACCCCCCGCGCGTCTGGCGCGGCATGCAGAGAGGATTCTACATGAGCCTGTCTAGGGGTGTGGCTGTTCGGTTTCGGCAGCAGTCTCATCCCGATGGATCGTGTATGAGATAAGCACTTTCGCGTTCAGGATATTCGTGGCGGCGTCGCGGACTTCGGCATCAAGGACGGCAATGCGGCCGCCTTTGCGCAGTAGGCGCGCCTCGATGACTATGTCCTCGCCGCGAGCCGAAGAGAGATACGAAACAGTGAGCTCCTGCAGGAGCCCGACCACTTCGTTGTCATCGAGTGAGGCCTGAAGGCACACTGCGGCCGCTGCTTGTGCCAGCGAGGCCACGATGCCGCCGTTGATCGAGGCGCGCACGCCGCGCAACTGAATCTTGCCACGGTCGACTGTGAGGCGGGCGTAGCTGGGGTCGGTAGTGTTGACCGCCACCCCAAAGGTGCGGAAAAACGGCTGCGCAGCCCAGTCGGTGCGGTGTGGAGTCATGCCAGTTGATTCGTGTCCGCAGGTGGCTTAGGGCGAAGTGAGTAACCGCTGAGTCCTTGCGCGACGAGCGCCCCGGTTGCGTCGTGCGCCGTGACCTCCACGAGCGCTTGGAAGGTGGCCCAGTGCGTCACGCGTGCCTGCACGCGGATCGCGCCTTCTGGCGCTGCGACGAAATTGAGGAAGAGGCTCGCGGTACCGTTGGTTTGTTCACGCACTGGGTCGACATGTGCGCCTACAGATGCGACTGCTGCGATGTCCACGGCGTAGGTGATCGCGGCGTCGAGTAGCAATGGGTCGCTATCGCGCTCGTCACCGTAGGGCTGTTCGACCACAAACTCCGCGTAGCCATCGCCGATGTCCACGCCACGGACGCCGAGGTAGCGAACTTGCTCACCTGTCCACCGCCCGCGCCAAGTTTCAAGGTCGGGAATGGGCATGAGGCTAGTTCGTGACTGTCTGCTGGACGTACTGGAGATTCTCCCCGGTGGGTACGGTGCCCTCGAGTTCTAGGAGTGGGTGCTCCAAATCCGGCAGATAATAGAGTTCAGCGCGTGGCGCCTTGCCCTGCTCAAGCGTGAGGAACGTAATATGACCGGGGCGTGGCGCCCGATTGCGCGGCATGGTGGCGCTGCCGGCATTGATGCACAGGGAACCCTCGACGATCGCCATGCCTTCGAGGTGCGAGTCGCCGGAAATAAAGACATCAGCCCACTTGCCGCCGACCAGCCCGCTGAGCCACGTTCGCCCGCTGTCCCACGGCTCAAACACATGGAGCAATGCCACGGCGAACCCATTGAGGTTGAGGATGTGAACCGGCTTCACGCGCGGGTCATCGGCGAGGTGCCCATCGTGGTTGCCCTGCGCTGCGTAGACGGGCGCGATCTCTTCCAGTTCATCAAGCACGCGTGACAACACGATATCTCCGGCGTGCAGGATCACATCGACACCGCGGAGCGCATCCTTGATCTCGGGGTAGAGGATTGGTGCGACCGGAATGTGAGTATCGGAGATGATTCCTATTCGCATGACAACCCCATCGTACTTCGCGCCGGATACACAACGGCGCCCCTCGACTCTGAGGGGCGCCGTTGTAGGTGTGTTGGCCGAGTGAACGGCGAATAGGCGAGTGGTTAGGCGTCGGGCTCGAACTGAATGACGGGTAGTCCAGAACCTGGGTCGTCATCGAAGCAGACCTTGAGGCGCATACCGTTGTCGAGGCCCTCGCCGAGTACGCCGTACTCGAAGTTGAGGATGTTGGACATGAGGATGAGGCCCGGCTGCTCATCGAGTTCGGTAAGGATCACGGCGTAGGGGACTTTTTCCTCGAAACCAGTGATGGAGGTGTCGTGGCAGATATACCAGCAGTAGAGGGAACCCTTGCCGGAGACCTCAACGAAGGATTTGGTGGTGTCTGGATCCTTGCAGCCGTTGCACCAGATGGCAGGTGGCCAGTTGAAGTAGCCGCAGGCATCGCACTTCTGCACGACGAGTTTGCCCTGCTTGGCGGCCTCCCAGATGGGAGCGGTATCCGGTGTGGAGACCGGGACAATGTTGTACGGAACCATGGTCGTGTGGAACGGCATGCCGGGTTCCCTCCTCTAGGGTAAGGACTGTGTGTGTCGCCCCGGCATTTTACACATCTGGCAGGGCGCGGCAATGGGGTGAAGACTTCCGATGCATAGGTTCGTCTGGTATTCGTTCCATGTGTTCGCTGACTGCCGATAACCAACAACGCCGCAGATAGAGGAAGACGGAAGCCGGGCCTCGGGGCTTGCCGCGGCATTTGCATATGCAGTTAGATGCGTTTTATGAGATCGCAGTCGCACTGCATTGATCAGCGATGTGGCGGCTTCTCATCGACAGACGTGAGTGGTGTCAAGGTCGAGTGAGGATGGGGTCAGCGGCTTCGTGTGGACAAAGTTTGACCAGAGGGCTGCCAAGTGGCAGCCCTCTGGTCTTGAACCAATTCACGTGAGTCCAGCTGGCTCGGTTACGTTACCGACTCCCTCGCAGGCGCGGGTCGAGAACATCGCGCACTGCATCTCCGAACATATTCATGCCGAAGATGACGAGGCTGAGCGCGATTGTAGGTGCCCAGAACATGTGCGGTGCGGTGAGCATGAAGCGGCGGGCATCCAGCGCCATCATGTTGCCCCATGACGGAGCCGGCGGTGCGATGCCGTACCCGAGGAAGCTGAGTGATGCCTCGGCGAGGATGTAGCCACCGAAACTCAGCGAGATCACGATGATGATCGGCGCGATGATGTTCGGCAGGACGTGTTGCATCATGACCCGCCAGTTGCTCGCACCCGATGCTTGCGCCGCCAGTATGTAGTCTTGACTCGATACCTGTAACGCTGCTGAACGTTTCAGGCGCGTGCTCGTAATCATCCGCGGTAGCGACAGGGCAATGATCACATTCCACATGCCGCCGCCCAGCACGGAGACAATCGTGATCAGCAGAATCAGGCCCGGTACAGCTTGTACCGCGTCGACGACGCGTTGGAAGACCATGTCGAACCAGCCCTTAAAGTAGGCACAGGCGATACCGAGGATCGTGCTAGGGATGATCACCAAGACCGTGCAGCCGACTGCCACGAGGAGTGAGATGCGTGCCCCGAACACGATTCTCGAGAACATGTCGCGTCCGAAGTTGTCGGTTCCCAACCAGTGCGCCGTGCTCGGCGAACCCAACTGAGGGCCGACCATCTGCTTCAGTGGGTCGTAGGGTGCGATCACGTCTGCGAACACCCCGACCACTGTCAGCACAATCAGCACGACTGCTCCGAATGCGCCCAACGGCTTCCGGCGAGCGAACTGCGTAGCTTTCCGCAAAACCTTCCCGGCCGTTCCGGAGAATATGCCCCTGCGTACGTCGTGTTCGATCTGGATTCCTATAGCCATCGCGTGCGTTGTCCTTCCCCTTGCCGACCTGCGTGCTGCTGCTACCTCAGCCGGATGCGTGGATCCAGCCAGCCGTATGACAGATCCACAAGGAGGTTCATCATCATGAGGAACATGGCAGTCATCACGACGATGCCCTGCACGACCGGATAATCGCGTGTGTTGATTGAGTTGACCATCAGCCGCCCCAGCCCAGGTAGCGCGAAGATCGTCTCGGTGATCACGGAGCCGCCGAGCAGCCCTTCGATCTGTCCGCCGAATACGGTGACTACAGGAATTAGTGCGTTCTTAAGGCCGTGTTTCATGATGACGGTGCTCTCGATCAGACCTTTCGCGCGGGCCGTACGGATATAATCTTGCTGCAAGACCTCCAGCATCATCGTACGTGTCAGCCGGGCGGAGCTAGCGGATAACTGGATGCCGAGCACGAGCGCTGGCGGAATCAGAATTTTCAGGTGTGCGAGCGGGTCTTCTGTGAGTGTTACGTAGTTGAACGAGACGCCCCAGCCCCACCACAACTGGGGGAACAGGATGATGGCGGTGCCGATGGCGAACCCGGGTACGCTGATCCCCGCGACGGTAATGCCCCTGAGCAGGTAGTCAGTGCCCTGATCTCGGCGGATCGCCGACAGCACGCCTACCGGGATGGCGATGATCACGGCGGTCGTGAATGCAAGCACAGCCACTTCAGCGGTCACGGGCATCCGCTGCGCGATCAACCTGGTGACCGGCTCTTGGCTCCACAGCGAACGCCCGAAGTCCCCTTGTACGACTCCGCCTACGTACCGGAGGTACTGAATCGGAATGGGGACATCCAGACCCATGCGCTTGAGCAACTCGTTCCTCTCGACATTAGCGCGGCCGCCGAGTTGGCCTTGACCGCCCTGCTCTTGAAGCAGGATGTCCACAACGCTTCCGGGCATCAGCCGCACGAGTGCGATGACCGTAAATATGATGATCAGCCATGTCGGGATCATCGCGAGCAACCGCCGGATGATGTACGTACTCATAGCCCTGCTCTCTACCTGCCCGACTGCCAGCACCGATGTCGGCGCTCGCAGTCGGGTCGGGGTTGGGGTGCTTCGGTCCGCCTACTTGTCCACGTACTGGAGAAGGCGGACCTTGTTCTGCGCGTTGTACGCGGACCAAGTGCCAGCGATCTCATGGAAGCCGGCAACGTTGGCCTGCACCATGGTCTTGGTTGCGTTTGCGTGCATCACGTACATCGGTCGCCACTCGCTGATCCACTTCTGCTGGAACTCCTCAAGCAGTTGCTTGCGCGCATCCGCGTTCAGCTCGCTGATCGTCTTGTCGATGATTTGGTCGAGATCCGTGTTGGAGAAGTTCCCGTAGTTACGGCTTCCGCCTGTGCGGTATTGCGAAATCATCTCGATGACAGGGTCGGTGGTGGCGGTGATGGTGTACGCAAGCATGGTGAAGTCGCCCTTAGCCTGCCGGTTGGCGAAAGTAGCGCCTCCGCCGAGCGGTTTCACGACCGGCTTCATTTCAGTGAACGCCTCTTTCATCATGGCTTCCCACCGAAGGGCGTGGTTGTTCGTCGAGCCGCCGTGAATGATCTCGTATCCGATACCCTTGCCGTTCGGGTAGCCAGCGGCGGCCATGAGCTTCTGGGCCTCGGCTATATCAGCAGCCTTGGTGTCCGGGTTGTAGCCCGCGATCGACTGCACTTTGTCCGAACTCCACCCTTCCGGAAACGCCGGGTGCAGCGCCGCCATGTAAGCCCATCCGCCGTCTTTCCCGTATTCCGAATCACCCTGCCGTTTGTAGTCGAACGCCAGATGCATGGCCTGACGCACGCGGTAGTCCTTGAAGGGCGGGAAGTCGCAACTCGGCCGCACGTGGAACCAGTTGGAGTCGACCCATGTGTAAAGGTTCGCATCGGGCCGGCCGCGGCGGATTGCATCGAGCAGATCGGGCGCTCCAACGCCAACGGTTGCGATCTGTCCGGAGATAAACGCCGACTGTGCCGCCACAGTGTCTGGGATACCAATGGTTCTGAAGGTGTCGAAGTGGGGCTGGCCCGGCTGAAACTCCGCGTAGCGCGGATTCTTCTTGAAGACGGTACGGGTGTCAGTCACCCACTCAGCGACTTCATAGGGCCCAATGTTCCCCATCTTCATTGGGTCGGTGTAACCGATGTCATCCATCTCCCGCGGCATGAGCATGACGCGAACTTCCAGTAAGCCGTTGAAGAATGAGGCGTTCGGCTTGGAGAGCGTGACTTTGCAGGTCAGCGGGTCGACCGCCTCTGCCTTGATCAGGTTCTCTACCATCGAGGCGCGCTGGAAGGATGCCTTCGGAATCTTGAGGCGCTCGGCGTAAAGCCCGCGGTGACGCTCAAGGTTCCATGCGAGGTCTTCTGCGGTGAACTGGCGTCCGTTCCACGGCGGCTTGTTGTGGATGAACAGTTTCGGGTGCAGCTTGAGGATGAGCGTCAGCCCTCCCTTGTCCGGGACCTCCCATGACTGGACGACATGCGGCTTGATCTTCATGGTCACTGGGTCTGGCTCGAGGGCCTTCTCGCCGATGACGTGGTGGATGTTGCCCGCAAGAGCTGTATGCCCGTCGAACTGAACCTGAGTGGTCTCGCCGCCGCTGAGGGTGTACACGCCACCCTCCTTTTTATTGCCCTGGACGACCGGCGCGTTTAGAGGCAACCCTTTACCGCTCGTCGCACCTTCGACCTGACCGCTCTTGCCCGCGGCAACTTGGCCGGTACCACCCGCGTTGCTGCCGCCACCGCAGCCGAAGAGGGCCGCACCGGCTAAGCCCAGTGCGCCTACGCCTATCCCCTTGATGGCCGAACGTCGATTGACGATAGAGTGCATAACCATGCCTCTCCTTGGTCGGGCGAGCCTTTCGAATCAATTGTTTGTAAACCTATTCTATTATTACGGATATAAGCAAACACATAGGTAATGCTTTACATGGAGATGCGAGCGTTCTGCCTGCTGTGGACTCGCGCAGGCAGACTTCGATCAGTGACAGGCTGTCCCAAGTTCCACGCGGGCGTTAGACGACGCCAGCTACCTTGAGGTTGGCCAGTCCAAGCGCATCGATGCTGAAGTCGCCGTACACCGTTGCGTTGTCTTCGCCGAGGAGTGGCGCGCGGCGGTAGATACGCCACGGTGAGGCGGAATAGATGGCAGCGGCGCCAGAGTAGGTGAAGCGCTGGGTTAGTTCCGGATGCTCCACCTCAGGGAAGAAGCCCCGCAATCGGAAATGGTCATCGTCGAGTAAGTCATTCGGGGCGCGAACGATGCCCCACGGGGCACCGCCCTGTTGGGCGCTGTTGAACGCCTCGTCGGCAGAGACGGTGGCGATGAAGTTTCGCAGGTGATCGACGAAGCGCGCCTGGTGCTCTTGCAGGACGTTGGGGTCCTCGTACTGTGGGTCGTCCCACTCGCCAGCAGCATCGTGAGATTTCATCCACTCGACGACGCTCTTGAAGCGGCCTGCGTTGATGCCTCCGCCGGTGTTTACGAAACGACCGTCGCCGGTCGGGAACTGGGTGCGAGGCGTGCCTCCACGCGCGTTGGCATGGCGTCCGGTCTGCCGATGGACGACCTGCTTCGCGTATATCCATTGCGGCACGTGCGACTCGGTGGTGAGTGCACATGCTTCGTGCACCGAGCAGTCGAGGTACTGGCCTTCGCCCGTCAGGTTGCTGTAGTGGAGTGCCGCAGTAATGGCGATGTAGGCGTAGTAGGAACCCATGTGCCAGCCATTACCGCCGCCAGGCGCGGTCGGGGGCGGTATTCGGGGTCGTCCTCAGGTTGGTAGCCGCTGCCAGTCATCTGGCCGCCGCCTGCAAGGTGCAGCATGTCGGTAGTGAGGTAGTCACGCCACGGCCCATCCTGCCCGAACGGCGTGAGCGAGCACATGACCAGCGATGGGTTCTGTGCTGATAGTGACTCGTACGTCAGGCCAAGCGCGGCAAGCGTGCCGGGCTGCGTGGTTTCGAGGAGCACGTCGGCCGTGGCGACCAGCGTGCGGAACAGATCGCGGCCCTCCTCGCGTTCGAGGTTGAGCGTGATCGAGCGCTTGCTGGTGTTGTAATGCCAGAAATAGAGCGAACGATCGAGGTGCTCGACATCTTGGTAGAACGGCCCAACGCGCCGTTCGGCGACACCACCTAGAGGTTCAATCTTGGTGACGTGCGCACCGAAATCGGCCATGAGTTTGCCGCACCACTAGCCGATGCGGTCGCGACTTCGATGACGCGCAGGCCCGCGAGCGGCCCCGGAGGGGGCGAAGCGTTGGTCACGAGACGCCCCCTCCGGTGTGCGGATCAGCCGACTTTTTGGCCCTCGAGTGCTTCGATGAGATATGGCTCCACCGGGACGGATTTCGGCCAGAAAGTGTTGTCTTCATAGCCTGCGCGTAGTTCCTCTTGAGTCACGCCGAGCATGCCGCAGAGGACATCGATGTTGTTCTCGCCACACAGCGGCCCGCCGCGGTCGACGGGCGTGGGCGTCTTCGACATTTTCCACGGAGCCTGCTGGATCGGCCACGTGCCGAGCACCGGATGCGGCGCCGGTTCGTACATGCCACGGTGCTTCAACTGGGGGTCGTGCTCGACACGATCCTCGCTGCTCTGCACCGCCATAGCGGGAACACCGCCTGACTGGCACATCGCGGTGAGTTCGTACTTATCCAGATTAGCGGCCCACTCTTGGATGTGCTCATCCAATGCTTCCTGGTGCTCGAGGCGGCCATTAAGTGTGTCGAAACGGGCATCGGCCCAGGCCGGGTTGCCCATGACGCGCCTGAGGTTTTGCCATTGCTCATCCGTCTCGCAGACGATCACAGACCAGTCGTTGTGGCCGTCGCCTTTGGTGCGGTACGAGTTATGCGGTGCGGAGATCGGGCCGCGGTGATTGTACACCTTGGGGGTTCCGGGCCAGACGCTGCGGTCTCCGGGCGGGTAGCCCTCGCGACGCACGCCCCGGCCGTTCACGGTGAGGTCGAGCAAGGCGGGGCCGGTGAGGGTCATTGCAGCGGCGACCTGTGAGAGATCGACGTGCTGGCCTTCGCCGGTGTTGTGCCGGTGCTGCAGCGCAGTGAGCACCCCGATCGCACCGTACATGCCGCCGGTGTCGTCCATGTACGACCAGCCCCAGCCTGCCGGCTGCTTGCCAGGAAGGCCGGAGGTGAACGTCAGGCCAGAAAGCGCCTGTACCGATGGCCCCATCGTCTGGTACTCGGCACGCGGGCCGGTTTGGCCGAATCCAGCCATCGAGACGTAGATGATGTCCTTCTTGACGGCCTGCATCTCCTGGAAGGAGAGGCCCCACGACTTCAATACCCCGGCGCTGAAGTTCTCGATCACGACATCGGACTGCGCGATCAGATCCTTCGCGAGTTGGAGACCGCGAGGGGAGCGCAGGTTCAGCGTGGCGCTCCGTTTCATGGCGTGCATGTCGCTGAAGTGGCCATCGGAGTTCATGCTCCGCGGCACGCCTTCAGGGGTGGTGCCCATACCGGGCACGTTACGCACGACTCGACCGGTGGAGCCGCCGATTGCCGGGTCGGGCCATTCGACCTTGATGACATCGGCACCGAGCAAGGCGAGCCAGCGGCAGGCCCACGGGCCAGCGCGCACCCATGTGAAGTCGACGACGCGTACTCCTTCGAGCGGTCTTACCATCAGAGTCTCCTCTCGGCTGGCATCGGGGGCACCCCGACCTCGTCCGTGCCGCAGGCACGGACGGATTGCGGTAGGTATACCACTTTCGTGATGCGCCTCGAAAGGGGGGAGGCCGCCAAAGCGGGCCGGCTGGCGCGGGGAAGGCGAGCATCGCCGCTGCGGAGGAGGGTGCGGCGGACTGAGGTAGGGTGAAGGCAAGGAGCAGTGCAGTGCTGCGATCGTGGTCGCGGCCAAGCGTGCAGCGGGTGGAACAATACGAGGCGATGATAATCGGTGCTCCACGCGCACGGCACCACGCGGAACCTGTGTTGCGTGATCGTGGCTGGACAGGTTGTGTTTTTAGAACGCCTTGTGGGTGGATGCGTTCGTATCAGTCTCGTGGGGCGGGGGCCAGTCAGGCAGGGAAAGAGGATCAAGAAACTGGAAAGGTCTGTGCTGGCGAGAGGATCGGGCGCTAAGCCACTCGCTTTGCGACGACAACATCACGATCTAGGTATTCGCCAAAGCCAGTGGTCACGTCGTAGACGATGCGCCCGCCGCACGTGATGAGCGTGATCCACTCTTCCCCGAACTTGCGGGCAGATGGATTCAGAATCTCGACCATGGGCATCTTGTTGATGTCGTACCGAATGTTGCTTGTGATTTGGTAGCGGATCGTGCGGCCGTCAGCCATGTTCACGAAGATCGATTCACCGAGTTTGGCCTGGTGCACCTGATAGAACGGGCCCTGTAGGTGGTTCCAAGTCTCATGTGCGGAGAAGATCGCGTTACCCGATTGGCCGGGCTTTGGGAAGTCAGGATAGAACCCAACTGAGTAGTTCCCATCGATAGGCGACTGCATTTCCCCGTTTACGACCCCCACGATTTCGATGTAGTGGTCGAGTCTCAATGTGGGAGCGCTGATGCGGGCGAGGCCGTACTGGTTCGCTGGCACGATGCCTGTATGCGGTGGTGGCGGTGGAAAGTAGAGAGGCGGCGTTCTGACAGGCGTTGGCGCTGCGGTTGGAGTGGGCGAGGGAGCCGGTGTTGGAGTGGTAGTTGGGGTTGATGTGGTGACGATGACGGCCATCTCGATCGGTTGCGTTGACTGTTTGGCCATCACGCGAGTGCCTAGTACGACCGCTACGCCGAGCAGGGCGACGACCATCAGCGCCGCAGGGACCGCGATTCCGGGACGCTGACGCATGCGTTGTAGTAGGTTTCCTGCCACTTGTGTGTCGAGAATCCGGTACTGTTGCGTGAGTGTCCAGCCCCCATCCGCCGTTCAACCCTGCTTGGCCGCGTGTTATGCAGTCGTGCCGCCGACACACCTGTGCCAGTGGCGGTCTGCTCGTGCGGCGCCGCAGCGGCTACCGATGAGTGGATCATAGGGAGGACCGGTAGAGAGCGGGAGACGAGACACTGTGAGGGCGGGCCTCGTAGCCCGCCCTCACAGTGTCGTGCTACGAGGCCATCGCTAGGAAGCGGCGTCGACACCCTTCTCGCCATCGCGGTCAAGGATCTGGTCGAGCAGTACGCGCGGCGTCGCAGGGAGCGAGCGCGGGCGTACGCCGATTGCATCGGCGATCGCGTTGGAGATGGCGCCCATGGGCGGCACGATCGGGATTTCGCCGACGCCGCGGACGCCCATCGGGTGGCCGGGGTTCGGGATTTCCAAGACGATCGTGTCGATCATCGGGAGGTCGAGCGCGGTGGGCATGCGGTAGTCCAACAGGCTGGCGTTCCGCAGCACGCCCTTGTCGTCGTAGAAGTACTCCTCGGTCAGCGCCATGCCGATGCCCTGTGCGGCGCCGCCCTGCAGCTGGCCCTCAACGTAGGAGGGGTGCATAGCCTTGCCGACATCGGTGACGCAGGTGTACCGGAGGATGGTGACCTTGCCGGTGTCCGTGTCGACCTGGACGTCCACGATGTGGCCGGCGTAGGTCGGGCCGCCGGTAGCCCCACCGGTGTCGATGTGGCCGGATACGGGGCCGCCAGTGCCCTGGAGCTGCGAGGCGAGCTGGCGGAATGTCATGGTCTTCGGCTTGCCGTCTTCGCTGGCGGGGCCGGTGAGCGATGCGTCCGGTTCCCATGTGACGTTGGCGACATCGGTCTCCCAGATCTTGGCGGCGCGCTCGATGAGGCGCTCCTTGATCTGTTTGGCGACCTTGTAAATGCTCGCCGAGGTGCCGGAGGCGGTGCCGCTGCCGGCGGTGAGCGTGCTGTAGCCGATCGCGTCCGTGTCCATTACTCGCACCTTGATGGACTCGTAGGGGATGCCGAGGACTTCGGCGACGGTCATGGCCTCGGTGGCGCGGAGGCCGCCGATGTCGACAGCGCCAGTGTTCACGCTGACCGTGCCGTCGTTGTTCACGACGGCGTTGATGCTGTGCGAGCCGGATCCGGCGTGCCAAAAGCCCATTGCGACGCCACGGCCAGTGTTGGAGCCGGTGAGTTCCGAGCGGTAGTGGGCGCTGTTCTTCAGGGACTCCATGACTTCCTGGTTGCCGCTCAGCGGGAGCACCATGCCGTTGGCGCGGCGGTCGCCCTGCTTGGAGGCGTTCTGGATGCGGAGATCCATCGGTTCGCGGTCGAGGCGCTCGGCGAGTTCATCGATGAGGGACTCGCAGGCGAAGGTCGGGGCGGGGACGCCGGGGGCGCGGTAGGCCGCGTTGCGGGGGCGGTTCACGACGACGTCGTAGCCATCCACCAGCGTGTTGGGGATGTTGTAGTTGCCGAAGGCGTGGTTGGCGCCGCCGCCGACACCGGAGCCCGGCCATGCGCCCGCCTCGTAGGCCATCCAGAACTGGGCGGCGACGATGGTGCCGTCATTCTTGGCGCCCATCTTGCCTCGGATGTAGGTGCCGGAGGTGGGGCCGGTGGCCTGAATGACTTCCTCGCGGGTCATGGTCAGTTTGACGGGGCGGCCGGTCTTCTGCGCGAGGATTGCAGCGAGCGGCTCACAGTAGAGGCGGTTCTTGCCGCCGAAGCCGCCGCCGATTTCCATCGGGATGGCGCGGATGCGGGAAGACGGGATCTTGAGGATCGTGGCGAGCGGGTCGCGGACGATCTGGAAGATACCCTGCGAAGACGAGTAGATGACGAGGCTGCCGTCCGGGTTCCACAACGCGGTGGCGGTGTGGGGCTCGATATAGCCTTGGTGGGCGGTGCCGGTGTGGAACTCGTCCTCAACGATGATGTCGCAGTCAGCCCAGGCGGCGGCGACATCGCCCATGGCGAGTTGCAGGTGGCTGGCGATGTTGGTGGGCTTGTCCTCGGCGGCGTCCTTGGGGGCGCCCATTGGCTCGGCGGTGCGCATGGTGGGGTGGAGGATGGGCGAGTCGGGCTGCATGGCGCGCTCGACGGTCATCACCGGGTCGAGGACTTCGTACTCGACCTCGATGAGAGCGATGGCGTCCTCGGCGATGTGCGGGTCGGTGGCGGCGACGGCGGCGACCGGGTGGCCGTAGTAGAGGGCCTTGTCGGTGGCGATGAAGTTGCTGATGAGGAAGCGGCGCGTGGTCGCGCCGGGGCCCGCGCCGGTGCGCTCGTCGTTCACGTCTGGGAAGTCCGCGGCGGTGACGACAGCCTCGACGCCGGGGAGGGCGAGGGCTTTCGAGACATCGATGCTCTTGATAATGGCGTGGGCGTGGGGGCTGCGCACGAGGCGCGCGTGGAGCATGCGCGGGAGGTGCACGTCGGCGCCGTAGTCGGCGCGGCCAGTGACCTTGTCGATGCCGTCGGGACGGATGGGGCGGGTGCCAATTATGCGGAACTTCTCAGTGGTGGTCATCGGTCACCCTTTCGGCGTGGTCTCACGGATATGCGGGACAGTATAGCGCCTGCCCATTACCGGTCTCAGCCACGAGCTGAACGTGCGAGGATCGTGTAGTAGAGCGCGTGCAGGTGCATTTGATGGCCTCGACGAGGGGATTTGGGGTGTGGTGCGCTTCGGAGGTGGATTCGGCACGGTAGGCCGCGAACGGCCCACCGCGCGCCACAATCGGAAGCGATGGGGGGCGTGGCGGTCTATCATCCGCGCGGCGGATGCCGAAGGTGGGTGGGGATAGGACGCGAACGTGACGAGTGAACCATTGCAGCCGCGTGCGAGGGCGCTGGCGCGGGAGGCGCGGCTGCTGCTGACTGAGGAGATATTGCCTGCAGGGGCGTTTGTGTCGTTGCCGGTGCCGGTGTTGCGGGACGGTGTGGTGGCGGCCTCGTTCTTTGGGGCGATGACGGTGGCTAGCGAGGATGGGACAAACGAGGAGATGTACGCACCGGCGGTGGAGTTGATGCTGGACTGGGCGACGGGGCAGCAGATCGATCTGCGGGTGCTGCGGCCAGCGGTTCCGACGGCGGGGTCGATGCCGGTGGCGGAGATTCGCCCGGTGAACTTCCAGTTGCGGATGCCTCCGGGGATGGAGGCGAACTTGGAAGCGCAGATTGAGCGGCTGCACGGGCTGCTGGATGCGGCGGTGCGGCGGTATGGGGTGTCGCCGCAGCGGCCGCCGATGGACGATGGGACACGGTACCTAGAGCAGTGGGAGGACCTGGTGCCTCGGACGGCGCGGGCGTACTACACGGCGCTGAATCCTGACTTCTTCGCGTGGGTGGCGCGGGGGCGGTAGTGCGGGGCGCGCGACGCGCGCGGGACAAAAGGACAGCAGGAAGGCGGCCACACGGGCCGCCTCGCTGTTGTCCCGTTGAGGGCGACGTTGGGCACCACATGGTGTTGAAGGTTTCGCAGACCTGCACCATGTCGCCGCCGGCGAGGACGAGGCAGCCCTTGGCGGTCTTCACGGTGGCCTCGAGGGTGCCGGCCTTGAGCACGCTGTAGCCGCTGATCTCGGCGGGGCCACCGCCACCGGTCATGCCATTGCCGTCGACCATCTGCACTTTGCTGACGGGGTTACCGCCGTCGACCACAGCTGCGCCGAGGCCCTCGAGCCACTTCGCTGGAACGGGGACGGGCTTGCTGGATGGGTGCGCCGAGCGGGGGGGGGTGGTGGGCGAGATCGGAGGGAGCGGTGGTGTGTGGTGGTGTGCGGTGGTGTGGCGACTACCCGCTCGTCCTGCGACAGGCTCAGGATGAGCGGGTAGTCGGGGAGTGAGGGTTGAGTGGTGGTGGGATCAGAGGAGTGCGGATGTGGATTGAAAGCAGCAGGGCGGGCCATATGGCCCGCCCTGCTGGGTGTTGCATCGCTGCGGAGCGAGTTACTCCTTGGTGGCGATGAAGGAGGAAGCACTGCCGAAGGGGCCCGTTTCGCAGAGGGCGACCTGTGCGTTGGGAACCTGCCGGACACCGGCGGTGCCCATCATCTGCATCGCGGTCTCCATGACATGCCCGAAGCCGTGCACGCGACCGCTGCCGAGGTTACCGCCGGACATGTTGAGCGGGTCGGTGCCGCCGCGACCGATGGTGGCCGGCTGCGCCCACGCGTGGGCCTCGCCCTGCGGCGCGAAGCCGAAGGCTTCGATCCACATCCATACCATCGGGCTGAAGCCGTCATAGACGTGCTTCACGTTGATGTCACTCGGCTTCTGGCCGGCGCTGTCGTAGAGGTTGCGGGCGTGCCACGAGTTCATCTCTTCGAGGTTCTCGAGGGGTTCGGCGGCGCCGGTGCCGCGGTGGTGCCACGGGATGGCGGCCATGCCCGAGACGTAGCCACCGGGGTGTGGGGTGTTCTTGGCGCGATCCTCGGTGGTCATGACGACTGCGAGGACGCCGTCACACGGCATGTCGTTGTCGAAGATGTTCATCGGGTAGCCGATGAGGCGCGCGTTCAGGTAGTCCTCTTCGGTGATGAGGCGGCCTCGCCACACCGACTGGGGGGTGTCTTGGCCGTTCTTGTGGGCGGTGATGACGTAGCCGGCCATCTCCTCGCGCTTGGCGTTGTACTTGGCCAGATAGCGTTGGTAGGTGACCGACTGGCCGGAGCCGCCGACGCCGTGGCCGTAGGAGGTAGTGAAGGCGGAGTTGCCGGGAGCACGGTTGCTGCTGATCTGGCGGTAGCGCACGCCAGCCGGGTGGTGGCCGGTGCGGATGACGAGCGCGTAGTTCACGGCGCCCGCGCCGAGGGCCAGCGCGGCGCAGTGGATGCCACTGCAGGAGCCGGCGGCGACGGCTTCTGGCTGGAGCCAGAACTTGATGTTCTTCCACGGCATGACCGACATCATCTGTGAGACGTCGAGCCAGACGGTTGGGCCCTGGACGTTGCCCCAGTTGGGGTTGGCCCAGATGAAGATGCCGTCGATGTCCTCGACTTGGAGGCCAGCATCGGCGATCGCCATGGTGGCCGCTTCCTTGGCGTTGCTCGCCTTGGTGCGCGGCATGTACCGGCGGATCATGGTCCAGCCAGCACCCACGAATACCGGACGCTTGCCGGGGGGGAACTGAATTGTCATCGCTCGTACCTCCATTAGTGAAGTCGGCTAACCGCCGCGCACTCTATCACGAATGCCGAGGCGTGGAACGGGGGTGGCGGGGAATTTCTCTCGCGTATCGCTTCCTCGGGCGCGCCGGTACGATTCGTGCCTTCCCGACTCGCCAGCCCGCCGGGCGGCGCACCAGCAGGGGGATTTAATGCTGGCCAGAATCAAACGCCCGTTCTACGGCTGGTACATCGTAGGCGCGGCGATCGTATTACAAGTAATGCCTTCAGGACTGGTGATGAACGCCTTCGGCACGTACGTGGTGCTGCTGGAACGGGAGTTTGGCTGGAGCCGAGCGGTGCTCTCCGGGGCCTTCGCGGTGATGCGCATCGAGGAAGGGCTGCTGGGCCCGATCGAGGGCTGGCTGCTCGACAAGTTCGGGCCGCGCGCGGTGATGCGCGTGGGCACCATCCTGTTCGCTCTTGGCCTATTCATGTTCGCGCAGGTCGACTCGATCATCGACTTCTACATCGCGTTCACGGT
Organism: Thermoflexus hugenholtzii JAD2; assembly: GCA_945903275.1. Taxonomy (GTDB): domain Bacteria; phylum Chloroflexota; class Dehalococcoidia; order UBA2979; family UBA2979; genus RH-chloro-G1. The sequence continues at coordinate 16,098 of CAMDNW010000005.1, forward strand.
GATCGCGGTTGGGGTCTCGCTGGCTGGTTTTCTGGCACTGACGACGGCAGTCGTGAACTGGTTCGAACGCAAGCGGTCGATGGCGATGGGGCTGGCGCTGCTGGGCGGCGCGGCAGGTGGGCTGATCCTGCCGCTGGTGGTGAACGCCCTTGAGGTTTGGGGGTGGCGCACGGTCGCGAACGCGTCGGCGATCATTGTGCTAGTTGTTGGATTGCCGACCGTACAGGTGATCCGTGGCCGCCCGGAAGAATACGGGCTGTTGCAGGACGGACGGTCCCGGGATGAAACAGCTGGGGTGACAGCAGACGGGCAAGCTCGGTATGAGCCACCGATCGAATTCACCGCGCGTGAGGCGATGCGGGAGCGGGCGTTTTGGCTGATCTCGCTCGCACATGCGGCATCGGTGCTGGTGGTGTCGGTGGTGACCGTGCACTTCGCACTGCACGCGGTGGAGCTGGGCTACACGTTGCAGCAGGCGGCGCTGGTGATTGGGATTCAGACGGTCGCCAATCTCGTGGCGCGCCCAATCGGGGGGTGGGTAAGCGACCTCGTGGGTTCGCGTCTCGTCATCCTGCTTTCGATGCTCACACATGCGGTGGCGCTGCTGTTGCTCGCACATGCGGTGGAGTTCTGGATGCTCGCCGCGTTTGCGGTTCTGAACGGGCTCGCGTGGGGTACACGCGTGCCCGTGATCGTGGCGATGCGCGCGGAATACTTTGGATCGCGATCATTCGGCACCATCATGGGTATCTCGTCGGTGGTGGTGACGGCGGCCTCAGTGGTGGCGCCGGTGCTGGCGGGGTGGTCGTATGACGTGCTTGGTTCGTACACGCTGTCGTTCACGATCTTGGCTGTTCTGGCTGGCATGGGCTCACTGTTTGTGGTGTTCACGCCACCGCCGACACGCGCGAGTACGGCTCCCGCTGTGCCCGCTGAGAGATAGCGCATGTTACAAGTCTTCTTCAACGTAGTGCTGCCGGTGGCACTGGTGGCCGTTGCGGGCGGCGCGGTGGGGTCGTGGCGGAAGATTGCGCTGGCACCGGTTTCGGCGCTGGCGTTCTGGCTGTTTACCCCGGCGCTGGTGTTCCACTCGCTGTCGGGCACCACGTTGTCGGCTGGGGCGTCGATGCGAATCATCGCGGTGATGCTGGTAACGTTCATCGGCGTGTATGCGGTGTCTGCGGTGTGGTCGCTCATCGTGCGGCACGAAAGCCCGATGCGCGCCGGGTTCGCGCTGGCGGCGACGACGCCGAACTCGGGGAACATGGGGCTGCCGGTGATCGCGCTCGCGTTCGGGAGTGCGGGGTTCGATGTGGCGATTATGAACTTTGTGGGCGGTGCTGTGCTGGCAAATTCCGGGGGTATCGCGATCGCCTCTATGGCCAGTGGAGGGTCGGCGCTGGATGCTCTGCGCGCGCCGTTCCGGTATCCGTCGGTGTATGCGGCGGCGGCGGGCGTGCTGGTGAATGTGCTCGGCATCACGTTGCCGGGTGCCATCGACGCGCCGCTCACCACGCTGGCGGCGGCGGCTGTTCCGGTGATGCTGGTCGTGCTGGGATTGCAGTTAAAGCAGGCAGTAGGACTGGATCACTTGCGTGATGCGGTCGCGGTGAACGCGATCCGACTGCTGGTGGGCCCCGGGATCTCATGGTTGGTGTGCACAGCGCTGGGTCTAGACGGGATTACACGCGGGACGTTGGTGGTGCTGGCGGCGATGCCGACGGCGGTGATCGCGACGATTATCGCGACGGAGTTCGAATCGGAGCCGGGGTTTGTGACACGAGCGGTGGTGACCTCGACGGTCGTGAGCATGGTGTCGCTGACCGTGTTGATCAGCCTAGTCTAGTAAGCTTCACTCTTGGACTGCGCCGGCTGGGAAGTAGACATCGAAGCGTGCGGCGCGGCCTTCGAGGTGCAGGGACGGCGGCGGGCTCCCGGGTATAGTGAGTTGCGGCGCGTGTTTCGGGCGCTTCATTACCACCCGGCGACAGCCGGTAGCTAGGGCGGCGCCTAACAGGCGGAGGGCGTCAGCGTCAGTGCTTTCGCCGAGCAGGCGTCTGAGCAGCACCATTTCTTTCTTGGAGAGCGAGGAGTTGGTACGGGCGGGAAACATCGGGTCGAGGTAGACGGCATCGGGCGGTGTGTCGCGAGGCAGCGCGGCTAGTCTGTCCACCGCATCGCCGGAGACGAGATGCAGACGCCCCTCGATGCGCCGCGCCATGTCGGGGTCGAGGCGGACGCGACGGAGCCCATCTTCGAGCAGTTCGAAGACGATGGGGTGGAACTCGATGGCGGTCACGCGGCAGCCGAGTAGCGCGAGCACCATGGCATCGCGGCCCAGGCCGGCGGTTGCATCGATGACATTGAGTGGGACGTCTTTGAAGCCGATGGCGCGGGCGAGCAGTTCGTGACGCAGGGATGACGCCTTGCGATAGCCGAAAGGCCCGGAGATGAACTCGCAGTAGACGGGGCCGGATGTGCTGTCAGTCTGACGGACCTCAATGCGTGTATCGGTCACGATGAGTAGCAGGGGGTAGTTGTGGGTATCGGGACTGGAGAGCGGCACATGGAGGCGGTGTGCGAGGACTTCGGCGAGCGCGATGGCCTGAGGCTTGGAGGCATCGCAGGCGACCGCAAGCAGGGCAGTGCTGAATGTAGATTCGTGTGTCACGCGAGTTAGTCTATGGGGCGGTGAGCGCTAACCGGCGATAGAGCCACGAGGACGCGCACGATCGCGTCGGCAGCCGCGAGATATGATCCGTACGAACTAATGTGGTGGCCCGGCTGGAGTGAGGCGTGCAGGGCCGTTCAACCGGCTCTAGTCACATCTTACGTACGGATGGCCAGACTATGGTGAAGAGGATAAACACAATGGTCGCCGCGACCATGAAGGTGCCCATCCCAAACGGGACGCCATATCGGTCGATCATGAAGCCCATCGGGAGCGCGCCGAGCGGCTGTAGCCCAGATGTGAGTTGCCAGATGCCCATTACGCGCCCGCGCACCTCGTTGCGTGCGGCCATTTGCACGAGGGTGGTGTTGAGGGCAAAGGCGACGGAGTTCACAAAGCCGACCAGTACCAGCATGGTCATAGTGAGCCAGCGCAGTTCGGATATGGCCACGACGATCAGACAGGCCGAGTAGATGGTGAAGCAGACGAGCATGAGTAGGCCCTTGCGCATCGGATCGCGCAGTAGGGCGAGGCCGAACAGGCCGACTACCGCACCCCATCCCACCATAGAAGTCAGCAATCCGAAGAGCGATGCGTCGCCTTGGAGCACGGTCTTGGCGATGACGGAAAGGTATGGGAGGTAGGGGATCACGAACAGCGTGGGGATGGTGTGCACCACGATCAGTCCGAGCACCCGGCGGTCTTGCCATGTGGCGCGGAAGCCCTCTGCTATCTGGGCAACGGGGTTCTGTCCTCTGCCGATGCGCACCTGGCGGGTACGCTTGCTGATCATGAGTGTGAGGAGCACCGCGAGCACCTTTGTGGCCGCGAGGAAACCGAACGCAGCGCTGACGCCCCAGAAGCCGATCATCGCGCCTGCGAGCGGCGGGCCACCGATGCGCGCGAAGTTCTGGATGAGTGAGTTCATAGTCACCGCGTTGACCAGTGTTTCATCGGTGGTGATGTCGAAGACGAACGACTGTCGCGCGGGCTGAGTTAGGGATTGGAACGCCCCGCCTGCGAGCGCGAGTGCGTATAGCTGCCAGAGTTCCATCGTGCCCGAGATGGCGAGCATGGCGAGCAGGCTGGCCTGCAGCGCGCTGCCCGCAGTGGACCAGACAATCACCAACCGGCGGGGATAGCGGTCAGCGAGGTAGCCGGCGAATGGCGCGGTTACTAAGCCGATGCCGCCCTGCACAGCGGCGATTCCACCGATCTGCGTTGCGCTCCCGGTCAGTTCAAGCGCGAGCCACGGCAGGGCGACTTGCTGCGCCCACTGGCCGAAACCGAGTGTGAGCGAGGAAAGACAGAGCAGTCGGAAGTCGGCTGATTGGAGCGAGACAAAGATTTCGCGCGCGGTGGGACGGCCCCGCCATCCGTCGTGGCCAGTATGCGGGGCGGTACCGTCGTCGTCGCCAGCTTTTGTCGCGGTGGCCTCTGTGGTGGCGCGCTTAGGAGGCCCCGGCTCGTTCATGGCCTTGTATTCCCCTCGCCTAAGGCCGGCGGCTGGCTCGCGGCCACCATACGCTTCACTACCAGTATGTGTGAGGTTTGTGGACCCTCGCTAGATAGCCTTCACTGAGCTGGTCGATGCCGAAGTTGGCTGCGAGAGAGTCGCCTGTGGTGACGTACACCGGGGAGCCGGGGCGTTCGGTGCGATCATCCGGTCGAAGCCGAGGCGCTCTCGGAGCACGGCTTGCTACGCACCGAGCGAGGAGGCGCAAGAGCTGATGCCGGAGAGGATGCCGTCGGGTGGCACGACTTTGCCGTAGTCCTCTGTGCCGATGATTTTCAGGCGATCATCGGTGATGGCAAGCGACTAAAAGTTGACGCGCCTTTCCTTGAGCACGGAGTCGAGATCCGCGACCTGACCGGGGTTGGCGGCTGCGCTCTGGAGTTGCGCGGTGTCGACTGGCTCGGCGGCGACTTCGATGGCCATGAGTCCTAATGCCAGAGGGGGAGACGCTCCAGCCGGGGTAGGTGAGGAAGCCGACTAGGATGACGATCAGGGCAAGGATCGTCATGAGGCTCATTGCTGCGGCCAGAACCAGTCTCTCAGCACGGATATGACGAGTACTAAGGCGAACACGCCGATGTTGGTGGCTTCCCCGGCGGCCGACAGGGTAGCTGTGCCCGCAGCGATGGCGGCTAACGGCCACAGCAGAATCAACATGACCGGCATGGAGGTCTCCGGTCGCGCACGTATGGCGCAACGCGTGCCCGATCCGGAAACGTAGGACGCAGCCCGGATCTATGTAATGCGTGAGGGCTGCGTATGCGCCAAACGGGGAAGCCTCGAGTTGTTATTAACAAACATGATAAACATAGCATTTGGAACTATCACGATTTAGTGGTATAAATGGTCAATGCCAAGCACGAAGCGCCGTCAGTCGGAGATAGAGACGATCGAGCGCTTGATGGCCTCGATCCACCAGTCGATCACGGCTGTAGCGCCGCCTGAGCTATGGCTGAGAATCGATATCTCGATGGTGCAGTTGAAGGCGTTGTGCGTGATTCATCACCTCGGTGAGGTGCGAGTGGGCAATGTTGCACGGGCGGTGGGGCTGTCGTTGAACGCGACGACGACCGTGCTCGATCGGCTGGAGCAGAAACGCCTTGTTGTGCGGAAGCCAGACGATTCTGACCGTCGGGCGGTGCTCGTTCATGTGACAAAGGGAGGAAAGGAGCTGATGCAGCAGTTGCTAGTCTCTAGCACGCAGATGCTGACCCCTTATCTCCAATTGATAGGCGAAGAGGACATTGAGTCTCTGCAGCGCGGATTGTCCGCGCTGGTCGTCGCAATCCGTGACGCGGATGCGGTAGCGCAGCCAGCAGGTGCGCATTCACAGTCTGGAGTACGTCCTTACGGCCGGCACCGCGGGATGGCAGGGGTCAGCTAACGATGCTGTTCACTTTTACACGGCTTGCAATCGTGCGGCACTGGGCGACGACGGCGATTGTGATTGCCGTCTGTTTGCTGGGCTTCGTAACGTACCTCGGATTGCCGCTCAATCAGTTCCCGAATGTCCCGATCCCGGTAGTGACCATCATGACCGTGTACCCGGGTGCGAACCCTGAGGAGATAGAGGCGCAGATTTCCCGCCCGATCGAGGATGCGGTCGCTAGCCTGAGCGACATCGATCAATTGAGGAGCACGTCGGGAGACGGGTTCTCGATGGTAACGGTGCTGTTCACGGACCGGGCTGACAACGACAAGATCAGCCAAGAGGTCGAGCGGCGCCTGAACACGATCGTGGGCGACTTCCCGATCGGTGCGAACCGGCCCGTGGTCCAGAAGGCTGACCTGAGCCAGGTACCGGTGATGCAGATCGCGGTTGTGAACGGGACTCTCAGCCCGGAGGAGATCTATAGGGCGACGAAGGATATCGTTCGGCCTGGCATCGAGCAGATCAGCGGTGTAGCTCAGGTGCAGCTGGTCGGGGGACGGCAGTCCGAGGTACGGGTGGCCGTAGACCCGATCCGGATGGGGGCCTATGGGGTGACGCTTGCGCAGGTGCAGGGTGCGCTCGCAGGCAGCAACGCATCGTTGCCGGGTGGACGTGTGGTGCAGGGTGCGCAGCAGTTTGACCTGCAAGTTACCGGGCGTGCCACTCGGCCGGAAGATCTTGCGGACATCGTGGTCGGAGGAGCGCCAGGGCAGGCGGTGCGCGTTCGGGACATTGCGACGGTATCAGTGGCGGCTCGTGAGCAGGCGCAGATTACGCGGGTGAACAGTGAGCAATCTGTACTGCTGGCGATTGGGCAGCAGCCCGGAACCGATTTGACCGATGTGACTGACAAAGTCCGTGAGGAGTTGCCCCGGCTGCGCGACGCGCTCCCGCTGGGTAGCGAGCTGATCGTCGCGCAGGATCTGACGCCCTTTGTGCGTGCCTCGCTAGTAGGCATTCAGGAAGAATTGCTGCTCGGTGTGATTCTCACGAGCGTGATCTTGTTCCTGTTCCTGCACAACTGGCGCGCGGCAGTGATTGTGCTGGTCTCGATCCCGACGACATTGCTGACGACGTTCGTGCTGATGGACCTGATGGGGTTCAGTCTCAACTTTCTGAGCATGCTTGGGCTGACGCTCACGATCGGCATTCTTGTCGACGACTCGATCGTGGTGATCGAGAACACTTTGCGTCACCTCGACCGAGGAGAGCCTCCTTTCGAGGCGGCTATGCACGGTCGCGCTGAGATCGGACTCGCGGCGGTCGCGATCACGCTCGTTGATGTGGTGATCTTCGCGCCGACGGGGTTGGTCAGCGGCCAGATCGGCGGGTTCTTCCGGGAATTTGGCTTCACTATTGCGGCAGCCACGCTGGTGTCGCTCGTCGTCTCGTTCGCACTGACGCCCATGCTGTCAGCACGTTTCTTGAAGCCTGAGTCGCACACCGGCCATGGGCGAGGCGCACGATTTAGCGCGTGGTGGGATCGGGGCTTTGCGAATTTGGAACGGCGCTACCGTGACTTGCTGGTCTGGTCGCTCGGGTCGCTCTGGCACCGGTTGGCGATCTGTGTCGGCGCAGGGGCCACGGTAGTGGCAGGCGTGTGGTTGATTGTGGCGGGGTTGATCCCGGTTGAGTTCGTCCCGTTGCAGGACAACGGATACTTTGTGGTGCGGACTGAGGCGGCGCCCGGCACGTCACTTGAGGCTCACGACGCAGCGATGCGGCAGGTCGAGGCGATCCTGCTGGACATGCCGGAAGTGAAGACCGTCACGGCCTCTATTGGCATCAGTGCTGCGGGATTCTTCGGCAGCGTCTCGGCTGGACAGGCCCGGTTCGGGAATGTGACGGTGGTGACGACTCCGCATGAGAGCGGGCGCCGAGACGTATTCTCGATTAGCGATGACGCGCGCGAGCGTCTCCAGGCCGTGACCGGCGTTGAAATCAAGGTGAACGTGCAGGGCGGAGGCAGCGACAACCAACAGCCGGTTGCGATACGCTTGGTCGGGCCTGAGTTCGGCACTCTTTCACTGTTAGCAACTCAGTTGCAAGAGGCTATGGAGCGCACACCGGGGTTAATCAACGTCGGCAACGGCGCGCCGGTGGGCCAGCCACAATTGCGGATCGAGGTCGACCAGTTGCGCGCCGCGGAACTGGGTGTGAGCACGGCGTCGATTGGCCTCGCGGTACGCACGGCGTTCGCCGGGGTAGTGGCGACGAAATTCCAGCAGCCCGATGGGACGTTCCAGGATGTCCGGCTGCAACTCTCGCCAGAGTCGCGCATGGACATCTCACGAGTCATGGATCTGCCCGTGCCAACCGCGACCGGACAGATCGTGCGGCTCGGGCAGGTCACTAATATCACACGGAAGTCTGGCCCGACACAGATCGATCACTTCGATCGCGAGCGGGTGATAACCGTTGGCGCCCAGCTTGAAACCGGCTATGCACTGGGACAGATGACGCCGGTGGTCGTGGGCCTCGCCAACCAACTCGACCTGCTTGACGGTTATGCAGCAACACTTGCTGGTACGAGTGAGGAGCAGGCGGAAAGCTTTGGGCAGTTGTTCTTTGCACTGGGCGCCTCGGTGCTGTTCGCCTATCTGTTGATGGCGGTGCTGTACAACTCGCTCACCCACCCGCTGGTGATTTTGTTCTCGTTGCCGGCAGCGGTGGGTGGTGCGATGTTCGGGCTGCTAGCGTTTGGTTACACGTTCAGCATATTCTCGATGATAGGGTTGATCCTGCTGGTGGGGCTTGCGATCAAGAACGGGATTCTGCTCGTTGATCGCACCAATCACAATCGCGAGCGCGGGATGAGCGCCATTGACTCGCTGCTGGAGGCAGGCCCCGCACGGTTGCGTGCGATTCTGATGACCAGTCTGACGATCGCGCTCGCCCTCACCCCGATCGCGTTCAAACTGAGCGAAGGCGCTGAGCAGCGAGCACCGCTTGCGGCGACAGTGCTCGGCGGCGTGATTTCTTCGACGGTACTAACTCTGGTGCTGATCCCGATTGTCTATGTGTTCCTGGATAGCTTGGCGCAATTGTTCCGTCAGGTGGTTGGTCTGCAACCGACAGGGCAGCCTAGTGGTGAGTCTGAGCGTGCTTCGGAGGTGTCGTTGTGAATCTGAAGCAAGTGGCGGTTGTCCGGTGGGTAGCTGGTGGTCTGCTGGTGGCACTGATTGGCGCGGTGGTGATAGGACGGATATCGGGCGCTTCTGAGACGGCTGAGCCAGCGGCACGCAGCAGGCAGTCGGTGGCGGTGCAGACCATGAAGGTCGCTACCGCTCCGATCCGGTCGACGTTGACGTATTCGGGCACCATCTATTCGAACCAGCAGGTTGGCGTGGCCCCCCGAATCGCTGGGCAGGTCACGCAGCTTCTCGTAGGCGTTGGTGCGAGTGTGCGCACCGGCGAGATACTCGCGACGCTCGACGTCGGTACGTTGCCAGCGCAGGTTTCGCAAGGGCAAGCCTCGGTTGCGTCGGCGCAGGCACGCCTCGCACTCGTGCTGGCGGGAGCTCGGGTGACGGATGTGAGCAGCGCGCGCGCGGCGCTCGAAGCAGCGGAGGCGAAGCTGGCCCAGTTGCTCAAGCCGTCGGCGTCTGACCTTGCGGCGCAGGACTCAGCAGTGGCGACGGCGAAGGCTGCGGCGGATAACGGCGTCTCAACTATCGCGAACACCAAGGCAACATTGCTTGGCTACATCTATATCGTATGCAGTCAGCCGGGCCCTATCGTTTCTGGTGTGCCATGCAACAACTTCACGCTGCCATTGTCGCAGGACGTGACCGACTCCATCTCTTCGGTTCTTCAGACCGGGGTCGGGCAGATTGGTTCTCCGACGTCGGCCAATGGGACAGCGCTATTGAGTGCGAATGCGGCATACGTCACCGCGCTGAACAGCCATGTCGCGCTGCGGCAGGCGCTGGTGGCGGCGCAGGCGAAGCGTGATGTACTCGTGGCCCCGACGCCTTCGGATGTCGCGGCGCAGCAGTCGGCGGTGGAGGCGGCGCGAAACACGCTTGACAGCAAGACGACGCCGTACACGAACGCGGACATTGAGGCGGCACGGGCGGCGCTTGCGCTGGCGTTAGCCTCGTTGGCTGCGAGCCAAGCTAGCCTCGATCAGACAGCACTGCGCGCGCCGTTTGATGGTGTGATAGCACAGCAGAACCTCGAAGTTGGAGCGTGGGCATCGCCCACGAGCTCGGCTTTCCTGCTGACCGGTCTGGCCGTGGAGGTGCGGCTTAAGGTCGAAGAGTCACGCGTTGGGCTGTTGAGCCCGGGCCTTGACGCCGAAATGACGTTGATGGCGTTCCCCGGCCGGACCTTTCCGGCGAAGGTCTCGTCGGTAGCACCGGTAGGGGATACGCGTGGACAGACGTTTGATGTGAAGGTAGTGGCGGAGGGTACAGACGGTCTGTTGCGGCAGGGGATGTTCGCGCAGGTCAGCATTGTGACCGCGCGGAAGGCGGCAGCCACGGCGGTGCCGGTTGATGCGATAGTTGAGCGGCAGGGTAAGCCGGTTGTGTTCGTGCTGAAAGATGGCAAGGCCTCGCAGCGCACAGTGCAGCGGGGGATCACGAACACGACGACCACTGAGGTAGTCAGCGGTTTAACTGTAGGCGACGAGATCGTCGTGGTAGGGCAGAACATCGTGCGCGACGGCCAGGAAGTGCGTGTGATCCTGCGGTCGTGATGCGCGAGTGTGGGGTGCACCTCGAAGTCATCAGGACGAAGGTGGACGGTGGTTCGCTGGCCTTCGCGCATCACGGCGTTGACCACGGTGCGGTTGGTATCGACGTGACCGAAGGCGTCGCCCGAGATGTAGAGGCGGGTCTCTTAGCCCTGTTCGAGGCCGACGCCGCACTTCGTCAGTGTGTGTTCGCCGGAGGTGCTGGGTTGCAGGTCGCCGAAGATGTCGCGCAGCGCGCGTTCGCCGGTCTTGCAGACGGCGCGCGGTGTGAGTTAGCAGTCCTTGCCTTTGCGCCTGAGGAGCCCCTCTTCTTCGAGCATTGAAGTCAGTTCCTGCAGCCGCTCGGCGATGCGGCGGGAGTCTTAGCCGAGGAGGCGCTCGATCTTGTCGAGGTAGAGGGTGGAGGCGTCGTTCATGCGGATGGCGCGTTCGAAGTCGCGCTCCATCAGGTCGCGCATTCCTAGCATGCGCTGGCCGCCGGGGTACTCGGTACCCTCGCGGAGCATCCAGTTCAGCACGTCGCGGAGGTCGCTGCCGTCCAGCAGTTCCTGAGCGATGCGATCCATGGCATCGTCGGTGGTGAACGACTCCAGCGACTGAGTGCCGTCTCATACGCAGTAGCGGTACTGCGTCACGAGACCTCCGAGGCTGCGCTTGCCTCGATGTTCATCCTACGTGCAACGCGGGTGGGAAAGCGGGCGGTTAGGAGTCAGGCGTGCGGCCGGCGGCGGCGGCGGCGGCGATCAGGCCAGCGTAGAAGGCGGCGCCTTCCGGCTTGAGGTGGATGTGGTCGTCGTAGAGCAGGTTGGTCTTGCCGTCGCTCGCCGCGTGCCAGTCGACGAGCACGGTGTTGGGGTACCGGCGGGCCACGCGGGCGAGCAGTGCATTGTTCGGCGCTTCCCAAGGACGGGGGACGCGGACATTCACAAGGAAGACCCGGTGGTCAGGTGCGAGGAAATCGAGCAGCAGATGGAGTTCATCATCGCGGATGATGCCGTTGTTCCCGATCTGAATGACGACGTTTGTATTGAGCGTGCCGGCGTCCGCGCGGTCACGGAGGACGCGGATGACGCTGTCGACGCTACGTCCGGCGGCGGCATCGAGATCGACGACGCCAAACACGCGCGCGAGCGCGTAGGCGCTGCCGAGCATGACGGAATCACCGACGGCGGTGACGATCTCCGCCGCCGGGCGGTCGGCGGCCGGGTCGCCGACCACGAAGCCATGCATCGCTGTCGGCGCGATCGAGGAGGACGACTGGATCCCGGAGCTGGCGAGTTGCGGCTCGAGGATCGCTGCTGGCGGCACGGCGTCAGGCGCATCCACCGTGGGTTCAGGCACGCGAGTGGCCGTGGCGATCGGCAGCGGGGCGATGGCTAGTGGGGCCGCAGGGGTCACCGGGCTACCAGCGATTGCCGGGGCAGGCGGGATATCGGAGACGAAGATGCCGCTGCGGTTCGAGACGGCGAGGTAGGGGGGCGGCTCGGGGGCGCGCGCGGCGATCGTGGCACCGCCAAGTAGCAGCAGCCCGCCAGCCGCAGCCACTGCGCCGGCCAGCGCGCCGGCGCGGCTGAGACCCGGCCAGCGAGCGACTTCGGTGCGCCATTGCCAGATGGCACCTGTACGGAAGGGAGTCTCGATGAACTGATACGACAGTTCGGCCGCGAGCAGTGTGAGCGCGATCTGGGGAGCGAGCACCTGCCATGTGCCGTCGCGCAGGCCGAGCGCGCCGGGGAGCAGCAGCACGACGGGCCAGTGCCAGAGATAGATGCTGTACGAGCGGAGGCCAAGCCAGCGCAGCGGGGCGGAACCCAGTAACTGCGTCACAGGCATCTCCATGCGCACGCAGAGCGCGATCAAGGCCGCGCTGGTGAGCGTCATCAGCTCCAGACCGCCGCGGAACAGCAGCGTCGAGCTGCCGTCGAGGAACAGGAACAGGTCGACCGCGACGACGAGCCCCACGATGCCCAGTGCGCCGATGGTGGCCTCTTCCGTGTACCCGATACGGCGGCCGAGCACAGGCTTGCAGATGAACGCGAGCGCCGCGCCGACGAGCAGCGCGGAGGCGCGGGTGTCGGTGGCGTAGTAGAGGCGGTCGAGCGACGCGCCGCCGATGTCGAGGAAGTAGGCGAGTAGCGCTGACGCGATCGCTGTGGCGAGGATCAACATGAAGACGAAACTGTGACGTAGCCGAGGCAGCAACAGCATGAGCACGATGGGCCAGATGAGGTAGAACTGCTCCTCGACCGCGAGTGACCAGAGGTGCCGGAGGACGGATGGCTGGCCGATGGTCTCGAAGTAGGGCTGTTCACGGAAGACGAAGTACCAGTTGGTGACGTAGACGAAGGTGGCGAGTGCCTCGCTGCGCAGGGTGCTGAGGCGCACGGGGTCGGTGAGCGCGGTGAGGGCGAGCATTGCGAGGACGAGTGCGCCGACTGCGGGAATCAGGCGTTTCGCACGGCGGAGCCAGAAGTGGCGGAGACCGATCTGTCCGGTGGCGGCGTGCTCCTCGATCAGTCCGAGGGTGATGAGGTAGCCGCTGATGACGAAAAAGAGGTCGACGCCGAGGTAGCCGCCGGGGACGAGGGCGGGGTTGAAGTGGTACGCGAAGACGGCAGTGACCGCGAGCGCGCGTAATCCATCGATAGCGGGAAGGTATGCGGTAGACCTGCTCAGCATCTGTGCCCTAACTGACCGGACGCGCGCAGCAGAGTGTAGCGGCTCACGTGCTTGAGTTCGCGGCGATCCGGCAGGATCACGTGGAACGTTTAGAGACTGGGGCTACGGGCGTGGTGGTTGTGCGGCGGCACGGGCTGCCGCGCCATCGTCGCCGTCGCGGCAGCTCGTGCCGCCGCCGCAGGCAACGAGTCGACATTTCCACCGTGCTCGGCCGTGACTGCGGGAACGACGAAGCCCGCGTCATATGACACGGGCTTCGTCGTTATATGCGAGCCGATGGATCGGAGCGGATCACGCTCCGGCATCGCCGTTCTTGTCCATGAGTGCCTCGACGAGCACGCGCGGCGTGGCCGGGAGGGTGCGGGGGCGGATGCCGATTGCGGCGTTGATCGCGTTGGAGATTGCGCCCAGCGGCGGCACGAAGGTGATCTCACCTACCCCACGGACACCGAACGGGTGGCTGGGGTTGGGGACTTCCAGCACCACCGTGTCGATCATGGGCAGGTCAAGGGCGGTGGGCATCCGGTAGTCCAGCAGGCTGGAGTTCCGCAGGACGCCGTCCTTGTCGTAGAAGTACTCCTCAGTGAGTGCCATGCCGATCCCCTGTGCGGCGCCACCCTGGATCTGGCCCTCGACGTATGAGGGGTGCATGGCCATGCCGACCTCGGTTACGGTGGTGTACTTGAGTATGGTGACCTTGCCGGTGTCGGTATCGACTTCGACATCGACGATGTGGCCGGCGTAGGTGGGCGCGCGGGTGCCGCCAGCGTTGTCGGCATGGCCGCTGATGGGGCCGCCAGTGCCCTGCAATTGGGCTGCCAGTTGCTTGAAGGTGAGGGTGCGGGGCTTGCCGTCTTCGCCGGCGGGGCCAGTGACAGAGCCGTCAGCCTCGTAGGTCACCTTGTCGGGTGTGGTCTCCCAGATGCGGGCGACGCGCTCAACGAGGCGGTCCTTAACCTCGATAGCGGCCTTGTAGACGCTGGCGGCGGTGCCAGCGCCGGTACCGGAGCCGCCGGTGTTTCCGGTGAAGCCGATGGCGTCCGTGCCGACGAGGCGTGGCTTCACGTCCGCGTACGGGATACCGAGGACTTCGGCCATCGCCATGGCCTCGGTGGCGCGGAGGCCACCAATGTCCATCGCGGCGGCGTTGAGGGTGATGGTGCCGTCGTTGTTCACGGCGGCGTTGATGCTGTGCTGGCCTGTGTTTGCGTGCCAGAAGCCCACTGCGACGCCGCGGCCACGGTTTGTGCCGGTGAGTTCTGAGCGGTAGTGCGCGGTGTTCTTGACGGCTTCCATGACCTGCACGTTGCCACTCAAGGGGAGGACCATGCCGTTGGGGCGGCGGTCACCTTCCTTGGAGGCGTTCTGGAGGCGGAGGTCCATCGGGTCGACATCGAGGCGGTCGGCGAGTTCGTCAATGAGCGATTCGCAGACGAAGGTCGGCTGCGGGACGCCCGGGGCGCGGTAAGCCGCGTTACGGGGGCGGTTCACGACGACGTCGTAGGCGTCGATAAGGACGTGGGGGATGTCATAGTTGCCGAAGGCATGGTTGGCGCCGCCGCCCATGGAGGAACCGGGGAATGCGCCGGCCTCGTAGGCCATCCAGAGCTGGCCGGCGACGATGGTGCCGTCCTTCATCGCGCCGATCTTGCCGCGGATGTAGGTGCCGGAGGTGGGGCCGGTGGCCTGGATGACTTCCTCGCGGGTCATGGTGAGTTTGACGGGCTTGTTGGCCTTGCGGGCGAGCAGGGCAGCGATGGGCTCGCAGTAGATGCGGTTCTTGCCGCCGAAGCCGCCGCCGATTTCCATCGGGACGATGCGGATGCGGGAGGTGGGCATCTGGAGGATGCCGGCGAGCGGGTCGCGCACCGCGCCGAACTGGCCCTGCGAGGACGAGTAGATGACGAGGCTGCCGTCCGGGTTCCACGAGGCTGTGGCGGTGTGCGGCTCGATGTAGCCCTGGTGCGTGGTGCCCGTGTAGAACTCGTCTTCGACAATGATGTCGGCCTTCGAGAAGGCGTCGTTGACGTCACCCATTGCGACCTGGATGTGGCTGGCGATGTTGGTGGGCTTGTCTTCGCCCTTCGGGACGCCGGTCGGCTCCGCCGTGCGCATCTCCGGGTGGAGGATGGTGGCGTCTGCAGCCATGGCCTGCTGGGCGGTCATGACCGGTGGCAGCACTTGGTACTCGACCTCGATGAGGGCGAGGGCGTCTTCGGCGACGTGGACGCTGGTCGCGGCGATGGCAGCGACGGTGTGGCCGTGGAAAAGCACTTTGTTGACGGCGATGAAGTTGCCGATGGTGTAGTGGCGCGGCGTCGCGCCTGCGCCCTGTGGGGCGTCCATGCCGGGGAAGTCACGGCCGGTGATGATGGCTTCGACGCCGGGGAGAGCGAGGGCCTTCGAGATGTCGATCTTCTTGATGATGGCGTGGGCGTAGGGGCTCTTGAGCAGGCGCGCATAGAGCATGCGTGGGAGCCGGACATCGGCACCGTACTCGGCGCGCCCGGTGACTTTGTCGATGCCGTCGGGCCGGATGGGCCGGGTGCCGAGGACGCGGAACTTGGGTTGCGTGGTCATGTGGTAGCCTCCAGTGCGTGGCGCTGATCTGGGCGAGTATATGCGCCGCCGTGATAGATGAGTATGTCGGGCAGGTGGAGAGATTCCGTTGCCACGCCTCGGTTCTGGCCTACGTTAGCGATTTGAGGATATTCTTGGCTTCACCCTCGGTGAAGGCCCGCGTGGTCTGGGTGCTGGCGTTTCCGCCGCGACCGAGTTCGAGGAGGATGCGGGCGGCGGGGGCGGCGGGGGCGGCGGGGGCGTCGTCGGCGACCTCGATGAGGGTGGCGAAGTCGTGGTCACCCATGAGCATGTAGAAGAAGATGAGGCGTCCGTCGGCGTATGTGACGGCCCGCTTGTAGGCGTAGATGCGGGCGGGGGGAATTCTTGATGTTCCGGACGCCCTGTTCGGTCAAAGAGACGAGGCTGAGGTAGGACGGCATGGTGGTGCTCCTTGCTTGCGGAGTGTGTCGAGCGTCGAGGATGTTGGTGATGGGCTGGATGGTATTAGGTAGGGATGTGGAAGTGGTGTGTGAGCGGAGGGTGCGATGAGGCGATGGTGGCAGGCCGGAGCGATGGTGGCGGTGTTGCTGGGTGGGGTGATGGCGATGGCACCCACGACAGTGCAGGCGGATGACGAGCACATGATGGGTGCGCCGGCCATGACACCGATGCCGCCTCGACGTGCGGCACGGTCGGTGTGGCTGGTGGTACATGCCGGCGGGCCGGTGACATCGACGGTGGCGGCGGCGGGATGCCCGGCTCGGAGCGTGGGGCGGATCTTTGCGCTGGATGGGGCGGGGACGTTCGTGGGATTCGACCCTGCACCGGACTTTCCGTCGCTGAATGCGGACTGGCTGGTCTTGTTCGCGGGTGGGGTGCCGGCGGGTATGCCGTTGGTCGTGGTGTGCGACTAGCGGGACGGTGAGGCTGAGTTAGAGTTGGTCGTCAGGGCCGTAGCGGCCGGGCCAGCGGATGGAGGGGCCGGTAGGGCGAACCTCGATGGGGATAGGGGAACCGTCGAAGGAGGCGGTGAGGGGGCCGTTGCGGTCGAAGTCGATATGGCCGATGTGGGAAGGGTTGGGGAGGCCGGGGGTTTCGCCGAGGCGGATCAGTTCGGCATGGCCTCGATCGGGGGTGAGTTCGAGGAGGGCGACGAGGCCCAGTCGGTGGCTGGACTGGTGGGGTATGAGTGCACTGCCGGAGTTGAGCAGGAGCGTGTGGTCCTCGTAGTCGAGTCGTTCGTAGTGTGAGTCGCCGGCGATGAGGATGTCGTATTCACCATCGCGGTAGGACTGGTACTTCATCCAAGCGACGCGGTCGGGGCGTTCGCGGTTGTCATCGGCGATGTGGATGGCACCGATGCGCCAGCGTTCTCGTTCGAATGCGAGAAATTCGAGCATGCGAGCGTCTGGGTAGGTGTCATGATTGCCTTGGAGGGCGAGTAGTGGGGCGAACTGCTCGAGCCAGTCGAGGACTGCGGGGGCTGTGATGTCACCGGTGTGAAGGATGAGGTCGCAGGTGGAGAAGAAGGCGCGCGGCTCGGGCCCGAAGTTGTCGAGGCTCTGGGAATAGTGGGTGTCGGTGAGGATGCCGATGCGCATGGTGTCGGAGAGTAGCACGGGTGCTTACGCCAGTATTTGCCTATCCGTCGGCGAGAGGTGTGAGGCCGGCAGGGAGGACGCCGGAGGAGGTCGATGCGCCGTCGATGAGGAAGATGGCGCCGGAGGCGTAATCGGAGGCCTCGGAGGCGAGGTAGACGGCGAGGGGGCCGATCTCGTAGTCGTGGCCGCGGCGGCCGATAGGCTGTGCGAGACCGCGTTCGTCGACTTCATCAGGGTTGATGAAGTGTGGGAAGGAGCCAGGGGCGATGCCGGTGCAGCGGATGTTTGCGCGGGCATATGTCATGGCGTAGGCGCGGGTGAGTTGGATCATGCCGGCTTTGGCGATACCGTACATAAAGTCGTCGCGACGGCCTCGCATGCCTGAGGGCGAGACAATGTTGATTACGCGGCCACCGCCCAGTTCGAGCAGATGCGGGGTGACGGCGCGCATGCAAAGGAAGGCTGATGTGAGGCTGCCATCGATGCCAGCGTGCCAGTCATCCAGGGTGTAGTCGGGGAAGGTTTTGCCTCGCGTGTCTCCGCCGCGGCCGGCGTTGTTGACGAGGATGTCGAGACGGCCGAAGGCGCCGATTGTGCTGGAGATCATCGCGTTGACCTGAGTTTCATCGGTGACATCACAGGAGATGGCGAGGGCGCGGCGGCCTTTCGCCTCGATCATTGCGCGCGTCTCGTCGATGGGGCCGGTGCGGCGACCGCAGATGACGACATCGGCACCGGCGTCGGCGAGGGAGAGGGCGATGGCCTGTCCGAGGCCAGAGCCCCCGCCGGTGACGAGTGCGACCTTGCCGGTGAGGTTCAGGCGGTCGAGGACGGACATGAGTGCTCCTCCGTGGTACGCACAGGGAAGGTAGTGCATCTGTGATATGGATGCGTGGCTACGGGATGGTTAACACCATTACCGTGCGGACGATGTAGTTGAGGCCGGTGATGTTGTTGGTCTTGACGATGCGGAGCCAATCGATACCTTAGCGCCCGCCGATGTCTGTGAGAGTTTCGCAGCGATACGGCGATGTTACCCCTATCAGAAATCACTTTGCTGCTATGCCAATGGAGAAGGCGGTGTGGGCTCAGGAACGTGCGCGGAGAGGCATAACCGTCTCTACGAAGCAGGGGGCGAGACTGGAGGCTGAGGCGAAGTGGAGATGGAGGTAGGAGGCCCAGATATTGCCGCTGGCGTAGCCGTCGGGACGGGCGTCGGGGGCGAGGGTGTAGGCGGCGCGGGCTGGTTCGGCGGGGGCATCGAGGGTGGACCAGTGGAATTCGTGGCCGCGGACGGTTTCTCCAAGTGTGATGTGGGGGCCATTGTGCTGGGCGGTGGCGACGCGGTACCCGAGGGTGAGTCGGCGCTGCGTCGTTGACATCGATGAGCGGAGTGGTAAGAGACCTGCCATGGCATGCGAGCGTCCATCCTCGGCGGTGAGGGTTTCGGCGAGGTACATGAGGCCGCCGCACTCGGCGTAGATGGGGAGGCCGCGGGCGGCGGCGTCGCGGAGCGAGGCGAGGAGCTGGGCATTGGCGGCGAGGCCCTCGGCATAGAGTTCTGGGAAGCCGCCACCTATATATACGCCGCGTGCGTGTGCCGGCAGGGCGGTGTCGCGGAGCGGGCTGAAGGGGATGATCTCGGCACCGTGCGCTTCGAGCAGGTCGATGTTCTCGGGATACATAAATGAGAACGCCTCGTCGCGGGCGACGGCGATGGTGGTGCGAGCCGGCACGGGATCGGTAGGCCACGGGGACTCGGCGTATGGCTTGGGTGATGGGGGGTGGGCCTCGGCAGCGATGCGGAGGAGGTGGTCAAGGTCTAGTTGGGTGGCGACGCGCTCGGTGGCGGCGGTGAAGAAGTCATCGGCGATACGGCCTTCGACAGTGGGGACGAGGCCGAGGTAGCGCTCGGGGAGACGGAGAGCGTCGTTGCGTATGAGCGCGCCGAGGACGGGGAGACCGGTGCTGGCAGTGATCGGTTCGGCGCAGAGCGCAGCATGATTCGCGCTGCCGACATTGTTTAGGATTACGGCGGCGATACGGAGTGTGGGGTCGAAGTGCTGGAAGCCCAGCACCTGCGCAGCAACGCTGCGGGCGGCCTTGGCGGCGTCGACGACGAGGATGACGGGGAGACCGAGTAGTTTGGCGACCTCGGCTGTGCTGCCTGCTTCGCCTTCGTTTGAGCGTCCGTCATAGAGACCCATAACGCCCTCGACTACGGCGATGTCGGCGTCGCGCGTGGCGCGGGTGAAGACCTCGCGCAGCGCGTTGTGGGGTAACAGCCACGAGTCGAGGTTGGAGCAGGGGTGGCCGGCGGAGCGGGCATGGTACGAGGGGTCGATGTAGTCGGGGCCGACCTTGAAGGGGGCGACGCGGAAGCCTCGATCGCGTAGCGCACCGATGAGGCCAGTGGTGATGGTGGTTTTGCCGGTGCCGGAGGCGGTACCGGCGATCACGACGCCAGCGAGCGACGTGGCGTGGGTCATCGATGGGTCTCGGTTCGGTGTAGGGGGTGCGGGGTGAGGACGACGAAGCGGCTGTAAGTGATGGCGACGAGGGTAAGGATGCAGGCGGAGCTGAAAAAGAGGATGCGGAGGGCATCGAGGCTTTCCCATGCGAGGCCGAGGAGGGGGCCGAGGGCGGCACCGAGATCCTGGAAAGTCGCGTAGGCGGAGAGGACAGCGGCACGCCTCGAAGGCGGGGCGAGGTCACCGGCGGCGGTCTGGAGTTGCACTAGCGCGGCGGCAGCGGAGACGAACGCGACGAGGATCGCGATGAGCGCGAGCCAGAGGGTGGTGGCGAGGGCGAGCACGGCGACGCTGACGGCGGAGATGAGGATGGCGACTATGGTTCCGGTGACACGACCGACACGGTCAGAGATCGCCCCGGCGATTGGGCCGGTGGTGACATCGCTCAGGCTGCGGAGGCCTAGCATGACGCCGGTGAAGGCAGCGGCGCCGATTGTGAGGGGTCCTAGCGCAATCTGGTCGCCGTACATGGCACGGAAGTAGAAGCCAAGCGCTGCACCAAGCAAGCCGGCGGAGACCATGCCGACGACGAGACCGCTGACACTGACGAGCAGCAGGGCGCGATCGCGGAGGACGCGTGCGACCTCGATGAACTCGGCGAGGCTGGAGCGGGCGGAGGTGGGCGGCCGGGCACCGGGGTGCTGGCGGGTGGCGAAGTGCCATGCGAGGCCGACGAGCGCGGTGACAACGGCGAAGGCGGTGAGGGTGAGACGGTGGCCAATGGCCTCGGCGAGGAGGCCGCCGAGGAGCGCGCCGCCGACAGCGCCGGAGCGGGTGACGGCGGTGTACCAGCCCATGAGGCGGCCCCGGTCGGCATCGGTGGCTTCGTCGAGGACGGTCCACTGGCCGCCGAGGCGCAGGACGGACCAGCAGACGCCCCATGCGCAGCGGGCGGCGAGGAGGAGCCAGAAGGATGTGAGCCAGCCGTAGGCGGCTGTGATGACGACGGTGGCGGCCATGGCGACGGCGAAGGGGGCGTGGACGCCGTAGCGGTGGAAGAGGACGGCGGCGAGGGGGTTTGAGAGAAGGCGGATGAAGCGGTTGGCGCTGAGGAGGACGCCGACAGCGGCGATGGAGAGCGTCCAGCGCTGGGGGCTGGCGGGCATGACGGTGTAGAGCATCTGGTCGCCGAGCAGAGTGACGGCGACGGCGCCGGCAGCGGCGACGATGGGAAGGGGGATGAGGGCGGCGCGGCGGGCGATAGTCACTCAGGGACTATACGGGGGTGTAGCCGGCAGGCTAGGAGGGATCGGAGGTGGGATGCGGTGTACGGTGCCCCCGCTTGCACTGCGTTGACGGTCGGCTACGCCTTGGGGACATGCTCACCACGAGCGGCAGTGGTTTGACGGACTCGTTCAGGACGAGTGTGGATTTGGGGTGGGGGTTGCCTCTGGAGCGTGGGTGGCTTCGGTTGGTTGGGAGGTGCGGCGGGCGCGCCAGTTGATGATGGCGGTGCGGGCGGTGCGGCCGAAGGGGGCGAGGGCGGCCATTAGGGGTAGCCAGATGTGGACGGGGCAGGACATTGCGGTGGCCTCGTGTTCCTCGGAGGGGGTTAGCGGCGAGCGCGCTGGTACTGGAGGGGCCAGTCCATGTCGGCACGGAGTTCGGCGGCGGCGTGGAGGGGGAAGTAGGGATCGCGGAGTTCTTCACGCGCCATGAAGATGGCGTCGGCGTCGCCGCCGGCAACGATAGCCTCGGCGTGTGCGGCGGTGGTGATGAGGCCGACCGCGCCGGTGGGGATGGCTGCATGTTCACGGATGGCGCGGGCGAAGTGCACCTGATAGCCGGGGTAGGGGTGCAGTTGCTGGTGGGGGAGGTTACCACCAGATGAGGCGTCGATGAGGTCGACGCCGACGGCCTTGAGGCGCTTGCTCAACTCGATGGTCTGTTCGAGATCCCAGCCATCGGTGACGTACTCGCTGGTAGAGAGGCGGACGAAGATCGGGATGCCAGCGGGGATCGACTCGCGAATGGCGCGTGCGACTTCGATGGCGATGCGGGTGCGGCCATCGAAGTCGCCGCCGTACTGATCTGTGCGCTGGTTGGTGAAGGGAGAGAGAAACTCGGCGATGAGGTAGCCGTGCGCCTCGTGAATCTCGATGGCGCGGAAGCCTGCGGCGACGGCGCGACGCGCGCCCTCGGCGAAGGCCTCAACGATGCCGTGGACATCGGCGGTGGTGAGTTCGCGAGGGGCGGGGTAGCCCTCGGTGTAGGCGATAGCGCTGGGGGCGACTGCCTGCCATGCGCCACTGGCGTCGTCGAGGGGGCCGGTGCCGTCCCACGGGCGCATGGTGGAGGACTTTCGCCCGGCGTGTGCGAGTTGGATGGCGGGCACTGCTCCGTGCTCGGCGATGAAGCGGACGATGGGCTTCCATGCCTCGACCTGCGCGTCGGACCAGATACCGGTGTCGGCGAGGGAGATACGGCCCTCGGCGGTGACAGCGGTCGCTTCGGTCATGACGAGGCCAGCACCGCCGACGGCGCGGGAGCCGAGGTGGACGAGGTGCCAGTCGGTGGCGAGGCCGTCAGGAGTTGCGGAGTATTGGCACATGGGGGAGACCCAGAGGCGGTTGCGGGCCTCGACATCGCGGAGAGCAAAGGAGGTGAAGAGGTCGCTCACGGGGGGGGGGCTCCTGGGATGCTAGGGGGCAGGTTCGTCGTGGCGAGTATCGCATGTGCGGCGACAGCGGCGACAGCGGCGACAGCGGCGAAGCATACCGGTCGTGATAGGATGCGGCGCGATACCGGGGGATAGGCTGAGCAAGCTGAGGCGATTGTGATGCGTACGTTCTGGCGAGGTGCGGTGGGTAGTCTCGCGGTTTACATACTGCTGGCGTTCACGGCGCTCGTGGTTGCCTCGGGGTGTACCGAGGAGAAAGAGGCGCCGAGCGCGCCTGTGAGCGTGCCCACGCCGGTGCAGCAGGCGCTACCGGCGACGGTGGGGTCGATGCTGGGGTCGTACTCGGGGGGTGTGGTCGCGATCCAGCAGGTGAGCCTGTCGCCGCGGATGAGCGGGCAGATCGTCGCGTTGCATGTGGATGTGGGGAGTGAGGTGCGTGCGGGCGACGCGCTGGCGGTGCTCGACGCAGGAGTGCTGCAGGCGCAGTTGTTCCAGGCACAGGCCGCGTTGCAGTCGGCGCAGGCGCGACTGGAGCAGATATTGGCGGGGCCGCGCGCGTCAGATCTCGCGTCGGCGCGATCGGCGCTGGAGGCGGCGGAGACCAAGTTGATGTTGATGCTGAATCCGTCAGCGGTCGATGTGGCGGTGGCAGAGGCGGCGCTTGCTTCCGCGCAGGCGTCGGCGCAGAACGCAGAGTCGGCAGTGGCGAACGCGCGGTCGGCGTTGCTGGGACACATTTTCGCAGCGTGCGCCACGTTCACGTCGGTTGGTGTGCCGTGCAGTAACGTCGTGTTGCCGATGCCGCAAGGTGTGGTGGACGGTATCTCGAGTTCGTTGACGAGCAAGGTGGGGGTGATCGACGCGGCGATCGGTGCGCGGACGGTCGCGATGCTGAACGCGAACGAGAGCCTCAAATCGGCGCTAGTGAGCGTCACAGTGGCGGAAGCCGCGTTGCGTGCCGCGCAGGTGAAGCGTGAGGCAGTGAGGAATCCGCTAGCGGTGGAGTTGGCGGCGCAGCGATCGGCGGTTGAGCAAGCGCGTGGGAACCTCGAAGCCAGACAGCAGCCGAGTACCGAGGCGGATGTGCAGGCGGCGCGGGCGGGAGTGGCACAGGCGCAGGCCTCGCTGGCGGTGGCGCGGGCGAACGTTGAACAGACGGTGATCGCCGCGCCGTTTGACGGCACGATCGCGCAGCGAATGCTCAGCGCGGGTGCAGTCGCGACGGCGCAGACGCCGGTGTTCACGCTGGTCGGGCGCGCGGTGGAGATTCGACTGGCAGTGGAAGACAACATTGCCGCGCGGGTGCGGCGCGGCGATAAGGCGGACGTGTCAGTGTCCGCGGTACCTGGCAAGAGTTTTGGTGGTGAGGTATCGATCGTGTCGCCGATTGCTGATGCGCGAACGCATCTGGTGGATGTGCATGTGTTGGTGCGCGATCCCGAGGTGCTGTTGAAGCCTGGAATGGCGGCGCGAGTGGTGCTGACGGCAGCCCGCTAGGGAAGCGTGCCGCGCATTACGGTGAACGTGTGACGCGCGCTGGGCATGTCGCGGGCCACGATGTGTCGACGATCTGCCAGCGGTCATCCACCTGCTGCACTGGGAACACGACTGAACGTGCGGTTTGAATGCCGCCGGCCGGGAAGGACTCCGAGACGCGTACGCGCATCTCGGCGGTTGTGTCGCGGCGGGTGGTGAGCTCGAGGACAGCGCGCATAGCGTTGCTCTCACGCAGGCTGATGGCCTCGCGGATGGCGTCCCGGCATTGCGGGGCAAGTGACGCTGGCAGCGACGTGAGGGCGGCGATGAAATCACGGTCGGCGACGGCGCGGACATAGTCCTGGACGGTGCGTTCCGGGCTGCTTGCGGGAAACACGGGCGCGCTGCTGCCGACCATGGCGATGTGAATCTCGGTTGGGACGGTGGGTGCAGTGACGCAGTTGGCGCGTGACCATGCGTTGACCCGCGTGCCGGCGTTGCGGAGTGCGTCCTGCACGGCAGGGTCGATTTCGATTGCGGTCAAGTTGTAGCCGTTGCGGATGATGATATCGGCGTAGTCCGACCAGACGACTGCGTACGTATAGAACTCGCGTCCCGCGCCGGGTGGCGCGGTCTCCCGGAGTGACCAGACGAAGGCGGTGGTGGCATCAAAGTTGGTGGTGAGTGTGGGAGGCGTGTTGGCTGGTGCGGTCGCGAACTCCATGGCGCGGCCCTCGAGGCTCGCCCAGTGGTCGCAGAAGTTTGTGTGGAGCACCGATACAGCAGCGACACGATGGCTTCGGCGGATGGTCATGACGCCCTTGTCGTCTGCCACCGCCATCGATGTGATGGTTTCGACCGGCACTTCCCTCCGGCAGGCCATAAGGAAGAGTGCAAGGGCGAGTACGGCGCTGTACTGGAGTAGCCGGCTGAGTGTGGGGATGTGGCCGTGCACGCCAGTCGTCCTCTCGTGGCCTTGCGCGGGAGATGGCTGGCCCCGCGAGGGGACTCTACCACGAGCATAATGATGCGCTGCCAAGGCAGCCGGGCGGGGTGGCTAGGGAGCAGCCTCGATCAGTGTGTCGCGGAGGAAGCGGAGGGTGTGGGTGGTGAAGGCGGCCATATTCTCGCCGCGATCGGCGAGGCCAGTCTCGATGCGAGTGGTGCGGGGGAGGGGGCCGGCGACAGCGATGGTGGTGCGGCCGGGAGGCGCACCGGAGCGGCCGGAAGTTGGGCCAGCGAGACCGGCCTCGCCGATGGCCCAGGTGGCGTTGAGGCGGACGCGCATCGCTTCGGCGAGGGCGGCGAGCATCTCGGGTGTGGTGCCTTGGTAGTTGGTGTAGAGGTCACGGGACATGCCAGCGAGGGCTACGCGCGAGTCGATGGTGTAGAGGACGCCGCCGCCCTTGTAGTAGTGGGAGGCACCGGCGACCCAGAGGAGAGCGGCAGAGACGAGGCCGCCGGTGGTGGATTCCGCGACGGCGACGGTCTCGCTTCGGTTCGTGAGGAGGTCGGCGATTTCCTGTGCGAGGGCTTGCTGATCGGAGTCGAGGAATGTGGTCATGCAGGGAGGATAGCGGGCGGGTGCGTGCAGCGGGTAACAGCCGCGATGGTGTAACGGATGCGTGACATGGCGGTGGATAGCGTCTGTGCAACGAGTCACTCAGGGGTGGAAGTCAAATGATGACTGAACGTGTACCGCCCGCGAAACCCGCCGAGCAGGCAGAGCCCGGCAATCCGGCTCAGCAGGCGCAGCCTGCGAAGCCGATGCAGGAGCCGAAAGCGGGAGCGCAGATGCAGCAGGCACCGCGTCCGCCCGCGGAAGTAGCGCAACCCTAGCCGCACGGTTGGGAGACTGGGCTTGCTTGAGCTGAACGGCTCCGCCGGAGCAGCGAGGAAGCGCTTCGCTGGCGGTACCGTTCAGCAACGTGGTGCGTCCGATGTCTCGCTTGACGGGCCGAATGATGAGACGCTAAGGGCGGATGCCGCCAGATTGCAGCCGCCGAGTGTGGCCAGCGTGGCGCCCTGAGGAGCGTGATGCCCCGACGACCAAACTTTTCCTATGAACGATCGCAGCGTGAGGCGGCGAAAGCGGCGAAGCGCAACGCGAAGCGTGAGTCGCGCATGAGCGGCAATGCGTCGCCGGATGAGCCGCCCGTGGGCAGCGTAGACGGCGCTGTCTCGGATGCCGGGAACGCTGCCGCGCCGGATAGCGTCGATGGCACAGGCGAGCCCGCATCCGAGCGCAGAGCGCCGGATGTCGTCGCGCCTGATGCGCCGCCGCCGCACCGCACCGCACAGGACTCGCTCGCAGGTCGCGAGTAGGGGCTGATGCCGGTTGTATCCGCGCTGCCTCGCGAAACTCGGTCCAGCACCGCTGGCGTAGGAGCGAGCGAGTCGGCACGATGATCCAGTTCGGCGGCTCTGCTAGGCTCGACGGCGGAGCATTGAGGCACGCAGCTGGGCAGGATTTCGCGATGCAACTGAACCGTACACTCAGGAAACTGCGGAACGCGCACGACCGCGAGACGCCGGAGATGTTCGAGTACGACCCGAAGACATCGGGGCCCCCGGAGAACGTGCGGTACATGACGCTCACCGAGGCGAAGTCACTCGAATGCAACCTATGCGGGGGCTGCTGCGGGTCGGCGGAGACTGATGCTGACGACCTGCGCGCGTACACGTTTGGCCCGATTGGCAAGCGGCAGTGGGCGCATTTGAATGGTGGCGAGCCGCTGATCATCCCGCTCACGCCATCCGGCAAGCCTCGTGCGTGGCAGTCGAGGGATGCGGAGGCGAAGACGCCGCCGCCGTTTCAATGCGCGGCGCTCTCGCACGCAGGGGACGGCACAACGCGATGTGCGCTCTGGCAGTCGCGACGACCGCCGCAGTGTGATGAGTTCCCGATCAACGCATCGCACTACCCGGCGGAGTTGCAAGCCGGGGCGTATCTGCTGTTGAACACGAAGTACCAGCGCGTGTGCACGTGGGTTGATGTGCTGGTTTGCCCAGACGACTCGGTGGTTCTCGGCTGGCGGAAGGCGGACGGGACCTTGCGGCGGCGACTCTCGGACGACCGCTGGGAGTACGTGAGCTACGTGTTCAGCGAGGCGTACTGCGACCTATTCGAGATTGGCGAAGTGCACACACTGCGCGAGTGGCGCGCGATCCGCCAGGCGGAGGCGCAGTGGCGTTTGACTCCATCTGCGTCGACCGGAGCGCGTCGATGAGCTAGGAGACGCACGCACGAGAAATTCAGGACATCAGTAACTGGTGGTTGAGGCAGTGCAATCGATGTAGGCTACTCGAGCAGCTCGGGAGGCCACATGTCACTCGATGGCAAAGTCGCGATTGTCACCGGGGCGAGTCGCGGGATCGGTGCAGATATCGCCCGCTACCTCGCGAAGTACGGTGCCGGCGTAGCGCTTGTTGCGCGCTCCGTAGATGCGCCCGTCGACCCACGCATGCCGGGCAACATGAAGGATGTGGAATCCTCGATCACGGCTGTCGGTGGTGTTGCGATCAGCATCGGGGCGAACCTCCGCGAAGCGGAGAGCGTGCGCTCCGCAGTCGAACAGACGGTGGCGCACTTCGGCCGACTCGACATCGTCGTCAACAACGCTGTCGTCGTCGCACCTGGCCGCTTCGACTTGATCCTCGATCGCTACATCGAGCTGATGTGGCAGGTCAGTCTGCGCGCGCCGCTGCTGCTGATGAAAGAAGCCATCCCCCACCTCCGCGCTGCGGGCGGAGGTGACATCATCAATGTCTCCTCCGGTGCGGCGCGGTTCCCAGGGCCGGGCCCCTATGCAAACCCGCCCAGCGGCACTGGCGGTGCCGATGTGATGTACGGGACTGTGAAGTCAGCGCTCGATCGGGCGACCCAGGGCATCGCGATGGAACTGCAGGAAGACGAGATCAAAGTGAACGCGTTGTCACCGGGAGGGCTCATCAAGACACCCGGCACTGTGTTCGCCCGTGGGCTCGGGATTCCGGAAGAGGGTTACGAGTCCGCCGATTGGATGGGCCGCATGGCAGTGTGGATCTGCGAGCAGCCTCCCACGTTTACCGGGAACATCCTGTTCGATGGCGATTTCCGCGATCGGATCGCACACCTTTAGTGCGCGGCACGGTACCCCTGAACGATCACGCTCCTACGCAGCCTGTTGGCGACTACCGGTATGGTTTAGCAGACCGCAGTGATCCAAGCCCTGACTGAATTCCTTGCGTGGCCCACTCGGCCCAAGGGACAGTGAAAAGACGGAAGCCCTTCTGGATGAAGAATGCAGGCTCCATGCCTGGTGGAATGAAGTACATCCCGGGCACGACGCCATGACGCCGACAGGCCGCGGCAATCGCGTCAAGTGCCTCGATGTATCTGGGATGGTCGTACTCGAGCGGGACGTCGAGCGCGATCGACAGGTCTGACGGGCCAACGAGCAGGACATCGATCCCCGGGACATCGAGAATCTCGTCGATCTGCTCCATGGCCTCGATGGTCTCGATCATGGGAATGATTACGAGTTCGTCATTCACCGCGTCCATGAACGCGCGGTACGAGTCGAACTCACCCCACTCTCCACGGATGCCGGAGTTGCTGCGGATGCCGGCCGGATGATACTTGCAGGCGCGCACCATTCGATCAGCTTCTTCTGCGGTGTTGACCATCGGGACGATGATGCCCTTCGCACCTGCATCGAGCGCGTAGCAGATAAGTTCTGGGCGGTTATCACCCACGCGCACTACTGGCGAGGCGCCGGTACCGCGGGTCTGCGCGATCGCTGGGCCGAGATCCTTGATGTCGACTGAGGCATGCTGCGTGTCGAAGAGCAGGAAGTCGAACCCAGCGCCGGCGAGGAAACGCACTTCGCTCTGCGGTCCCACGGTCGTACCAATTGCGGCGGGTCCCGGGGCAAGCGTTTCGCCTCGAATAACACGAACTACGTCCTTCAGGTGGTTCATCAGTAGACCTCATTCTCCCCGGCAGTCGCGATAATGACCTATTTCTTGGTTGCGTTCACGACGGCTCGACAACGTGCTGCACTAGAGACTGCAGTTGTTCGGCGACGTCGGGGAACGGCTGTGGCGTCCCACTGGTCGTTTCGTCCATTTAGAGAACAGTGGTTCACCTCGATCATCACTGCTTGTACGGCAGGATCGGTGCCGTAGTGCGTAACGGGATCAGAGCGCCTGCGATAGCGCGGTTGACTGCTGTCGTCCAGTTTCGGGCCTGATATGCTGCGGCGATCGTTGCCCGACGTTCGGGGGTTTAGTGCGCTGAGTACGACACCACGAGATGCTCCACGCTAGTCCGCCGTGCCCGGGCCGCCGAACGCCTGGCGCAGGGCTGCTGCCACCTGCGCGCGAGCGACTCCGGCAGGCTGCAGCACACCAACCATGCCGAAGAAGCCGTGGATCATCCCGTCGTATCGGGTAATGGTCACAGGCACGTCGGCCGCCTCCAGCTTGGCGGCGAACGCCTCGCCCTCGTCACGCAACGGGTCGTACTCGGCGGTGATCACCGTCGCAGCGGGCAGCCCGGCGAGGCTTGGCGCGTGCAGCGGCGCCGCATACGCTTGGCCCCAATCCTGCGTGCCCATGTACTGTTCCCAGAACCAGCGCATCCCGCTGCGGGTCAGCAGGAACCCCTCGGCGTTCGCGTGATAGGATTCCGTCTCCAGCCGGTGGTCGGTCACCGGATAGATCAGCGCCTGATGTACAAGCGCCGGGCCGCTGCGGTCGCGTGCCATGAGGCTCACCGCAGCCGCGAGGTTGCCACCCGCGGAGTCCCCGCCGACCGCGATGCGTAAAGCGTCGATGCCATACTCAGCACCGTGCTCGGCGGCCCACCGCACAGCGGCGTAGGCGTCCTCCACCGCGCCGGGAAACGGTGTCTCTGGCGCCAGCCGGTAGTCGACCGAGACGACGACACACCCGACGGTGTTCGCGAGGGCCCGGCAGGTAGGGTCGGCCATCTCGAGATCACCCAGCACCCAGCCGCCACCGTGGAACCAGATCAGCGCCGGCAGCGATGCCGCCTCCGACGGCCGGTAGATGCGGACCGGAATGGCGGAGGCGGGGCCGGGTATCGTGCGGTCGGTTATCTGGTAGACCGGTTCGGGATTGGCGATTACCAAGCGGCGCGCGAGGCTCGCGGCACGCGCCGCGGGGGCGGGCACAGTACCGATCGGCGGACCGGAGGCCGCGAACGCATCAATGACGGTCCGCGCGGCTGGATCGAGTGGCATGGGCAGCCTCCTTGCGTACTGGAGAGGTCTGAGCGTCTCGCGGCGATGGTCACGGGACTACTTGAGTTGTATAAGGCATGTGATAACGCCTTGGGAAGAGAGCCTCGGCGTGACTAGGAGATGCCATGACTACGACTCAGCAGACCGACCAAGCCGCAGCACCGCCCACCGCAGAAGGCGACCAGTTGCAGTACGACCTCGTCGTCGTCGGTGCCGGGTTCGCGGGGATGTATATGCTCCATCGCGCCCGCACCGCTGGATTCTCCGTCCACGTGTACGAGGCTGGCTCCGGTGTCGGCGGGACTTGGTACTGGAACCGCTACCCTGGCGCGCGTTGCGACGTCGAGAGTCTCGAGTACTCGTACTCGTTCTCGAAAGAGCTGCGCGATGAGTGGGAGTGGCCGGAGCGCTACTCGGGGCAGCCAGACATCGAACGGTACGCCAATCATGTCGCCGACCGATTCGACCTCCGGCGCGACATCCAGTTCGAGACGCGGGTCACCTCCGCTGTGTTCGACGAAGCCCAGCATGTGTGGGCGATCGCGACCAGCGCCGGCGATCGGGTGCGCGCGCGCTACCTGATCATGGCAACCGGCTGTCTCTCCGCGGTGAACCTGCCGAACATCCCCGGCCGCGACTCCTTCGTGCGCGAGTCGTATCACACGGGCCAGTGGCCGAAGGAGCCGGTCTCGTTCGCGGGCAAGCGCGTCGCCGTGATTGGCACAGGCTCTTCTGGGGTCCAATCGGTTCCGGTGATCGCCAGCCAGGCCGCATCGCTCACGGTCTTCCAGCGCACGCCGTCCTATTCGCTGCCCTCGGCGAACGGCCCGATCCCCGTCGATGAGGTGCAGCAGTTTCGTGCGAACTTCGAAGCGATCCACGCGGCGAACCTAAAGATGCCCGGCGGCACCGGTTCGCGGTTCACGGCCGCTGTTCAGGGTTCCGTGCTGCAGGTGCCGATCGAGCGGCGCAGCGACGTCTTCGGTAAAGCGTGGACGGCCGGCGGGTTCTCGTTTATGCGCTCGTTCTCCGACATCGCGACCAGCCACGAGGCGAACGGGGTCGCTGCAGGCTTCGTGAAGGAGAAGATCCGCGAGTTGGTGCGCGACCAAGAGACCGCCGAGCTGCTCTGCCCCGAGATCCCGATCGGCTGCAAGCGGATGATCATCGACTCCGGCTATTACGAGACCTTCAACATGTCGCATGTCACTCTCTGCGACGCGCGGATCGAGCCGATCGAGGCGATCACCGCAACAGGAGTCCGCACGGTGAAGGGCGACTACGAATTCGACATGATCGTCTTCGCGACCGGGTTCGATGCGATGGTCGGGTCGCTCACGCGCATCGACATCCAGGGGCGCGCTGGCCTGCAACTGCGTGATGCGTGGGAGGCCGGGCCTCGCACGTATCTGGGACTCGCAGTTACAGACTTCCCCAACCTGTTCACGATTACTGGTCCAGGCAGTCCCTCAGTGCTCACGAACATGATGGTCTCGATCGAGCAGCATGTGGATTGGATCACCAATTGCCTGGAGTACGTGCGCGAACGCGGTGCGAGCACGATCGAGCCGACGCTGGCGGCGCAGGAGGCGTGGGTCGATCACGTCAATGACGTCGCGACGCGCGACATCATGCACACCGCCCCATCCTGTGACTCATGGTACCTAGGCTCGAACATCCCCGGGAAGCCGCGCGTCTTCATGCCGCTGCCGGGACTGCCCGCCTACATCGAGCGCTGCAATCAGGTGGCTGCTGCGGGCTACGAGGGCTTCGTACTTGCGTAGGCTCTATCAGCCGTGTTGATGACACCGCCGGTACGGGGCAGGGCAGGATCGTGTGTGCGAGTGTGTCGCGGCGACGGGGTCGGAAACCCAGCCTCTGGCTACTCAGTGGAGCGCGATTCCGGCATGACGTGTTCCAGTGGGGATCATGCCGCATTGCGGAGTCAGATCACGTACCATCCCGCTGCGAAGCGGCAAGGCAGTCCCGGAGGCGTGTCCCGATGACAACCCAGCCAACCACCCAACCCGGCCCGCTCGCGGGCCTGCGCGTCATCGAAGTCGCCGACCGCATCGGTCAGTGGTGCGGCAAACTCATGGCCGATTTCGGTGCGGATGTCATCAAGATCGAACCGCCGGGAGGCGTGGCCGAGCGTCAGGTTGGCCCCTTCTACAAGGACATCGAGGATCCCAACCGATCGCTCTACTTCTGGCACTACAACACCAGCAAGAGATCGGTCACGCTTGACCTGTCGCAGGAGGAAGGCCGCGAACTGTTCCGCGAGCTCGTGCGCACAGCCGACGTACTCCTCGAAACGATGCGGCCGGGCATGCTGCCCTCACTCGGCCTCGGCTACGAGTCGCTCGCCGCGGACAACCCGGCCCTTATCATGTGCTCGCTCACGCCCTTCGGGCAGGATGGGCCGTGGCGTGACTACCTCTCCACCGACATGGTCCAACTCGCCGGCGGCGGGCAGATGGCGGCCTCCGGGTATGACGAAGTTGATGACCCCGAGCGGCGTCCGATCGCGCCCGGGGGCGGCAACGGCTACCACATGGGCGCCCACTATGCGTACATCGCGCTCACCGCGGCGCTTCATTGCCGCAACATGACAGGCCAGGGCCAGTATTTGGACGTCTCGGCGCACGAGGCGGCCGCTCTGACCACTGAGATGCACGTGCCGAACTGGATCTATGCACACAACGTCGTACAGCGACAGACCGGGCGCCACGCCGGTGCGCGCCCAACTGCCCCCTCGCAGATGCCGACCGGGGACGGCCGCTACATCAACATGGGCGGCGGCCTCAGTTCATCATTCCGGGCCTTCGTCGAAGTCATGGCAGAGACTGGCATGGCCGGCGACTTGCAAGACATCAAGTACCTCGACCCGGAAGTGATGCAGGAGAACACGGACCACATTCGGGACGTGATCCGCGAGTACGTGAAGACCGTTCCCGCTGCCGATTCATTCAAGGCCGCACAGGAAATCGCGGGCATGCCTTGGGGTATCGTACGTGCACCCGACGACCTACTGGACGACGATCATTTCCGGGCGCGTGGGTTCTTCCTCGAGGTGGAGCACCCGGAACTGGGCGAGACCTTCACCTATCCAGGCGCCGGTGCCATATACAGTGCATCACCCCAGCGCATTAGCCGGCGCGCACCCCTCATCGGCGAGGACAACACCGCCGTGTACACCTCGATCGGGGTAGGCGCAGAGCGGCTGGCCCAGCTGCGCGCGACGGGCGTCGTATAGCGAATTCCCGCTACCGTTGAGGTTGGCGCCCTCGCTCCGCCTGCGGCTCCACACCCTAACTATGGCCCGCTGATGGGGCGAGGTAGCTGCGCGCAGTGGGAACCGCGGCTGCATGTGGGACAGCAGATCGTCAGCGCGTAACCCTTTCAGGCGATCCGTGGTCATTCTGCGCGATACTCGCTTCCCGAGGTCTGGTGTGTGGCGAACGAACCGGCGAGTTCGAGTCACACGACCACTGCACGTACAGTCTGGAGCCGCTTGTGCCGGCGAGACCATGAGTGACGGCCGGGAGGCGACTACCAGCAGTTGCGGCGAGGTGAGACTAATGGCCACTCCGGGCAGGAGGCCCGTCGGGCTGAACCAACCGGGTCCCGGATGAGATCCGGAACACGGAACTCCGTCGCGCCCGACCTAACTGTCAGGCGCGGGTTGGAAGATGTTGAGGCACACGTAGCGATATGGCGTGTGCCCGTCGCACCCTACGTGCGGCCGCTCAGCACGACCGCGACCTAGTTGGCGCGCAATGTCCTTCCAGGTGTTCACGAACTCTAGGGCACCCCGGATGTAGGTCAGCCACCGGTAGTCCCCGGCGTGAGCGTCCAGAGCGCCTGAGGCAGCGTGCGAGATCCTGTCGTCCACGCCAGCAACGAGAACCCTGAAGGCGCGGCGCTGCCGCAAACATCACGAGCGCGACGGACCGCCGCTCAGCAGCGCATCTGAGCCGGTGTCCCTAGCGCACGCATCGACGCCGCTGCATAGGAGAGGCGGCATCGATGCGTCGTGAGCGTGAGTGCGTGGCTAGTCGGGCGACGAGCTCCACACGACGAAGTTGCTCCAGAAGGGCATGAAGCCGCCCGACAGTCCGACCTCGACCTGCTTCTTCATCTGGCGGGCCCCTGCGCGCCCTTGCAACTGCTGAATCGAGTCCGTGTGGTTCCAGAAGCGCGTCCGGCCGCTGCCGATGTTGCCGCCACTCGGCGACACGGGGAAGGCGCTGTCGATGCTGATATCGTCCTGGAAGAGGTCGAGCGCCTCCCCTTCCTTGATGCCCGCGTAGCGGATGCCCTCGATGTGGAACACGTGGAACAGCCCGAAGCCGTCGTACATGTTCTCGAAGTCGATGTCCGTCGACTGGATGCCGGCTGCCTCGAAGAGCTTGCGACCGGTTGAGGCGGCGTTGCCCTGCGCTTCCTCGAGCGTTTCGATGACGCCCCGTGACTTGGCACCTAGGTAGAGTCCGTTCTCGAAGCGTCCCGCGCCGGCGTGGCCGAGGACGTACACGGGCTTCTGGCGCATGTCCTTGGCGCGTTCCGCGGTGGTGATCAGGTAGGCACCGGCCGCCTGTATCGGGATGTCGTTGTCGAAGAGATTCGCTGGTTTGGCGACCCACCGCGCGTTGTTGTAATCCTCGGCGGTGAGTGGTTCGGGGCGGTGCTGCGCCCAGTAGCCTTCGGGGAAGAGCAGGCCGTTGCGCCGGGAGTTCACGACGAACGGCGCCATCATCTCGTGAGTCTTTCCGTACTTGTGCAGGTAGCGCTGGAACTGCATCGCGGTCCCGTACGAGGCTGGCCCGGCGAGCGCCTGGCCGAACTTGCCGGGCCCTGCGACCGTGTCCTGCGCATTCGCGCCACCTTGGTAGTAGCGGCCGGAGAAGTTGTGCCATCCCTTGAGCACAAGGCACGTGTGCGTGCGGCCATCGCCGACTGCCTGGATCGCGGCGGTGAGCACCATCGACATGCACACCGGAGCTGTGATGACGGTCTTGACGTTCGTTAGCTCCGGCATGTTCTTCAGGATCCATGCGGCGCTTAACTTCGCGAGTCCGTCCAGCGGGTTGTCGGTCTGCTGGAACGCGTTCAGGAAGTCCTCCGGAATCGGCTTCTCAGCAGGCCAGAACGAGCCGGTCGTCGTTTCCTCACCGAGTACGAGGCCATCGACCTGATCCGGCGTGACTCCGGCGTCCTCCATCGCCTTGCGCAGTGCGAGGATCGCCCAGGCGCCGACGCTGGTCTCGGGGCGCTCGTCCCAACGCCGCATCGTCGGCGAGTGGCCGATGCCGACTGCGGCGACCTTGCCACGGTGTTTCCAGACCCCCAGCCCTTCCTTCGTCCTGTACAGCGAGCCAACGTCGCCCGCCGGTACCTCGGTTGCTTCCGTGGTCATCCTCGTACCTCCGCATTCGTGTGCACGTTCGCTGGTCCCCCAACGATCAGGAGACGACCTGCCACTCCGGGACCTTCTGTCCGGTGGCTGGGGTAGTTTCGAAGATCAAGCGTACCTTCGCGCCGATCGGCACCGCGTCCGCCGGCGTGCCGGGCAGGTGCGACATCACATTCAGCCCGGGTGCATCGTCGAGGTCGATGACTGCGACGTTATATGGCTGGTCGAACTGCAGCGAGGCAATCGGTGTGTCGTAGATTACGCCGAAGCTGTAGATGACGCCTGCGCCACTGTTCTCGCGCCAGCGTAGCTTTTCGGCCGACTTGCACTCGTAGCAGACCGCCTCCGGCGGGTGCTGCCAGCGGGTGCAGCTGTCGCAGTACTGTAGGACCAAGCGCTCGTCGTTACAGGCGTCCCAGAAGGGGCGGTCGAGGTCGTTCGGAACGGGTGATTGCTTCGGCATCAGTATGTCTCCTTTCGCAGCGCCATCCTAGGCTACCTCGTCGGACTCGTCACTGAGTCAGGACTCGGGACGTCGTGGGGATCGTCGCACGGCTCGATTGCAGTGGCGCGCACCGCGTTCCGAAGGCTCGCCGACTTGCGCCGCGCGACCTGACGGCTAGATGGTTGGCGCCGCTGCACTGCGCCGAGGGCGATGGCATAGATGGAGAGGAACTGGACGACCACAGTGTCGGAGGCGTTGGCCGCGAGGCCGTCCGCGAAGAACCACCGTTGCGCCGGTGTCCCGAAGATGCGGGTCTGGTAGGACGTGTGGAGGTGTTCGGAGGGCGGGCCGCTTGGAATGCGCCACCGCCACTGCAGGTTGTTCTGGATCGCGAGTCGCAGCCGCCGGAGCACCCAGATCCCTTTCCGTCGGAACAGTTAAATGCTTCTTGCACTCTAGGTGGTTGTAGCCCGTACTGGGGGTGCCATTAGCCGCCGTGAGCATCGCGGCCTCTTGGTCGGGAGTACGTTACGGGCTGTGCCACGAACCGCCCGCCCACATCGAGGATTGTCTTGGCGGCGGCTACACGAGCAGCTGGTGGGCAGTCCATGCCACTACTCGGCAACATCGCTCCCTCCCGCAGCGCAGGAAGGTTCGATCGCTCCGTCGATCACGTCAAACTGGCCGTGGATCGAATAATGGCTCCGCACACCATTAATCACTCGGAGAGCCCACCGCAGCAACCCACGATCACCGGCTCGTGTATCGCCGAACCCTTCACTACGTGATCGAACGCGGCCTCGCTTTCGCTGGCTGATTGAAAAGCGTGGTCGAAGCGCGTATGACCTTGCTGGAGATGCCAGCGGGGGCTCGGCGTGCGTGAGGAGGTGTCAGGTTGACATCAAAGCCGCTCGAAGGCGTGCGCGTTCTCGACTTCACCTGGGTTCGGGCTGGCCCTTGGTGTACCAGGTGGCTCGCAGTCCTCGGAGCTGAGGTGGTCAAGGTTGAATGGCCCGACCCGCGCCTCGCCTTCAACGGCCGTATCGGCGGCGCGATGGGAGCGCAAGGAGGTGGCCCGAACGCGGGCGGCCATGCGAATGACCAGAACGCTGAAAAGCTCAGCATTACGGTAAATGTCCGCTCGCCGAAGGGCCTGCAGATCATCAAAGACTTGATGCTGGTCACTGACGTCGTTGTCGAGAACTTCAGCGCGAGTGTCATGGACGACTGGGGCCTCGGCTACGAAGTGATGCGCGAGCTGAAGCCAGACATCATATATGTCTCGATGGCGGGCTTTGGGCACGAAGGGCGCCACGCTGCGTATACGACGATGGGCCCGTCCGTGCAGGCGCTGTCGGGGCTGACGTTCCTGTCTGGACTGCCCGATGCGCCACCGGCCGGGTGGGGCTGGTCCTACATGGATGACACCGGCGGTTTGTACGGAGCGATGTCTACGCTCGCCGCGTTGCATCACAAGCAAGCGACGGGCGAAGGCCAGCATGTGGACATGTCGCAGGTTGCCGCCGGAATCACCCTGACGGGACCGGCGCTGCTCGACCTGTCGGCGAATCACCGCCCCTCGCGACGCGCCGGGTACCCACCCGGCAATCGCGCGCACTGGCCCGGCACTCCGCTGATGAACAACTATCGCGGGCGCACCGTGGCCCCGCACAACGCGTACCGCACACTCGGTGGTGAACACTTCGACTGGTGTGCGATCACCTGCGCCACGGACGAGGAGTGGAGCTCGCTGGTCGCACTCATGGGCTCACCGGCTTGGGCGACGGACGCGCAGTTCGCGACGAACGTTGGACGCCTCGAACACCAGCTGGAACTTGATGCCCACATCGAGGACTGGACACGGACCGTCGAGAAATACGAACTCATGGATCGCTGCCAGGCATCCGGCGTACCAGCGGGGGCAGTACAGAGCACAGAGGATCGCGTTGAGCACGACCCGCAACTCCGCGCCCGCAACCTGTTCACGCCGATGACACATCCCGTCATTGGCACGTTCCCGATGCAGCAGGCGCCTTTCCAGCTGTCCGCGACGCCCGTACCCGTGAGCAGGCACGGCCCGCTGCTCGGCGAGCACAACGTGTCGATCCTCGGTGGGTTGCTTGGGATCTCGTGGGACGAGATCCAGGACGGCTACCGCGACGGCACGCTGTGGCCTGCGCACGTCCCGATGGAGCATGTGGACTACCTTTTCGAGCGCCCGAGCGGGCAGCTCGCGTCGCGGGAGGGCTGACGATGGCACCGGAACGCTTCGGTAATGGGCCGCTGGGCGATCTGCGGGTGATCGAGGTCGGCGGTGAAGTCGGTGAGTGGTGCGCCAAGCTGATGGCCGACCTCGGTGCCGACGTGATCAAGATTGAACCGCCGGGAGGGGCTGCCGAGCGCGAGATCGGGCCGTTTCTCGATGACATCCCGACCGCCGAGCGCAGCCTGCACTTTTGGCACTACAACACGAGCAAGCGAGGGATCACTCTCGATCTGGAGAGCGCCGCCGGTCGCGAGCTGTTCCGGCGACTGGCCGACACGGCAGATGTGGTGCTCGAGTCGTACCCACCTGGTTACCTGCCGTCGATCGGTTTGGGCTACCGCGAGCTTGAGGGGAGTAATCCTCGCCTCGTGATGTGCTCGCTCACCCCATTTGGGCAGCAGGGGCCGTGGCGCGACTATCGCACCTCGGATCTCGTGCATCTCGCCGTCGGCGGCCAGATGGGCGAGTGCGGCTATGACGAGGTGGACGTGGCGGGCGCCCCCCCGATCGGCCCAGGCGGCGGGAACGCGTGGCACACAGCGGGACACTACGCCTTCATCGGCATCATGTCGGCGCTCTTCTACCGCGGCGTGCAGGGCGCCGGTCAGTACATCGACGCCAGCGTGCACGACGCCTGCGCGCTGACGACAGAGGGCGGCGTGACGCAGTGGATCTACAACCATGCGGTCGTGAAGCGGCAAACTGGTCGGCACGCCGCAGCAAACCCATCACCGAGGACGCAGTTCCTCTGCGCGGACGGTCGCTACGTCAATACGCTCATGTTCGGGCTGCGGATGTCACCACAGCAACTGCTGGTCGTGGCTGACTGGTTCGACCAGCGCGGGCTCGCCGCCGACCTGAAGGACGAAAAGTACCAAGATCCTGAAGCGTTGAACGGCAGCATGCCGCACATCATCGAGGTGGCCGAACGGTTCTTCGCCGCGACCACATCGGACGAGGTGTACCACGGCGCGCAGCAGCGCGGATTCGCCCTCGGGCCCGTCCGCGCCCCTGAGGAGGTCGCCGCGGACGAGCATTTCCGTGACCGTGGCTTCTTCGTTACGGTCGAACATCCCGAACTCGGCCGATCCTTCGAATACCCTGGTGCCGCCGCGATCTACCATGCCTCGCCGTGGAGCATCAGGCGAAGAGCCCCGCTCATTGGCGAAGACAACGTCGAGGTCTTCGGCGAAATCGGCGTGGCCCGTGAGGCGCTTGGTGTGCTGCGGGAGTCCGGGGTGATCTGATCGCAGCAGTCCCGGATCGTGCTGTGTGCTAGCCCGTAGACCCCTAGTAATCGACGATCGCTCCCTAGGCGCTCTCAGGCCTCACATGACAAACTGCTAAGCGCGGCTCTGCTGACAATCACGCCGTGTTGACTCCCGTCGGCCCTGCCGCAACTGAATCGATCTCTGCGAGGATTTCCGCGGTGTGCTCACCGAGCATCGGGGCACGCCGCGAGATGGCCGTGGGTGACTTGCCATAGATGGAGGCTGCACCCGGGTACGTGAAGGAGCGCCCGAGCTCGGGGTGCTCCACCTGCACGAAGAAGCCGCGGTCGGCCCAATGGGGGTCGTTTAGGTTGTCTTCAGGTGCCCGCACGGCGCCGCACAAGAACTCGCGGTCTTGCGCGCTGTGGTAGACCTCCTCGGACGGCATGCTGCGGATGAAGCGTTCGAACACGTCCGCGATATGGTCAGTCTCAGCTGCTGCGGTTGCCTGATCGGCGTACTTCGGGTCATGCAGATCGTGTTCGAAACCCTTGCTCGTCATCCACTCGATGAGCACTGGCAGGCGGTCGTGGGTGATGCGCGTGGCGCCGAAGTTGACGTAGCGGCCGTCTGCGCAGAGGTGCTGTGTCTTCCTCACAGCGAAATTCATCGAGTCCGCGGCCGCATGGCGGCCCGTCTGGCGCTTCACAACCTGGCGGTTGTAAATCCATGTCGCGACGTGCATCTCGGTCGTCAGAGCGAGCGCGCCGTGCACCGAGGTATCGATGTACTGTCCCTCTCCCGTGAGGTCACGGTGCGCGATGGCGGCCGCGATCGCTATGTAGGCGTAATGCGAGCCGGTGTGCCAGGCGTTGCCGCCACCAGGGGCGATGGGCGGCGCGTCGGGCATGTCGCCCTCGTCGTATCCGCAGCACGCCATCTGGCCTCCAGCGGCCATGTGTGTCAGATCGGAGGCTTTGTAATCACGCCACGGACCTGTCTGGCCGAAGTCCGTGAGCGAGCACATCACGAGGCGTGGGTTGATCCGGTGCAGCGTGTCGTAGGACAGGCCGACCGAGGCCATATACCCGGGCGTCCATGTCTCGAGGAGCACGTCGGCCGTTGCGACGAGACGCTTCAACCGATCCTGGCCTTCAGCTGTCTCGAGATCGAGCGTGATGCTGCGCTTGCTCGTGTTGTAATGCCAGAAATGCAGGCTCCGCTCCGGATTGGGCACATCCTGATAGAACGGTCCGATGGAGCGCTCCGGTGCACCGCCCGGAGGCTCAACCTTGATGACATCCGCCCCCGCGTCAGCGAGGAGTTTTCCGCACCACTGTCCTTTCTCGTCGGCGAGCTCGATCACTCGCAAGTCGCCGAATGCGCCGTCGCTGTAGCGGCGGGACGAGCGGTCGACCACGGGCCCCGGCGGTGTCTGGCCGATCGGCATTGGCATCAGGCCGGTGCCTTCGAAGAGGTACGGGTCTTTCGATTCGTGGCTCGGCCAGTATTTGTTCTGCTCGAATCCCGCGAGGAGTTCGTCCTCGGGCGTTCCGAGCAGCTCCCTGAGCACACGTGCGGTGTGCTCACCGAGCAGCGGCGCGTGGTGGTCAGCGCGCACTTCGTTCACTGACATCTTGAACGGAGACTGTTGCATGAGGTTCGTCCCCACGACCGGATGATGCACTGGCGCGAACAGTTCCTGATGCCTTAGTTGGAGGTCGTGTTCGACGCGGTCCTCGTTCGACTGGACCGGTAACGCGGTCACGCCGGCCGTCTGGCACAGCGCGGCGAGTTCATACTTACCGAACTGCTTCGCCCATTCACCGATCTGCTGGTCGATCTCGACTTGGCACTTGATACGGCCCTCCAGCGTTGCTAGTGCCTGGTCGGTGGCCCAGTCGGGTGAGCCCATGAGAAGCACGAGAGCATGCCACTCCTCGTCGCTGACGCATGTGATCGCGCACCAGTCGTTGTAGCCGCCTCGGTGCGTGCGATAAGCGTTGTGCGGGACCATCTTCGGGCCTCGATAGTTGTCCAGAAGCGGCGCATCTGGCCAGACCGAACGATTGCCGGGCGGGAAGCCCTGCCGACGGGAGCCGCGGCCGTTGACGGTGAGGTCCAGCCAAGCGGGGCCGAGTAGTGTCATCGCTGCCGCCACCTGCGACAGGTCGACGTGCTGGCCTTCGCCGGTCTGGTTTCGATGATGGAGTGCGGTCAGCGTGCCGATGAGGCCATAGAGACCGCCGGTGTCGTCCATGTACGACCAACCCCAACCAGCTGGCTGCTCATCCGGAAGGCCGGACAGGTGCGTGAGGCCAGATAGCGCCTGCACGATGGGACCAGCGGTCTGATGATGATGGTTGCGCCCCGTGTGGCCGAGACCGGCCATCGATACGTAGATGATGTCCGGTTTGATCTGCGCCATCTCCTCGTAGCCGAGGCCCCACGACTGCAGGACCCGAGACGAGAAGTTCTCAATCACGATGTCGGACATCGCGATGAGACGCTTGGTCGCCGCGAGACCTTCGGGCGACCGCACGTTGAACGTGACGCCGAGCTTGTTGTTGTGCATGTCGTTGAAGTTGCCGCCACGAGCGAAAGCCGCCTGCGTGCCAGGCGTCGGTGCCGGGCCAGGACGCGGACCTCCGCCCATTGCGCCCGGGCCTGGCCGCGGCCACTCGATCTTCACCACCTCGGCACCCATCGCGCCCATCCAGCGTGTGGCCCAGGGGCCAGCGCGCACCCAAGAGAAATCGGCGACACGGATGCCGGCGAGGGGCCTGCGAGTCATGGCGTATTCCGTTCCGCCTCACGCGCGAGGTAATGGTAAGGCGGCCGCATGCTATCGCTTTTATGAGAGCCGTGGGGCGTCAGCACTGAAACGAATTTGGCGACGGTGTGGGCGCTGGCTTGCAGGCGTCGGGACAGGTGGCGTGACCGATGCGGTCGTTGGTGGCGCAGCCGGGAGCTACGCGTACCTAAAAGCGAGATGCGGACGCCGGGGTCTAGGAGGGGAGCCCGCCTGCCGAGGATGTCGCCTGGTCAGGCGAACACAGGGGTGAGGGGATTGGAGCGGGAGGCCGGATTCGAACCGGCGATCCGCTGCTTGGGAATGATGAGACTATCTGTCTCTCACGATCGCCAGCTCGAGCAGCTCGGAAGGTCGGTCCGGATCGTCAGCGTCGACGGTGGCCAGCATATTTCC
The DNA here is from genome assembly GCA_945903275.1 of Thermoflexus hugenholtzii JAD2. Classification (GTDB taxonomy): domain Bacteria; phylum Chloroflexota; class Dehalococcoidia; order UBA2979; family UBA2979; genus RH-chloro-G1. The sequence continues at coordinate 58,679 of CAMDNW010000005.1, forward strand.
CGTGCTTGCGTCGAAGACGAGGCCTTCGAGCTTGGCCACGAGCGGCGCCCCATGCTCGTCGATCACGTGGCACCACTCGACTTGGCAACTGCTGCTCATTGCGCCGTGAATCCAGCCGACCACGCTCCCGGTGACGTGGCCATCATCGTAGGCACTCGTTGTTGCCTCGGCGGTTGCGGCAAAGGCGAGCGCGTCGCCGATGGCCTCAAGCTCGGTCAGATGCAGCGGCGTACCGCCGAGGTGTCCGAGGTGCAAGGGATGCCATTCGATCGATGGCAGCGGCGCCCCATGGGGATCGTCGATCAGCCGCAGGAACGTGCTCACTGGGAGCCGGGTCACCGCGTCCACGGTCGGCACGGCGTCGTTGCCGATGTCGCCGCCGCGATTGCCGAGCACGAGCGTGTCGCCCGAGACCGCTGCCCCTTCGAGGTTGAGGACACCACGGCCGAGCACGGGCTGGCGGAGCGCCTCGTAGAGACGAGGGAGCGCCACGACTCGCGGCAGCAACGTCGCGTTGTCGATGACGACTACCTGCTGGCGCACTGCGAGGCCGTTGTCGGATCCGAACGCCACCAGCCGACCCTCGACGGAGATGACGCATTCGAGATCGAGCTTGTCCGCCTTATTGCCGCGGCGGGTGTCGAATTGGCGTCGCTGTGCGGGTGCGTGAGGGATGGTGATCGGCTGGGTGCGGCCTGACACGGGGTCGACGAGCCCGACGAAACTCGTATCGTCCGAAACCGTGGCAAGGTGCTGGCCGAACCAGGTGATCCCGCTCGCAGCTCGGACATGGGCGGGCCGGTCGAGCGTTTCGTCTACGCCGCCGACGTAGTGCATTGTGACGCGGCGCACGACGCGAAAGGTCTGCCGTAGGTTCTCCACGGGCCGGATGGTACGCCGAGTGCCTGCTGTCGCGTACCTCACGCAGCGGCGAGACAGACTCCCATATCCAGTTGTCATGCGAGAAGACTTGGTAAGCAGGCCCACTGCTATCCTCAGCCTGCTTTCTTCGCGTGCCAGTCGCTCCGAAGGAGATGGACCTCGATGACTCGTGTCATCCTCTACACGGGTAAGGGCGGAGTTGGGAAGACCTCGATCGCTGCGGCCACGGCGCTCGCTGCGTCGCGTCGCGGACTGCGCACCGTCGTGCTGAGCACCGACTCGGCGCATAGCCTAGGCGATTCCTTTGACCTCGAGCTCACACCCGAGCCAACTCTGATCGCGGAGCGGCTCTGGGCACAAGAGTGCGACGTTTACTTCAACATGGAGAAGTACTGGGGCACCGTGCAGCGGTGGATGGAGTCTCTGCTGGCCTGGGAGGGATTTAACCGCGCGCTCGCAGATGAAATGGTCGTCCTCCCCGGGATGGACGAGTTGGCAAGCCTCCTGTGGATCCTCGAGCATCAGCGGAGCGGGCAGTACGACCTCGTCGTCGTGGACTGCGCGCCTACTGCGGAGACCTTCCGGCTGCTGAGCTTTCCGGAAGCCGGGCGGTGGTGGCTCGAGAAAATCTTCCCGGTCAGTCGACGGGTGTCGGGCTTGGCGCGTCCTCTCCTCAAGCGGTTGACTAGCATGCCCCTCCCGGACGACTCGGTCTTCGAGGCGACGCGCGACCTGATGGCACGGATAGAGGAGATTCAGGCAGTGCTAGCTGACCCGACAACGACGAGCGTACGGCTCGTGACGAACCCGGAGCGGATGGTAATCAAGGAGACTCAGCGCGCGTACACGCTTCTGGGGCTGTATGGGTATCTGGCGGACCTCGTGGTCTGCAATCGCGTCCTACCGGCTGAGGCGTTCGAGGGTAGCTACTTCGCAGCGCGTGCCGCCGACCAGGAACGCTATCTCGCGCAGATCGATGACCTCTTCAGCCCGGTCCCGTTGAAGTTCGCGAGACAGTTCGATCGCGAGCTGGTGGGCTTTGATGCCTTGGCAGCCCTCGCGGAATCTCTATTCGGAGACGAAGACCCGACGCAGTTCTACTACGATCGACCGCCGTTCCAGGTGCGAAGCGTCACCCCCGGTGACGCATCGGATGCCGACTCGGCTGTGCCGGAGGCAACGCAGTACGAGCTCAAGCTGACAATCCCCTTCGTCGAACGCGAGGGTCTGGAGTTGGTGACGGTCGGCGAGGAACTGGTGTTGGAAGCCGGGCGGCATCGACGGAATATGCTGTTGCCACGGGTACTGCAGTCGCGTCCGGTGCTCGGTGCGCGAATGCGCGGAGGCACGCTGCACGTGTGGTTCGGAGGCCGTGACAGATGAACGAACAGGAACGCATCGCCGAGCTGGAGAGCCGTATCGCAGAACTCGAGCGAAAGCTCGATGAGCCATCAATGGCGCGGATATTCGAGACTTTGATGACGCCGGATGCGCGTACCCGCCTTCGCGCGCTGGCACGTGAGCAGCTGCTGCTGATGGCGGAGGTCTCACGCGGGCTAGCGGAGTTGTTGTCACCGTCCCCGACCGAGCCCAGCACCAGTCAGGAAGAGCGGCACAGCCGACATGTCCCCGTTGACTAGCGCGGGGTTCAGCGAGGAGATGGCCGTGGAGTCCCCGCCTGACCTCGAAGTCATCATCGTCGGGGCAGGGATGTCGGGCCTCGCTGCGGCGACCACACTGACGGACGCGGGGTTGCGTGTCCGGGTGTTCGAGCGTGAGGACTCGCCGGGTGGGCGAGTCCGGTCGGACTCGGTCAACGGATTTACGATCGACCGTGGATTCCAAGTGTATCTGACCGCCTACCCACGCTCGGGACAATTGCTCGACCTCGACGCACTGGCGCTCCAGCAGTTTGAGCCGGGGGCGATGATCTGGACCGGAGAGGGTTTCACGACGGTCCGCGATCCTCTGCGCCGCCCTCGTGCGCTCCGCGAGTCGATCCGCTCATCAGCCGGGTCGCTCCTCGATAAGGTGCTTGTACTAGCGCTCCGTGCCTCAGTCATGCAGCCTACGCTGGAGGCGCTCTTCCACCGTCAGGAGACGACGACAGCGGAGGCGCTGCGGCGACGCGGCTTCAGTGCAACCTTCCAGCGGCGCTTCCTGCGGCCCTACCTCGCCGGAATCTTCCTCGATCGAGATCTGCAGACCTCATCGCGGATGTTCGAATTCGTCTTTCGGATGTTTGGTCAAGGCGCGGGCGCGGTGCCGGCGGCAGGGATGGGCGCGATCCCGGCGCAACTCGCAGGGCGACTCCCAGCCGGGACACTGGAAACTGGCATCGAGGTGGCGGAGGTATCCACGGACGGTCCCGGCGTCACGCTGGCCGACGGCCGACGTCTCAACGCTCGCTGCGTGGTGCTTGCGGGTGCGTCGCCGCTCGCAGACCGGCTGAGCGGGCGCGTCGAAGGGAGTCGCACATGGCGAGCCGCGACCAGTCTCTCCTATGACGCGCCTCGATCGCCGGTAGGCGAAGGGATCCTTGTCCTGAACGGTACTGGCAAGGGGTTGGTCAACCACTTGGTGTGCATGAGCGACGTGGCGCCGTCCTATGCGCCGCCGGGCCGAGCACTGCTGAGCGTGACGGTTATCGGCGAGCCGCCTCTGGACGACGACGCGCTGGAGCAGGTTTGTCGGGCAGAGCTCGGTGGCTGGTTCGACCCGGAGACGGTGAGCGAGTGGCGATTGCTCCGTGTGGACCGGATCCGAGAAGCGCTGCCCGCGGATGTGCACATGACAGCCACTCCAGATGCACCCGAGGTCGCACCGGGCGTTTTCCTCGCCGGGGACTACCTCGCGATGCCGTCGATCGAAGGCGCGATCAGCTCCGGGCTCGCGGCAGCGCGGGCGACGGCAAAGCGGCTTGGCGTCGGGGCCGCCGTAGCGGATCTTCCTGCCGGCAGCCCGTCCTTCGAACGGCGGTTCACAGTGGATGCCCCGGTGACGGCTGTGGCTGCCTTCCACGAAGGACCGGATGCGCTGGCCCGGCTGCAGCCACCGCTCAGCGGGGCGCGATTCCTCCGCGTCGACCCCCTCGGCGAGGGGTCGATCACCGAATTTGAACTCGGGCCTGGCCCGCTACGGATCCGCTGGACCGCACACCATCGGGACGTGTGCCCGGGCCGTGGCTTCACCGATGTGATGGCGCGAGGTCCGATGCGATTCTGGACCCACCGACACGAATACCGATCTCTCGGCCCGGCCACGGCCGAGGTGAGCGACCGGATTTGGTTCCAGCATCCGCAAGGGCCCCGAGGGATCCTGACACGTCTGCTGTTCAACCCGCTCTCCCTCGGTGTGCTGTTCCGGTTCCGAGCGAATGCGACTCGCCGTGCCATGAAGTCGCCTCACGAAGTTGCCACAACGTTCGACGAGTGATCGTCTGATGCGAGTCTGGAACGGCGCGTCCTTACAGCATCAGCGCCGTGGGGAAGTCAGGGATACTCTCCCAGCGTCCCGGATCGATCGCCCGCATCACCGCGATCGTCTTGATAACTTCAGGGTTGGCGAGGCCATGCGGTGCCTTCCCCGTCAGCACCATCAGCACGTTCTCCGCCTGCCGCTTCGAGCTCTCAACCGCGGTGACCGGCGACACGGAGGCGATATGAGGCGTGATGATCAAGTTGTCTAGGCTCAGCAACGGATCCTCTGCCGGAGGGAAGTGCAAAAGTTTCCTCCAACGATTCAGGTCAGTTCCGTGGCGAGCAGGTCGAGAAGAAGGCCATCCCGCCACGTGCCGTCGGGATCGCGCTGGTACTGCCGCATAATTCCGACCCGACGGAAGCCTACCTTCTCGTAGGCGCGGATCGCTCGCTCGTTGTGGGCGACTGGGTCGATGATGAGGCGGTGGTGCTCGAGGTCTTGAATGAGGTGCCGCGCAAGCGTTCGGACCGTGTCGGTACCTAGCCCGCGATTGTGGTACGGCGCGCCTAAGAACAGATCGATCCCTGCGCTGTGGTACTCGGGGGAGACCTCCTCGTGGTATTGGATGAAGCCGACCGTTTCGCCTTCGTAGACCACCGCGAAGAATCCCTGGTGTGGCTTCCCTGCGGCCTTCCTTCGCAGATAGTCCTCGGTCGCGTCGGGGTACCAGCGGGCGACGTCTGGGTGCGCCGCCAGCTCCGCGATCCTGGAGGCGTCACTCGCCACCAAGGTCCGCAGGACGACGCGCTCGCCACGCAATTCAATCAGGCTTGGCGGCTGTTCGTTCATCAAGAACCTCTTCTTCGGCAAGAATCTCTCTTACCTACTAGTGCGGGCCGCGAGCAAACTTTCGGGTCAGCCAGTACACCGTGTCAGCGCGTTCCAGCCTCTCTCACTATGCGCAGGCGAACGCGAGCGTCGTGCGGGGCCGGCGTACGGGGGCGTCCTCGGGACGGGTTAGGTCGCGATCGAATACGCGCACGAGGGAGTTCCCCGAGATGTCTTCGAGGCGTGGGTCGACGTGCAGCGTGTGCTGTCCTTGCATCCACGTTAGCCGGGGGACGAAGCTCCAGGCCCGCTCGCCGTCGGTGACCGTCGCCGTACCCGGCACGATCGAGCCGTATTCGTCGCTGACGGTGAGTGTGTGCGCGAGCATTGCACTGTCGAGCGCGCGGTCGAATAGCACGATCAGCGGCGCGTGGGTGGAGGCTGGCGGGGCTACGACCCGCCAGCCTCCGATGTCAATGTGCCGTCGCAGTGCCGCGTCGACCTCATAGCGGCGCTCGGCACCGGCAAGCAGTTCGGCACCCGCGGCATCTTGGAACGTGGCTAGGACCCTGACTAGGACCGGGACCTGTTCGATCAATGGGTATCCCATCTGGACGTGCGGCAGCAGGCCACGTTTGATGCGTCCGGGATCGAGCAGGAGCGTGAGACGGGTACGGGATGGGTTCCACAGCTCGAGCGTTCCAGGCAGGAAGGTATCGCGAAGCAGCTCACCCGTATCGAGGCGCTGCACACTGATGGCCTGTGCAGCCTGTGCCTCCCGCATCGGCGCCGAGAAATGCACGTATATGCGCAGGAAATTGATCGGCACAGCCAGCGCGCTCGGATAGATCGCCAGCACCTCGGTGCGCCGGATCGCTGGCGCTGCAGGAGTGGCGATCGTGGCCAGCGGCACCAAGGCGCCAGTCTCGGTGCGTGTGATGAGTGCGTACTCGGTCGCGGGCAGGAACGGGATCTCTGGCTCGAACAGCCACGCGTCGTTCTCGAGAGTGAAGCGGCCAGCGATGGCCTGTAGGCCGTCAGGAGTTGTCGCTCTCCCGAGGATGGAGGCGGGGACAACACCCAGCTGATCGCTGGCACCCAGTCGCGAGGGGAGCATGTCTGAACCCGTTGCGCTCGCGTGCGGGGGCGGGCCTAGTCTGATGGCGAGGGCGTGGCGGCCGTTGCGTTCCACCCACGCGAGTGTGAGCCCGCCGGCCTCGCTCACGGTTCGCTAGAGCGAGGCGGTCGGGTACGAGCGAAGCGCATAGCTTCCCTCTCCGTCGACCTCTAGCATCAAGACGTAGTCCTCGCCGAGGTTCGCCATCTGTTCCACGCCATCGTGTAGAGGCGTCCGGGCGACACCCTCCGGCTCACTACTAGGGCGCGTGAGCGCGTCCTGCTTCTGGATGTCGCGGGCGGCGATCCGCATCAGCGGCAGCCCGGAGTTTGCCACCAGCACGAACTCCTCGCCGCCGCGGTGGTATACGAGCATGTCGACCGGAGTGCTCCAGCCACCAAGCTCGCCAACGGTGCGCCCTATCACCTCGGTACCTGCCTTCATCTCCTCGAGTGAGAAGGAGACTAGTGGCGTGCACGTGTAGGACGCGACGATCTCGGTGTTGTTCGCGTATGGGACGAACGTCCGGATCGGCGAAACTGTCTCGTACTGACCGTGGTTCACGTGGTAGACCTCGACCCAGACCTTCTGGGGGGCGCGGTGGAAGGGGAAAGCGATCCGTCGCAGAACCGAGGAGAACTCCTCGTTCGACACACCCGCCACGAGCAACTGACCGTGCACGTTCCAGTCTGCTTTCCGCGGGATGTACTGCAGGTCGGTCACAGTGATAGAGCGGAACGGGTCGTGAGTGACACGCGTCTGCAGGCCGTCACGGCGCGTAGTGATTTCGCCCTCGCGATTGCTTTGCACGCGGCGCCAGTCGGTGCGTTGGTCGTCCGCAGCCGGTGCATCCTCGATCGCGACCTGAGAGAACGGGATGCTTTCGAGGGAGAGCGTGGTGAACGTACCGTCACGAAGGATCCGAACGATGACCGGGGTGGCGCGATCGCCCATCCCACGCATTACCGACAGGTAGACGTTCCGCGAGTCGGGATGAACCGCCATCGCCTTGATCAGCAGATCATCCCGGTTGCAGCCAAGGTACGAGGCGAGGCGGGTATCCAGCGCATCGATGTTGAGCGGCACCGGTGCATCGACTGCTGTCTCGTCACGGGTGTCGATGGCGAAGATGGAGGCACTCACGTTGTCTGCGACGAAGAGCACGCCATCCGGCCCGAACGCGAGCGGGCCAACTGCTCGAATGGTAGGCGTGCCGGCGGCGAGTCCGTGCTTGAGTTCCGTTGTGGTCATGGGCCGGTTCCTCCTTCATAGACTGGGAGCGGAGCACGTCCGCAGTGACCTGCCAAGGGTATTCATACCACTTCGAGAGTTAGAGTTTCTAGGTTGCGCAAGGGTTCTCCGGGTCACGTCCCATAGCGTGGTGTAACAGCGGAGAGGGCTGAGCAAGCAATCGGCCATCGGGTCATCCTCGCGTCGTTGGACTGAGAACCGACGACACAGAGGAGGACACGATGACCGAGGACAGGATGGCCGTGCTCGATATGCTGCGCAAGGCGACGGCCGACGGGGACGTCGACGTGCTGCGCGAGGGCGTGCGGGTACTGGCCGAGGCGCTGATGGAGGTCGAGGTGACCGCGCTCCGGGGTGCCCAAGGGCGAGCGCGACCCGGAACGGCGGCTGACCAACCGTAACGGCTACCGGGAACGTCGCTGGGACACGAGGGTCGGTACGATCGCACTCTCGATCCCGAAGGTGCGTGACGGGAGCTACTTCCCGAGCCTGCTCGAGCCGCGGCGGCGAGCAGAGCGGGCGCTGCTCTCGGTGGTGCAGGAGGCCTACGTGGCAGGGGTCAGTACGCGCCGTGTGGAGGGCCTGGTCGAGGCGCTCGGGATCGCCTCCGTGGATCCCTTGTTACTCCCGTGTCGCAATGAAACACGAGCCGTTAGCGAAGGGACCTGTTTCGCAGAGCGCTACCTCGGCTCCGGCGATCTGCCTTACACCCGCTGTGCCCATCATTTGCTGCGCTGTCTCCAGCACGTGGCTGAAACCGTGGATGCGGCCGTTGCCGAGGTTGCCGCCGGACGTATTCAGTGGATGGGGCCCCTGCCGTCCGATGGTCTCCGGTTGTGCCCACGTGTGAGCCTCACCTTTGGGTGCCCAACCGAATGCCTCAATCCACTGCCAGACCATGGGGCTGAATCCGTCGTACACGTGCTTAAGGCTGATATCGTCCGGGCCCACCCCGGCGCTGGCGTACAGGTTGTCGGCCATGCGGCCGCACATCTCTTCCGCCTCCTCGAGGTTGGCAGTGAGGAAGGCCTGAATGCCGCCCTTCTCCATGTGATGGGGCATCGTCGCCATTCCAGAGATGTAGCCGCCTGGGTGCGGAGTGGACTTCGCGCGATCCTCGGTCGTCATGACAATCGCAAGCACGCCGTCACAGGGCATGTCGTTGTCGAAGATGTTCATCGGGTACGCAATTAGGCGCGAGTTGAAGTAGTCCTCATCGCTGATGAGGCGGCCTCGCCACACGGAGGACGGGCTGTCTTGCGCGTTGCGATGCGCGGTGCCGACGTAGCCCCACATCTCCTCGCGCTTTGCCCCGTATTTCGCAAGATAACGCTGATAGGTTACGACTTGTGGTGAGCCACCTACGCCATGGCCATACGTGAGCGAGAGCGCGGCCTCGCCGTGGGCACGGTTGGATGAGATCTGTCGATAGCGCACACCGGCAGGGTGATGCCCGGTCCGCACGACGAGTGCGTAGTCCACTGCACCAGCACCAAGCGCGAGCGCCGCACACTGGATGGCGCTGCAGGAGCCAGCCGCCACTGCCTCGGGCTGCAGCCAGAACTTGATGTTCTTCCACGGCATCACCTGCATCATGTGGCCCACGTCCAGCCACACACGCGGATCCGGTCCACCGGTGCCCCAGTTTGGGTTCGCCCAGATAAAGATACCGTCGATGTCCTCGATCTGGAGGCCGGCATCCTTGATCGCCATGGTGGCGGCCTCCTTGGCGTTGCTGGAGTGCGTGCGCGGCATGTAGCGACGAATCATCGTCCACCCGGCACCAACGAACACCGGCCGCTTGCCCGATGCCCACTGAATCGGCATCGATATTCCCCCTGTCGTGTGTGCCTTTCTCGTGTCTATGTCAGCACGTGTGGCGGCGCTAGGCCTCGGTCTGCCACACGAAGCGTGGGGAGGTCTGATACACGACGTACGCCCACGGCCCGGAGAGCAGATCGAGTCCCGCCCATTTGCCGTGCAGTGCGTAGTTGTCCGGGGGCACGCGCAGTTGGAGCAGGCTAGGGCCTTCCTCGATGTAGCGCTGCTGAAAGGGAATGATGGCCGCTTTGCGCTCCTGCACGGTCTGGGCCCGGATCAGCTTGTCGAGCGCCTCGTCGGCCCAAGGCTTCGAGTAGCCTTGGTAGTTGCGTCCGCCGGTCGTGTGGTAGTACGTGCGCGCGTCGATGGCGGCGGCAGGCACGCTGGTGTGGTTGTACGAGCGCGACTCGTAGTCCTTGTTGTTCAGGATGTTCGTGTACGCGGCGTAGTCGGTGACTTGGTTGATCGTCATGTTCATCTTGGGCCATGTCTTGTTCCATTGCGCCTTGAGGCGGACCGCAGTGTCCTGCCCATAGTGGGCGAAGTGGTTGGTCTTGAATGCCAGCCCCTGTCCGTCCTTGAATCCGGCAGCCTCCATCATCTTCGCGGCGTTCGCGGTGTCCTGCGCCTTAGTCGCCTGGTTGTAGCCGGGTAGCTTCGAAATCTCCTCCGAGGTAAGCGCCTCCGGGAAGAGCGCGTGCAGTGGACCGGTATAGATCCACCCCTTGCCGAGCGGGTCGTTGATTTCCTTGAAGTCGATCGCCAGATGCAGCGCCTTGCGGACACGGTCGTCTTTGAACAACGGGATGTTGAGGTTCATCGCGAAGTGGTCCCAAGTCGGCCCCGGGTTCAGGAACCACTGAGAGTCTTTTGAGGATGCTTTGATCTGCCCCTCTTCCTGAGGCTGGATACTCTGGATGACGCCGAGCTGACCACTGATGTACGCGGCGATTACCGAGGTGCGGTCCCCGATCACGATCTTCTCGTAGGTGTCGATGCCCGGGCGTCCGCCCTCGTCCCACGAGCGGTAGTAGTCGGGGTTCGCCTTGAACACCTGGCGGGAGCCGTCTAGGTATTCCGTTTGGATCCAGGCGCCGGTCCCCACGAATTTCATCGGGTCCTTGTAGCCGATGTCATCCTGCTCGCGAGGGATCATCTGCGCACGCGGGTCGGACAGCGCGTGCAGGATCGCCCCGTTCGGGCTGCCGAACGTCAACTTCACCGTCACGTTGTCGACGGCCTCTGCCTTGTCGAGGCCGGCGAACTGCGCCGCACGGGCGTACTTCTTCGCCGCTTCCGGGTCGACCTTGCCAGCCTTGCGGTTGATGCTGTAAGCGACATCAGACGCGGTGAAGACGCGGCCGTTCACTGGCGCCTTGTTGTGGGTCTTGATGCCAGGACGCAGTTTGAGCAGGATCTGCAGCCCCTGCTTGTCCACGAGCTCATAGGAGGCGAGCAGGTCCGGCGCTATCTCCATCGTCCAGCCATTCGCGTTGAACAGCCGGTCGTTCACCAGCTCGTGGTCGGATCCGGCAATGGAGACATCGGGATCCTGCTGACGCGACGTGTCGTTAGTGTCCCGACGGTAGGTTCCGCCACGGACGAGCTTCTTTTCGTTCACCGGTGCGAGTCCGAGGTTAGTGCTGAAGCCCGGCGCACGCTTGATATTCTTCGGGATGTTCAGGCTGGTGACGGCGGCGCCGCCGGCCTTCGGGTCCGCCGGTTTGCTGCTGCTCGCGCAGCCCAGCAGTGCAGCGCTTGCGAGGCCAGCGGCGCCAGCCACCGCAACTCGTAATGCCGTTCGCCGGGGTACGGTCGCTGTGATCGAGAACTGGTGGATACTCATCACTATCACCTCCTTGGCTGCTCCCGCTCCGACTCATCACAGTGAGTCGTGCGCTGGCGCTAACCCACTGGAGCGTATTACATACGTAGTATGTAATACGTGCAATATGTAGTTAGCTGAGCTCGAGACGAGTCTTGGCCCCGCTGACTAGGCCGTACCGCAGGCGGCATCTGTTTGGTTGAGAAGCGCATCAATTCGGCGTTGGATTAACTTCGCTGGGCATAACGGAGGCGCGCTAGCGCTGGCGCGGGCAAATGGGGGTCCTCGGCAGTGCGGGTCCGGTTTACTGCCCGCGTGTCTCGAAACACAGGCTGCGTTCATGGGCCCCGGGTACGCTATGGTTCGCCCGTACGGCCGATCCTCGGTTTGCGTTAAGACCCAATCGAGCAGTCGAGCCTTTACTCGCCAGAATGCGATCAGGCTCCGGGCAGCGGGGATCTGGCACGTGGGCAACTGGAGGTGAGCGTCATGCCACTCGACTTGTTTAAGGTTCCGGAGGCTCAGGCGATTCGCATATCGGAGAGCGCCCTCCGTGGGATGACAGAAGCGATGTTCGAGAAGATGGGCGTACCACACGACGACGCGGTGTTAGCGTCTGATGTACTGGTCGCGGCAGACCTACGAGGCGTGGATAGTCACGGCGTCTCGAACATGCTCCGCAATTACATTGCCGCATATCAGTCGGGTCGCTACAACCCACAGCCGGACTGGAAGATCGTCAGAGAACGTGCATCCACTGCCACGATCGACGCCGATCGCGGCATCGGAATTGTCGTCGCTCCGAAGGCGATGGAACTGGCAATCGCAAAGGCAAAGCAGACCGGCATCGGCGTTGTGACGATCAGAAATGGCGGGCACATGGGCATGGCTGCATACCACGCCATGCTGGCGCTCGAGCATGACATGATCGGCATGGCGATGACTGCCGTGGGCGTGCAGGTACTGCCGACATTCGGAGCTGAGCCTCGGCTCGGTACGAATCCGATCGCGGTGGCTGTACCGGCAAACAGACAGCACTCGTTTGTCTTCGACATCGCATCAAGCATGGTCGCCGGCAACAAGATCACGCTGGCGAAGCGACTTGGGGTTAGTTTCCCCGCGGGGATGGTCGCCGATGCGGAGGGGACCCCAGTGATGCAGGCCGGACCATTACCGGACAACTACAAATTGATCCCGTTTGGTGGAACACGGGAGCTGGGCTCCCACAAGGGGTATGGGCTCGCGATGGTCGTCGAGATCATGTGCACCCTGCTGTCCGGGGCTATCCCGAACACGTTGGAACCAGTCAATCGGCCCGCCGCGCACTACGTCGCCGCGTATGACATTGACGCGTTCACTGATGCCACTGAGTTCAAAGACATGATGGATCGCTGGCTAACGCACCTCGAGGCCACGCCGCCCGCGCCCGGGCACGACCGAGTACTGACCCCCGGCCTGGAAGAGGTAGAAGCAGAGGCGCAGCGGCGTGAGCTCGGGATCCCGTTACACAGCGATGTCATCGATTGGTTCAAGTCAGCCTGTCAGGAACTCGAGATTCCCTTCCGGCTGCGCTAGGTGGTGCGGGGTTCAGCGCAGCGACTCCGTGTGGGTCGGGCCTAACCTCGGCATGTGAGGCCATCACCGCTTTATCTGCCAGCCCCGATTTCGCAGGGCATTACGGATTGCCGTAGCAGCAGCCGGGGCATCTTCTGGCGTGATAAGGAAGCCGTTGTTGGTTGGCGTGATGAGCGCCTTCAACTTCGGGATCCCCTTCACGGTCAGATAGATGAACTGGCGCGTGACGCCGCACGATTTGGCGATGTCTTGCGCGCTGCAACCGGCGTGCCTGTGGCCTGACCCGCTAGACGAGCGTCGAGAGCTCGATGATCTCCGCCTCCGGCGCGGGTCCGGATAGGTCGAGGATGGCGACCTGCCCCAGCCGCCGCGTCTGGCGGGGGAGGGTGGGACTGCCGGGGTTCACAAACAGCACCCCGTGATGCCGCTCTGCCAGCGCGTAATGCGTGTGTCCGAATACCACTACGTCCACTGGCGCCTCGAAGAACTGGTGTAACGAGGCGTGCAGTCGCTCCGGCTCCGGGAAAGCCCGAGCTAGGTGTCCCGGTTGCACCTCGTCGACGCCGCGGATCGCGAGGTCGTGCACTAGGCCTACGGCGTACCCCTTAAGGGAGATGACTCGGCGCTCGGCGACGCGGGGGTCGCCGATGACGGGCGCAGGCGCGACCTCGACGGCGATGACCGGCGCTAGCCGCTCCAGCCAGTCGAGGCAGTCCGCCGAGTAGATGTCGCCAGCGTGGAGGATGAGGTCCACCCCCGCCAGCGCGCGTTCTACCTCAATGGGCGGATGCACGCCCAGAGCGGGAGCGTGCGTGTCCGAAATCAGGCCGATCTTCATGCGGTTCTCTTCCCTCGCGCTCGCGGACATGCGCAGACTGGCTGGGACGCAGCACGTCCGGGTCGACGCGTCGCCGGCGACCGTATCATGCTCGACTAGGCCACGGCAGCCGATGCGAAAGGAATAACTCCGGGGTTAATCGGATCTCTAAGCGGGTCAGGCGCCTTTGCGCGACCCTTTATGGGCGATGGGACACGATTCTCCCAGTTCACACCTCTTCAAAGGATCCGGCAGCCACCGTTCCACATCGTCATTAATCGTTTTATGACCTCGACACCCTTTGTATCTTCACGAATATGTAGGTGTGCTCAGGTGTGCAGTTCCGATCGTCGTTCCTTGCGAATGCAGTCTAGGGTGGCCTCATCTAGGGCTTCTACCGCATCCGCGGCACTTAAGAGGTCACCGCGTCTCGTATCATCCGCGGCATGACGTCACATACCTCTGCTCGCCTCGCACCGATCGTCGCCAACCCACTCGCGCCGCACGCGGCCGCCCTTCGCGAGGGCGCAGCCGACCTCCATGCGACGATCGACGAGGCGCTCGACCGCATCGATCGCTTCGACCCACGCGTCCGCGCATTCCTCCCCGAGCCCGGACGCCGCGAGCGCGTGCACGCCGCTGCCGACGCGCTGATGGCGCGCTACCCGGACGCCTCAACGCGCCCGCCACTCTACGGCGTGCTGATGGGCGTGAAGGACATCTTCGTCGTGGACGGCTTGCCAACCCGTGCTGGCTCGGCGATCCCCCCCGAGGAATTCGTGATGCCGCAAGGCTCCGCCGTCACCCGGCTGCTCGAGGCTGGCGCGATTGTCCTCGGCAAAACAGTGACAACGGAGTTCGCATACATGGATCCAGGCGCGACGACGAACCCCTACAACCCGCTGCACACACCAGGCGGCTCCAGCAGCGGCTCGGCGGCGGCGATCGCTTGCGGCTACGTGCCGCTCTCTATCGGATCGCAGACGGTCGGTTCCGTGATCCGTCCCGCCGGGTTCTGCGGCATCGTCGGCTACAAGGGTTCTTACGACCGCGTGCAAACGGACGGCGCGCTCGCCTACTCGCCGTCAGTCGACCACGTCGGGTGGTTCACGCAGGATGTCGCTGGCTCACGTATCGTCGCGGGCGTGATGTACAAGGACTGGCGCGGCGACATGCCGCCGCAGCGTCCCGTGATCGGCGTGCCGGACGGCCCGTTTCTGGAGCAGGCGGAACGTGCCGCGATCGCGTCGTTCGAGATGACGCTCGGCGTCCTCGCGGACCGTGGGGTCGCGGTGCGGCGCGTGCCGTTTTTCGATGACATCGTCGCGATTAACCAGCGCCACTACGATGTTTCCACCGCCGAGTTCGGCGACACGCACGCGGAGCGCTTCGTGGAGTGGGGGGGGATGTTCCGCGCGGGTAGCGCGGCTCTCTACGACGCCTCTTTCACCATCACGCCCGCGACGCGTCAGGAAGGCTTCACGAGCCGCCTCGAGCTGCGCGGGCGCATCGACGCCGCGATGGCGCGCGAGGGAATCGACGTGTGGGCGAGCATGCCGGCCACGGGCCCCGCGCCACTCGGTCTCGCGTTTACCGGCGACCGCGCGATGAACGTTCCGTGGACGCACGCCGGCGCCCCGTGCATCACGATCCCATCGGGCGCCGTAGAGGAGCTGCCGGTCGGCCTCCAGCTCACAGGCCGCTTCGGCGGCGACGAGGAATTGTTCGCGGCGGCGGAGGCAGTCGAGGCGCTGCTCTTGATGTGACGAGCGCGCCCCCGGCCAGATCATCGTCGATCGGCTCAAGCCTTAGGGCGCGCGATCATCTTGGTATCCGGTCGCGATCACACGGATCGGCGCAAATGTCAGCCACGGCGATACCAGAAACCACGTGCTAGTAGACCGGTCGTAGGCGCGCTCAGACGTCGGCATGCCGCTTGTGCCATACTCCCCGCGCTGACGAAGGGATCAAGCGATGCGCGCACGAAGATCGTTGCTGCGCAAGCCGAACCCCTTCTTCTACGGCTGGTGGGTCACGCTGGGCGGCGCCGCCAGCAACTTCCTCGTCATCGGTATCGTCGCCTTCGGGTTTGGCGTTTTCATGCAGCCGATGCGCGACGAACTCGGCTGGAGCGTCGCCGCGATCTCCGCTGGCGTCTCGCTGCGCAGCGCAGAGCAGGGCCTGCTCGCCCCACTGACGGGCATCCTCGTCGACCGCATCGGGCCGAGACGGATGGCCGTCGGCGGCGTGATCACGCTGGTGGTCGGGCTCGTGCTGTTCTCGCAGGCGCGCACACTCAACGCCTTCTACGTGTCGAGCCTAGTCATCGCGCTCGGCCAGAGCACGGCATCGTTCACGCCGTTCTCTGTCGCGGTCGTGGCGTGGTTTCGTCGCATGCGAGGCCGTGCAATGGGCATTCTGAACACCGGCAATGGCGCGGGCTACCTGGCCACGCCGTTGCTCGCGTACCTCATCGCCACGCTCGGCTGGCGAGAGACGCTGCTCGTCGCAGCCGCAACCATCGCCATCGTCGGCCTTCCGCTCACCACGCTGTTGCGCGACAAACCTGAGGACCGCGGACTCCACCCTGACGGAGACACGAGCGATTTAGACGCGAGCGGGGCGCCGCGCTCGATTTCCGGTGCGAGCGTCAATGAAGCACTGCGCAGTCCCGCGTTCTACCTGCTCGTCCTCGCTGCAACCGCCAACGCCTCGCAGGGTGCGTGGATCGTGCACCAGGTGCCACACCTACAGAACGTCGGCTACAGCACGCGCGATGCAGCGTTCATCGTCGCGGTATACGGGCTGATCCAAGTGTCGCTACGCGTGGGGATCGGCTGGGTCGGCGACTTACTGGGCCGCAAGCGGATGTACGCGGCTTCGTTCGTGCTGCAGGGCGTGGGCATGCTCGCCTTCGCGCAGCTTGCCCCCGACCGGCCGTGGTTGTTGGTCGCCTACTTCGCTATCTACGCCACCGGGCACGCCGCGTGGGTCATCTTCCAGCAGACGATGGTCGCCGATTACTTCGGCGTCCGCCGGTTCGCTACCCTCCGAGGTCTCTCCGGCGCGCTACAGACGCCGCTGGGGGTGCTCACGCCGTGGCTCGCTGGGTGGATGTTCGATCAGGTTGGCGACTATCGTCTCATCTTCACCGTCTTCGGCTTCGCCGCGATGACTGGTGCGCTCTTTGTCACGCTCATCCGCCGCCCGCTCTGGACGGACGAGCAGGCCAAATCGAAGACTCCCGCGACCGCCTGATCCCTAACCTCCGCCTTTGATGCCACAGTACGATGGATCCCGTGGGCCGAGATACGGAAATCGTTGCCTGAACGCATGGTCCGGTCGGAGTGCAGTGCGAGTGCTGCTCGCCGTTCGGAAGCCTGTCGTCGGCGACTCACTGTTGTGGCATAGAAATGCCATCTGCAACATTGTCACTGGTCACGATGTTCTCGCCGTTAACTACTGCTGGTATTAGCCATGGGATCCATTGCGCCGGGCGCTTGTTAAGAACAACCGAAGACGCCAGTGCTGGATAGCTAATCTTCTGAACGACTCTGCTTGTATAGAACGTTCCTCGCCTCCAGATGCTCTTACCAGCCACAACGTCCGTGTAGCGCCGGTTCCCGTGACAGTAAAGTCGAGCACTACCCCTTCGTTTACTACAGAGGGAAGAATGGTCGCATCAACTGCAGCGAAGTCAGACACGATAAATCCTCCGGGGGCATTGGATAGCGCCGTCTCGGTGACTGAATGAGACTTGATATCATCACTACCAGATGAGACACTGTCTCTGCAAGCGCGAGGCCGACCGTGGCCCATAAGCAACACGAGGTGTGCGATCGAAGGCAACCTCATCTATCTGTTTGTGCTTGTCAACGATGGTTATGCACCGAACGCGCCCACTAGCAGTATTCGCTGAGTATCCGCTCGGCGTCACGGTAGGCCTCGGTGGCTTCCTCAATGGAGACGCCGAGGGCCCTGCGACTCACACGGTGCTGGTGCGCCCGTCTTGAAGACATCGTTCAGATAGTTGTGTGTGGGGGGGTGTGTAGTCTCGGCGCGAGGGGAGGGCGGCGTACACAGCAAATGCGAGAGAGAGCAATGAGCTCGCCTGTCTCATCTCGAATGTCCGGTGAACCAACGCAGGCGCACTGGCGGTGCTCAAGTGAGAGCGGTTCGATTCACAGGCCGTGCGATTACCTGTAGGTTGTTGCGGCACCATAACCAGTCGACTGGAGGATACGATTGCTGAGGGCAATTACGGCCCGCTTCGGGGTTGCACTCCAGTACCCAGAATTTCGCCGTCTCTGGATGGCGAACGCGTCCTCACAGGCCGCCTCGTGGGCGCTCATCGTCACCCGCGGCTGGCTGATCTACCGCGAGTCTGGCTCGTCATTCTTGGTTGGGCTTGCGACGTTCGCTGCGATGGCGCCGATGCTCGTCGTGCCGCCGATTATTGGCGTACTCGCCGACCGCATCGACCGACGGCGGATCCTCTTGATCGCCTACACCGTTGACGCTGCACAGAGTGCGACGCTGATGGTACTGGCGTTGACTGGGCTGCTCGAGGTGTGGATGGTGCTTACGCTGTCGCTGGTGAACGGGATCTCTCGTGCGACGCAACTGCCTACTTCGCAAGCGCTCGCCGCCACACTGGTTCCCAGCAACCAGCTACTGAATGCGCTGTCTCTGAACGCTTCCACCCAGCACGGATCGAGGCTCTTCGGGCCGGGTATCGTGACGCCGTTGCTGGCTATCGCGGGAGCACCGATGGCCTTTGGCGTGTCAGTGGTGCTCTATCTCATTGCGCTGCGCCAAGCACGCTCGTTGGCTCCGCAGCCACCCGAGCCGAGCAGTGGGCAGAGCTTCATCGCGGACTTTCTCGGCGGGCTCGCCTACGTATACGATCGCCCAGTGATGAGGCTCATGCTCCTCATCCTCGTGGCTCACTGCGGGCTGACGATGGCGTTCGAGTCACTGCTGCCGAGCTTCGCACACAATCAGCTCGGCGCCGGCGACGAGGGCTTCGGATCGCTGATGATGGGGGTAGGTTCCGGTGCATTCGTCGCCAGCCTCTTCGTCGCTGGGCTACAGACCCACCGCGGCCGAGGCAATGCGCTGATCGTTACGGGTCTCCTGAGCGGCGTTGGGCAAGTATTGTTGTCCCTGACTGACTCCCTCGTGGTTGGCATCGCTGCCGCCGCGATCATGGGCGGTGCGCAGGCGGCGTTCATGACTATAGGACAGGCCGTTACGCAGTCGATCGCGACCAACGAATTCCGCGGCCGAGTGGCCAGTATCAACTCGTTCAGTCTCGGCGGCATGATGGCGATGATGAATCTCTTCAACGGCTCTATCGCTGATGAGATCGGTGCGCAGTCCCTCTTGCTCATCTATGGCATGGTATTCGCTCTCGTCGTGGCAGTGACCATGATTCCGCCAACCGGCCGGCAAGTATACGGACGGGCAGCCATCCCAGAAGCGCACCTCGCGTGATCGTGAACGCCTCACCTAAGCGTCCTGAGTCGTTCCATGTCACGAGCGGCATGTTGGCGTTTACCGCGTTGATGTTCCTGCCCGCAGTACTCGCCTTCGCAGTGCTGATCAGTGCTTGGGTCGTTTCAGACGAGGTGTACGCAGCCGAGCGAGCCGTCGCCGCAGGCAGTCCCACGGAGATCGCGACGTGGAAGACGACTGTGGTCGGCATCTGCCCGATCCACTGAGCACGATTTCAACTGGCAGCCCAAGATCGTGCTCTATCCGAGGATGGAGCGGGCGACCGGATTTGAACCGGCAGCGCTCTGCTTGGGAATGATGAGACTCCCTGTGGTGTGTGTGGCTAGGGAGTGCTGCGTACGAGCAGGAGGGCACAAGTACGGGCCGCAACTCTAGCCGCGGTACTCCCTGAGCATCTTCTTCGCCTGGGCCGGTGTACAACGTAAACTGTCCCCATGGCACCAGACGACCCCGTTGGTGAGTGGCAACGTGGCGGCGGGCGACTGCTGCTGATCTTCGACGGGCACTGCGGCGTCTGCGCGCGGCTCGCGGACTGGGTCGAGGATCACGACCGCGCACGACGTGTGCACCTGCTGCCCAGCCAGACCCCGGGCCTGCTCGCCGCCCTCAACCTGACCCGCGCCGAGGTCGACCGGGAGGCCGTGGCCATCGACCGCGACGGTCGCGCGTACACGGGAGCAGCGGCGATCAACGAGGTGCTGCGCGGGGTCGGCGGTCGCTGGGCGCTGCTCGCTGGCCTGTACGCGATCCCCGGCCTGCGCTGGTGCGAGAACGTCGGATACCGCTGGTTCGCCCGCCATCGAGGCCGCTTCAGCCGCTGGGGTCGGACGCCGTGGTGCCAGCGGTCAGGCGCCCGATGCGACTAGTCCCGCTCATCACGAAACAGGCTCATCGGCGCTGGGGTGAGACTGTCGAGTGCGAGCCGGTCGAACATGTTGGGCCGCGATCGGAGTGCTTCCAGTTCGTTTGCATCGAGGCGGTCAGAGTCGGCAGCGGGTAGCGGCAGGCCGACGGCATAACTCAGCACCAGTCGAGCTGCCGCAGTGTCACCTGCCTTCGCTGCCGCCAGTATTGCGCGCGTCACTTCCGCGATGCCATCTGCACCGACCGCATCGAGGAGTTGTGACCGTATCGCTGCTACCCGGCGCGCGTGGGGGTTACCGGGCCCACCAGGGAGCATCCTCAACACCGGTAACGGAGCCGGGTATCTTGCCGCCCATCACCGTATCGCCCGAGATCTGGAACGATTGAATGAGGACCTGTGCCGGGCCCATAGCGAAGTAGCCGAGCAGCATGATTCGGAGCCAAGTGCTGCCAACCCGTAGCAGCTCGGGATCGTCGTTGAAGATCGACAGGAAGATCTCGGGAAACGTGAAGAGCAGGCCGATGACCACGAGCTTCGCTGCGGTGACGTAGCCGAGCGCCCACAGCACCGCCTCGCGGGCGCGCTTCACCAAGCCCGCCCACAGGTTCTGGCCGGCGACGATGCCGCTCGCGTTGCCGAGCCCCTGCGTGCCGATGTTCACGAACGCCTGCAGCAGCGTTGAGACCGCGAAGAGTATGCTCGCCGACGATCGGGGAATGTATGGCACAAAGCCCTAGCACACATTGAGGATCACCCTGTCCCCACGCCGGGTATTCCGAGGCTGGTACGTCGCGCTGGGGGGTGCGCTGGGCAACTTCCTGATGTTCGGGATCGTGGGCATCGGGTTCGGCGTCTTCGTGAAACCCATGCGCGAGGAGCTCAACTGGAGCGTAGCTGCGATCTCGCTCGGGGTCTCGCTGCGGAGCTTTGAGCAAGGCCTGCTTGCACCCCTTACTGGCCTACTTGTTGACCGCTTCGGACCACGGCGCACGTCGATCGCCGGGCTCTTGGCGGTCTTCGCCGGAATGATCATGTTCTCCCAGGCTCAAACGCTCACTGTGTTCTACGCGTCGAGCATTGTGATCGCAGGCGGCCAGAGTCTTGCCCTAGGCACTCAGTTCGCCGTCGTCGTTCTGAGCTGGTTCCGCCGCATGCGGGGGCGTGCGATGGGCATCCTCAACACCGGCAACGGAGCCGGGTACCTTGCCGCCCCGATCCTCACGCTCGCCGTCACCATCATCGGCTGGCGTTCTACGCTCGTCGTTTGCGCCTTCATCATCTTGGTTGTTGGTCTGCTGCTGACTGGGCTGCTCGATCTCCCAGAGCACCGCGGCCTCTGGCCGGACAACGATGAACCGTCTGCTGCCATGTTGGCGGGGGACAGTGGCATGACTGGGATGAGCGTCGCGGAGGCCCTCCGCACCCCGGCGTTCTACCTGCTGGTGCTCGCCAACGCTTCCGCTGGTTCGATGAATGCATGGGTCGTGCACCAGATTCCACACCTCGAGAACGTCGGGTTCTCTCGGGAGATTGCTTCGCTGATCACCGGCATGTACGGCGTGATCCAGATCTTGCTGCGTTTCGCGACCGGGTGGCTGGGCGACCGGGCTGGGCGTCGACAACTCTTCACGTGGTCGTTCGTGGCACAAGGCATCGGCCTCGTCATCTTCGCGAACCTGACAGCTGCACGGCTGTGGCTGCTTCCGCTCTACTACCTCACGTACTCCTTTGGGCACGCGGGGTGGGTGGTTTTCCAGCAGACGCTCATTGCCGATTATTTCGGAGTCCGGCGCTTCGCCACGATCCGCGGCTTGGCTTCCACGCTCCAGCTACCCGTCGGCGTGCTCTCACCGTTCATCGCGGGCTGGATGTTCGATCAGTACGGTAGTTATGCCACGATTTTCACGATTTATGGGGTGATCGCGGCGACTGGTGCGATCTGGGTGATGGCGATCCGGCGGCCGCTGTGGGTCGATGTGGAGCACCGATCTGACAACCTGACGTAGCACAGAGAGGTAGCGAAACGGGCCTCCGCGCCAGTGCGGCAGATCTCTCGGCCACGATCGTGGTTTGTCTTGGTCTTGCTGGGTAGGCACCTCTAGGGTCGTCAAGGCGAGCAGCAGTTGTCTGCTGCGGTTGTCAGGGCACAGCAGTTCATGCAGCACCGACGGTGGAGCGCCCCGAGATCTTGGCGGACACACAGCGCTCTAGAGTATGGCGATGAGCGATCTGCACTCGAGGCTCGAGGTCGACGCGTGGTTACGCAGAATTGAGCAGGCGTTGGCCGAGCTCGATCGGTACGAGGCTGAATTGAACTCAGGGGCTGCAAACGGCCTTCGTGCCGAGGATTGGGACCGCCCCATCGAGGTAGTGCCAGTGGCTGAAGAGCGTGCGGCGCTGCTGGTCGAACGCGAACGGCTGCTGGCGGAACGTGGATTGTGACGAGCACGTGCTGTGACAGCTGCACGTAAGCGAACCCGACCGGGTTTGACACGAAGCACGTGGCGGACCACGAACGAACAAATAATAGGAAAACTGATCTGCAGCGGGAGACCCGATTCGAACCGGCGACCCTGTGCGCTTGTGAATCACATGCGTGATAGCATGCCCGAGCATCTCATGTGCATGTGTCGGAACCATCCGAAGGGGGAGCCCAACGACCTCGCGCCCGAGACGACAGCGCAGGGCAGGAGAGCGTCAAATCAGAATCCGAGCTGAAACGGTCCTATCAGGCGGTCCGACGACCCAGAGTGCCGACTGGATCGTCTGGAGCAGCAACTCTACGTAGCGCTCGTCGATGTTCAGTGAAAGGTTCCCGACGGCTTGACTTGCTTCGGATCACCGTTTGAACGACCTATTCGGGACCCAAGAGTACATGTTGTTGCGCCGAAAGCCCGTGGCCTGATACAGCATAGCTTGGAGACGCCGTTCCCTTGAATTGCGAGGAATGAATGTCGATTCCGGAGGCCGCGCTGCCTGATCTGGTCTTCGAGGCACTGGGCCGGGATTTCGGCAGCCAGTGGTCTGGCTTGACCCAAGCAGTCGCCTGGGTCGCTACGGAACGTGGAATCTATCCAGCGCTGAACGACACACGTATCGTGCAGATCGACCCAGCAGACGAACCGCGAGTTTGCCTCTTCGTCTCCGAGTTGATAGCGGGAGGCGTGCTCATGCTGGGCGTACCGAACGGCGGCCAGACATGGCCGTGGCTATCGCTGACACCCGCCGGCCATGAGCGAGTGGCACGAGATCGACAAGCCATGTGACCGCCCGACGGTTTGGGCCGTGGATGTTGGTGAGATAATCAGCTCGAACGCCTGGTATTTTCGCGGAGGGTGAACATGACGACCGAGAGCCGCCCCAGCATCATCGGCACGCGCCCCATTCGCCCCGACGGGTTCGACAAGGTTGTCGGTCGCGCGGTATACGGCGCGGATGTCCGCTTGCCGGGGATGCTCTTCGGTCGCGTGAAGCGCAGCCCGCACGCTCATGCGGTGATCAAGCGTATCGATGTCTCAAAGGCGCTTGCACTTCCGGGCGTGCACGCCGTGATCACGCATGCTGACTTTCCCGAGCCGCGCGAAAAGATCGTGCAGAGCTTTCGCGGTCCCGGCCCGGCGCAATGGGAGATCGAGCGCCTGCTGGCACGTCGCAAAGTGCTCTTCAAGGGCCACCCTGTCGCGGCGGTGTGCGCGAACGATCTGCACACAGCCGAGGACGCACTCGATCTCATTGAAGTCGAGTACGAAGTGCTCCTTCCGGTGCTCAATCTGCATGATGCGTTACTACCATCGGCACCCATCCTCCACGACGACGGCTTCGCAGACCCGATCAAAGGGCTATTCGATCCAGTCGGCGGCCACGCCACCAACGTCGCCACACGGCTCGAACTGGGCGCTGGAGACGTCGAGCTGGGATTTCGCGAAGCGGACGTGATCATCGAGCGCGAGTACGAGACCGGGACATATCACCAGGGGTACATCGAACCGCACAATGGGACCGCGATCTGGGGACCTGATGGACGTCTCACGGTTTGGACCAGCACACAGGGCGCATTCGGGATGCGGGAGAGCATCTCGCGTGTACTCGGGCTGTCGATCTCTCAGCTGCGGGTGATCCCCGCAGAGATCGGTGGCGGGTTCGGTGCGAAGAACGTGATGTATCTGGAGCCACTGGCGGCATTGTTGTCGAAGAAGAGTGGTGGCCGCCCGGTACAGGTTCGCATGAGCAATCAGGAAGTTCTGGAGGCGACGGGGCCGACTTCGGCGACCCGTGCTTGGGTACGTCTCGGGGCGAAACGCGACGGCACCCTTGTGGCTGCAGACGTACGTCTCGAGTACGAAGCAGGTGCGTACCACGGATCGCCTGTGGCGGGCGGTGCCCGGTGTGCGTTGGGCCCGTATGCCATCCCGCATCAGCGTGTGGTGGGCTATGACATCGTCGTAAACAAGTCGAAAGTCGCCGCGTATCGTGCGCCGGGTGCTTCGGCATCAGAGTTCGCCGTGGAGTCGGCGGTGGATGAGCTCGCGCAGAAGCTCTCGATGGATCCAATGGAGCTGCGATTGAAGAACCCCGCCCGTGCAGGACAGCGTCGCAGCGATGGCGCCACGCACGGATCGATCGGCACCGTCGAAGTGATGCAGGCTCTCGTTGATTCTCCGCACTACCGCTCCGAGCTCGCCGGCAAGAATCGCGGACGTGGGGTCGCGATGGGCTTCTGGCAGAACGGTGGCGGCGAATCGAGCGCCTTCGCAAACGTACACGAAGACGGAAGAGTGACTCTGCTGACCGGCTCCGTGGACATCGGTGGTCTGCGGGCAGCACTTGCGATGCAGTTTGCCGAGACGCTTGGCATTCCGTATGAAGATGTGAGTTCTCTGGTCGCAGACACGGAATCGATCGGTTTCACCAACAACACCGGTGGCAGCCGCAGCGCTTTTGCGACAGGGTGGGCGGCGTACCAATCTGCGCTCGATATCCGCGAGCAGCTCGAGCAACGCATTGCGAAGATATGGGAGGTCGATGCCGCCGAGGTGAGTTACGACCCGGTCGACGCAACCTTGCGTGGTCCTGGCGACCTTATGATGACGTTCAAGGAAGCGGCGAGACGTCTCCCGCACTCAGGCGGGATGATTCAAGGTCATGCCGATGTCGTGTCGACCAGTTTGGGCGCCGTAGGCGCATGCATGGCTGCGCACATCGTGGACGTCGAAGTTGATCGCGAGACGGGTAAGGTCACGATCCTGCGGTATACGGCGGTGCAGGACGTAGGCAGAGCAATTCATCCCTCGTACGTGGAAGGGCAGATTCAGGGAGGAGTTGCGCAGGGCGTCGGCATGGCACTGAGCGAGGAGTACGTGTTCGATGCGTCGGGCGCGATGCGGAACAACAGCCTGCTCGACTACCGCATGCCGACGGCACTGGACTTGCCTATGATCGATGTCGTGCTCGTGGAGGTGCCGAACCCGGGTCACCCCTACGGCGTTCGCGGAGTAGGTGAGGTACCAATCGTGCCGCCCCTTGCCGCGGTCGCAAACGCGATCGCGGATGCCATAGGCGTTCGCGTGCCACGGCTGCCGGCTTCACCGCGCGTGATTTTAGAGCAGCTCGAACAGGGCTCGTAGTGGAGGGTCGAGGGGAGCAGCGAGTCAATGCCGCTGGTGCACATCCCGACCCTGCTGCGTCACCTTTCAGGGAATCGCGCGAGCATAGAGGTGGGCGGCGCGAACCTCAGGCAGGTGTTCGCCGCGCTCGAGCACGAGTGCCCCGGGATCGGTGAGCGTATCCTCGCCGACGGCGACCTGCGTACGGACATGGCCGTCGCGATCGACGGCTCGATCCTTGAAGGTGGCGGATTGGTGCAGCCGGTACGTGCCGATGCCGAGATTTACCTCGTGCCACCAATCGGCGGCGGCGCGTTCGATACGATGCACGCTCGACTCATACCTAGCGACCTCGCGGCACGCTGCCGATGAGTGCCATGACTGCACTCCTGTACGCGTGGCCACCCCGCGTGGCGGTACCGCGAGATCGAGACGACGCACATGGTCCACCAGAACCGCCCGGCGTATCTCTTGCAGCTACTGTTTGAAGTGATCGCCTAAGGCAACGCGCTGGACCGTGCACTCCGCACGGGGCGTTCTTTCTCGGCCACGCCCGCGTCTAGGACTACCGACGGACGAGCAATACCGTCGGATGGGCAGTGACGTTGATATGCTTGCGACCCGCTCATTTCTCTCGATCGGGTACGGCGCTGACCACGATACGCGGTGGTGGCATTGGGCGAGTAGCAAGCACGAAGAAGATCGAGCCGAGCGCGGCGATGACCGCCGTTACCGTGAATCCAGCCGCGTATGAACCGGTGCGGTCGTACAACACCCCAGCGATAAGCGGACCTGCGATGAGCCCGATCGTGACGATCATGGTAGACACGCCAAATATCGAGCCGAACGAGGTGCGCCCGAAGTAATCCGCGTTCAGCGCTGCCATCAGCGGGCCGCGCACTCCCCACGCGAAGCCATGCAGCAGAGCGAAGGCTATCACCGTGGGCGCATTGGCGGCCTGCCCAAGGAGGAGCAGCGCGATGGCGTGCCCCGCCATACACACCACCACCACCGCGCGCTTGCTCACCCGGTCGCCCAGATAGCCTCCGACGAGCTGCCCGCCGATCTGAAGGGAGGTCATCAGCCCTATCACCGCAGCCGCGGCGCCGTCGGTATAGCGCAACGAACCGGTGAGATGGAGGAAGAGGTGAACCTGTACCGCGCTCACGACAACGAGGGATGAACCATGCCCGCTCGCGATCATCCAGAAGGCGCGCGTGCGCAACGCTTCGCGCGCCGTGAAGTCG
The DNA here is from genome assembly GCA_945903275.1 of Thermoflexus hugenholtzii JAD2. Lineage (GTDB taxonomy): Bacteria > Chloroflexota > Dehalococcoidia > UBA2979 > UBA2979 > RH-chloro-G1. Next base: position 85,447 of record CAMDNW010000005.1, read on the forward strand.
GTGGTTGTGCTCGTGCTCTCCAGGCGACCTTCGACTACATCGTGGTCGCGGCGCGCTGCCGCCTCGTCCGGCGCGAGGCCATCCACGTGGAGGCCAATCTCCTCGGGACGGCGGTGCATGAACAGAGTCAGAGGTAATCCAAGCAAGAGGATCACGAGTCCGGATCCGAAGGCGGTAAAGCGCCAGTCGCGCGTGATCGCCAAAATGACAGCGGGCGCGATCAACCCACCAGCGGCGTAGCCGATGAAGGCTATGCCCAACGCGCGTGCTCGGTAGCGGTCGAACCAATTTACAACCGCGACGGCTACGGAGATGAAGCCGCCGAGGCTCGCACCCAGAGTCATCACGGTAAACGTGAGGTAAAACATCGTCAGCGAATTCAGCTGGCTGAAAGCCATAAAGCCAAGCGCGAACATGACGAGCCCGAAGCGCATCACCGCGCGAGGCCCGTAGCGGTCTAATAACCACCCCTGCGGGGGTCCGAGGACGCCTGCGAGCAACCTCGATACTGAGTACACCCCACTGAGCGCACTGCGGCTCCAGCCATACTCGCGAGTGAGGGCTGCGGCGTAGCCGCCGAACGACTGCTCTATCAGCGCACCGACTAACAGTTGGATGCCCGAACCTGCCGCAACTAGGTACCAGCCGTAGAACGGGCGTCGCGGTTTCGGTGCAGGAGTCGCGCCCGACGCTGAGCTCGGCGCCGTCAAAGGCCAGAGGGCCGATTTAGCAAGCCGTTCGACGAGGCCACAAGCAATTGTTGCTGACCGTTGGACATCGGTGGGCTGCCTCACAAGCGGAGTAGCTGTGCCGGTCCCGGCGCGTGCTGTCGGACGATGATACAGCGGATGCTGCTGAGCCGTAGGCAGGCCCGAAGCCCGAAACGGCGCACGATCGCGTCACCACGATGCTGGGCTCAGTCGCTCGCTGACAAGTCTCACCCGTTTTCGAACGGCAGTAGATACGACTCGTAAACCGCGACATACGTGGAGCGCGGATCACGCGGTCTGACGCCGCCGTGCTGATCGAGCTGGCTTTGACAGTTGTGAGCAATCAGCGCGCGCACCGGTTCTACCCAGGCGGCTAGTCCATGTCGCGGATGACGCGCGTCACCCACAGCGCGCCTGCAAGGCTGACCAAGCCGACGCCGACACCTGCAAGCGCGATCTGCGGACCGAAGAGGTCGGCCAGCATCGCGATTCCAAGCACGCCGAGCGACTCTAGGCCGTCGTCCAGCATCAACACGGCGCTGACGCGGCCACGGTACGCCTCGTGGGTGTTTGACTGTACCAGCACGTTCAACAGCGACATGCGGCCGGACTGGCCGATGCCGACGATCACTGCCACGCCTGCGCTCAGCCAGAACACGGAGGACGCCGAGAACGCGAAGAGCGCCAGGCCGAACACGACGAAGCTCGCGATCATCAGCTTGCCGCGGTTTCGGCTCGGCATCGACGCGATCAGCAACGACCCCACGAGGGCGCCCGCCGCGGTGAAGCCGAGCAGCACACCCATCAGGATGGCCGTGAGGTCATCGTCGCCGCCGCTCAGCACCACGTCCACGAAGCCGGGCAGTAGGCGCTGGTAAGGGAACGCGAGAATGGCGCCGACCAGTTGCACAACCAGCAACACCATCAGTACGTGCGATGCTCTCACGTAGCGGATGCCATCTACGATGTCGCGGATACCCTCTCTGAAGCTCGATGCGGGCGCCTCTTCGTCTATTGCGCCGCCATTCGCTTGTGCTGCACGGGTGGCGGAAGTCGTCACCGGGATCGGAAACATCGCGATGGAGGCGAAGACATACAGGCACGCGATCGAGACGAACACCCATCCGGAGCCGAACGCCGCGATCAAGCCGCCGGCGGTCGCGGGGGCGACTAGTCGCAGCACGTTGAGGTTGAAGACGTTGAGCGCGAACGCGTTCATCATGCGCTCGTTACCGACGATCTCCGGGATCATCGCCTGACGCGCGGGCAGTGCAAACGAGTTTACGACGCCCTGAACGAACGCGCCGATCACTAGGTGCTCGATGCGCAACTGTCCGGCGAAGACTACCGCCGCCAGCACAGCGGCCGACAGCGCGTTGACCACGAACGTGGTCTGCATGATGACACGGCGGCTGGCGCGGTCGGCAACAGCTCCGCCGAACAGCGCGAGGAACATGCGCGGAATCGTGTTGCCCAGCTCAACTACGCCCAGTGCCGCGAACGAACCCGTGATCTGGTAGGCGAGGAAGCCGCGTACTACCCCCTGCATGTGCAGCGAAGACCACTCGCCGGCGGTGGAGAGGATGTACCAGCGGAATGCTGGCACCTCGATCAGGGAGTCGAACGTACGGAAGCGCCTAAGAAGAGAGATGGGATTCATGAGGCCGCAACATTCACTTCTGTTTCCGATTCTGCTCGGGCTCTCGCTTGGTCGTTCGTTCCAGTCGTCGCGTTCGATTGGGAGGCCCCACGCGAGTGGTCGTAGTCAGCACGCTTTAGGGGATCACTGAGGATGGCACGTGCGATGTTAAGCCGTCTCATACGGTCTGGGGCGTGACTACTGTAGTGGTTGTCGTGGGCGCGGAGGCGGCGAATGTCGGGTGCGTGTCCGGTTCCGGCGTCTGCGGCCGTCCTGCTATGAGCAGCACGCCCAGCGTGGGGGCTGCCAGCACGGCCAAGGTGCCGGTGATGCGGGCAGTGACAGGAATCATCGGGAGGGCTCCTTTGGAGCGACTGGCACATGAAAATAAATGTAATGCATGGCAAGGGTAGCAGTGGCCCTGCTTAGAGACGCCTTAACGCCGAGCCTACGGTCGTTGGGCTGGCGGGTGGGACAGATGATCATCTGCATCTGCCTCGCCCGCGCAGTCTGGCGCGATTCCAACCGCTCGCTATCCGAGTGGGTGGACGGCTACACCTCGTAGACGGCTGGAATGGCAACTTGGCCGACTAGGGCCGGTGAATGAGATCCACGAACTGGCACTCGCGTGTCCTGCAATCGATCGTCGCGGCGACACAGCGAAGGACCCTCGAGCGGAGCTAGGGCGGGGGGCGTCGTGTGGGTACCGGAGCCAGTGTCGCCTAGGTACCGAAGCCGCGTCCGGGAAGTTTCGAACGGCTGACCCAGACGAGCTGGCTAACGGCGATTGCCAGAGAGGATCCGCAGGATAAACAGGAACAGGTTCACGATGTCGAGGTAGATTCCCAGCGTGATCACGACGGCGTTACCCAGTGTGTCCTCGGCACGGCGCGTACGGTTCACATCGAACACGAGCAGCACGCTGAAGAGTAGCGCTCCACCCCAGCTGAGCAGGGCATAGAGCGCTGGCCCACCGACCCAGATGTTGGCCACGCTCGCGACAATGAGGCCGAGCAATCCCAGAAAGACGTATGTCTGCAAACCGGACAGATCGCGCTTTGTTCCGAGCGCATAGAACGATAGGCCGACCGTCATGGCCGCCGTGACGCCGGCCGCTTGCAGGACGACCAGACCCAAGCCGGCACTCGTGTAGGCGGCGATGATTGGGCCAAGCGTCATGCCCGATACAAAGGTGAAGGTATACAGCAGCGCGACGTTCCAGCCCTCACGCTCACGCATCCGCTGCACTGCGAAGATCAGGCCGAATTCTACGAGGATGAGCGGGAGGAACCAGGACGGGCTAAGCCGGTAACCGACCAGCCCGCCCACGGCGGAGGCCGCGAAGGAGAAGGCCAGCAGTCCGAAGACCTTCGCGAGCAGGCCGCTCGCGAGCTCGCCGGTCGTGGTCCCGAAGGGTGCGCGCTGGACACGTTCTGGTGGCATGGAGGACATGGGGGCCTCGCAGTTCTGGCATTAGTGTAGGCGCGGAACGACCTAGAGACGTCATCGAAGTGTCCAGCCACCTTGCTGACCGCAGGGAACTATTACTTTGCGCAGCCCGTTCAGTGCCGCTCTCATGCACACGAATCGGCACTCATGTGTCCTGCGATCGATCGTCACGGCGACACAGCGAAGGACCATCGAGTGGAGCTAGGGGGGGCGTGCAGGTACCGGAGCCAGTGTTGCCCAGGTACCGAAACTGCACATAAGTGTGGAGCGGGAGACCGGATTCGAACCGGCGACCCGCTGCTTGGGAAGCATGATCCCACATGCGCTGTGCTCAGTAGCGGATTCCCTTGTGAATACGGGGATCGGGAATCAGGTTTTTGTCCAGTTATGTGCTCTTGCACAGGGACTGATTCGCCCGCTGGCAGGCCTGTGCCGCCATGCGCGTCGTGCATGGCCAAGTCGAGCGTGGTGTCCGCGATATGACTCTGGCGGACGATGACCCGACCGACGAGGCGTTGCACAGTCGTCAGTTCATCGGTACACCTGACGTGATCATCGAGCGACTGCGCGGCCTCGCGGCCTCGCGGCGGCCGGCGTCACCCACGTCAGCATGTTGATGGAGTTCGGCGGCCTCGATACTGCGCGCATCGAGCGCTCGATCCGTCTTGTGGGACGCGAGGTCATCCCAGCTCTCCGCGACGTGGTCCCGCCGCCGGATCTGGCTGCGCGCGCGATGGTTAGCAGTTAGGGAGATTTGTCCGCCTACAGGAAACGTGTAACGTGTAGTGGCATAAACCGTCCACGTGCGATGGCTATGATGTGCACATCCTCCCACATGTGTCGTCCGAGTCGACTGCTTCCGAGTGACGGCTGTGGTTGTCTAACCAGAGGAGAGCGACGTGCCGATCAGTAACGATGGACGCGACAAGATAGCGAAAGCGTTCAAGAACGCGATGCCAGCCGTGGCGCAGATGCTCCACGTCTACACGGAAGGGGCGTCCGCCCCCGAGCGGTTCTTCCTTGGTGTCTATGACGCAACTGATGCTGGCGGGAACTGGGCCGCAGTCGGAGACCCGGAGGCACGCGCTATAGCCGAACACGAGATTCGCGTCTCCGATTGGGTGAATGACCACGCGGCGATCGCACGCAAGAAGGTCCGCGCAGCGCTCCGGACGGGTCGAAACACTGGCGACGTGGCCCGCGCTGGCGAAGCCTTCCAGGACGATGAGGTTCCATATCCGGGTGCGTGCATCGCCGAAGTGGGTGGGCACAAAGTTGTCGTCTCGACCAGCGGCCTTCGCGGTACCGAAGACGAGCCATTCTCGCTGCTAGTCATCCAACTCCTGCAGCGCGCGCTCGCGCCCGCGACGTAGTATGAACGCAGCGCTTAGTCTGTTGACAGAGTCGACGCGAGGAGTTTTGCGATGCGCGGGATAGGTTTGACCGAGTTCGGGGGACCGGAAGTCTTGCGGATCTTCGACCTTCCCGATGGTCAACCCGCACAGGGTGAGTTGCGTATCCGCGTCCGTGCAGCGACGGTGAACCCAACTGACCTCATGCTGAGGAATGGCTCGCGAGCGGATGCACTGCGTGCGATTCCTGCGCCGCATGTGCCTGGCATGGACGTCGCCGGCGTGGTCGACGAGATCGGACCTAACACCGTCACGGATCTCTCCGTCGGGGATGAGGTGATCGCGATGGTGATTCCCAGCGGCGCACACGGCGGATACTGCGAGAGCATCGTGCTCGCAGCAGACTCTGTGGTACGGGCTCCGCGCGGTGCCTCGATGGCCGAAGCTGCTACGCTGCCGATGAACGGCCTGACGGCTCGGCAGTCGCTTGACCAGCTCGGGCTGCGGCCAGGACAGACCATCGCCGTCACGGGAGCCGCTGGCTGCTATGGCGGGTACGTAGTGCAACTCGCCAAAGCCGATGGACTGCGCGTCGTAGCGGACGCATCGCCCACCGACGAAGATCTCGTGCGCAGCCTCGGTGCAGACTTCATAGTCCCGCGCGGAGACGACATCGCCCAGCAGATACGGAAGTTGATACCCGAGGGGGTAGATGGCCTTGCAGATGGCGCGGTGCAGAGCGAGCTAGCAGTCGCGGCCGTGAAAGACGGCGGAGCCTTTGCTTCTGTTCGGGGCTGGGGTGGGAACGGCGAGCGTGCGATCACGTTCCACCGCACATCGGTACGTGATTATGACCACCGTCCGGAGCTCCTGAGCCGACTGCGTCAGCAGGTGGAGGATAGTGTCCTCACACTCCGCGTGGCAGCGACGTTCCCGCCAGAGCAGGCGGCTGATGCACATCGCCGCCTCGAGGCTCGCGGCACGCGGGGGCGGTGCGTGATCGTCTTCTGAACATCACGCGTCATGGCTGGTGGCTGCTGCGGCGCCGCTAGAAACGAGTTATCGCAAGGAGCCCCGGCGACAGGATCTGCCATCAGGTCGCGGCGGGCACCGCAGGCGGCTTCGTCAGCATGAAGAACACCGAGCCGAGGGCGGACAGCACCGCCAGTAGTATAAAACCTGGTCGGTACTCGCCGAGCATGTCGTACGACAAGCCAGCCACCAGCGGGCCGATCACGATACCGAACATCATCACGAGTGACGAAAAGCCCATGATCGTGCCGAAGCTGCGGCGTCCGAAGTATTCGGCGCGCAACGCCTGCATCAACGGCCCGCGTGTGCCCATCGCCAGCCCATTGATAATGGCAAACGCGGCGACCCAGGCCGTCGACATGCCGAACGCAAGAATGAGCAACGCCACGGTGTGCGCGAACATCGCGAGCACGATTACGAGCAGCTTGTTCACATGGTCGCCTAGCAGTCCACCGAAGACCAGCTGCCCGATCACTGTCATCAGCGTCATCAGCGCGATTATTCCGGCGGCTGCGCCCTTTGTCATTTCCAGGGTCTCCGTCATGTACGCGACAAAGTGAACTGAGACCGCGCCGAACACCAACAACGATGCCGACTGCCCCAGTGAGATCATCCAGAAGGCCCGCGTGCGCAGCGCTTGGCGAGCCGTGAACTCTATCTCCTCGCGCCCAGAGTTGCGGCGCGCGTGCTCCTCGGGCGAGTCTCCGTCCGGCAGGTAGCCGTGCGACTCTGGGTGATGCAGGACAAGCTGTGCCAGCGGTAGCCCAACCACTAAGACGAGCAGCCCCATCATCAGCGACATCTGCCGCCATCCGTAGTACTCGAGCCCGCCGACAATTAGTGGCTGAATCAGCCCACCGGCGGAGAAACCGAGTGACAAAAGCGTCAGCGCAGCCGCACGCCGACGGTCGAACCAGTTCACGATGGCGACGGAGATCGGCAGAAACGCGCCGAGCGCGGAACCAAGCGCCATCACGAGGAAGACGATGTAGAAGCCGAAGAGCGAGTTGATGAAGCTGAGCCCGATCAGTCCTATCGAGAACAGGACCACACCCACACGCATGATCGCGCGCGGACCGAAGCGGTCGATCGCCCAACCCTCTATCGGGCCGAGCAGCCCGCTTTCGATGCGCATCAGCGCGAACGCGAGCGAGAACGACGTCGCGCTCCACCCGAAGTCCTCGCGCAGCAGCACGACGTAGGTGCCGAAGGCATGGAACATCATCGCACCGAACAGCATATTTACGACGAAGCCGACGCCGCCGATCACCCAGCCGTAGAAGCGCAGGGGCCGCAAGTGATCGCGCATCGTTCTTCGTGCACCTGACGCTGCGGCCTGTGCGTCCATGGTCGCCGTCGCAGCGGCTAACGGGGGTGCTTCGTCCTCAGGACCTCGCGCCACAGCGATCGCCTCACGCTATGTCCGAACCGCTGGCTGGGACGCCCCGCCGCTTTCAAATGTAACGAGCAGGATAGACGAGCGGCTGATGCTGCGACATACGATTCCTCAAGACAGGTCGGCGACGCTTGCAGTGTGATACAGATAGTGGCGCACCTAGAGCGCATCGCGTGTAAGCCTCGACCGCGGACGATCGTGTATTCCCAGCGCCGTTTCTCGGCGGTCATCAGTCGAATCGCAACTGCACCAGACCGACAGACCACTTTCTGACGTTTATAACGTACATGATATGCTGTCGGCCAAGCGACGATGGCCGCCAGTGACGCGTTCCGACGAGGGGTGGGAAGGGGATAGCCGTGGTAACCGCACATGGATTTACGAGTAGGCGCGATGCGTTGAAGGGCCTCGGGGTCGCTGCTCTTGGTCTGGCAGGGGCGGCCATGATCGGATGCCGTGGCAGCAGTGACGCCAGCAGGCCGGCTGTACCGGCTGTACCGGCTGCAGGATCGATCAAAGGCGCTACACAGGGCGGCGGCGTGCCGATGATCGCGCCGGTGGTCGCCGGAAAGCCGCGATACGGTGGCACTTGGCGAACTGCGGCCACGGCGACCGGTGTGCAATGGGACGCCCACACCGCGCTCGGCGACGGTGGCTGGAGCACGCTCGGTGAGAAGGTGTTGGAGCAGCATCCCGTCACCGGCGCACTCCAGCCAAACCTAGCCAGCAGCTGGGAGGTGGCCGATCCGAATGGCCTCACCCTCGTGTTCAAGATTCAGGCGGGAGTCAAGATTCATAACAAGCCGCCTTGGAATGGCCGCGCCTACACAGCTGAGGACATCGCCTGGAACATCGAGCGCATCGGCGGGCTCTATGCAGAGCGGTTGAAGCTCCCGCTCGCTTCGTTCCAGCGTGCCTCGATGGTGGCGAACATCGTCAAGGCCGAGGCGGTCGACCCTCTGACGGTCAAGGTCACTCTCTCCAAGCCGAACAGTGGGCTCTTCAACGGGCTCGTCGAGAACCGCGTCGAAACGATGCCGAAGGAAATGGACGACGTTGGATACAGCGACCCGCTCAAGCTTGGGGGCGTTGGCCCATTCGTGATGACCGAGTTCAAGAAGGATCAGCGCGTACTGTACAAAAAGCACGACCAGTACTTTCGCAAGGGCGAGCCCTACCTCGATGGATACGAGGTCATCGTTGTGCCTGATGCCACGGCGGTACAGGCGGCGTTTATCTCTGGTCAGACGAGCAGCCTCGCGACGCCCACACCGGACTCAGTCGCCGTCGTCCGGCAGGGTCGGAAGGACGCTCTCCTCTACGTAACCGTGGACTGCAACTGGCAACACTTCCGTCTGAATATCAAGGGCTACGCACCGTTCCGGGACTTCCGTGTACGCAAGGGAATATTCCTCGCGACTGATGTCACCGAGATGGCTAACGGTTACTACGGGGACGGCTGGGGCTACCAAGGTGTTCTCGGTCCCGGCTTTCCTGAGGCGTGGAAGCCGGACAAGGTGAAGGGCATCCCCGGTTATAGCCCCGACACCAAGGCTCAGGACATTGCCGAAGGGCAGAAAATGCTGGCAGCTGCTGGCTATCCTAATGGGAAGGGCCTCGACTTCGAGCACTACATCTCAGGCGATACAAGCGCGGTGCATTTCGCAAATGCCTCGCGGTTCCAGTCGCAGATGTCCAAGGTACTGCCCGAGATGAAGGTGAAGCTGCAGCTCGCGGGACCTGGCGCGGAGTTCGCCGTCCGCCAGACCGAGGGGCGCTACCAGATGCTCGCCTACACGATTACTTCCGTACCCGATGCAGGGTTGGAACTGTTGTCGCAGTATCACTCGAAGGGTAGCCGCAACTACGGAGGCTTCTCGGAGCCCGCATTCGATTCTGCGGTCGAGAAGGTGCTGACCGAACTCAACTACCAGCGGCGGGTCGAACTGCTGGATCAGATGCAGCAGCGCTGGATCGATGATTGGATGGCACAGTACGTCCTGTATGCACAGCCGAAGAAGGTCATGATCCCAGGCGACGTGGGAGGCTATGACAAGGTCTGGGGCATTTGGAACGGGTATGGCGACAGGGCGAAGATGGGTCGCTGGTACTTCGTCGACAAGTAGAGTTCGCAAGCCCTCGAGGCACAACCACCATCGGGGTATCCCTCCGAGCGCAGAGAGGCCGGCGCAGTCCCGGTAGAGGAGGCGACGCTACGACTCACGCTTGTCCCATGCAGACTGCGACCCGCAGAGCACCGGATCGCCGGAGGGATCAACCGTCTGTAGGGGAAGGTCCGCCGCCGTCCCCGGCCGGATTACACGCGCTACTCAGCCGGCCGCAGCGGGGTCGCGGTAGTACAACTCGTACAGCTGCCGGTAGACGCCGCCGAGGGCCATGAGGGTGTCGTGAGTCCCCGTCTCCACCACCTCGCCGCGCTGCAGGACGAGGATACGATCGACGAAGCGGATCGCGTTCAGACGGTGGGCGATCACGATGGACGTCCGGCCACTTGTGACCGTGCGGATGCTCTGCTGGAGCGTCGCCTCCGTCTCGGGGTCGACGCTCGCGGTTGCCTCGTCCATGACGAGAACGACGGCAGGGTTGAACGCCGCGACCCGCGCGAGCGAGAGCAACTGCTTCTGTCCCGTCGATAGATTCGCGCCCCGCTCGGCGAGCATCGTGCTGTAGGACTGCGGCATGCGCTCGATGAACGTGTCTGCGCCAACGAGGCGAGCGCCGGCATGCGCGTCCGCCAGCGCGATCGCAGGGTCACGCAGGCGGATGTTCTCCTCGACTGTGTCGGTGAAGACGAATGGATCTTGCAGCACCATGCCGACGTTGCGGCGGAGGGCCTGCTGCGCAACCTCGGTGATGGGTACGCCGTCCACAAGGATCGCGCCGCGCTGCACGTCGTAGAGGCGGTTGAGGAGGCTCATCAGCGTGGATTTGCCCGCGCCCGTGGAGCCTACGATGGCGACGTGCTCGCCCGGCTCAATCGTGAACGAGACACCACGAAACACCCAGTTCGGTACGTCTTGGTCGCCATCGTAGGCGAACCAGACATCGCGAAACTCGATGCGCCCGGCCACCTTCGCGAGACTGCGCGGCTCGGCTACATCGACGACCTCCGGGACATCGTCGAGCACCCCGAAGATCCGCTCGCACGAGGCCATGGCGGACTGCAGCGTCGTGAAACGGTCTGCGAGGTCTCGCACTGGCCAGTAGAAGCGCTGCATATATTGCGTGAACGCGACCAGGGTACCGATCGTAAGCGTCTCCGTGAGCACGCGCTCCCCGCCGTACCACAGGATTGCCGCCGAGGTGATCGCCGCGAACAGGACGACGGACGGCTCGAACACCGCGTACCAGAAGAGGACGCGCTTGTTGGCATCCAGCAACCCGCGGTTGCGCTGGTCGAAGCGACGAAGGTTCTCGCGCTCGCGATTGAAGAGCTGCACGACGGCCATGCCAGTGAGGTTCTCGTTGAGGTACGCATTGATGCGCGCGAGCCACATGCGCTGTTCGCGGTAGCCCTCCCGCTGCGAGCGCGCGAAGTAGCGCACCGTCAGCACCATCGGCGGCAGGAACGCGCACATCAGCAGGGCGAGCCGCCAGTCGAGAGCGATCAGCGCGGCTATGATCGCGACCAGCGTGAGCAGACTGACGAGGATTTGCACGATGCCCTGCGAGAGCACCTGCTCGAGGGTCGAGATATCGTTCGTCAGCCTCGTGACTAGGCGGCCGACGGGGTTGCGATCGAAGTAGGCGATCGACATTCCTTGTAGATGCGCGAAGAGCCGCATACGGAGGTCCATCATCACGCGCTGGCCGACGTAGTTCATGATTACGGCCTGCACATAGCGCATCACGAACGAACCGATCAGCGTACCTGTGTAGAGAAGGGTGAGCATGCCGAGGCGGTCGGTCCCGCCGGCAGCGAGATCATCGATGGCGACCTTGAGGATCAGTGGCCCTGCCACGTCCAGAACCGCCATCGCGATCAGAAGCACAACGCCGATGGCAATCAGGGTTCCGTGCGGTCGGACAAACTCCCCGAGCCGGCGGACGAGGCGCGCGTCGTAGACCTTGCCGAAGATCTCGTCGTCGAGGTAGTCGGTAGTCACGCCGGCAAATCCTCGACAAGTTCCTCGACGAGCTGCTGCCGCAGAAAGAAGCGGGAGTACATGCCTTCGCGCGCGAGGAGCTCCGCATGGGTACCGGTCTCGACGATGCGGCCGTCGTCGAGCACAACGACGACATCGGCTGACGCGAGCGTGGTGGTGCGGTGGGCAACGATGATCGTCGTACGCGAGCGCATGAACTCGCTCAGGCGGCGTAGGATCTCTTCCTCGGTATGGGTGTCTACATGCGAGAGCGCGTCGTCGAGGATCAGCACCGGCGGGTCTTTGATCACCGCGCGGGCGAGCGCTGCACGCTGCTTCTGTCCCCCGGAGAGGGTCACCCCTCGCTCGCCGATGACTGTTGCGAGGCCGTGCGTGAACTGGGGAATGTCGTTCTCCAGCTGGGACGTGGCGAGCGCGTAGCGCACCGCCTCGTCGCTCGAGCCGGGGCGACCGAACGCGATGTTGTCGCTCAGCATATCGGAAAAGAGGAACGTCTCCTGCGGCACGAAGCCGATGGAGTCCCGCAGTTGCGAGAGCGACAGGCGCCGGATATCGATGCCATCGAGCAGAATCTCGCCGTCAGTTGGGTCGTACATGCGGACGAGAAGCTCGACAAGTGATGTCTTGCCCGCGCCGGTCACGCCTACCAGGGCGATCGTGGTGCCTGCGGGAATCGTGAGGTCGACCTCACGCAGAACGACGTCGGCGCCGTAACCAAACGTGACCCCACGAAGGACGATCTCGCCTTTGACCTGCTCGAGGACGACCGGGACGTCCGGATCCGCAATCAGCGGCCGCGCTGAGAGCACCTCGGAGATGCGCTTCAGCGACGCCGCGCCTTGCTGCAGCACCGTGATGTTCCAGCCAAGCGCGAGCAGCGGGTTCGAGAGGATGAGCAGGTAGCTGTTGAACTGCACGAACTGCCCGAGCGTGATGTCGCCGCGCAGCACGTCGGCGCCGCCGAACCACAGCACAAGGATGACCGAGGCTCCCGTCGCAAGCGTCATGAGCGGGAACAGGCCTGCCGTCCAGTACGCCCATGACATCGAGCGCCTCATCATCTCGCGGTTGGCTACACCGAAGGCGGCTGTCTCGTTCTCCTCCTGCGCGTAGGCCTTGATGGTACGCATGCCAGAGATGTTCTCCTGCACGCGCGCGGAGAGCGCACCGAACTGCTCCTGCACGCGGCCGTAGCGCTCCTCGACCTGCTTGCCGAACGCACCGATCACGATCGCGACGATCGGCAGGTACGCGTAGGAGATGAGCGCAAGCCGCGTGTTCACGGTCAGCAGGAAGAAGAAGCCCGCGATCAGCATGGTGAGGATGCGAGCGAGGTCGATTAGCGTCGGCCCGAGGAGGTCACGCACGGTCTGCAGGTCGTTCGTGCACCTCGCCATGAGGTCACCCGTCTGCGAGCGAAGGTAGAACGTGCGATCGAGCGTCATCTGGTGCGCGGCGAGGTCGTTGCGCAACTCGTACTCGAGGTCGCGTGATGTCCCAGAGACGAGCAGGCGTGCAGCGAAACGCAGGAAGCCCTCGATCATCGCGAGACCCACGATGACAAGGCCGTACCAGATGAGCGTGCCCATAGTCGGCGCCGGGCCGCCCTCGACACCGAGGTTTAGCGCGTCGATGGCATCGCGCAGGACGATCGGTGGCAGCATCACCACCAGCGAGGCGCCGAGGATTGCGGCGAAGCCAATCGCATACCGGCCTCGGTAGTGCGAGAGGTATCGCAACGCGAGCCGAAGACGGGGCTCCGGGCCTGCCAGAACTGGCGTCGCTGCACCTGCGCGCATTCCGCGCCCCTTCCCTCAGGGTCTCGCAGGTTCCTTGGTGATGATCGGCCGGTTTGCCAGCGCCCGTTGAACGAACCGCTATCACTCACACGTTACCGTCTGTGATCGGTAAGGACTGCTTCTGGTGCCCAACATGCCGCCGCCGGCGGAGCCAGTGTGCCGTCGGGGGGTAGGTGCCGCCGTTCGAATAGTCAAAGAACCGTTGACTGGCAACGGTATTGTGGAGCGGGAGACCGGATTCGAACCGGCGACCCTCTGCTTGGGAATCATGAGACTACCTATGTCGCATAATTGCACTTGCGACATAATCATCCCAGATCGCTGCCTTCCGCGAGCATCGCGTCATCGACTGGGAAGAACCCAATCGCATCGTGGCGGCGCTCTCGTAGCACAAATCAAGGCCGCCCGAAGCGTTCTCGAGG
>CAMDNW010000006.1 GCA_945903275.1 Thermoflexus hugenholtzii JAD2
ACCGAGATGGTGATGCCCGGGGATAACGTGACCGTGAGCATCGAACTGATTACGCCAGTGGCGGTGGAAGCGGGCCTACGCTTCGCCATCCGCGAGGGCGGACGCACCGTCGGCGCTGGCGTTATTACCGAAATTACTGCCTAACCAGCGTAGAGTAGGTGTGCATGCGCCCCGACTCAACACCGAGGCGGCACGCAGGAGAGGAGGGGCATCATGCCCAAGGCCCGAGCAGACCGCGAGCACATCACATTGGCTTGTGCCGAGTGCCGCCATCGGAACTACCACACAGTCAAGAACCGCCGGAACGACGCCGAGCGCATTGAACTGAAAAAATACTGCCCGCGATGCCGGGCACACCACGCGCACCGCGAGACACGCTAACCGCGTTCGCGATAGCGCAGTAGGCCGTCTCGGCTTCCGGGCCGGGACAACAAACGAAGGAGCACCTTCATGGGCCGAGCGGCCCGACGGCAGCAAGACCGCCAATCGAAGCGTCAGCCGCTACCCACCCGGGCACGCGGCCTGACGACCTCGCCATCCGTCGCGCTGCCCGCAGGCGCGCAGGCGGTCGCCGGACCGTGGTGGAAGCCGCGCTGGGCGATGGACATCATCAGCGAACTACGGAAGGTAACTTGGCCAACGCGCCAGGAGACCGTACACCTGACCGTAGTAGTAGTCGTGATATCGCTGCTCTTCGGCATCGTGCTGGGAACGGCAGACTTCGCGTTCTCGTGGCTTGTCGAAGAGACGATCCTCCGGTAGCGGTTCAGACCCGGCGCGTCAGCGCGCTGGGCCAGGCAGGAGTGCTCCACTGACGAACGTAGCGATCGATCACGACCAGCACACTACCCCGCCCGAGGGAGAGATCGAGACGCCCGCGGACGACGACAGCCGCCGCTGGTACATCGTGCAGACCTACTCGGGATACGAGAACAAGGTCCAGAAAAACCTGGATCAGCGCATCAAGCACATGGACATGAGCGACAAGATCTTCCAGGTGGTCATCCCCATCGAGAAGGAGATCGAAATCCACGACGGGCAGCGGCGCGAAGTCTCGCGGAAGCTGTTCCCGGGCTACGTGCTGGTGCAAATGGTGATGGAAGACGACTCCTGGTACGTAGTTCGTAACACTCCAGGAGTCACCGGGTTCGCGGGGAACACCAACGAGAACGACCACTCGCGGCCGATGCCGCTGGGCGACGACGAGGTGGCGCGGATCCTGCGGCAGATGAACACCGCTGCGCCGCGCATCAATATCGGCTTCAAGGTGGGCGAGTCTGTGCGAGTCACAGACGGCCCATTTATCGATTTCGTAGGCCAGGTAGACGAGATCAACCTCGACAAGGGGAAGGTTCGCGTCATGGTCTCGATGTTCGGCCGCGAGACGCCGGTCGAACTCGACTTCTTGCAGGTCGAGAAGCAGTAGCGTCCAGCCAGCAGCGCGGGAGTGCGCGTCAACGCACGTCAGTACCGCACCAGCAAGTAGGGTGAGATGGCCAAGAAAGTCCGCGCAGTGGTGACACTGCAAATCCCGGCGGGGAAAGCGAACCCCGCGCCGCCAGTGGGTACCGCACTCGGCCCCCACGGCATCAACATCATGGACTTCGTGAAGGGGTACAACGAGCGTACGGCCGGCATGGACGGCCAGATCATCCCGGCGCAGATCACGATCTTCGAAGATCGCTCGTTCACCTTCGTGCTGAAAACACCGCCAGCGTCCGACCTACTGCGCAAGGCAGCCGGCGTACCGAAGGGATCGGCTAGTCAGCTACAGCAGGTCGCAGGCAAAGTGACGGCGGAGCAGGTGCGGCAGATCGCAACGCAAAAACTGCCCGACCTGAACACCAGCGACGTAGAGCAGGCAATCAAGAGCATCGAGGGGACTGCCCGCTCGATGGGCATTGAGGTGGTGTAGCCGTGGCAAAAGAAGGCAAGCGCATCATCTCCGCACGCGAGAAGGTCGAAAAGGGCCGTGCCTACGACCCAGCAGCGGCTGTCTCGCTGGTAAAAGAAGCGGCCACCGCCAAGTTCGACGAGACCGTGGAGCTGCACCTGAGGACAGGCCTCGATGGGCGACACGCTGACCAGCAGATCCGCGGCACGGTCGTGCTGCCACATGGCCTAGGCAAGAACATGCGAGTGGTCGTCTTCGCCGAAGGCGAAGCGGCGTCCCTCGCCATGCAGGCGGGCGCCGACGAAGTCGGCGGCGACGAATTGATCGAACGGGTCGCCGGCGGCTACACCGCCTTCGACGTGGCGCTGGCGCAGCGGGACTTGATGGGCAAGGTCGGGCGGCTCGGGCGTGTGCTCGGCCCGCGCGGCCTGATGCCGAACCCGCGTTCCAGCACGGTCGTGGAAACGCAGGACATGGCCCGCGCGGTGCGGGAGGCTAAAGCAGGACGTGTCGAATTCCGCCTCGACCGCACCAACCTAGTACACGTCCCAATCGGCAAGGCCTCATTCAGCCAGGAGACGCTGCTGGACAATCTGACAGCGCTGGTGAGCGAGATCGTGAAGGCCCGGCCATCAGCCGCGAAGGGCCAGTACATCAAGGGCGCGACGCTGACCTCAACAATGGGGCCGGGCGTGCCGGTGGAAGTAGCGCCCATGCTGGCCCTGTCGACTGAGGCGTAGCCAGCAACCGCAGGCTGCGGATAGCACCGCAAGCCTGTAGAATACGTAATCGGTCGCGGCCTTCGGGCCGCAAGGAACCGCCAGAGACCACGGGTTCCCCCGGCTATGCCGCAGGAACAAAGGCCACAAGGCTGCCCGTGCAGGTGGGAACGGCACCCGAGCATCTCGCCAGCGCATCTGCGTATGGCTCCGCTCGCGCCCTCCCGCCACACCAGAACGGCGGAGCGGGCGCGATCTGTTTTCTCAACTGCGGAAACGGATCTTGCGGATGGAGGTGCGATTGCCAACGCAACACAAAATCGACCAAGTGGCGGACCTGACCGCCCTGCTGCGTGACGCCGAGATCACCATCGGCGCCGCATATCAGGGGCTCAAGGTGTCCGACCTCACCTCGCTGCGCCGCACTCTCAACGGCGAAGGCGTACAGGTGCGGGTGGTGAAAAACACTCTGCTCCGGCGCGCGGCCACCGATGCGGGACGAGAAGAGATCGCTCAACTGGCCAACGGGCCAACCGCGATCCTCGTGGGAACCGACCCGGTAGGCACTGCCCGCGTGGTGATGCAGTACTGCCGCGAACACGCGCAGTCACCGTTCCAGGTACGGGGCGCAGTCGTCGGCGGCTCTGTCGTCGACGCGGCGTACGTGGAAGACCTGTCCACAGTGCCGCCGCGCGACCAGTTGCTCGCCCGCATAGCAGGGAACCTCACGGGCAAGATCGCGGAACTCGCCGGGCTGTTGCAGGCGACCACACGCGACTTCGCAAGCCTTATCGATGCTCGAGCAAATCAGCTCGAGGGCCAGCAATCCTAGTAGACGACCGGCGATGCCGGACAGAAGGAGATAGAGATGCCCAAGGTTGAAGAAGCGCTGGATATCATTCAGGGGATGACCATCCTTGAACTCCGTGACCTGAACAAGGCCATCGAGGAGAAGTTTGGCGTCACAGCGGCAGCGCCGATGATGATGGCGGCAGCGATGCCTGGCATGGCCGGCGGCGGAGCCGCAGCGGTGGCCGAGGAGGAGCAGACCGAATTCGACCTGATCCTCACGGACTTCGGCGCCAACAAGATCAACGTCATCAAGGTCGTGCGCGAACTGACGAGCTTGGGCCTGAAAGACGCCAAGGACTTGGTCGAGGCTGCGCCGAAGTCGGTCAAGGACGCGATGCCTAAGGCCGAGGCCCAGGCCGCCAAGGCCAAGCTCGAAGAGGCCGGCGCGAAGGTGGAACTCAAGTAGCACTCTCCCGTCATCCAGCGGTGGACGCAGCCGCGCCCGTGCCCTGGCATAGGCGCGGCTGCGTGTTTGTGCCGCGCGGCTGTAGGGCGTGCCAGCCGTCCGTGATAGGCTGACTGTATGCAGTGCTTCCGGTGCGACCAGCCGGCCGTCCAGGAGTGCCCCCGCTGCGGCGCCCTGTACTGTGACGACCACGGCGATGCGCTGTGCGAGCGCTGCATGGACCCCGCGTCCGCCATGCCGTCGTATCGCGTCTACCGAGGATCGTTGGCCGCGCTAATGATTGGGTCGATCTTCGCGGTCTGGCTGCTGGTACGTCCTGGCGGCGAGGCCGACCAGGACGGGCCACCGGCAGCCTTGGCGGCCGTGCTGCCAACAGCCACACCAACCACTCGGCCAGCACGGCCAGCCGGAACCAGCACACCAGCGAGCACGAGCACGGCCCCAGCCGGATCGCCCACCCCAGCCGCTTCGACGGCAACACCGCGCCTCACGGCCGCCCCAGCTACCGCGACGGCATCGGCCGAACGGTCGCATACCGTGAAAACCGGGGACACCCTGTACGGCATCGCCGACCAGTACCGCGGCAGCACTGATCTCCAGACGTTCCTCGAGCGTATCTACTCGGCCAACGGTTTACGCGAAAACAGCCTTCTGTCGCTCGGCGATGTGGTAAAACTCCCCTAACGTGAACGACGGGCCTCGGTACCTTGAAGAGAATCCAGACCACCGCCGCACACTGATGCGGATAGCGGTGCTGAACACGCCGTGTGCGCTTGGTGCAGGTGCGCTGTTTTCCATGTCCCTCGCCAGCTTCCTCGGAGGCTCGCTCGGCGCAATTCTTCCCATGATCCTGCTGGCTGTGATCACGCTCTCGTTCGCAAGCGAGGCTTACTCAGCCAGCCGAGACTTACGCGCGACTCCGGTCGCGATGACCGGCGAGGTGCGGCGGACATGGTCGCGCGGCAGCCTCATGTGGTTCTTCCGTTCACACTACATGCTCGTAGACAAGGTCGTGTTCACGGTCTCGCCGGTCACATCGCTCAGCGTGCAGCCAGGGGACACCGTCGAAGTCGAGCACTGGCCGTACTCCAAGACCGTGATTCGCGTTCACATGGTCAGCCAGGCGCACCGCGAACTGCCACAGCGCCAGGACAACACACGGCGGTTGCCCGGACGCGATCGGTGAACGAGCCGGCGCATACCGGCTCCGGGCCTCCGACCGTCCCTTCACCGAACGTCCTCGCGAGCGCCTTGCACGAGTGGGCCGCAAGCCCTCACGACTGCGGAATTGATCGCCATCCTGCTGCGCACAGGGACACCCGCAGAGTCAGTGCTGCAACTAGCAGGACGACTGCTGGCGGAACAGCAAGGATTGCGCGGCCTCGCGTCGCTCGACACCACGCAACTCATCGACGAACACGGCATGGGGCTGGCCAAGGCTACCACCACCGCGGCGGCGTTCGAACTGGGACGGCGGCTCGCAGTAGAAGGCGACGTTCCCCGCCCGACAGTGACAACGCCCGCCGACATCGCTCGGCAATTGCAGGCGGAGATGGGATTGCTGCCGCAGGAAGAGGTGCTCACGCTGACACGCGGCACCGGCTGCTATCAAAAACAACGCTGTACCATGGCTCGCTCAACTCGACTCCGGCTCGGGTGGCCGACCTGTTCCGGGAGGCCGTGCGGCAGAACGCGTTCGCGATCGCCATAGCGCACAACCACCCGAGCGGCGACCCCGCGTCGAGCCTTGATGACATCCAGTTCACCAAGACCATCGTGGCAGCCGGACAGTTGATGCAGATAGAAGTACTAGACCACCTTGTCTTCGGACACGGACGCTACGTCTCGTTGCGAGAGCGGCGCTCGGGTTCGAATAGCCGCCTGCTAAACTACGGCTATGTCGTGGATCGACCTCGCCATCGCCGGAGCCATCGCCTGGCCCACGTTCACCGCGTTCCGGACGGGACTGATCCGCCAGATCGTGTCGCTCGCGAGCGTGATCGCAGGCGGATTGGCGGCGTCTCGGCTATACGACCGGCTCTCCGCGAATATCGACTTCCTCATCGCCGACCCGCAGTTACGGAACCTCGCGTCGTTCGTGGCGATCTTCGCCGGATGCATCGTAATCGGGCAGGTTGTGGGGATGCTGGCTCGGTCAGTAGCGAGCCTGCTCTTCCTAGGGCCAATCGATCACATCGGCGGAGCGGTGTTCGGATTCGTACAAGGTGTGCTTTCCGCCGCGTTCCTGCTCTTCGCGCTAACGGCGTTCCCAGCAGTCGGGCCGGTCACTGAAGCACTTGCCCAGTCGCGCATCGCTCCGATATTCCTCAATCGGCTGCCACTGCTGGAACGACTGTTACCGGGCGACTTTCGCGAGGCGCTCAACACATTCGGCGGCGAGATCCCATTGCCAGAGATACCGTCACTGCCTTCGGGCATTCCGGGCATCCAATGACGGCCTCGGACGGGATGGAGTAAACTCCGGTCACGGCAGGAGCGGCGCCAGTTGGCTATCGAGCGACGTGCCCTCGTCCTAAATCAGAACTACGAACCGTTGAACGTGTGCGCGGTCCGGCGGGCCTTTGTGCTCGTCTACCACGGCAAGGCCGAGATACTGCAAGCCTCGGATGAGTGCATCCACGGGGTAGACACCGACTATCCGCTGCCTTCAGTCATCCGGCTGCACCAGCCGGTGCGGCGGCCCTGGCCGCGAGTGCGGCTGACACGCAAAGAGGTCTTCGCACGCGACGAGCAGCGTTGCCAGTACTGTGGAACGGCAGGCGGCGAACTGACGCTCGACCACGTCATCCCCCGGCATCGAGGCGGGCCACACGCCTGGGAGAACCTCGTTACAGCGTGCCGCCCGTGCAATCACCGGAAGGGCGGCCGCACGCCCAGCGAGGCGCGAATGCGCTTGCTTCACCAGCCGACGAGGCCAGCCGCGACCACAGCGACGCTCTTCGGCCAGTACTTGGAGCGGTACAGGGAGTGGCATCCGTTCCTGTTCGGCTGGCTCGACCGCGGGTCGCGGGCGGCCGTCGCCGCTTCGTAGTAACTGGTAACCGGCATCGGGAGTTTCCGGGCCTGAGATCAGTCCGCGTCCCAAGTGCGTGCGCGCCACAAACTGGGCATCTTCGATGGCATGAGTGCGCCGGCAGCAGGGTCACAGCGAGCAGCAGTAACCCGGCGGCCGGAGCAAGTGGCAATCCGCCGTTCCCGAAAGCCTTAGGCCGACCAGCGACGGCGTGTGGCGGCACGTGACGTGCTCGCCACCATGCCTCCCATGGCCGCAGAACAGATACTGAAAGGCCGTCCAGTCGGCGGAGTCAGCGAGTTATTCACCGTGCTCAAGAGCGGCGAGTTCGTACCGAACGCTGAACAACTATCGGCGAATGAGTGCCTGCCAGCAACGACCGCACGAGCGGCGGAAGTACTCGAAACGCCCGCACAGATGTGGGACACCATGCGAGAGATGCTGCGTGCACCGGGCGTGACCGACGCAGTGCAGCACGCGATGGCGTTGCGCCGCGAGCAGTCGGCCGTGAGCACGCCTGCACAACTCAGCCAGACAGAAACGATCTTCAGCGGGGTGCTCCCGCTGCACCAGACAAACTGGTGGGAGATCGCGATCCAGTTCCTGCTGCCTGGCAAGATGGCGAACGCCACCAATGGAAAGGACGCAACCAGCGGCTAGTGCTCGTTGCCACCGGCATCCTCGATGCGGACGAGGTCGCCGATGTCCAGTTCGTCGCGGACGTAACAGAATGAGTCGAGCGCGTTGGTCGCGCTGCCCCAGCGGCGGCGTTTCACCGCGAGCAATGCACGCGCACCAACCGTGGCGGCAGCAGGCAGTACCTCACCGGTGCTCTTCTCCAGTGCCTTCCACATCTCGGGCGGATGTGTCAGCGCCATGCGCGCGTACTGCAATCCAATGAAGAGGTTGCCGAGCGAGCCTTCTTCGTTCCAATCAGCTGGCGGCGACTTGAGTAAGGCTTTCATGCCCTGATGCCGTTGCTCTACTTCCCACTCGCGGTCGAGCGCGAGGCCATTCAACTGCGACTCAGCGTCTGGCTCAAGCACGAGTTCACGCAGAGCCGCTCGGACAAGATCGGAACCTTCAGACTGACGCCCCTTCGGCTTCAGCACGCTCGGGTAGCCATCGAGCGACTGCCGGACGTGCTGGAGCGCGACCCCAAGGACGTGCGGTAGTGCGTGCGTCGGGATGCCGGTGTGGAGCGAAATGGTCACTGTCTTCGGCGCCCACTGCACGTCCGACAAGCCTTCACCGCCGCCATCAAACGCAACAACGCGTAACTCGCGCTCCGCGGTGCCGACACGCCCTGCGACGAGTTGATACATCGAGTTCAGGACACCGCCGATGTCTTTGCCGATCACTTTCAAGGTTCCCCCTCCATCGAGCAGTACGACGATGCCCGGCCCATAGAGTAGTGCCTTTGGGTCTCGTATTGGCGCAAGTCGTCAGAGCATGAGCGGCTGACAGTGGAGACAGTAATTTGTCTCGCTCCCGCCACGGGTCTGACCCCGGATCGGAGCACCGCAGCGGGGACACGGCATATCCATCTTCCGGTGGACACGGAGATGCTCACGTCACTCCTCATTGCTTTGGTAGAGGCGGTCGGCGACCTCGGCCTGCAGGATGGGGATAGCCCATTCGATCGTGGATCGCATCGCCCGGTACAAGCCCAGCAGGTCATCCTCGGTCATGGTGGCACGGCGGCGGTGCGGGTGGAGGCCGCCTCCCAGAGGATCTCATCGGAGTACGCATTCCCAACCCCAGCGATGAACTTCTGGTTGGTGAGGGTGCTCTTGATCTGTCCGGGATGGCGCCTGAGGCGAGCGATGAAGGTCTCCTCGTCGACGCAAGCGCGTCCGGGCCAAGTTCTGGCCACTGCGGGACGGCAGCGAGGCCATCGACAGTAACGAGGTACCAGCGGCCCATGCGGCGAGCATCGGGTTCACCACGAGCAACCGGCTGTCATCGGTGGTAACGAGCAGAAACTTGCCATGGCGGCGAAGGGCGGTGAACTCGTGCCCCGCGAGAGTTTCGAGGTCAGCCGCACCCGTACGGACGAGCCAAGGAATGCCACTCGTAACAGCGGTGAGGAGATTACCCCGCAGCCGAGGTTCCAGAAATCCTCGAATCGCTTCGAGGTCTGGGATTTCAGGCACGCTTTGTCCAGCGCGGATAGGAACCAAGTACTCGCAACCAGAGCGTGACCGCCAGAGCGGCGTCGAGGCCCTCAGCGACGGTCTGGTCAGTGCGGTGGCCATGCATGTCGACGAGGAAGACATAGGTACCGAGCGCGCGGCGCGTGGGACGCGACTCAACACGCGTCAGATTAAGGCCGCGCGAGGCAAAGATATTGAGTACCTCGACCAGCGAGCCGGGACGGTCGTGGTGCGTCGTGAAAGCGATCGAGGTCTTGTCGTCACCGGTGTGCGCAGCGTCCTCCCGCGCGAGCACTACAAAACGGGTCTCATTGCCGGGTTCGTCGGCGATGTCATCGGCATAAATAGTCGCGCCGTAGAGATCGGCGGCAACATGGCTCCCAATAGCGAGGGCTCCAGGCTCATTCAACGCTGACTCAATAGCGGCAGCAGTAGACAGCGCCGCAGCAGCGCGGGCGTGAGGAGCGAGTGCAGCGAGATGGCGCTGACACTGCGCCAGCGCCTGTGGATGCGAGTAGACCACCGAGGCGTGCGTAAGGTCGAGACCTGAGG
Source organism: Thermoflexus hugenholtzii JAD2 (assembly GCA_945903275.1). GTDB lineage: Bacteria > Chloroflexota > Dehalococcoidia > UBA2979 > UBA2979 > RH-chloro-G1. The sequence continues at coordinate 9,614 of CAMDNW010000006.1, forward strand.
CGCCAACCAGTACGTGACGGATGGGGAGGACAACTTCCCCGCAAATCTGAACACGCGAATCATCGCGGAGCAGCAAATCACGGGTCTCATGGACTGGGCCTTCGATGGAGTTTTCAACGGCGCAAACCGCAGCGTCCGCAGCTCCGGCTTCAGCAGCCTCCACTGCAGCTGTGAAGGAAGCGAGCGGGATCAGTTCGGCGGTGGGGTCATACGCGACCGCAGCCGCCTCTGTATACGTACCGCGAGGACCGAGGTGTGCGAGGCGAAGCCCCACTGTGGCTACTCGGCCTGATGCGGGGCAGCGATAAGGCTACGCAACGCGGGTTCGGATTCCTGCAGGATCACAGCGATCACCTCATCTCCGGCGCGAAGGACGGTATCACCGTTGGGCACCTCGGGCTCGCCGGTGATACGAACGACCAGTGAGATGATAGTGCTGGGCGGCAAGGTGAGGGAGCGAATGGTGCGACCGTCGGCCTGTGAGCCTTCGAGCACGTGGAGGTCGACGAGTTGTAACCCAGAACCATGTAAACGCATGAGTGGGATAAGCGTGTGCTCAGGCAGATCGACCTCGATCTGCGCCATGATCGCGCCGGTGGCAGAGACCGTGGAGTCGATGCCGAGGAGCCGAAAGAGGCGCTCGTTGCGCGGGTTGTTTACGCGGGCGACGGCGCGGGCGACCTTAAACCAGTGCTTAGCAACCTGACAGGCGACCAAGTTGGCGCCGTCGTCGCCGGTGACGGCGATGACTAGATCAGCACGCCGTGCCCCAACCGTCTCCAGGAACACGACCTCCGTGCCATCACCATGCACGACCATCTCGCCAAGCTCTTCGCGGAGCTCCGCGGCACGTGCACGATCGCGGTCGATCAGCACGACCTCGTGATCGCTCATCGACTGCAATTCCAGAGCTAGGCCATAACCGACTGTACCTGCGCCAACAACGATGATGTACATGCGCTACTCCCGCGTCAGCGCGTCGTACGCCATGTCAGCGCCGATGTTGGTAGGACTGAACGTACGCAGGCCGAGGTTCGCAAAAATCTCGCCTCGAAACGGATCGTAAACCCGGACAACAACGGCGCGCACGTTGAAAATGTGTTTGGCGATCTGGGCTGCGAGCAAATTGCGGTTGTCACCTTGGGTGAGAGATAGGAACGCCTCAGCGCGACGAATGCCAGCGGACTCGAGGACGTGCTCATCAACACCGGAACCGACAAGCTTCTCCCCGCGAAAGTCGGATGGCAGGCGCCGGAACGCGTATGGGTCAGTGTCGATGACCACGACCTCATGCCCTTCATGGTCTAGCCGCGATGCAAGCGTGGAGCCCACGCGGCCACAACCCATGATTACGATGTGCACAGCAGCGACTCTCTGCGTATATCCAGCATCACTGCCTACGACGGGCTGACGGAATCTGGCGGATAGCGGATGAGCCAAACCTGAGCACTGGCATTCTCAAGCACATAGAGCGGTAATACGCCAAGTTCGAAGCGTCCATATGGTCGATGGTAGTCCAGCCCGAGCACGATCGCATCCGGCTGGAGGGCCACAGCCTCATCGACGATGGCGGCTCCCACGTTGCGTGCCTGAAGGATACGGGCGTCCAGTTTTACGTCATAACGGCCTGCGAGCTGTTCAGCATCGCCAAGGATGACCTCGCCGCTTTCGAGTTCCTCCATGAGTTCTGCGTCGAGCGGGAGCGATCGTGGCACCTCGATCACATGAATTACGGACACAGCTGCCCGGCTGCGGCGGGCGATCTCACAGGCAACGGCAAGGGCATTCGTGGCAGCCTGGGTGCCATCGATGGCGACAAGAAACGAACGAATCGACTCCAGCGGAGCGGTACGAACCATGGTTCTAGTACCTCGGTGCGACTGTCGCTGGGCGGAGTGCGGATAAGACCCCACTAGCCGGAACAGCCGAACGGTAAGGAAATCGCTGCATTTGAAGGCATGGCTCCTCAGCCTAGCACGCCACCGCGGACGCACCATGAACCTGCGGGATGCTAGGATTGGCATCAGCCAATGTCAACACATGCCCCAGCAGGTGAGCGCCGCTAGGGCTGCGGTACAATGAGAAATGTGCAGGCCCGTCTGGGCCGCAAGGATCCGGGGGATATATGCCGGCGGTAAACAAGACGAGTCGAAACGGCCGTGCACGCGGAGCGAGCACCGCACGAGTGGTTGCCGCACGCACGACCGCCAGTAAGACGACCGCAAAGCCAGCCGCACGGGTTTCGGCCAGCCGGAACGGCCGCGCGAACGCCACTGGACACACCCACGGACACGGCGGGCAGTACGGCGAGCACGCGACGTGGACACTGAAAAGCGGCCTTGCGCAGATGCTCAAGGGCGGTGTGATCATGGACGTGGTCACCGCTGAGCACGCCAAGATCGCCGAAGAGGCTGGCGCGTGCGCGGTGATGGCGCTGGAGCGCGTCCCGAGCGACATCCGCGCCGCCGGCGGCGTGGCGCGCATGAGCCGCGTAGATCTGATCGAAGAGATATGCCGAACAGTGACGATTCCGGTGATGGCGAAAGCGCGCATCGGGCACTTTGTCGAGGCGCAAATCCTTGAGGCGATCGGCGTAGACTACGTCGACGAATCGGAGGTGCTGACACCGGCCGACGACGTGAACCACATCGATAAGAACAAGTTCAGTGTGCCTTTCGTCTGTGGCTGCCGCGACCTAGGTGAGGCACTCCGGCGCATCGCCGAAGGCGCCGCGATGATCCGCACGAAAGGCGAGGCAGGTACGGGCGACATCGTGGAAGCCGTACGTCACATGCGCGCGGTGTGGGACGGTATCCGGCGCGTGCAACACTCGCCCGACGACGAGTTGCCGACGATCGCGAAGAACCTACAGGTGCCGCTCAATCTGGTGCAGGACGTGAAGCGGTTGGGCAAACTGCCCGTCGTGAATTTCTCGGCCGGCGGCGTGGCCACGCCAGCCGACGCGGCGCTCATGATGCAGCTGGGCGCCGAGGGTGTATTCGTTGGCTCTGGCGTCTTCAAGTCCGGCGAGGATCTCGCACCGCAAGCGCGCGCGCGCGCGCAGGCACGGATGGCGTCTGCGATCGTGAAAGCGGTGACGCACTACAGCGACCCGTCGATGCTGGCGGAAGTCTCGCGCGGCCTCGGTGACGCGATGCGCGGACAGTCGGTGGCATCCTTGCCAGCGTCTGAACTGCTCGCCGCCCGAGGGAACTGAGGGGGCCGTTCTGGCGCTTGAGCCACGCATCGGCGTCCTTGCCCTGCAGGGCGACTTTCGGGAGCACCTTGACCGGCTGCGCGCGGTCGGCGCCGATGCAGTGGAGGTGCGTACGCTCGGCCAACTGGACGCAGTCGACGGATTGATCATTCCAGGCGGCGAGAGCACAACGATCGCCCGGTTGCTCATCGCCTTCGATCTTTTGGAGCCCCTGCGCACACGCATCAAAGCCGGACTGCCGGTCTGGGGCACCTGCGCCGGAGCCATTCTGCTGGCAAAACGGGTACCCAATCTCGACAGACCGCCAATCGGCGTGCTGGACGTAACGATCGAGCGAAACGCGTTCGGGCGGCAGATCGACTCATTCGAGATAGACCTCAATGTCACAGGCGTGGAGGGGCCACCAATGCATGCGGTATTCATCCGCGCCCCTGTCATCACAAAGCCGGGACGGAATGTCGAGGTGCTCGCATCGCTGGACGATGGGCGGATCGTCGCCTGCCGCGAAGGGCATCTGCTGGCGACCTCGTTCCACCCCGAATTGACGGGCGACGGCCGGATGCACGAAATGTTCGTCACGATGGTGCGCGAAGCAACCGCACGAGCAAAGGCGGTACCGCCCCGTGGCTAGCGATCCGCTGATGGCTGAGCCTATGCCACAGGATGAAGCCGAATTGCTGCTCACGACACTGCCTGAGCGCATTGCAACAGCGGTGCGCGCGCATGGACTCGACGGTCTGATCGAGGTCGTGCTCGATCTTGGGCGGGTGGCGACCGCACGGTACAGCGGTGGACGCGAGAAGGTGCTCGATGTCCCCGATATCACCGACCAAGATCTCGACCAAGTGGTTGCTCGCATCTCGGAGTTCGGCGAAGACAACCGGGCGGGAATCCCGCGGACGCTGCACCGCATCTCAGCGATTCGGAACCGGCGCGGACGCATCGTTGGCCTCACGTGCCGCGTGGGACGCAGCGTCAGCGGCTCAGCAGGAGCGATCCGCGACCTGATCAAAGACGGTCGGAGCGTCTTACTACTCGGGCCTCCGGGTGTCGGCAAGACAACCATGCTGCGCGAGGCGGCACGCGTGCTGGCCGAAGAATTGCACAAGCGCGTAGTGATCGTGGACACCTCGAATGAGATCGGTGGCGACGGAGATATCCCCCACCCCGGTGTGGGGCGAGCACGGCGCATGCAGGTGCCGCGGCCGGAATTGCAGCACCAGATCATGATCGAGGCGGTCGAGAACCACACACCGGAAGTCATCGTGATCGATGAGATTGGTACAGCCCTCGAAGCGTTGGCGGCGCGAACGATCGCAGAACGCGGCGTGCAGTTGATTGGCACGGCACACGGCAACACGCTCACAAACCTCATGCAAAACCCGACACTCTCCGACCTGATCGGTGGCATCGAGTCAGTCACCCTGTCCGACGAAGAAGCAAGGCGGCGCGGGACACAAAAGACCGTACTGGAACGGCGCGCACCGCCAACATTCGGTTCGCTGGTGGAGATCCAGACGTTCGACCGGGTAGCGGTTCACGAAGACATCGCCAGCACGGTCGACGCTCTATTGCGCGGGTTCGACGCCGAAGCAGAGGTGCGGACAGTCGGCGCCGACGGCGAAGTCGCTGAGGTCGAGCGAGTATCCCTAGCACCCGAGCACGAGGATCGCGGTGACGACTACTTCGAGCGGTCGGAGCGTGGCGAGCGGGCACGATCACGGCGCGTGCCACCAGCGCCGGGCGCGCCTCAGCGGCGGCTACTGGCATTCGGAATCAGCCGGAACCGCCTGCAAGAGGCAATCGAGCAGACACGGTCTGCCGCGGTGATCGTGGACTCGATCCAGGATGCGGACGCGGTGCTGACACTGCGGCCGTATTTCCGGAGGCGCGCAGGCCCGCTACAGGACGCGGAGTCGCGAGGCATCCCGATCTACGTACTGCGAAACAACACCGTTAGCCAGATCGAGCAATCGCTGCTCCAGATGCGCGCCCCGGGGGCGACAGACGACCCGACGACTGCGGCGCTACGCGAGGCCGAGGATGCGATCGCTTCGGTCGCCTTTGACGGCAAGATGTCGATCGAACTCGCGCCCCAGAACGCATACATTCGGCGGCTCCAGCATGAACTGGCGACCCGGCACGGCGTCGAATCAATGTCGCGAGGCCGCGAACCGTTCCGACATGTGATGGTGAGCGCCGCCGGAGCACCCGGAATGCCTCAACCCGCACGCGGCGACGGCTGGAAATAGCGCCCACCGTGCGAGGCACCTTTGTCACACTCGAAGGCGGCGAGCACGCAGGGAAATCGACGCAGGTGGCAGCGCTCGTGGAACGGGCTCGCGATGCTGGCATTGAAACCATTACGTGCCGGGAGCCAGGCGGCACAGAGATCGGAGAACGGCTGCGCGCGGCATTATTCGGCCTTGGCCGGGCACCTACCGCGCTCACCGAGCTACTGACGTTCTCAGCAGCGCGGGCAGAGCTGGTGGCAACTGTCATCCAGCCAGCACTCGAAGGCGGAGCATCATTGGTGCTCTGCGATCGCTTCACGGACTCAACCGTCGCATACCAAGGCTACGGACGCGGATTGGACCTCGACACCATCGCGGCGGTGAATCGCGCGGCGACAGGCGGGTTGGTGCCCGACCTCACCGTTCTCCTCGATGTCGCAACTGAGACAGCGCTCACGAGGCAAGCAGACGGTAGCGACTACCTCGAACGCGAAGCGAAGGAGTTCCACGAACGAGTGAGAACGGGCTTTCTGCGGTGTGCAGAGAAAGAACCAGAGCGATGGCTCGTACTCGACGGGGCAAGTGAGCGCGCTGCAATCACCTCGTCCATATGGGAGCGGATCGAGGCATTGCTCAAGCGCTAGCGAATCCCATCCTCACCAAAAACAGAGGCGGCGCATCCAGCGCCGCCTCTGTTGGTTTGCGGACTGTCAAGATTACTCGACGCGCTCGAAGATGCTGGCGATACCCTGACCTCCACCAATGCAGAGCGAGACCAGCGCGTAACGGCCCTGAATGCGCTCCAACTCGTACATGGCCTTCACAGCGAGGATCGCGCCGGTTGCCCCGACGGGGTGACCGAGAGCGATAGCGCCACCGTTCGGATTGGTCTTGTCAGTCGGGAGGCCGAGCACCGTCGAACAAGCGGCTGCCACAGCGGCGAACGCCTCGTTCAGTTCGATGACATCCATATCCTCGACGGTCAGGCCGGCCTTCTTGAGCGCGTTCTGGATCGCGGGAATGGGGCCTTCGCCCATCGTCTCCGGCGCGACCCCAGCCTCGGCGCGAGCAACGAGGCGCATGCGCGGCTTCACGCCGAGTTCACGCGCGTGGCCCTCGGTTGTGAGGACGAGCGCAGCTGCGCCGTCATTGATGCCGGAAGAGTTACCAGCCGTGACAACGCCATCCGGCTTGAACGCGGGGCGCAGCCGGCCGAGTGCTTCCATGCTCGTCGAGCGTGGGTGCTCGTCGGTGTCGAACATGACCTTCTCGCGTCCCTTCGGAACTTCGAGCGCGAGGATCTGCTCCTTGAAGCGGCCTGCATCAATGGCAGCGCGGGCACGCTCCTGCGAGCGCACAGAAAACTCGTCTTGCAGTTCACGCGAGACCTCGAACTTCTGGGCAAGGTTCTCGGCCGTGATACCCATCGGCACCTTCTCGAACGGGTCGGTGACGAGGTGCATCGTGGCGTCCTCGAGGGTCGAGTGACCAAGGCGGTAGCCGAAGCGTGCCTTGCGGAGCAGGTACGGCATCATCGACATATTCTCAGCGCCACCGGCAACGACGACTTGCGCATCGCCGGTCTGCAACCAACGTGCGCCTGTATTGATCGCCTCAAGACCGGAGCCGCAGATACGGTTCACGGTGTAGGCGGGAGTGCTGATCGGCATACCGGCCTTCACCGAGGCGTGACGGGCGATATACCCGTCCTCGGCGACCTGCCCGACACAGCCAAGGATCACCTGGTTCACGACCTCGGGCGAGATGCCCGCGCGCTGTACCGCTTCGCGAATGACGGCTGCGCCAAGGTCGGAGGCGGAAGTCTCGCTCAGGCTACCGCCGAGCGCCCCGATCGCCGTACGCACCCCGCTGAGGATGACGACATCGTCCTGTGCCATTGGTATACCTCTCCCACCGGGCGGCGATTGCGACGGCTGCATTGTCAGTGTATCGCGCTGTATCTGACCTCACCACTACACTAGCGGCCATGCCAGAACGAAGTGTCCTTATACGAGTACCCGCCACCTCGGCCAACCTCGGGCCGGGATTCGACAGTATCGGTGTCGCACTGGACTGGACGGCCGACGTACGGCTAGTAATAGCCGACCATCCGCTGGAACAGCCAGACGGGCCGGTAGAGCGCATGGTAGTGAGTGCAGCGCTCGCGCTGTACACGCGGGCTGGGGTGCCGCCACCGGCGGGCATCGCAGCATGGTACGAAGGCGACATCCCTGTGGGCCGCGGTCTTGGCGTCTCGGCGGCTGCACGGGTAGCGGGCCTTATGGCGGCCAACGCGCTAATCGAGGGTGGCGACGAAAAGCGTGGGCCGGAGGTGCTCCTAGCGCTGGCGACAGCGCTGGAGCGGCACGCGGACAACGCGGCCCCGGCGCTGCTCGGCGGGCTACAGGTAGTCGTCGAGGACGAAGACACCATCGTGCATGCGGGCGTTCGGCCACCGAGCGACTTGCAAATCGCGTTACTGATCCCGGAGTTCTCGATGCCGACCGAGGAGTCGCGTCAGAAACTACCGGAGCGTCTGACGCGAAACCAGGCGGTACACAACATTGGACGAGCGGCGCTGCTCGTCGCGGCGCTGACCGAAGGCCGGTACGATCTGTTACGGACAGCGACCGAGGATGTCCTACACCAGCCGGCGAGAGCAACGATTTTCACAGCGATGTACCCAATCTTCCAGGCGGCACGGGACGCGGGCGCCCTCGGGGTATTCCTCTCGGGCGGCGGACCGACGATTGCGGCGTTCGTGCAGGACGGAGCGGAGTACGTCGCCGGTGCAATGCGAGAAGCCGCGGCTGCACGAGGGGTCGAGGCGACAACGCGCGTAGTACAGATGCGCGCGACCGGGGCCGAGATCATCGGCCGCGAATAGTCAGGAGCAACCACGTTGGCACTGGTCGTACAGAAGTACGGCGGCTCATCAGTCGCCGACCCGGCGAAAATCAAGCGCGTGGCGCAGCGCATCGCCGCACGTGTGCGCACAGGTGACCGCGTGACCGCGGTCGTCTCCGCGATGGGCGACACCACCGACAACCTCATCGAACTCGCGCGCGGGGTGAGCGAGCGACCATCGGCGCGTGAGATGGATGTGCTGATGCACACGGGCGAGATCGTGTCAGCCGCGTTGATGACAATGGCGCTACATGAACTCGGACTTGAGGCGATCAGCCTCACCGGGCAGCAGGCGGGTATCCGGACAGACGCGGTGTATCGCCGCGCAAGGATCGCAGGCATCGATACGACCCGGCTGGAAAGTGAACTCTCAGCGGGTCGCGTGGTAATCGTAGCGGGGTTCCAGGGGGTCTCCGAAGACCTCGAAGTCACAACGTTCGGGCGGGGCGGGTCGGACACAACAGCTGTGGCGCTGGCAGCGGCGCTGCATTCCGACCGCTGCGAGATATACACAGACGTGGCGGGCGTGTATTCCGCCGACCCCCGTATCTGCCCGAAGGCACGCCCGCTGCGCGACATCGGGTACGAAGAGATGCTGGAACTGGCGACGACCGGCGCCGTGGTAATGCACCCCCGCGCCGTCGAGGTAGGGGCGCTTTACGGCGTCGAAATCCTGGTCGCGAGCACGTTTGACGAGTCAGCACCCGGTACGGTGATTCACGGGGAGACCACGATGGAACAAACAAACAAAGTTCGCGGGATTGCCCATCAGATGCAGGTCGGAAAAGTCACCGTCCGGGCCGTACCGGATCGGCCGGGCATCGCAGCCCAACTCTTCGAACCGCTGGCCGCCGCAAACGTCTCCGTGGACACGATCGTCCAGAACGCGAGCGTCGAAGGGCTAACTGACCTCACGTTCACAGTAGCTAAGGACGATATCGACCACGCGCTGGAGGTCGTCCGGAACACGCTGCCAGCACTGGGAGCGACACAGGTCGTCACAGACTCGGAACTGGGGACGGTGTCGATCGTCGGGACGGGGATGGCCTCAGCCCCCGGCTATGCGGCTCAGATGTTCCGGACGCTGTTCGACCACGGAATCAACATCGAGTTGATCTCGACCTCGGACATCCGCATCACGTGCCTCGTGAGGCGAGAGCAGGTGCCGGACGCCGTGCGTGCCCTACATGACACGTTCGCGCTCGACCAGACGTAGCCCTGGAAACCCACGTCGCCGGGTAGTGGGCAGCCTAAAGCCGATGGGGTATAGTTCCCCGCACGCCCGTTCGCGTATTTGTACATACACATTAGCAAAATGTTTACGCACCTCCACACCCACTCGGAATACTCGCTGCTGGACGGCCTGAGCCGCATTCCGGACTTGGTCGCTCGCGCGAAAGCGCTCGGCCAGACCTCACTAGCGATTACCGACCACGGGAACCTCTACGGAGCCATCGAGTTCTACGAGGAGGCCCACAGCGCGGGAATCAAACCGATTCTGGGTATCGAGGCCTACATGGCGCAGGGGAGTCGGTTCAGCCGGGGCGCCTCGGATCGCTCGCAGTTCCATCTGACGCTACTGGCGACGAATGAAACCGGCTACAAGAACCTGCTCAAGTTGTCGTCTGCGTCGCACCTCGAAGGCTTCTACTACAAGCCACGTATCGACCGGGAACTGCTAGAGCAGCACAGCGCGGGATTGATCGCACTTTCGGCCTGCCCCTCAGGCGAATTGATGTCTGCGTTTGAACGCGGAGATCTCCAAGAGGCAGAGGCGGTCGCAGGATGGTACCGCGATGTCTTCCCAAGCCGGTATTACATTGAGTTGCAGGAACACGGACAGGAGCAGTTCAGCCGGTTCAATGTTCCGCTCGTCGATCTCGCGCGGCGCTTTGATCTGCCGCTAGTGGTGACAAACGACTCGCACTATACGACGCCAGAGCAGCACAAGTACCACGACATCCTGCTGTGCATCGGCACGAACTCTACGGTGACCGACCCCAACCGCATGCGCATGGAGAGCGCCTCGTTCTACCTGAAGAGCGAGCAGGAAATGCGTGCGCTCTTCCCGGAGTTGCCGGAGGCATTCGACAACACCGCGCGGATCGCTGAGCAGACCGAAATTTCACTTCAGTTCGGACGCGCCCTCTTGCCCGATGTTGGTATCCCAGCGGGAATCACACCAATCGACCACCTGCGCGCACTCTGCGAAGCAGGACTGACACGCCGATACCCGCAGGTGACGGACGAGCACCGCGAGCGGTTGCGCTACGAACTTCATGTCGTCGAAGAAACAGGTTTCGTCGAGTATCTGCTGATCGTGAGCGACATCGCAGCATTCGCGAAGTCGCGCAAAATCCCGATGGGTGTACGCGGATCAGCTGCGGCCTCGATCATTCTGTACTGCCTCGGGGTCACAGACATCGAACCAATGCAGTACAAACTGGTATTCGAGCGCTTCCTCAACCTCGAACGGCGCGAGATGCCCGATGTTGACTTCGATTTCGCCGACGAGCGCCGCGAGGAGGTCATCCGCTACGTAGCAGAGCGATTCGGGCGCGACCGAGTGGCGCAGATCGTCACCTTCGGAACGCTGGGCGCGAAAGCGGCGATCCGTGACTCCGGCCGAGCGTTGGGCATGTCATACGGCGACGTTGACCGTGTGGCGCGGCTCATCCCGAACACACCGCACGTGTCACTCGACCAAGCAGTCAAAGAGGTCGAAGAACTCCGCACCTTGGCGGCGGAGGACGCACAGGTCGCAGAACTGCTGGACACCGCACGTGGCCTCGAAGGAGTCGCGCGGCACGCGAGTACGCACGCGGCAGGCATCGTCATTTCACGCGAGCCGCTGACCGAGGTCGTACCGCTTCAGCGCGCGACTTCCTCGAAGGACGAAAACGACCAGACACTGCCAACAACCCAGTACGCTATGGAGGCCGTGGCAAAAATCGGCCTCGTGAAAATGGATTTCTTGGGACTGGCGAACCTCACCATCCTCGGTCGCGCGGTCGAAATCACCCGCGAGCAGACCGGCACCGAGATCGACTTAACGGCCCTGCCCGACGGCGACCCTGCCACTGCGAAACTGCTGGCAAACGCCGAAATGTTTGGGGTCTTCCAGATGGAATCCTCAGGGATGCGGCGGTACGTCGCGGAATTGCAGCCACAGGACATCCGCGAACTCGCGGCTATGGTCGCGCTCTACCGGCCCGGCCCTATGGAACACATCCCGCGTTACATCGAGGTGAAGCACGGCCGGGCCGCGGCTCACTACCCCCACGCCGACCTCTCGTCGATCCTTGACGAGACGTACGGGGTGATCACGTACCAAGATCAGGTACTTCAGATCGCGCAGAAGTTCGCCGGCTATACGCTGGGCCAGGCGGACATCATGCGAAAAGCGATGGGAAAGAAGATTTCCTCCGTCATGCTGGCGGAACGCGAGCGATTTCTTGCTGGCGCGGTCGGGAACGGCTACGAGCAGCGCTTAGCCGAAGAAGTATTCGACCTAATCGAACCGTTCGCTGGCTATGCGTTCAATAAGGCGCATGCATTCTCATACGGGACGATCGCGTACCAGACCGCATATCTGAAGGCGCACTACCCCGTTGAGTACATGACCGCGGTACTCATAGCCGCTGCAGGCGGCCTAGAACGCGTGGCGGCAGCGATTGCCGAGTGCACGCGTCTCGGTATCCATGTGCTGCCTCCAGACGTGAACCACTCGAAACCGACGTTCACTGTAGAACGGCAAGACGACCAGACTCGTGCAATCCGATTCGGACTGGCACAGATCAAGCACGTTGGCGGCGGCGCGGTAGACGTACTGATCGCCGAGCGCGAGTCGCACGGAACGTTCACCAGCCTCGAAGACTTCGCACGCCGCCTCAACTCACGTGAGGTGAACAAGCGCGTGCTGGAGTCCCTCGCGAAAGCAGGAGCGCTGGACAACCTTGGCGATCGAGCGCGCATTGTGTTCGGACTTGACCGGATCATGGCGCTGGCACAACAAGAACAGCGGCTGCGCGAAACCGGGCAGACCTCGATGTTCGACCTGTTCGGAGCACAGGTGGACACGCCCCTACCGGCTCTCGACCTACCCGAAGCGCCAACAACTCCCGGCGAGTTGCTGGCATGGGAACGCGAGCTGCTCGGCACCTACCTATCGGAGCATCCATTCCGGCGCGCAGCCACCAACCTCGCGCACTACGTGACGGCACAACTCAGCGAACTCACCGCCGACCTCGCCGGACAAGAAGCCGTGGTTGCTGGCACAGTGACGACCGCTCGCCGGCTGACGACGCGGCAGGGAAAACCGTTCGCAGCGGTGACGATTGAGGATCTGAGTGGGACAGCAGAATTGACCGTGTGGCCCGAGCAGTATGCGCAATACCAAGCGCTACTCGCCGATGGCAACGTGATCCTCGCAAAAGTCAGCGTCCGCGATCGCGGCGACCGCTTGACAGTCGCGGTCGACCGCATCGCCGGATACGACATGGACTCGGGGCAGTTAGTGAGCACCGACCCCTCCATGCTACGAGTGCAGACGATCCGACCCGAGCGAACTGAGCCTGCCTCAACACCACCAGAGAACGACCCTCCACCGGGCGGGTTCGGCGATGCCTCTCGGGAGCAAAATCAGCCAGCGTCAGCGCGTCCGGTGCTGCGCGCAGTCGAGCGGCTTGATACCGCTCCGGCGCAGACTCCCACCCCGCCCGCCCGCGCATCAACGGCAGAGGAACGCACAGGACTGCCTCGCTTGCGAATCGCGATGGAAGAGACAACGGACGAGCCAGCCGACCGGCGGCGATTCCAACGGATCGTAGGCATCCTCGGACAACATGGTGGCGAGATGCCGGTGGAGTTGGCGATCCAGCTGCGAAGCGGCCGGACAGAGACGCTGCGGCTGCCAGGGGTCGCAGATGCGGAGCCGCTGATCGCGCAAATCCAACCGCTGCTAGGCGTACTCGGTCATATCCGGCTTGTGGGTGACCCCGCGTACGCCTCCCAATACAGCATCGCAGCAGCGGGGTAACTCGCCACACAGGCTTTACATTCGTCCGCTAGACTTGTGGCATCGCACGGCAACAGCCGCGCCCGCTTCCGCCGGGCAAGGGTGGGTCATGGCTCAGCAGCTCGAGCGCGATGTGACGCCGGATGCCGTTAACCCCCGGCACCATGAGGTCGTACAGGCGATCAAAGCACAGATTGCCCGGGTTATCGTGGGCCAAGAGGCCTTGATCGACCGTCTCCTGATCGCGCTGCTGACGAGCAACCACGCGCTCATCGAAGGCGTTCCCGGGCTCGCAAAAACACTTACCGTCTCAACGCTCGCACAGACCTTGCGCTGCACGTTCACACGCGTGCAGTTTACACCAGACCTACTGCCCGCAGATATCACTGGCACCTTGATCTTCAACCCACGAGACAGCAATTTCCATGTGCGGCGTGGGCCACTGTTCTCGAACATCGTGCTGGCGGACGAGATCAACCGGGCGCCTGCCAAGGTGCAGTCAGCGCTATTGGAAGCGATGCAGGAGCGGCAGGTCTCGATCGGCGGCGAGACACTGCGGCTGCCCTCTCCGTTCGTCGTGCTGGCGACACAGAACCCCATCGAGCATGAGGGCACGTACCCACTGCCCGAGGCGCAACTCGACCGCTTCATGCTAAAGATTCTCGTGCGCTATCCGGAGCGCGAGCAAGAGCGCGCCATCCTGCAGCGCGCCCTCGATGGTAATAACATCTCCATCGAACCTGTTACGGACGCCGAAGAGATATACAAACTCGGCCAGACGGTTGCACGGGTGCACGTAAACGACCGGCTACGCGAGTATGTCGTGCGCATCATCGAGGCAACCCGCGAGCCGGGTATGTACCGCATGCCGGAGTTGAAGGCGCTGCTGGAGTATGGCGCATCGCCGCGTGCGGCGGTGGCCCTCGCACGAGCGGCGCAGGCCTACGCGTTTATCCAGGGACGTAGCTATGTCATCCCTGAGGACGTGAAGACGCTCGCACCGGACGTCCTGCAGCACCGTCTGGTGACAACGTACGAGGCGGAAGCACAGGCAGTCACTGCTGAGGATATCGTCACGCGGATCCTCGAAGGCGTCGGGATTCCTTAGCCATGGCGGCAGCCGTCGCCACGACCAGCAGCGGACACATCGAGGCCGACCGGCCGGCGATCACCGCTGACGCCCTCGACCCAGAGTTGCTGGCACAGGTGCGGCGCATCGAGATCCGGGCGCGTCGGCTCGCGATCACCCTGCTCGCAGGTGATTACCGAAGCGCGTTTCGCGGCTCCGGCATAGAATTCGCCGAGGCTCGTGAGTACACCCCGGGTGACGATATCCGCGACATCGACTGGAACGTGACCGCCCGCATGGGGACACCGTGGGTGAAGCAGTTCATCGAAGAACGAGAGCTACCCGTCGTGTGTGCGGTAGACGTGTCGGCTTCGCAGTCCGTCTCGAGATCGCCAGCAGGGCGCACCGCGACGGCTGCCGAGGTCACAGCGCTGCTGTCGTTCGCGGCGGTATCCCAGCATGACCGGGCGGCGTTGCTCACCTTCACGGACACCACCGAGCAGTTCATCCCGCCACAACAAGGGACGCGCCATGTGCTTCGGCTGGTACGTGAAGTGCTCCGGGGGCAACGAACACAGCGTGGCACCTCGATTGCGGGAGCATGCGAATACCTGGCGCGTGTGCTGCGCCGGCGCTCGGTCGTATTCCTGATCTCAGATTTCGTCGACAGTGACTACGAGCAGGCATTGCGTACGCTGGCAAGCCACCACGACGTAATCGCCGTGACGCTCGTCGACCCACGCGACCTCGAATTTCCGAATCTCGGCGTCGTAGAAGTCGCCGATGCCGAAAGCGGTAGGCGTGTGTTAGTCGACACCAGCAACGGCGCGTTCCGCCAGCGGTATGCGACGGCGACGGCCGAGCGCGCACGCATACGGCGAGCGGTACTGACTGGCGCCGGTGTAGACGAAATTCTCGTCAGGCTCGACGGCGACATCGTGCAGCCATTCGTCACGTACTTCCGCACAAGAGCAGCACATCGATGAGAAAGCTGCCCGTTGCACTGCTCGTAGTTGTAGGCGTAATCCTCAGCATGTTCGCCATCAGCAACCCTGTGCACGCCCAAGCTCCAGCGGACATCCGGGTCGATCTAAGTATCACAGACGTACGGCTGGGAGAGCGGTTCACCGTGGCGGTCACGATCGCGCACGGAACGGACATGCTAGTCAATGTGGCGCCGCCCGAACGATCGGCGACGTTGCAACTCGTCGAGATACGCCCGCCGGCGCGAATGCCGGACAGCACAGGAGTCGTGACCCGGTTCGAATACGTGCTCGCCGTGTTCGCACTCGGAGACATACGGTTACAGCCGCTACGCGTGTCATGGCTCCATGCGGACGGTGCAACTGGTTTCGCGCTCACCCATCTGCCGCCGCTCACAGTGGTGACAGCATCCGTACCGAACGACACAAACCTACGACCGCTCAAACCACAACTCGATGTCACAGGCGCGCCACCCTCATGGCAGCAGCCTGCAATCACCGCAGGGACAGCGGCGTTGACGATCGCGCTGATCGCCATCCTCGTCCTGCGGTGGCGGCACTCTGTCGCACCACTCAACATACCGGCAATTGAGGCGTCCACCGCGGAGAGCGAGGCGCGCCAACGGCTGGATACACTCTCGGCAGAACAACCACTCACGCGCGGCGACTACGACACCTACTACGGCACGATTGCCGCAGTCGTGCGGGATTACCTCGAAGAACGATTCGAATTCGGAGCGCGCTCGCTGACAACGACCGAACTCCAGCAGCAGATGGTGCTGCGCGGGGTAGAGCGGTGGCAGGCCCGGCTGGTCGGTGGCTTGCTGGATCGCTGCGACAGTGCGGTCTATGCGGGGAAACATCCGGATCCAGCGTCGGCAGACCACGACCTGACCGTGGCATTCGAGATCGTCGAACTGTCGCGACCGGCGGCGGAGGCGCGAGGGTGATCTTCGCGACGCCGTGGCTCCTCGGCCTGTTGCCGACTGTCGCGATACTCATCGCTTGGCGGTGGTGGTGGCGGCCAAGAGCGACCACCGCACTCACTGTAACTGACATCCACCTACTCACTGCGGTACAAGGCCCGCGACTGGGTTGGCGCATCCGGATGCGGTGGGTACCGCGAGCACTGCGCGTCATCGCATTGCTTCTACTGGTAATCGCGATCGCCCGGCCGCAACGAGGACTGGCGTTGACCTTCCTCCCCGAGCAGGGCATCGATATCGTCCTTGTCCTCGACCTGTCGGGGTCGATGTCACAGCCGACGGGTGGCCCCGGCGAGAGATCCGGAACGTCGAAACTCGAGGCCGCACGCACAGTAGTTGAGCAGTTCATCAATACACTCGAAGGCAATCGCGTAGGCCTCGTCATCTTCCAGGCGCGGTCGCTGGTGATGTCACCACTGACAGTCGACCGTGCTGCCGTGCAACGGAACGTGAAGACGCTAGAACCGGGATTACTGCCGGACGGTACCGCGATCGGTCTCGGCATAACGGAGGGGCTGAACTTGCTCCGCACTTCCGAAGCGCGTAGCCGCGTTGTCGTGCTGCTCACGGACGGGCAGAACAACGCAGGCGAGGTGCAACCATTGCAGGCCGCACAACTCGGCAAGGCGCTTGGTATCCGTATCTATACCATCGGCTTCGTGCAGCGCGCAGGCGATGTAGACGAGACGGTGTTGCAGCGGATCGCCACAGAGACAGGCGGCTCCTACTACAACGCCTCAACACAGGAAGAACTGGGGAAGGTCTACGACGAAATCGGTGCGCTGGAGCGCAGCTTCATCGGAGAACGGCGCTTCACGCGCTATCAGGAACTCAGTCCGTGGCTGGTCGCCGTGTCTCTCGCAATCCTCACAGCCGAGGCAGCCCTCCGTGCCAGCGTATGGCGGCGATACCCATGAACCCAGTGACCTTCGGAGAGCCGCGCGCGCTACTGGCCCTGCTCGTTCTGATTCCGATCGCAGCGGCGTGGGCCTACACGGCAATGCAGCGCCGGCGAGCAGACTCGGCCTACGGCGGAGCACAGACACTGCGGGTCGGATGGAATCAGCGCCGCGCCCAGCTACACGGGGTGCTGGTCATCGCGTCAGTTGTGTGCGCCGCAATCGCAATGGCGCGGCCGCAGTGGGGAACTGCAGACTCGCTCGTGCAGCGCACCGGCAGCGATATAGTGATCGTCCTCGACATCTCCCGGTCGATGCTCGCAACAGACGTACTGCCATCACGGGCGGCGGCGATCGATGGGGGGCTGCAAACCATGCTCGAATACCTCGGCGGAGACCGGGTGGCTCTCGTGACGTTCGGCGGCACAGCGTTTCCCAGATCCCCCCTCACCCTCGACCTCGACGCCATCCGCGACCTTGTGAGCCGGTCGCAACGCGAGAGCGCGCTCGTGCGGCCTGGCTCAGACATCGGCACAGCCATCAACGAGGCGTTACGCCTATTGGACGTGCCTGACCGCGCGCGCGCGCAAGTGATCGTGCTGATCTCAGACGGCGAAGAAGTGCTCAGTGCCGGAGCAGCCTCGAACGTCACAGCATCTATCGAGGCTGCGAAACGGGATGGCGTGCGCATCCACACCATCACCGCGGGCACCGAACAAGGCGCAGCCGTGCCCGGAGGTGAGGGCGTGCGACCGGGGCCAACGCCGGTGATCAGCCGCGCCGACCGGGCGCTGATGATGCGTATCGCTACCGAAGCAGGCGGTACCGCCCGCGATGTTCGCGCGTTGCCGGGGCTCGCCGTTGAGTTCTCACGACTACAGCAATCACAGTTCGATTCCGGCACCGAGCGCATTCCCACCGAGCGGTTCCAGTGGCTGCTCGGCATCGGTCTGGTGCTGCTATTAGCGCAGACGTTACTCGCCGAGGCGAGCGCGCCAGCCACAACCCATGTACGTACTGGCAGCCGGCGCGTGCTCGGCATCGCGATGCTGTTCGGGAGCATTGTCGTAACAGGATGCAGCGGCACGGATGCGTACCAGCGAGTGACCACCGGAAATAGCGCGTTCGAGCGTAGACAGTTCGAACAGGCGCTTGCGGCATATAACGAGGCGAAACAGATCACGCCGGACGACGCAGCCGTCGACTACAACATCGCCAACGCCCTCCACCGCCTCGAACGCTACGAGGAGGCAGCGGCTGCGGCCAAGACGGCAGCGACCTCGGCCAAGGAAGGCAGTCTGTTCGCGCACGCCACCTACACGATTGGGAACAGTGCGTTCCGCCGAAGCGCCCTCACCGAGGCTCGCGAAGCCTATGTCGCCGTGCTGCAACGCGACCCGCAGGATGACGACGCGCGGCATAACTTCGAGATTGTCCTCCGTGCGCTCAATGCGCAGACCCCCGCACCACCACCCAACGGCGCTGAGCAGCCAAGACAGCCCGCACCAGGGATAGGGGCGCCGCCACCCCGAGCGATACCGCAGCCCGGCACGCCTCAGCCGGGTGCCGCCCCGGGCGGGCCGGGACAACCCGGAACACAACCGAGTACCGGAGGCTCAACAACCGAGGCCAAGGCGATCGGCGACCTCGAGCGCATCCTGGGCGAACTCGGCGAGGCTGTGACTGCGGAAGAGGCAGTCCGCGTACTCGACGCCGTGCGGGCAGCCAGCGAACGCGGAGTGCTCCGCCCCAACACACCGGGGATGCAGGATCCGAACGACCGCTAGCGACGGCCCAAGCCGAAGAAGCGGCGCACCAGACGGCGGGTCAGCCGTGACCGCGCATCCACGTAGAGCGCGGCCATCTGATTGGCCTCCTCCTCGGTCTCAGTCATTGCCCGCCCGCCGTAGCGCTCAACGACGTACGCGTGGGCCAGCGGCGCAAGGTCGATCGGCGGACGGGCGAGAGCGGTGTTTAGTAAGGCCGCTTCTTCAAACGGTGTGCGGTCGCGCCGGACAGTGACGCCTGCCCATCCTGCCAATGTCTGCACTTTTGCCCACCGCTGCGACGCATCGGAAAGTCCGCGGAACATCGCGGTCCAGACGATACGACCCACAACGAACGCCGAGACGACGGCGAGCGAGGCGACAAACAGCCATGTCCCGGCCTTCGCTAGGATTCCGGCCAGCTCGCCGCCGGCCTCTTCTCCCAGGCTCGCGCTGGGTTCAATGAATTCTTCCTCAAGCAACAGATCATTAGGCAACAACCCTAGATCGAGGGCATTCGCCTCCGGAGTCGCCAGATCATCAGGGTTGCCAATGCGCGGGATCAGCGCACGCGAGGGCGTAGGGTTGAAGTCAACCCAGCCAGAGCCGGGGAAATAGACCTGTGGCCACACCCACGAGTTCTGGTCGGTGACCTTGAACTCCTTGGTGACGGGATCGCGCTCACCCACCTCCATCGCGAACCCGACAGCGACCCGTGCAGGCACGTTCATCGCGCGAAGCAGCACAACCATCGACGACGCGAAGTAGTCCGAGTAGCCCCGCTTGGCATCGAAGAGGAAGTACTTAACCGCGTCCTCACGCTGGGAGCGAGTACCGACCTCTAGCGAATAGACGTAGTTCGTCCGCAGGTAGTCCTCGACCTTGGTCGCAAGCTTGTACGGGATGCGCTCTTCACCAGCGATCTGCCGGGCAAGCGCGCGTACCTCCGGAGGAAGGTCAGCGAGAAGCTGCAGGTACCGGTCGCGCATCCAGGGGGCGTAGTCAGTGCTCGATGTGAGCAGGCGGTCGATGCTAGCCGCCGTGACGGTGCCGACAGTCTGGTACTGATCGCCCTTCTCCATTGGCGTTGCCGGTTCGAGGCCCACGAGATCCTCGGGCGCGCCGCCACTGACCATGCGCGCTCCAACGCTCGCGGCGAGCGGCTCGCCGAACGAGAAGAGCCTCCGCCGCGCTGGCACTTCATCTAGCCGGATCGAGCCCAGCACCGGTTGCCGCGCCTGCGCGCGCGTCTGTTGGGTGCCGAACGAGGCGGTCTCCACGGTGGTGCCCAGCAGCGGCCGTGTCGTGAACGAACCTTGCTTCCAGCCGTAACCAGTGTACTGGTCGTACACCGCACCACGCAGGTACAGCACCGCCGGAGCGTCATCGCCAACACTCACCCCCAACAGTGGAGCTGAGCCGAGGCCAACCGACCCCTGCAGCGGAAGCGCACTCTCAAAGCGATGCAGGCCGAGCGACTGTTTAGAACCAACGCCGATGAACAGCTGGCCGATCCGGTCGACGCGCTGCGAAACCGGCGTGAGCGCCCACGACCAGGCACTCGCGAACGGCCCCCAGTGATTCGCCGTAGGGATCATCCATGCGACAACGATAAGGAAAATACCAACCCACGTCGCAAGGTTGAGCACTTCGAGAGACAGGAGTGACGGTGTAACAGCGGCTTCAGACGGTGCCGTTGTCCATCGCTCGATGGTACGCAGCAGGTGAACGCGCGCGAACAAAAGGATCGCAGCGAAGAGGAATATGACCAACTCCGCAGCGGGCTGTCCCGGTAAATACGAGATGTTCGTCAGCAGTGCGATCGACCCGGGGACAAGCGCCAGCCAGGGATTCCGCCAACGGGCAACCGACCAGGCGGCGAGGTAGGCGAGCAGCCACGCCCCAAAGACCACCATGAGCACGAAGGGCAACGGATCGGTAGAAAAGTCGCCCTTCAGGAGCGCCTGGCCCCACGCTGCATTCCGCGCATACAACTCTTCCCAGCGGTCGCGAATGCCATCTGGCAGGCCGGGTGCGATACGAAGCGACCGCAGCACCATGCTCAGCACAACGGCAACACCCGCGATGATGCCCGGCGGATGGAGCAACCACCCGGAAACGCGAGTGCGCGCAAGCACCCAACCGGAAACGAGCCCGACGATAGCGGCGTTCGAGAGCGAGGGCATCTCGACCACCCAGTTCGCACGCTCGATGGAAGCCACAACTGCAGCAAGCGCCACATACGTGAGGAAGAACGTCAGCAGTTCCTCACCAGCGTTCAGCCATACACGCCAGCGCCCGGACAGGAACGGGGCAGGCGCATCTGAGTCCGGTGTGCGGCGGCCAAACATCTGATCCCAACTGACACGCATCGCCATCAGTGGCGCTCTTCAGCAGCAGCAGCCTCAGCACCAGTGGAGAGGACCTGCCCGACATCGTCTGAACGCTTGATCATGTACGTATAGATGCCACCTGCAGCGAGCGTGCCGTAGACGCCGAGAGCGCTTTCTGCCTCGTCGAACGTCTCAGCTTCAAGCAGTACAGCCGCGACTTTCACACCCCGCGAAGCGAGACCCATGAGCGTGAGTGCCCATGCGTCGTCGGTCGATGACGTGATGACCACCAGTGTCGTATGCCGGCCAAACCGCCGAGACTCCTCGACCAACAGGCTCTCCAGCGAAACATCGCCGGTAGCACGGGCGAGCGCGAGCGATTCGAGGATGCGCGTGTAATGGTTCATTCCGCGATCGGGTTCGTCGACTCTGAGGTCTTCACCGAACGAGAGGAACCCCACTGTGCGGTTTGCCTGAATGAAATAGCGGGCGATGGCTGCGCCAATCTTGACGGCCGCTTCCTCCGTACTGTCATCGCCCTCGCCCGCCTGCACCGAAGCCTGCAAATCGAGCACGATCCAGATGTCCGATGCCGGGTCAAGTTCGAACAGTTTCACCATCAGGTTGCCCGTGCGGGCGGTCGCAGGCCAATGGATACGATTATATGAGTCGCCCGGTTCGTAGCCGCGAAGGCCAGCCACGTTGGGTGTCACGTTGTGCGTACGGCGCCGGAAGCGGCCATCACCGGGCAGGTTCGCGGGAGGGATATAGAAGTTGGGGAGCTCCGGAGCACTCGGATAGACGAGGATCGGCACTATCGAACCAAAGACGCGAGTGAACCGGAAGAAGCCGAACGGATCGGTCGCGGTGACCGTCACCGGGCCAAGTTCATATAGGCCCCGGCGCGTGGTGGGCGTCTCGTACCGCCAGACCTGCACCGCACGGCCACCCAACGTCATCACCCGGCGCGTAGCGTGACGAGGCAGTGTCGAACGATCTTCCACCTCCAGCCACACTTTCGGGAGCCGTGAGGTGGAACGGAGCACGATGCGGCCCTCGACCAGTTGGCCCTGCGCGACGCGCTGCGTGCGGCGGATGACTTCAACATCCAGATCCTCAATCATCGAGCGCGTCCAGAGATACACAAGCGGAATTACGAGGACGAGCAGATACGCAAGCCGGAACAGCAACCAGAAGCCGGTCGCGAAGCCACCGATAAAACAGATGACGGCGACCACTACGGCCGCTGTGACGTTCGGATACCGCTGTGCCCCGCGCCAGAGGCGACCGAGGCCGGTCATGACTCAGGCGCCGCCGCGTGCGCGTGCGCCTGGCACAGGGACACGACCAATGCATTCGTCGATGATCTGCGCGCTTTCGATATTCCGGACGCGCGCACCGGGACTCACGATCACGCGGTGGCCGAGCGTGGGATACGCGAGCAACTTGATATCGTCCGGCTGGACAAAATCGCGGCCTTCAAGCATGGCGTACGACTGTGCGGCGCGCATGAGCGCGAGAGAGCCCCGCGGCGAAGCGCCAAGGTACACACTCTCATGCTCACGAGTCGCGTTCACCAGCGTGACGATGTACTGCTTCACCAGTGCGTCCACGTATATCTCACGCACCGCACTCTGGAGTTCAAGCAATTCTGCAGCAGACGCCACCTGATCGAGCGAATCGATTGGGTGCGCGGACTGCTGAGCATCCATGATCAACACTTCGTCGGTCGGCGATGGGTAGCCAAGATGCACGCGCATCAGAAAGCGATCCAGTTGCGCCTCAGGCAGCGGGAACGTGCCTTCATACTCGATGGGGTTCTGAGTGGCCATCACCATGAACGGCTCAGTAATGGGATGCGTGATGCCATCCACAGTGACTTGGCGCTCTTCCATCGCTTCCAGCAGTGCTGACTGCGTCTTGGGCGTAGCGCGGTTGATTTCATCGGTCAGCACAACCTGAGCCATGATTGGCCCGGGGCGAAACTCAAAGTCGCGAGTGGCCGGGTTGAAAATCGACACGCCCGTCACATCGGATGGCAACAGGTCGGGAGTGAACTGGATGCGCTGAAACAGGCACCCGGTCGAACGGGCAAGGGCCCGCGCGAGCATAGTTTTTCCAACGCCAGGGACATCCTCGATGAGCAGATGGCCACGAGAGAGCAGGCAGACGAGCGCCAGTCTAGTCTCGAAGGATTTACCAAAAATGACACAATCAACATTCGCAAGGATGCGCTCTGCGGCGATCCGGGGGTCTAGCACGCGGCCCTCCTGTCGAGGCTGCGCAGAGTGTGGGAGACCCGCTATGCGGCGGGCGCACAGTATAGCAACGCAATGTGACCGCAAGCGGATCGTCAGCAAAACCGCCAGTACGATAGACATACAAACCTCAAGGAGGCCGCGTATGCGACGCCCACCCCCTGATAGACGCCCCCCACAGGCACGCTGGCCTCGCCGGCGAGTGCTGCAATTGGCGGCTGGTGCGGCCGGAGCCCTCCCGGTAATCGTGTTCTTCGCCACCCGCGGCGGACCCAGCGATGACCCACTGCTCGTGACGACACCCGGTACAGAGGGCAGTCCCGTCCCAACAGGGACACCAACCGTCACGCAGAGTCCAACCCCAACCGTGCGCCCGCCCACTACACCAGCGTCACCACGCCCGTCACCGGTCGCCACGGCGCTCACAGTGCAGTTCGAGCCACCTGAAGTCGGCACCGGCGAGGCAATGCGAGTCATCGCACAGGCGGAGGGCGCGGCCAGCGGCACGGTGCAGTTCAACGGTGCCACGTACCTAATGGCGCCGCTCGGAGACGGGCAGTTCTGGACAGTCGTTGCCGCGCCGCTGGGTCAGGGGCCGGGGACACGCCCGCTCGTGATAACCGTGCGAAACACGGCTGGCGCAGTCGTAGGCACAAACACCACGCAGACGGCGGTCGTGACTGTCGACCGACCGGTGCAGTATCTCCAAGCGACGGCAGAACAGGTCTCCGTCCTGACTGCGGACGCGCAGGCCAGAGAAGACATGCTGCGGGCGCAGCACTTCTCAGCCTTCGACCGCGCCCCGCAATGGCGCGGATTCTTCGAGCGTCCCACACCGGGCAAAATTTCAACGTACTTCGGGCAGGGGCGATCGATCAACGGAGGACCGGTAGGCGGGGTTCACTCGGGCGTCGATTTCGCCGATGACCACGGGACGAGTGTGCGCTTACCGGCGGCGGGCCGCATCGACTGGGTCAGCGAGATGCCGATCCGCGGGAACTCGGTAATCGTCGATCACGGCGGTGGGGTGAAAAGCGGCTACCACCATCTGAGCACGGTGAGCGTAGTGGTTGGCGACGCAGTTCTCCCGGCGGGCACACCGCTCGGCGCGGTGGGCATGACCGGGTTCGCAACCGGCCCGCACCTCCATTGGGAAGTGACTGTGACCGGCACCAACGTCGATCCGATGACGTGGCTTACAACCAGGTTTGCGCCCTGACGCCAGACACCGGCGCGAGGCCGCCTGTCGCCTCGATGACCTGCGCGGCGGCGACGATAGCGGCAGTCTCAACCCGCATCAGGCGCGGCCCCAGCGAGCATCGCAGCGCCCCACGCGCATCGAGCACGGCCAGTTCGTCTGCCGTCCAGCCGCCTTCCGGACCGATGTAGAGCGCGACACTCGACGGCGGCGCAACGAGGCTGGCTAGGCACGCCCGGATCGTCAGCGCGGCATCCGGGTCGCCGACGATCACCGTAGCGTCTGCGGGAACCTCACCTCCGATGGCAGGCACGAGCGCACGGCCACACTGCTCGGCTGCCTCGATGGCAATGCGTTGCCAGCGGGCGAGACGGCCGTCGCCGGGGCGCATCACCGAACGATCCGTATCAAGCGGGATGAGGCGAGCGACGCCAACCTCGGTGGCCTTCTCCACCAGCCAGTCGCCGCGCGTGGCGCGTGGGAAGGCGCAGGCGAGCACCACCGGCACAGGCGGCTCGAGCAACGAGGCGAGCACGGAACCGATTGCAATCACGACGCCAGCGGCCTGCATCGAGACGACGCTCGCCTCGTGCTCGAGACCGAGGCCATCGAAAACAGCGAGGGTCGCGCCTGCGCGGAGGCGTAACACTTCACGCAAGCGGCGCGCACGCGGGCCGGTCAGGCGCACCTCGCCGCCCTCACATGCGGCGAGCTCGGCAGGTTCAAGGTAGAGGCGGCGCACTAGTGCGCCGCTTTCATCGCGATGAGGCAGCGCCAGTCGCCGTCAGCGGTGGTGGCGATGGGACGCAGGCCAGCAGCGCGCACGGCGGCCACAACGGTCCCATAGGCACTCTCGATGAAGCCGCTGCCGATCCACAGGCCATCGGGACGAAGCGTCTCAGCACACGCTGGTAGCAAGGCGATCGCGGCGTTCGAGGAGATATTGGCAACCACGAGATCGGCCGTTGCGGCAGCAGAGCCTGGCCACGGCCAGTCGGGACCGAGCGAGCCGGTGGCAAGTACCACAAGGTTCTCGACACCGTTGCGGCGCACGTTCTCACGGGCGACCTTGACAGCCTCAGCATCGATATCGATCGCGCGGATTGTGGCAGCACCGAGGCGAGCGGCGGCGAGCGAGAGGATGCCGGAGCCAGTGCCCACATCGAGGATGTGCATACCCGGGCGGAGGTACGTATCGAGCGCCGCGAGGCAGAGACGAGTGGTCTCGTGCTGGCCGGTGCCGAACGCCGCACCGGGGTCAAGGTCGATCACGAGGTCACCAGGGGCTGCCTCGACTTCCTCCCACGAAGGGCGCACGACGAGACGACCGACGCGGAGGACATGGAAGAAGCGTTTCCATTCGTCGGACCAGTCAGTCGTGCGCACATCGGCGTAACGAAGGCGACCAAGCGGCGCACTGAGCGAGAGCGCAGTCAGGCGACGGCGCAGGGCACGACGCGACATAGCATCAAACGGCGCAGCCACACAGCTGCGCAACAGGCTTGGAGCGTCGAGGTACTCATAGACAAAGTTGTCATGATCAAGCGTGCGGATCACCGGCTCGATCGAGACGCCGTCCGGTGCGAACTCGCCAAGAACATCCGCGACTGCATCCACATCGACGGGCCAGACGTGCACGATGACCTCGACCCACTGAGGTGGACTGGCAGATGGCGTCGTGGGAGACATGGGCGCTAGCCGAACGCCTCGCGGATACGGCCGAAGAGCGAAGCATCGCCCTCGCCGTTCGCCGGCGTGCCGAGCGAGTCGGCGAGCCGTTCGAGCAGTTCGCGCTGCTCACCGGTCAGCTTGGTCGGCGTGACCACGTTGGTGCGAACCAGCAAACTGCCGCGCCCGGAACCGCGCAGATATGGGACGCCGCGGTCGCGGATCGTAAAGACATGACCATGCTGCGTGCCCGGCTCGATCTTCAGTGTGACGGGATCGCCTTCGAGCGTCGGCACCTCGACGGTCGCGCCGAGGGCGGCCTGGGCAACGTTGATTGGCAGTTCGTAGATGAGTTCATTCTCATCACGCTCAAATTGCTTGTGAGGCTGGACGCGCAGCAGGACGTAGAGGTTGCCGGCTGGGCCACCGCGGCTCCCGGAGTCGCCTTCGCCGGAGACTCGGATCTGGGAGCCATCGTCGATGCCGGCGGGGATCTTGACCATGCGCTTCGCGGTGACGCGCCGTGCCCCTCGGCCGCGGCAAGCGCCGCAGGGGTCGGTGACAATCAGGCCTTCACCGTGACAGCGGTCGCAGGTAGCAACATTCACGAACTGGCCGAAGAGCGACTGCTGCACGCGGCGTATTTCCCCGCTGCCCTGGCACTCGGGACATGACTGTGGGCGGCTGCCCCGCATCGCTCCGGTGCCGTTGCAGTCACTGCAACCCTCGGTTCGCTCGAACTCGAGTTCCTTCTCGACGCCGAAGATGGCCTGAGCGAACTCTAGATCGAGGGCGGTGCGCAGGTCGGAGCCGCGTTGCGACCCCGCTCGCCGCGAAGCGGTACCGCGGAAGAACGCATCGAAGATGTCCCCGAAACCGCCGAAGCCATCAAAACCGTTGAAGCCCTGCTGGCCGTTGCCGTTGACGCCAGCCAAGCCGAAGCGGTCATAGGAGGAGCGCTTCTCCGGATCGGAAAGCACCTCATAGGCAGCGGCGACTTCCTTAAATTTGTCCTCGGCGCCTGCCTCTTTGTTGCGGTCGGGGTGGTACTCCATCGCCAGCTTACGGAAGGCGCGCTTAATGTCCTCCTGCGAGGCACCGCGGGCGACTCCCATTGTCGCGTAAAAGTCTTGCTGGGCGTTCGTCATCAGCGAATCATGTTACCGCTGCAGCCGGTTACCCGGCGGGTGCTCCCTTAGAAACACCCGGAAGCGCATCGATTGGTGCGCTTCCGGAACCTGAGCAGCAGTCGATCTGGCTATACCTCGCGGAATTCGCCTTCAACGGTGCTGGGGTCTTCCCGGCCTGCTGATTCCCCACCCGGAGCGCCGCCGTCGGTCGCACCGTTAGGGGACGCCCCGTAGATGGCCTGGCCGATCTCCTGCATACGCAGAGAGAGTTCCTCCATCGCCTCGCGGATGCGGTCGACATCCTCAGTGGCGAGAGCATCGCGCACATCCTTGATGCCCGCCTCGACACGCTCCTTGAGGTCGGCAGGAATCTTCTCGGCGTTCTCGCGGAGCGTCTTCTCGGCCGAGTAGGCTAGCGTGTCGGCGGAGTTGCGAATCTCCACTGATTCGCGGCGCTTAGCATCCTCAGAGGCGTGTGACTCAGCCTCGCGCCGCAACCGCTCGACCTCATCCTTCGACAACCCTGAAGCGGGCTGGATCGAGATATGTTGCTCTTTGGCGGTGGCCTTGTCGCGGGCGGCGACCGTCACCATGCCGTTGGCATCGATGTTGAACTCGACCTCGATCTGCGGAACGCCACGAGGAGCGGGCAAGATGCCGTCTAGGATGAAGCGCGCCATCGACTTGTTATCGGCAGCCATCGAACGCTCTCCCTGCAAGACATGAATCTCCACCGACGGCTGATTATCCGCAGCGGTAGAAAAGGTCTGCTTCGCGCTAGTCGGGATGGTCGTATTGCGCTCGATAAGCGGGGTCATCACGCCACCGAGGGTCTCAATACCGAGCGTCAGTGGCGTGACGTCCAGCAGCAGGACATCCTTCACCTCACCACGAAGAACGCCAGCCTGAATAGCCGCGCCGACCGCGACAACCTCGTCCGGGTTGACACCCTTGTGCGGCTCCTTGCCAAAGAAATCCTGCACGCGCTTCTGGACGAGCGGCATACGTGTCATGCCACCGACAAGCACCACCTCATCGATCTGCGCGGCCGGGACACCTGCGTCCTCGATCGCCTGCTTACAGGGGCCGAGCGAGCGCTCAACTAGATCGCCGATCAACTGCTCCAGCTTGGAGCGCGAGATGCTGATCGCCATGTGCTTGGGGCCAGATGCGTCCGCTGTGATAAACGGCAGGTTCACCTCGGTCTGTTGTGTAGTAGACAGTTCGATCTTGGCCTTCTCAGCGGCTTCCTTGAGGCGTTGCAGCGCCATCCGATCCTGCGCGAGATCGATACCCTGATCGCGCTTGAACTCTGCGATCAAAAAGTCAATCAGGAGGCTGTCGAAGTCATCGCCACCGAGGAAAGTGTCACCGTTAGTCGACTTGACCTGGAACGTACCTTCGCCGAGTTCCAACACCGAAATGTCGAAGGTGCCGCCACCAAGGTCGTAAACCGCAATAGTCTCGTCGGCGCTCTTGTCGAGGCCATAGGCGAGTGCAGCGGCCGTCGGCTCGTTGATGATGCGGAGCACTTCAAGACCAGCGATGCGACCGGCGTCGCGGGTAGCCTGCCGCTGTGCGTCGTTGAAGTACGCGGGGACGGTGACCACCGCCTCGGTGACCTCCTCGCCGAGGTAGGCCTCGGCATCCGCCTTCAACTTCTGCAGAATCATGGCGCTGATCTCAGCCGGGGAGTACCGCCGGTCGCCCAGCACCACTGCCGCGTCACCGTTGGAGGCGCGCTCGATCGCAAAAGAGGCGATCGCCTTCATCCGCTGCACTTCTGGGTCGTCAAACTTGCGGCCCATCAGGCGCTTCACGGAATAGATTGTGTTCTCCGGGTTGGTCACAGCCTGCCGCTTGGCGACCGTGCCGACTAGGCGCTCGCCGGTCTTGCTCACCGCCACGATGGACGGCGTGGTTCGCCCGCCTTCCAGGTTGGGGACGACTTGCGGCTCACCGCCTTCCATCACCGCAACACACGAGTTGGTCGTGCCGAGGTCGATGCCGATCACCTTTGCCATATCCGTACCTTCTCTTTCCGGGCGCTCCCATGTGCGGCGCGCCGCCGAACTGACTGCATTACTACGCGGGGCCACCGGCAGCGGGGCCGTTCCCAACCACGACACGGGCAGGCCGGATGACCTTCCCATCGAGCACATAGCCTGCCTGCACGACCGCAACCACCTGACCATCCGGGCCAGACGCATGCGCGATTGCCTCATGCATCGCTGGGTCGAAGATCTGGCCCTCCACCGCAATGGATTGCACGCCACTGGACTCCAGCACGCTGCGGAACTTGCGCTCTACCATCCGGATGCCTTCAACCCAGTCGCGGTCTGCGATGTCCGCGTCGACAGACTCCAGCGCGCGCGACAGGTCATCGAGCACGGGTAAGTAGTTCACGATCAGCGCGGTGAGGGTGTAGTGGGCATACTCCTTGCGCTCCTCCTCCGAGCGGCGGCGCAGGTTCTGATAGTCCGCAACAGCGCGCAGATACTTCGCGCGCAAGTCTTCAACCTCAGCGCTCAGGTCGGGTGTGGCAGCGCCAGGTGTTTCGGCCTCCGGAGCGAGGCCATCTGGGTATCCAGTAGTCATTGCAATCCCCAGCCGGGCGTTGGCTCAGCGGCCCAGCCCGTGTAGCAACGTATTGATAAGCGAAGCGACGTAGCGCACGCGGGGAATGGTGTACCCGTAACGCATACGAGTAGGACCAAGCACGGCGATGGTGCCGGCCGGCGCCTCGCGGTCGCCAAAAGGCGAGACCACCACGCTCCAGTCGTGCATCCAGTCGTCGAAGTTCTCACTCCCAATCATCACCCGAGCTGTCCCCGGGTCGATGTCATCGGGGGCTGGAAGCGCGTGCGTGAGTTCGTACGCCTGTAGGTGGCGCACTGCCTCCAGCATCCGGTCGACCGAGGCGAACTCCGGCTGCTCCAGCGCTGAACGGATGCCGTCCACGTATGCCTCGCCGCTGATGCGGTGCGCCTCGATCAACTCGGCGATCGCCCGGAGCAGTCGCACATCATCGTGGTCAAGGGTCTCGTCGGTTGCCAGCGCCCGCACCGCCAGCGCGTCATACCCGGCGATGTGAGCATTGAGACGCTCTGCACGAGCGGCTAGGGCAGCGCGATCCTCAGGGCGCGAGAGCACGACGACCCGCTGCTGAACACGGCTGTCGTCCATGACGGCGACCAGCAAGGCGGTCTCACCCTGCAGTTCTACGAGCTGGACGTGCCGAAGCCGAGCGGCGGGGCCGCGCTGACGGACGATCACCGCCACGTTGGCCACCGAGGAGGAGAGCACGTTGGCCGCCAGACTGAGCCAGTCCTCAACACGGGCGGGTGCTTGGTGGAACTGGTGCTCAATCGTCCGCTGCTCCTCTGCGCCGACGGGATACTCCGCCATCAACTCCTCGACGTAGACGCGATAACCGCGGTCGAGCGGCACGCGGCCAGCAGAGGTGTGCGGCTGGGCGATGTAACCCTCGTCCTCCAAGCGGGCGAGTTCGTTGCGGATGGTGGCCGTAGAGACGCGGAGGCCGTGGCGGTCGACCAGAGCGCGCGAACTGACGGGCGCAGCCGTGTCGATGTATTCGTTGACAACCAGTCCCAGAATCTCGGCGCGACGTGAGGTGAGCACCGTTTCCTCCACTTAGCACTCTCACCACGCGAGTGCTAACTGCTAGATTGTAGTAGCCCTCCATGAACCGGGTCAATGCCGGACTCAGTGCAGACGCTTATACTCCGGGCCGCTTGAGCGACCGATCCCGCCATCCACAGGAGCACTCGTGGCCACCCGTGCCCCCGAACCGTCGCCCACCTCTCGGCCGTCCGATCAGGCATCGCCCCCGGATGACGATGCCTTCGCGCGGCTGTACGAGGCCTACGCCGACCGGGTCTATCGCTACCTGCTCTCCCGCACTAGCAGCCCGGTTGACGCCGAAGAACTGACCTCGCGGACGTTTCTCAACGCCCTCGCCAACCTCGATGGATATCGCGGGGGGGGGGCGAAATTCGGGTCGTGGCTGATGAGCATCGCCCACAACCTGCTGGCCAATTGGTACCGCTCGCGGGGCCGCAGGCCACCGACGGCCAGCCTCGACGACGCAATGGGAGTGCCAGCGAACACGCCGGGGCCAGAGGCGAGCCTAGAGACAAGCGAGGATATCCAGCGGGTACGAAAGGCAGTACGGCGGCTCTCGGCCGACCGGCAGCGGCTGCTGGCGCTCAAATACGTAGAAGGTGCAACCAACATGGAGATCGGCCGACAGATGGGGCGCACCGAGGGCGCAATCAAGGCACTGCACCACCGGACGCTCCTCCAATTGCAAGAGGCTCTGCGCGAGCGATAACAGTCGTTCGGAGCGGTGGCGACAGGCCAACCTGACCGCTACGATCCCTCTCCAGTGATCCGGAGGCGTACGTGGATATCTCCTGGCTTGGCCATGCCTGTGTGCGCGTGCGTACGCGTCAGGCCGCGCTGCTCATGGATCCATACCAGCGTGAGGGCAGCCTAGACATGGGGCGGCCAAACGCAGACATCGTAACGGTGAGCCACGACGACGAACGCCACGGACACATCGCCGGAGTGCGAGGCACACCGCTAGTAATCCAAGGCCCCGGCGAGTACGAGGTGCAAGGCGTCCAAATCATCGGTCTGCCCACCTCACTGCTCGGGACGCCTCGTGATCAGCGCGACCGGAACACTGCATTCCTGATCGAGGCCGAGGGCCTGCATCTGGCTCAGCTAGGTGCAATCGGCGGCCCGCCGACCGAAAAAGAAGCGGAGATGCTCTCGAACGCGGATATTCTGGTGGTGCCGATTGGCGAGCACGGACTCAGCGCAGACGACGCCGCTCGCACCGTACGCATGTTGGAGCCAGCAATCACGATCCCGGTGGGATACGGCAGCGCAAGCGACGACCCGGCCCTGAAGGCCTTTCTGACCGCAGCCGGCATCGAGTCCGAAGCCGCCGTGGCACGGTTCTCGATCCAGCCGCGAGGCGTCGGCGAGACGCAGCGCATTGTACTGCTCGACCTGCGCGGCTAACGCATCCACTGCTGCATGAACGTCGACGAAACGAACCGACTGAGTCAGGGAAGCGCTACGGCATATAGAGCATCGGGTTCTGAATCGCACCGTTGAGCAGCACCTCGAAGTGCAGGTGCGGGCCCGTCGACCGGCCGCTGGAGCCGCTCACGCCGATCAACTGGCCAACTTCGACCCACTGGCCGAGCTTCACGCCAATGGACGAGAGGTGCGCGTAGCGCGTCTCAAAGCCCTGGTCGTGGCGGATGACGATATTGAGGCCGTAGGAGCAGCAGGGATCGCCGCCGGCGAATACCACTTGTCCGGCACGGGCAGAGGACACCGGGACGTAGGGTGCCTCAATGTCGATACCCAGCGGGTGCGTGGGGCCGTAGAAAGATGTCACTGAGTTCATGACCGGCCAGACGAAGCCGGAGCGGGATTGCGGGCGGCTAGCAATAGAGGGCGCAGGCTGCTGCGGAGCGCCACCGGGAGCGGCAGCCGCCACTATGACTGGCGGAGCCGGCCGGACGGCAGGAGCGGGCTTCGGAATGACCTTGCCGCCCGGAACGACGATGGTGGAACCCTCCTGCAGAAGGTTCGGGTTGTTGGATAAACCATTAGCGCCAAAGCCGATGATCTCGGAGGTCTTCGCCTCATACAGGCTGGCAATGTCAGTAAGCGTCTGGCCAACCTTCACCTGGTGCAGGATGCCTTCAACGCTCGGAACTTGCAGCTTCTCGCCGGCAGCAAGGACGTGCTGGTCAGAAATAATGTCGACGTTGTTCCAAATGATGTACTGCGAATCGATGCCGAAGCGAGAGGCAATGCCCGAGATTGTGTCGCCTCGCTGTACATCGTATCGGTAGAAGAGCGGCAACTGCTCCTGCACACGAGCGGCTGCGACGCGGTCGCCGCCGTTGCTGCCAGCGGCCTGACGCTCGCCAAGGGCACTAATGGCCTGCTGCGTACCGTCAGAGGCGCGGAGCACCGTCTCCTGACGGACAGCCGGTGAGACGACAGTCAGCGGGACAGCAGCGGCCTCAAGCTTCGTGACCGTAAGGGTCGGCGCTGCGGCAGCAATGCCCGGCAGCGAGAACGCAGCGACCTGCAGCACCGGGGCGGTGCTGGTGGCACCAGTCGCAGCCGGGTACTGCGCACCAACAAAGGTCAGGGCGAAGAGCACAACCGCAACAATAGCGTGGATGCCGATGCGGAATTGGAGTGTCCGAGAGTGAGTGACCTCAGGAGCGAGGGACGGGAACCTTTGCGCACGCAGTAGCGTGCGACTCAATCGTCGCCTCTCTGGCGGAATAAGGGTAGGTGAACCAGAAATCGGCAGGCCTCTTCACCGGCTTCCGCGACGCCACACTGCCCACCTTGTGAACCGGCGCACACACGTTCGACTGCTGGATCGTAGCACGGTCAAACCACTTAGAACCGCCTGAATATCCACAGGCCATTACGTTAGAAATGAGTAGGTTTTGCTGAACATCGATACTCAGCAATGCGGGTAAAACAGCCTCAGAAAGCCGATCTCCGCATAGAGGCACTCCCGACAGCTAGATGACTTCGGATTTGAGTGTGTCCAAGAATTCTTGGTTGTTCTTGGTCTTCGAGAGGCGTTCGAGCACTCGCTCGGTGGCGTCGGTGCCCTGATCGCCGATCATGGCAGCCATGCGGCGGAGCAGCCAAACCTGACGGAGCGTTTCATCGTCGAAGAGCAGATCTTCGCGGCGGGTCGATGACGCAAAGATGTCCATCGAAGGGAAGACACGCTTCTCTTGCAGGCGTCGGTCGAGACGAAGCTCCATGTTCCCGGTACCCTTGAACTCCTCGAAGATCACATCGTCCATGCGCGAGCCGGTCTCAACGAGGCAGGTGGCGATGATCGTGAGCGATCCGCCCTCCTCCGTGTTGCGGGCGGAGCCGAAGAACCGCTTCGGTGGATAGAGCGCGATGGGATCCATACCTCCTGAGAGGGTGCGTCCACTCGTCGGAATGGCGAGGTTGTAGGCACGTGCGAGGCGAGTGATGGAGTCGAGCAGAATCACCACATCAACGCCGCCCTCCACAAGGCGGCGGGCACGCTCAATGGCGACCTCGGCAACGCGTGTGTGATCCTCGACCGGCTCGTCGAAGGTCGAGGCCACCACTTCACCCCGGACGGAGCGCTGCATATCAGTGACCTCCTCGGGGCGCTCACCAATGAGCAGCACCATGAGGTGGATGTCCGGGTAGTTCATCGCGATGCCGTGGGCGATCGACTTGAGCAGCATCGTCTTACCAGCCTTGGGCGGCGAGACGATCAGGCCGCGCTGACCCCGGCCGATGGGGGCAAAGAGGTCGACGATACGCTGGCTCAGTTCGATGGAGTCGGTCTCAAGCCGAAGTTGCTTGTCAGGGAAGATCGGAGTCAGGTTCTCGAAGTACGGACGGCGCTTCGCGACTTCCGGGTCAAGACCGTTCACGCCGTCGACGCGGAGCAGACCGTAATACTTCTCAGAGTCCTTCGGCTGACGCACCTGGCCGGTGACATAGTCACCGTTGCGGAGGCCAAAGCGGCGAATCTGCGTCTGCGAGACGTAGACATCGTTCGGGCCGGGAATCAGCCGCTGGCCGCGGAGGAAGCCGAAACCGTCATCGACAATCGCGAGGACGCCGCCGGAGAAAATGTTGCCCTGACGCTCGGCTTGGTGCTGGAGGATGCGGAAAATCAGTTCTGGCTTCGCCAGCACAGTCGCGTTCTCGATGTTGAGGCTGTCGGCCCAGTCGACCAACTCCTCACGAGGGCGGCTCTCGAGTTCGGTGATGTTGAGCGCGACTATGCCGCTACGCTCGGGGCGCTCTACACCACGGCGTTCGACCTGTGGTTCGTCTGGGAATTCTGGGGCATCGCCGGTGGCGCTGCTGCGGGAAGGACCTCGTGCCATATGTTTATGTAATACCGTGCTCTAAGAGCCCACGCCGAAAGGTGTGTGGCGCGGCCGACCGAGGGTTGTTTGGACAATCATGATTATAGCGAACCCTCTCCATAACAACAAGCAGCTACCTAGACCGGAGTGTACTTAGCCGCATCGGCGAGGAAGCGCTGGATGCCCAAGTCGGTGAGTGGGTGCTTCACCATCTGGAAGAGCACGTCGGGCGGCAGAGTCGCGACATGCGCGCCAGCCAGCGCGGCGAGGGTCACGTGACGCGGGCTGCGGATACTGGCGGCAAGCACCTGACACGGCAGGTGGTACGTCTCAAAAATCTGGACAGCGTCGCGGACGACTTCCATACCGTCTTCGCCCGCGTCGTCGAGACGGCCGATGAACGGGGATACGTACGTCGCGCCGGCAAGTGCGGCGAGCAACGCCTGGTTCGCGGAGAAGATCAGAGTCGTGTTGACCTTGATGCCCTCCGCCGAAAGACGGCTGATGGCGTTCAGACCCGCCTCGGTCATAGGAACCTTGACAACCACATTGGGATGCCAGGCAGCAATACGCCTGCCCTCAGCCACCAGATCGTCGGCGCTCATCGAGATGCACTCGGCAGAGATGGGGCCGTCCACGACCTCCGCGATTTCGAGGACGCGACCCTTGTACTCGACGCCCTCTTTGGCAAGCAGCGACGGGTTGGTGGTCACGCCAGCCACCACGCCCATCGCGGCGGCGCGGCGGATATCGGCGGTGTTCGCCGTGTCGATGAAGATGCGCACAAATGCCCCCTTCGGGCGCCTCCCCTAGAAGGGGCGGACAATCGCCAACGCGGCAAGTACCGGAATCGTAACGGCGAGTACCGTACCAAAGACTACCGGCACATTGTCATCCAGAGCACTCTGAAGTTCTGGGGTCATCGCGCCGGTCTTCTGAGCCTGCAACGCTAAGAGGCGCAC
Organism: Thermoflexus hugenholtzii JAD2; assembly: GCA_945903275.1. GTDB lineage: Bacteria > Chloroflexota > Dehalococcoidia > UBA2979 > UBA2979 > RH-chloro-G1. Next base: position 46,187 of record CAMDNW010000006.1, read on the forward strand.
CCGCCGAAGACCGACGCCCATCAGCGGGATGAAGATGAAAACATCAAGCGCAAAGATCAGCTCCTTGGCAAGCAGCCAGCCGGTGAGCACCAGATTGACGTCCGCAGCCGCCGCCCAGCCAAAACCGGTGAATACCGTGGCAATCACCCCGGGAATCAGCCAGCGCGCCTCATTCTGCTGAGCCTCACTCAGCAGAATGACCTTGATCTCAAGTTCCTTCGCGGTCCAGGCACGCCAGATCGGGACGACGACCGCGCCGATGCCAACCGTCATCCAGAGCAGCGCCAGCACATGCAGCAGCCGGAACAGTGTCACGCGATCGAGCCGGCAGCAGCTCGCTGCCGTCTCCCGGAGTATTCCAGCGCCGCCCCGATGAATCCACGGAACAGCGGATTCGGGTGGTTGGGCCGGGAGGTGAACTCCGGGTGGAACTGGGCACCCACCATCCACGGGTGGTCGCGTAGTTCCACGATCTCCACTAGGCGGCCGTCGGGCGACCAGCCAGAGGCAATAAGTCCTTTCTTCTCCAACTGCGGAAGCAGCGCGTTGTTCACCTCATAGCGGTGGCGATGCCGCTCGCGAACCACTGGCGCACCGCCATAGGCGGCGTGCGCCTTCGTGTCCGCCACGAGGCGGCACGGGTAACCGCCGAGGCGCATGGTACCGCCGAGATCTGCGACTCCACGCTGCTCAGAAAGCAGCGATATCACTGGGAACGGCGTACGCGGGTCAGCCTCAGTGGTATTGGCACCGGGCATTCCCGCGACGTTGCGGGCAAACTCACAGACAAGCATCTGCATGCCGAGGCAGTCACCCAGATATGGAATCAGTTGCTCGCGGGCGTAGCGGACGGCTGCGATCTTACCTTCCAGCCCCCGGTCGCCGAAGCCCGGACAGAGCAGGATGCCATCCACGTCACCGATGACTTCCTCGGCAGTGCGGGTTTCGAGATCCTCGGAGTGAACCCAGTGCAGATCGACACCTGCGTGGTGGTCGACTCCTGCGTGGATGAGCGCCTCTTTGATAGAGAGGTACGCGTCATGCAACTCGACGTACTTACCGACGACGGCGATACGGACGGTCGCCTTGGGGCTGCGGAGACGCTCCACAAAGGAGCGCCATTCCTCTAGGTCGGACCGGCCGGCGGGCAGCGCCAAGTGACGCTCGATGATCCCGGACATTCCGGCAGCCTCAAGGTACAGTGGCACCTCGTAGATAGACTCCGCCGTCTCCAGCGCGATCACGGCGTCAAGCTCCACGTTACAGAAGAGCGAAATCTTCTCGCGGAGCGCGCGTGCCACCGGAAAGTCGGAACGGGTCACGATCACGTCCGGCTGTACGCCAAACGAGCGCAGTTCACGGACGGAGTGCTGGGTCGGTTTGGTCTTCAGTTCCTTGGTCGCGCCGAGATACGGCAGCAACGTGACGTGAATCGAGAGTGTGTCCTCCGGCGGGACGGCGTAACGCATCTGGCTGATCGCTTCGAGGAACGGCTGGCCCTCCATGTCACCCACCGTGCCGCCAACCTCGACCAGCACGATATCGGCGCCCATTGCCTGCCCGGCAGCGCGAATACGCCGTTTAATCTCGTTCGTGATGTGCGGGATCGGCTGGATAGTGCCGCCGAGGAAGTCGCCGCGGCGCTCCTTGCGGATGACCTCTTCGTACACCTGGCCGGTCGAGGTGGAGTTGGAACGGGCGAGATCGACGCCGAGGAACCGCTCGTAGTGGCCAAGATCTAGGTCGGTCTCAGCGCCGTCGTCGGTCACATAGACCTCGCCGTGCTGGTAGGGCGACATCGTGCCGGGGTCGACGTTGATATAGGGGTCGAGTTTGAGGATGGAGACGCGGAGGCCTCGTGACTTCAGGATGCGGCCTACCGAGGCCGTGACAATGCCTTTGCCGACGGACGAAACAACGCCGCCGGTCACGAAGATGTACTTCGTCATGTTCGGGCTACCTTGTGGTGGGGAGGAGGGGACACGGACAATCCTCGTCCACGTCAGGCGGGGCGTCAACGGAAACGCGTCACCTTGCCGCCCTCGAACAGCCCACCGTATTCTATCCTTCCGCAATTCCAGCGCACACAGCCGCCATCGCATCCGGCCCGAGAGGGGACTCAAGTGGCGAACACCCAACAGGTCACGACGCTCGCCAACGGCCTGCGCGTACTCACCACATCGCTGCCGAGCGCGGAGGCAACCACTGCCTCGTTCTTCACAGGCATCGGCTCACGAGGCGAAAACACCCGGACGAACGGCCTCTCGCACTACTTGGAGCACATGCTGTTCAAGGGCACGACGCAGCGGCCGACGGCCCAGTTGATCAGTCAGGCAATCGAGGGCGCTGGCGGGACCCTGAACGCCTTCACCACACACGAACTGACCTGCTACTGGAACATCGTTCCGTACGAGGCCTCCGGCATGAGCATCGAAGTGGTCGCCGACACGATCCAGCACTCGCTCATCGCGCAGGAAGAGATTGACCGCGAGCGGACGGTCGTGCAGCAGGAGATCCGGCGCAGCCACGATAACCCGGGAGCGTGGGTCGGCGAACTATTGGGCAAGGCTACATTCGGCGACCAGCCGATCGGCTGGCCGGTGGCAGGCTCGCTGGAAACCGTCGAGGCGCTACAACGGCCCGACTTCATGGATCACATGGCGCAGTACTACACGGCGAATAATGCAGTGTTCTCGGTCGCCGGAAACATCGAGCATGGCCAAGTCGTTGAGACGGCCGAGCGGGCCTTCCGCGATCTGCCGCGAGGGGTTGCTGCCACCATCTCACCCGCAACGCAAGGGTTGCCCCAGGAATGCATCGTCGTCGAGCAGCGCGAAACCGAGCAGACACAGGTCGCACTCTCGATGCACGCGCTACCTAGGCGCGACCCAGACCGTTACGCGCTGGAGATACTGCACACCGTTCTAGGGCGCGGGATGTCCTCCCGCCTCTTCGAAGAGGTGCGCGAGCGGCGCGGACTGGCGTACTCCGTCGGCTCGCGGATCTCGAGGTTCAAGGACATCGGCTCGTTCACCGTCTCCGCTGGCGTCACCCGCGCCCAGCAGGAAGAGGCACTCCAGGTCATCGTGGAACAGTTGCGGCGGATGGTGGACGAGACAGTCGAGGCCGACGAGTTACGGCGGGCGATCGACTACGCGTCGGGCAGCTTCCGCCTGTCGTTCGAGACCGCGATGTCCTACGGCCAGCGCTTCGGCGAACAACTGCTGCAAGACGGCGTGATGGAGACCATCGAAGAGACCGTCGCATCATTGCGCGCAGTGACCGCCGCTGATGTCCAGCGCGTCGCGAGGCGTGTGATCGGGCCACGCCAGTTCGCGATTGCGGTAGTCGGCCCCTCGGCTAACGAAGACCGGCTCGCGACGATCCTCGCGGGCTAGCGATGCCCTCGGTCGCCCGGCCGGGTGGCGTGCAGATCGCGTACGAGGCGGTTGGCGAAGGGCCCGCGATTGCTCTGGCGCACGGCTTCGGCGTCGATAGCGGGATGTGGTGGCCACAGCGCGCGCCGCTCTCCGAGCGGCACCGGCTCATCCTCTGGGACGCACGTGGCCACGGTGGATCGAGCACGCCCGCGGCGCCCGAGGCGTACTCCATGCCGTTATTCGCGACCGACCTCGACGCGGTGCTCACGGATGCAGGCATCGATAGCAATACGATCATCGGCGGGATGTCGTTCGGCGGGCAGATTGCCTTGCAGTACGCCGTGGACTACCCGGCACGGACGCGGGCGCTGATCCTCTCCGACTCGGCGCCACGCGGCCCAAGCCAACCGGACAGCATCGAACCGCCGGGAGTGAGCGGCGCGTTCCTCGCGATGGCCCAGCGGCCAGACCTGACCCCAGCCTTGCCGTCGCTCACGGTGCCTGTGCTGGTGCTATACGGTGAGCATGATCAGCGGCTGATCGGGGGCGTCGCACGTCTCGCAAATGGACTACCGCAGCGACGCGTCGTCTGCCTGACCGGCTGCACACACGGGACATCGGCGCAGCGGCCACGAGAGTGGACACAGGCGGTGCTGGACTTTCTCGGAGATATCGAGGCAGGCAGGCCAATCAGCGGAGAGGTCACGATTTAGATGAGCACACTCGCCCTCCGCACCAGTCTACTTGTCGATGCGCGCGACGCGCGCGCACTCAATGCCGCATGCAACAGCACGGCGGACGCGGTGATCATCGATCTCGCAAGTCCTGCAGCCTACGCGGATCGCGCAAACGCACGACGTAGCGCGAACCGGGCAGCCGAGGCGTTCGCCTCCGCCGGCCGCATCGTGTTCGCACGGGTGTCCGATGCCCGTTCCGGCGCAACCGAAGGCGACATCCAGTCGATCGTGCGGGCCAACCTCGCCGCAGTCGTGCTGGCAGGCACGGTCGAGCCTCAGGATTCGCGCGCCGTGGACGTGGCCATCCGGAAACAAGAAATGCGCCGCAGCATTGAACCGGGAACCGTGCGGCTTATCGCGGATATCGACTCAGCGGCGGGGCTACGGCTGCTGCCCGCGATCATCGAGGCGATCGACCGACACTCCGCTGTAGTGCTCGATGTGACTGCGCTGGCACGCGACCTCGGGCTACTCGGCGCTGCGGCAGCACACTTCAACACGCTAGAACATGCCATGAGCGAACTGGCGCTAACCTGCACGGCGGCAGGCATCGTCTGGCTGCTGGCCGCACCGGGCATCGATGCGGGAGCTCGGGCAGCGCTGGCGACGAGCGCACATGCTCACGGTGCAGCAGGCGTAGTGGTCGCGTCGGACGCCGAGGCGCAAGGGTTCAACCGGCTATTCACGCCCGACCCCGAGACAGTCGCGACCGCCCGCCTCGTAGCCGCAGAGTGGGACGCGCTACGCAAACGGGGCGACGAGTCCAGCGTTGTGGCGGGGCACATCGTCGACCGCCGCACAAAGAATGCAGCACGCGCGGTGATCTCGCGAGCCGAGGCGATCGCCGTGAGAGAGAAAGTAGCCGTCCGCTAACGGATCGGTGCCCCGGCGTCCAACAGTGTCCGCCGCACTTCCGCCACGACGCGCGTGTGTCCACGCGTCAGCACCGACCGCGCCCGCTCCACAATCGCGAGGTCCCTGGCCGTGATCTTGCCCGCGGTGACCGCCTCGGCAAGTTCGTCCTCGTCCTGCCATTCGAGGTTGTCCCCAACCACCCAGAGATCGAGATACAGATCCATGTACGCGATCTCGTCGGCGGTGACACGCGTGTCGCGTAATACGTCGAAGCGGGCGGATGTCGGCTGCGTCGCATCGCGCGGTACGACGTAGTAGCAGTTGTAGGCCCGCCGCGGCCAGAACATGCCATACGAGTCGCACCGCCCCCACTTCCGGTGATCGAAAGTGAATCCGCGCACCGCCACCATCGAGGCAGTCCGCCGCAATACCGGACACTCGAATCGAGCCTCGCTGCCATTCGGATGCCGCTTTACCTCGGTGATCAGTTCGGCGCTCACGAGACAGGGATAATCCACGCAGCGATGGGGATGGCGCTGGCGCTGCCGCTTGGGTCGTACGCAACCATCACGCGCGATCCGGGCGCAGCGGCCTGCCCTCCTGTCGGGAACCACTGCGTGCCGGGAACGAGGCGCAGGATGAGCACGCGGCTACCCGTCTCCACCGTGACTCGCTGCGCCGCGCGGTCGACCGAGGTCACCACTGCCTGTGACCGCGTCTCGCCCGCCCACCGCGCACCGCCGCTGCCAGCGTCGAGGTGCACCGTATGGATACCGCCCTGCCGATCCTGCAACAACACTTTGAAACCGGGCGTAATCACGCTCGCGCATGCCACGCCGGGATGCTCAACACCAAGGCATGCGCTCGGCCATGCGACCGCCTCGGCAGCGATAACGACGAGTTCGCGCTGGGGAACCGCAAGCCACTCAGCAAGCAGCGCGGTGGCCCGGCCCGCCGCCGGCTCGACCTCGGCGGCGGGCGGCGGAGACTCGCCGCGCACCGTGGGGACGGCGGTGACGAGCGGCGGCAATGTAGCGAACGTCCCGTGCGGCTCGGCGAGCGGGCTACGAACCGGCGATGGAACCTGCGCCGCACAGCCGAGGAGCACCGCGGCAGTCAGGGCGACCGCCAGCATCATTCCCGTACGCGTGAGTATCAGACGGATATCCATGACACCTCACATAGCAGTGTGTCTCTTTTCGGCGAGGGCTGCTGTATGATCCCGCGGGCCGCGACCAGCGGCATCCCCAGACTGTCTCTGCTTATCCGCCGTATACCTCGGTGGACTGTGCGTGAAACGAACCCGGCGTTGGGCCGGACTGTGTGCGAGAGGAGCCTGGCTTCACCGCCAGGACAGGGCCATGCCAGCAACGGTAGTGATCGGCGGCCAGTGGGGCGACGAAGGCAAGGGCCGCGTCGTCGACTTCTTTGCGCGGAACTGCACGATGATCGCGCGGTACTCGGCGGGCAGCAACGCGGGCCACACGATTGTGAACGGCCTCGGCCGCTTCGCGTTGCACCTAGTGCCCGCGGGAATCTTCTACGCCGACAAGACCTGCATCATGGGCAACGGCATGGTGATCGCCCCGCAGGGACTGATCGACGAGATCTCGATGCTCGAAAGCCGCGGCGTGGACATGTCGCGCCTCAAGATCAGCGACCGCGCGCAACTCGTGATGCCGTGGCACCCCGTCATCGACCGCCTGGACGAGGCGATGCGAGGCGAAAACGCCATCGGCACCACCGGCACTGGCACCGGCCCCGCATTCATCGACAAGGCCGCGCGCCTCGGGTTTCGCATGATCGATCTCGTCAGCCCCGACCCCTTCGAGTCCGACGAATTCGACCGCAAACTCAAGTGGGTGCTCGACTACAAGAACCTAGTCATCACGCAACTCTACGACGGCGAGCCGCTAGCCTTCGAGGCGATTCGCGACCAGTTCCACTACTACTCAGATCGGCTGCGCCAGTACATCACCGACACTTCGATCCTCGTGCAAGATGCGCATGAGCGCGGCGAACAAATTCTGCTCGAAGGCGCGCAAGGTGCGCTCCTCGACCTTGATAGCGGCACCTACCCATACGTCACCTCGTCGTCGCCGGCCTCGGTGGCAGCGGGCGCGTGTATCGGCGTCGGCATCGGCCCAACAGCGATTCGCCGCGTGGTCGGCGTCTACAAGGCCTATCAGACGCGCGTCGGCAACGGCCCGATGCCCACCGAACTCTTCGACCAGGACGGCTCCGCGCTGCGCGAGCACGGCGTCGACCGCGGCGCAGGCGAGTACGGCGCGACTACCGGCCGCCCGAGGCGCACCGGCTGGTTCGATGGCGTCCTAGCCCGTTCGACCGCGAGGCAGAACGGTGTGACCTCGGTCGCGCTCACGCGCCTCGATGTCCTCTCGCAGTTCAAAAGCATCAAAGTCTGTGTCGCCTACGAACTAAACGGCCAGCGCATAGACGCGCTGCCAGCCTCACTCCACGGGATGCAGAGCGTGCAGCCGATCTACGAAGAACTCCCCGGCTGGGGCGACGAGGTCACCGAAGCGCGCAGCATGAGCGATCTACCGCAGCGCGCACGCGAGTACGTCCGCCGTATCGAGCAGTTGATTGGGGCGCCCATCGACATGATCTCCGTCGGACCCGAGCGCGAGCAGGCAATCGTCACGCGCGATATTTTCGGCCAGGCCCTCGGCTAGAACGGCTCCCCAATGGACACACTCGTTCTCAGCTTCCACGTACTGCTGGCCGCGATTCTCGTCGGGCCACAGTTCCTGCTGTTCTTCGCAGTCATTCCTTCGACTTGGCTCATCGAGGATGAGGGCCTACGGCGAAGCGTCACACGCGTGGTGACGCAGCGCTTCGGCTTTCTCTCCGGGGTCTCGCTGGCCGGACTGGTGCTCACCGGGATGTACCAGTTGAACTCGTCACTCATCGATCCCGACGTACGCGAGAACATGATGGACTTCCGCTTTGGCACGATCTTCGTGACGAAGATGACGATGCTGCTCGTGCTGATCGCCCTCATCGGCATCCACGGTGCAGTCTTCGGCCGCCGCATCCGCGCGGCCTCCGAGGCGGTCGAGCGTGGCGAGGCCGACCCGGGCGCGCTGGAGGCAGCCCGCCGCGCGTCGATGCTGTTCTCCATGTTGATCCTGCTGACCTCGGTGGCGATGATCTTCCTCGGCGTGGCGCTCGGGAATCACATGTTCTCGTTCGAACCGCGCTGACGTGGCAATGCTACCGACGCGCCCCGACCTGCTGCGCCCCGGCCTCGACCTTGTCTTCGTCGGCATCAACCCCGGCGAAGAATCGGCCCGCCGCGGTCACTACTACGCCCACTCCGGCAACCGCTTCTGGCGCGCCCTCTCCACGAGCGGCCTCGCCCCGCGCGACGTGACGTTCGAGGACGACTCGTGGCTCAGCGAGGCGTGCGGCATCGGCTTTACCGACGTGGTGAAGCGCGTCGTCACCGATAGCAGCAAGGTCACCGGCGCCGAGGTCATCAAGGCGATACCACGGTTCCGCGAGCGCATCGCGGCGGCAAGCCCGCGCATCATCTGCTTCACCGGCGGCCGCCAGTGCGATGATGTGTTCCCCGACCTTCGCGCCGCAACCGGCTGGGGACAGCAGCTACCCGCTACTCTCGAAGGGGCCGAGGTCTGGGTGATGCCCTTCACTTCGGGCCTCGCCGCCCGCTGGCGAGACGAAGGCCAGCGCGTGCCCGAAGCACTCGCCATGCACCTCAGCCGCACCCGCGAACTGACCGAGACAGCCTCGTGAGCGTGGAACAGCGTTACCAGCCGCACGACGAGTGCCCGTTATTCAGCGAGAGTCTCGAAGCGCATATCGTCGCCGTCACGCGCGGCACAGCGCCGAACCACGGCACCTTCTGCGGCAACTGCTACACGCCGCTCGCCCGCGACTCCGAACGTTGCCCCCACTGCGGCGAGACGACCGCAACCCGCGCGCCCGTCGACGAGATTCCCGCCGAAGTGATCGAGATGCTGCGTCAGCAGCGCAAGACTGAGAGCAGCATCGTGAACTCGTTCGCCTACGCGGGCTTCATCATCGCCATCATCGGCGGTCTTGCCATCGTCCTCGGCATCCCATATCTACGCGCGCACTTGCTGCCCGCGACCATCGTCTACACGCTCATCCTGCTCATCGGTGGCCGCACGCTCGCGGGCGTCCTCGGCGGCTACTACGGCGACCACATCGCCTTCGATCGCGCCCGCACGCGGCTACGAGCGCAGTGGGCGGAGTGGGTTCGCGAACCTTAATCGATAAGGAGCTCGCCGCATTTATTACAGCGGAATCGCGGCAGGGGACGCTGCGTTCGTTAGCAGGCACGCCTTAACGTGACTTGGGGCTTCCCGATGGAAATGCTCTACCGAGAAGTCTAGGCCGCACTACACCCGCACCGCCACATCGAGGCGGTGCTTCGCCATCTCCGCGCTCACCTTCGCCTGCACGGCTTCCGAGGCCTCAATCATCGGTAGCCGCAGCCCGCCTACGCGAACGCCTGCGTGGTTCAGCGCGAACTTCACCGGGATCGGGTTCGTCTCGATGAACAGCACGTCGAACAGTGGCATCAACCGCGCCTCGATCGCCCGCGCGCCTGCGACATCGCCGCGCACGTAGGTCGCGATCATCTCGCCGATCTGCGCGCCTACGAGGTGGCTCGCGACGGAGACCACGCCCCACCCACCTTGCTCCAGCACGTTCAGCGTGGCGGAGTCGTCGCCGGACCAGACGCGGAAGCCTTCCGGGGCGGCGTTGGTGATCGCACGCACCTGCTCCATGATGCCGCTGGCTTCCTTGATGCCGACGATGTTCGGTATCTCACGCGCCAACCGCAGCGTGGTCTCCGCCGTCATGTTGAGCGAGGTGCGCCCGGGAATGTTGTAGAGGATGCACGGCAGCGGGGTCGCCTCGGCCAGCACCTTGAAGTGACGGAACAGCCCTTCTTGAGGCGGCTTGTTGTAGTACGGCACCGTGAACATCAGGCCCGTCATCCCAGCGCTGGCGCCCTCGCGCACCATCTCCAGCGACTCCGACGTTGAGTTCGTCGAGGCACCCGCGATCAACGTCGCATCCGGCCCGACGGCCTTGCGCACCGTACGCCAGACCTCCACCTGCTCCTCGATGCTTAATGTCGGTGTCTCGCCTGTCGTCCCCGTGAGCACCAGCCCCTCGGAGCCCGAGGCGAGCAGCGCCCGCGCGAGGTCGCCAATCGCCTCGTGGTCGAGCGACCCGTCCGCGCTGAATGGGGTCACCATCGCGGTGAGCACACGCCCGAAGTTTGCTTCCTTCGCCATCACATACCTCCTAGGAAGTCGGCTGCGTAAGCAACCGGACTAGCATGGTAGCGCGCCCGCTACCTGGATTGGTACGTCAGGTACGGGGCAGGCACCGGCAGGTACTGTCAGTGCCATTCCGGTACGTCGGTGCGTGCATCGCGCCCACTCAACTGTCGTTCAAGCAGCAGCTTCGCGAATTGATCCCCAAACGCCATGTGCGCAAGTGCCGAACTCACGATCCGCACGTCACCAGCAGCCACAGAAAGATCGTCATCCGAACAATCGCGCACGAGCGCGACCAACCGCTCACGCTCCTCGTTTATTCGCTCGATCGCCTCGTGACTCACAACTGCCTCCGCTCCGAGTCCCTCCCCCAGCGCGTGGACAGATCTGGAGGCGCTGCTGTCTAGAGCCGCCCGCGCTTGATGAGCTCCTCGGCGATCTGGATGGCGTTGGTGGCCGCGCCCTTGCGCAGGTTATCCGTGACGCACCAGAACGCGATGCCGTAGTCGGTGGACTCGTCCACCCGCAGCCGGCCCACGAACGCCCGGTCATCTCCTGCCGTGTTCAGCGGCATCGGGTAAACCGAATTCGCCGGGTCGTCCATCACCACGAGACCGGCCTGCTTCGAGAGTGCCTCGCGAATCGCGGCCAGCGGCGCTGGGCCGGTGAACTCGACGTGTACCGCCTCGGCGTGCCCGACGATGGTCGGGACGCGTGCGCAGGTTGCCGAGAACTGCAGGCCGTCCAAGTGCAGAATCTTGCGCGTCTCGTTGCGCATCTTCGCTTCCTCGGCGGTGTAGCCGTCCTCACCAAAGACATCGACCTGCGGCAGCACGTTCATCGCGATCTGGTGCGGGTACACCGAGGGCAGCGGGATCGGCTCGCCACGACCGAACGCCGCGAGTTGCGACCGCAACTCCTCAACGGCTGCCGCACCTGTCCCCGAGGTCGCCTGATACGTCGCGACCGTGACACGACGCAGCGGCGCGACCTGGCGCATCGCATGCAGCGCCATCGCGAGCGGCGTCGTGGTGCAGTTGGGGATCGAGATGATCCCCTCGTGCCACTCCACGTCCTCACCGTTCACCTCGGGAATCACAAGGGGCACGTTGGCCTGCATCCGGAACGCCGAGCCATCGTCGATCATCACCGCGCCCTCGCCGATGATGAACGGCGCGTACTGCCTCGATGCCGCCGAAGTCGCCGAACAGAACACAAGGTCAGCGCCCTTCAGCGCAGCCTCAGTCGTCTCTTCGACCACGATGTCCGCGTCGAGGAAGCGCAGGCGCTTGCCGGCGGAGCGGGCGGTCGCGAGCAGCTTCAGGCTGTTCAGCGGGAAGTTGCGCTCCTCCGCGACGCGCAGGAACACATCCCCAACTGCACCAGTGGCGCCGATGACGGCTACGTTTGGTCGTGACTTCGGCATAAAACTGCCCCTCTCCACCCCCTGCGTATCGAGGCAGGGGGCCTCGGAGCAGGGGCGCGGCTAGCGCTGCTTCTTGGTGACCTTGCTGGTCTTCGTGGTGAGCGCCTGATTCGTCATAGCCGCGTCAGGATACACGAGGCGCACGCGATGTGCAGGCAACCTACAAGCTGGCAGGCCGCGACCGCGCGACCGCCATCTCCTCCGCGGTGAACAGCGAGGCGAACGTCCCGTCCGAGACGAGCGCCTCGACACTCAAGTCGGCCCGCCCAGCAGCGGCCAGTTCACCGATGCCCCCCGCCAGTTCTGGCGTATCGAGGATCACCCGCGCCGCCCCGACACCCCCGTGGGCCTCGATCAGCCGCGCAAAGTGGCGGGCGTCGTAGTACAGATCGCGCTTCGCGGTGTCGTAGATGCCGCGCATCCGCTCCTCGAAGCGGGCCGTCAGTTCCGCCTCGGGCGTCTCGGCATCCTCCATCGGCTGACCGAGGCGACGGCGGGCAACGTTCAACTCGCGCACGCTGAAGAGCTGCGAGTAGGGGTGCTGGAGGACCAAGAACTCGACGGTAAGCGCCTCGCAGCCAGAAGCAACCAGTTCGTTGAACGCCTCGGTCGTGTTGGTGTTGCGAAGAATCGTCTGCGCGAGCGGGAAGCCATCCCCGGGGCCGAGCGTCGGCTGGTTACGCACCGCGAGGAACGCGGCATTCTGCCTCGCGGCCTCATACAACACGGCCATGCGCGTATTGAAGCGCTCAACAAGACCGGGATCCGCAGCGGTCACTTCAGCCCGATCAACGCGTCCAGCCCCTCGACAAGTGCGTCGCGCTGCATCACCTCGCGGATCGCGAGGATCACACCCGGCATGTAGCAGTCCCGCCCGATCGTGTCGTGCCGCAGCGTAAGCGTCTGCCCCTGCCCCCCGAAGATCACCTCCTGCGCGGCGACGTAGCCCGGTAGCCGCACCGAGTGCAGTCCGACGCCGCCCTCGGACGCCCCTCGCCCGCCCGGGATGTGCTCCAGCGTCGAATCAGGATGCACAAAGTCGCTGCCACGTGCGGCGCGCATCATGCGTGCAGTAGCAATGGCGGTGCCCGATGGCGAGTCCACCTTGCGGTCGTGGTGCAATTCGATGATCTCCGCGGTGTCGAAGTACTTCGCCGCGAGTTCCGACAAGTACATCAGCACCACTGCACCGAGTGCAAAGTTCGGCACGACCACCCCGCCGAGGTGGTGCTGTGCGCACGCGGTGCGCATCACCTCAACAGTCGCAGCCTGGATGCCGGACGTGCCGATCACCGGGCGGACGCCCGCCGGGATCGCGGCAGCCGTCAGCACCGGCGTGTACTGCGCGTTGGTGAAGTCGACGACGACATCTGGGTACGTCGCCGCAAAGCACGCCGCGGCATCAACATACACCGCGTACGACGCGCCACTCGGTGAGCGGTACTCCGTCGCGCCGCCTTTCGGCTCAATGATGCCGGCGACCTCCATGTCCGGTTGCGCCTCCACCGCCACCACGACGGTGTGGCCCATCTGCCCGTTCCCGCTGACTGCAACGCGGATCATGGTGGTGCTCCAAACACAACTGCGCCCCGGATATCCGGGGCGCAGTGTAAACGCTCGTGCATACCTCGAAGGCAATTACCAGCGACGGCCGCCGGACGGCGGACGCTGAGCGGGCGGGCCGCTCGGGCGATCGTCGCCGCCGCCGTTACCGGAGTTACCGGCGTTGCCACCACCGTCACCCTGCGGGCCTCGGCCACGACCGTAGCCGCCGCCGCTGCCAAAACCGCCGCCGTTGCCGCCACCCTGAGGACGGTCACCGCCCTGCGGGGCGCCGCCGCCGTAGCCACCACCACCACCGCCACCGGGACGCGGGCCACGATTACCGCCACCACCGCCGTAGCCGCCGCCTCCACCACCGCCACCGGGACGCGGGCCACGATTACCGCCACCACCGCCGTAGCCGCCGGAAGGACGCGAACCGACCATCGGCCGCGGCATATCACCCGGCATCGGGCGGCGCGGAATCTCGTCTTCATCGAACTCGAACTGTTGAACTTCTTCGGGCTCGCCCATGTCACCCATGCCGACACGGCCGTCCGCGCCCTCGCCGCCTTCCAGTAGCGCGCGGCGCGAGAGGTTGATACGGCCCAGGTTGTCGATCTCGACGACCAGCACCTTCACCACATCGCCGATCTGAACCACGTCCTCCACACGGTTCACACGCTCCTGCGCGAGTTCCGAAATGTGGACGAGACCGTCCTTACCGGGCAGAATTTCCACAAACGCGCCGAAGGTCATGATGCGCGTGACGGGGCCTTCGTAGACCTCGCCAATCTGCACTTCCTTGGTCAAGCCGCGGATCATGTCGAGCGCACGGCGCACGCCCTCGGGGTCGCTGCCGCCGACACGGATCGTACCGTCGTCTTCGACATCGATGGTCGCGCCAGTCGCCTCAACCATGCCACGGATGACACGGCCGCCGGGTCCAATCACCGCGCCGATCTTTTCGCGGTCGATCTTGATCACCTCAGTACGCGGGGCGTACGGCGAGAGCTCGTTGCGCGGCTCCGCAATCGCCTCGTGCATTTTGGCGAGGATGGCCATGCGCGCGACCCGCGCCTGCTCCAGCGCCGCCTCAAGCAGGCCAGCGGGCAGTCGCTGCAGCTTGATGTCCATCTGCAGGGCCGTGATGCCCTCAGCAGTACCGGCGACCTTGAAGTCCATGTCGCCGAACGCATCCTCAATACCCGCGATGTCGGTCAACACGCGGTAGTTGTCGCCATTCGTGTCGGCCACAAGGCCCATCGCGATGCCAGCGACCGGCGCGCTGATCGGCACGCCCGCGTCCATAAGCGCGAGCACCGACCCGCAGATCGAGGCCATCGATGTCGATCCGTTGGACGAGAGCACATCGGAGACACAGCGCAGCGTGTACGGGAAGTCCTCGACGCTCGGCAACACCGGCTCGATGGCGCGCTCGCCCAGCATACCGTGACCTATCTCGCGGCGGCCTGCGCCGCGGAGCGGACGCGCCTCACCGACCGAGAACGGCGGGAAGTTGTAATGGTGCATCCACCGCTTGAACGGCTCAGGCGAAATGTTGTCCAGTCGCTGACGGTCGGCCATGGGGCCAAGCGTGGCGACGGACAGCACCTGCGTCTGGCCGCGCTGGAACAGGCCGGAGCCGTGCGCACGAGGAAGCAAGCCAACCATAGCGGTCAACTCGCGAATCTCGTCGCCTGCGCGGTCGTCCGGGCGCTTGTTCTCGTCGAGGATGCGCTTCCGAACGAACGGCTTCACGTAGGTATCGATCGCGGCCTGCACATCACGCGAGGACGGCAACGGGTCAACGCCAGCGGCGGTCAGCGCCTCAAGCGCGCCACGCGTCAGTTCGTCGATGCCGCGCGAACCCTCTGCCTTGACCGCATCCAGCATCTGCTGGTCGCGACCGGCGAGGAACTTCTCCACCTGCTGCCGCAACACCTCGGAGGTGCCCGCAGGCGCCTCGTATGTGAGTTTCGGCTCGTTGATGGCGGCGATGATCTGTTTCTGGAGGTCGTTGAGCTGCTGGATGATGCCATTCGCGTACGCGATGGCCTCAAGGACAATACTCTCGGGGACGCCGCTCGCGCCGGCCTCGATCATCACGACGGAGTGCTCGGTGGCGGCAACGGTGATGTCGAGTTCCGCGGCAGCGATCTCTTCGTACGTCGGGAACGCCCGGAATTCACCATCGATGCGCGCGACGCGCACGGACGAGACGGGGCCGCTGAACGGTATCTTCGACATACCCAGAACGATCGAGGCGGCCGTCGTACCCCAAGCGTCGCCGGGGTTCTGCCGGTCAGACGACATGAGCGTCAGGACAACCTGCACTTCGCGGCGGTAGCCCTTCGGGAAGAGAGGGCGGATGGGTCGGTCGGTCATGCGTGCGGCAAGGGTGGCCTCGGTGCCCGGGCGGCCCTCGCGCCGGAAGAACGAGCCGGGGATTTTGCCGATGGCGTACATCCGCTCTTCGTAGTCAACCGTGAGCGGGAAAAAGTCGATTCCGGGGCGGGGCTCGCCGTCACAGACGGTGGCGAGAAGCATCGTGTCGCCGATGCGAATGGTGCAGGAAGCATCCGCGTTCTGTGCGAGGAGGCCGGTTCCAACCTCGACTTCTAATCCTTCAATGTTGGTAGTGAACGTTCGAACCTGTGGTGCCAACTATGCCTTCTTCCTTCGTCTCACAAGACGCATCAAGCCGCAGCAGTCCGCCGTGGTACAGGCAGACATGTCATGACGGCGAATCGAACTTCCGAAATGAACGTCCTCGATCCTCGAGGTTGCCGGCGAGATCGCTGGCCCTGCCGACCAGCGGCCAGCTCACGGGCACCGGACGGGTACCTAGCGGCGCAGCCCGAGGCGGGCGAGGAGCGCGTGATAGCGCTCAACGTCAGTGTTGCTCAGGTAGCGGAGCTGTCGCCGGCGCTGGCCGACGAGCATGAGCAGACCACGGCGAGTGTCAAAGTCGTGGCGGTGCTGACGCAGGTGGTCGGTGAGAGTCTTGATGCGATCCGTCATGAGCGCGACCTGCACCTCGGGCGACCCGGTGTCACCCGGGAAGCGCGCGAATTCACTGATGATCGGGGCCTTTTGTTCAGTAGTCTGCATCGAGTCCGTATCAGTCCTAGGGGCGTCGGCGCGCTGAGGCCAGAGCCTGTGCCGTCTTCACATCCCACACGTCATGGAGCCGGTTGTCTACCGGCAGCGCTGCCCCGCTGGGCCTCTTGCGCAATCAGTACGCTAGCATAGCCAACCGAAGCAGGCAAACCCTAGGAGTACCCACCCACGTTGCCCCGCCTCGCCATCCTCACCGACGCCGACGCCTGCATCCCCGAGCAACTCCGCACCAATCTCGGGATCCTCACCGCACCGCTGGAGCCTGAGCCATTCCGCGAGGAAGAGCCAGGACGCGATCTGCGCCGCGACATGGCCCCAGTGGAACCTGCCGGAGCGATCCAGGCGTTCGCACGCGCCTCCACCGAGGCAGCCGAAATCCTCTATCTCGGCCTCGGCGATGGCTACGGCGGCGGCCCTCGCATCCAGGGTGCCGTCGAGGCGGTAGGCCAAATGTCGCCGATGACACGGGCGCTCCGGCTGTACCGCTCCAACGCCACGCTAATGGGCTGCGGCTGGCAGGCCGTCGCCGCCGCGAACGCCGTCCAAGCTGGTGGCGGCCTCGACGAAGCGGAGCGAGCGGCGGCAGTGGTGCGCGATGCCGTAGAGGTGGTCGCCTTCCTCGAGCACCCGCAATTCGTAGAGATCACTGGAGCACCGGGGCTGTTCGGCGCACGGGCTATCGTCCGGCTCGCTGGCGAGCACATCGAGGTGCTCGCCCAACCACCGAGACGTGACCTCGGACTGAAACTCCTCCGCGACCACCTCGGTGCCGCCGCTCAGGCAGGCGAGGGGGCGCTGCACGTCGCGGTACATCACGCCGGCACAACACCAGCTGCTGAAGCGCTAGCACAGTGGGTCGCGCGAACGCTCGCACCCGTGTCAGTGGTGCTCGCACCACTGACACGGCACGCGGCAACACGCCTCGGGCCGGGAATGCTGGGCTTCGCCTGGTATCGGGATCCGGCCTGACCAAGCGTTCGTGTTGTCGGGTCTGGCGGCCCTGCCTATGCTCGCGCACACATCGAACGGCCGGGATGCCCCGCAGTGAACTGGAGCCGGAACCATGGACGTGACCGTCAGCGGTGGCTCAATCGTAAATCAGCAGGTCGACACCGTAGTCGTCGAGGTCGGCGACGGACAGCGGCGCCTTACCGGCGCGGCAGCACAGATCGATGCGGCACTCGACGGTGCGATCGCAGATATGCTTCGAAGCGGCTTCTTCGCGGGCCGCGCGGGCGAGGTCGTCACGTTGCTAACGCGCGGGGCGCTCCCCGCGGCCCGTGTGGTCGTCCACGGCATTGGCGGCGCGACCGCGCGCACCGAGGACGGATTCCGGAACCGCGCGGGCAACCTCGGGAGAGCATTACGCGGGCTGAACGCCGGACGTGTGGCGACCTCGACACAGGCGGCCTCAGACGCCATCGGCGGCGAGGGAGCGGCGCGCGCATGGACTGAAGGCCTGATCCTCGGGCTGTACCGCTTCGACAAGCACCACACCAGCGCGGCCGACCGGCCGCGCGGCACAGTGAGCGCAGTGACGCTCATCGAGGCGACTGGCACACGCCTCGCGGCGGCGCGCCGAGGTCTCGAAACAGGCACCGCGCTGGCGGAAGGAACCAACCTCGCGCGCGACCTCGGCAATGAACCAGCCAACCTGATGACGCCGACACACATGGCCGAGCGCGCGCAAGCACTGGCCGAGGCGAGCGGGCTGGACTGCACGATCATCGAGCGCGCAGAGGCGGAACGCCTCGGGATGGGGTCGTACCTGTCCGTCGCGAATGGTTCAGTACAGCCGCCGAAGTTCATCGTGCTGCGCCACCGCGGCGGCGGGCGCGCCCGGCCGCTGGCGCTGGTCGGCAAGGGGATCACGTTCGATACCGGCGGTATCTCGCTCAAGCCGGGAGCGGGCATGGAGCGCATGAAGGGCGACATGACCGGCGCGGCGGCAATGCTCGGGGCCATGCAGGCGATCGCGCGGCTGCAACCGGCCACGAACGTCCTCGGCATCGCGCCTTGCACCGAGAACATGCCAAGCGGTAGCGCGACGAAGCCGGGCGACGTGGTCTACGCGATGGATGGCCAGTCTATCGAGATCCTGAACACAGACGCCGAGGGCCGTCTTGTCCTCGCCGACGGGCTGGGCTACGCGCGTCGCGAGGGCGCGTCGGCGCTCGTCGACATCGCGACGCTCACCGGAGCGATGAACGTGGCGCTTGGGAACGTGCGCATCGGAACGTTCACCAACAACGATCGGCTGCACGCCGAAGTCGAGCGCGCCTCAGCAGTATCCGGCGAACGCATCTGGCGAATGCCCATGGATGCCGAGTATGGCGACTTGATCAAGTCGGATGTAGCAGATGTGAAGAACACCGGCGGCGCTCCTGCAGGCTCCATCACAGCCGCGAAGTTCCTAGAGAAGTTCGCGCACGACACGCCCTGGGTACACATGGACATCGCCGCCGTGATGGACAGCGACCGCGACACTGGAGTGCTGGTGAAGGGGAACACCGGCCGGCCGGTGCGGACGCTCGTTCACCTCGCGCTAGGGCGAGCACGAGGCTAGCGGCGGAGCAGGCTGACGACGCGGTCGAGGATGCGCGCGGAGACGTCGTACTTCGACATCAGTGGCAGATCGTCCTGACCGCCCTCGGCATCGAGGATGCTCACCCGGTTGTCATCCACAGCAAAGCCCGCATCGGTCGCCGACACGTCGTTGGCGACGATTAACTGAGCGCCCTTTGCGACGATCTTGCGCATCGCATTGTCGATGAGGTCATTGGTCTCCGCCGCAAAGACGACCTTCACGAAGTTGCCCGTAACTTCCTTGCTGATATCAGGGTTCTCCACCAACGGAATCGTGAGCGAGCCACCCATGTCGGCGCGCTTGATTTTGATGGTAGCCGCGTCAGCTGGCCGGTAGTCGGCTACGGCAGCAGCCATGACCAACACGTCGGCGGCGACCACCGCATGCCGCACCTCCTCCAGCATCTCAGCAGCAGACTCAACCGCGATGACCCGCACGCCACCGGGAGGCGGTAGCGACGCTGTCGTGATGAGGATCACATCCGCCCCGCGGTCGCGGGCAGCCTCAGCCAGCGCATAGCCCTGTTTGCCGCTGGAACGGTTGCTGACATATCGCACCGGGTCGATCGCCTCCCGCGTGCCGCCCGCCGTAACCACTACCGTCCGGCCCGCGAGGTCGCCGTGCTCGCGACCGAGGCGAGCGCGGACGAGAGCGACAATCGCCTCGGGTTCCAGCAACCGGCCCGCTCCGATACGCCCGGATGCGAGCCGCCCTTCCGCGGGCCCGAGGAACTGCACGCCTCGCTGCCGCAGCAACGCGACATTCGCCTGCGTCGCGGCGTGCGCCCACATCTGCGAGTCCATCGCCGGCGCAACGAGCACCGGAGCCGCCACAGCAAGCGCGGTCAACGAGACGAAGTCCTCCGCAAGACCATGCGCGAGACGGGCGATGGTGGTGGCCGAGGCAGGCGCGATCACCATCAGGTCGGCTCGGCGAGCCAGTTCGACGTGCGCCTCGCCCTCGGCGCCATCGCGGAAGATATCGGTGTATGGCTCCCGGCCCGTCAGAGCACGAAACGTAAGCGGGGCAATGAACTCGGTCGCGCTTCTGGTCATGGCGACATCGACGGTTGCCTCCGCCTGGACGAGCCGACTGGCTACCTCAGCGGCTTTGTAGGCAGCAATTGAGCCGCTGATACCAAGGACAACATGGCGGCCAGAAAGCGGGCCGGTCATCGGTTGGCCTCCCATACCCGGCGGAGCCCATCAAGATTCAAGTTGGGCTCGAAGGAATCGACGCTTTCCAAGTCTGGCATGAGCAATTGGGCATACCCGCCGGTGGCGATTACCGTGGCATCTTCGCCGATCTCAGCCTTGAAGCGGCGAATCATACCCATGACCATCTCCACGTAGCCGAAATACAGCCCGGACTGCACTGAATTCACCGTATTCTTGCCGATCACCGACTCCGGGCGCTCAATACTCACCCGCCGGAGCATCGCCGCCCGCGCGAACAGTGCTTGCGAGGAAATGCCGATGCCGGGGGCGATCGAACCGCCGAGGTAATCGCCTTCCCGTGACACAGCATCAAGAACAAGTGCAGTGCCCATATCGAGAATGATCAGTGGCGGCTTGTACTTCGCAAGGGCGGCTACCACATGGAGGATGCGATCCGCGCCTACCTCGCGTGGGTTGTCGTAGCGCACGCGGATACCAGTACGGACACCGGTTCCAATGATCAACGGTTCAACCCTGAAGTAGTCCCGGCAAACCTGCATAAACGTGGTAATCAGCGGCGGGACGGTCGACGAGAGGGCTGCGGCGCCAACACGACTGGGCTCAATATCACGAGTACGCAGGAGCGAAAGCAGCAGAATGGCGTACTCGTCCGGCAGATTGTCCTGGTCGGTGGCAATACGGAAGGTAGCGACCAAGTCTTCGCCGTCGTAGACGCCAACGGCGACGCTGGTATTACCGATGTCGATGGCAAGGAGCAGCGGATCGGCCATGCACTCCCTCGACGCGAGCATTCCGGCACCGGATGGGTGACGAGTTCCAATTATGGCACACAGACCAGAAAACTCTTGCGTTCATTACGATTCAGGGAAAATCGTTAAGACTCCACATAAACACCTTGATCGCGTTTCTCGGCCGATGCTACTGTCCGGCCCGGTCGTGAATCCATCCGCTTACGGCAGGATGTGGTACCGGCCAAACAACTTTGTGATAACTACCGCAGGGGATACCAAACTCGGCTCCCTAGCCAATTTATCCACAAGCGTTACACACTTGTGGATAAATTGGCGGCACGCCTCCGTCGCGTCTCGGGATCGGGCTTTCTCCCTGCAGGCGCTTTGGAGGCGGCTGTGCCCGACGTTTTGCCCGGCAATGCCTCCTTCGACGCAGCCGACCTCTGGCAGCAGGCCCTGCGGCACCTCGCCCAACACGTCTCCCAAGCGAACTACGACACGTGGCTAGAAGGCACCGAAGGCCTGCGCATCGCCGACCACGCACTGGTAATCGGAACCAAGTCAGAGTTCGTGACCGAGTGGATGCAGAAGCGGATGCGCCCGTTGATCGTGCGCACGCTCACAGAACTCGCCGCTGAGCCGCTCGACATCCGGTTCGAGGCGCTCCGGCCTACCGGAGAGACCTCTATCCCGTTAGCACTACAAATCGTCGGCGAGCCGGGTAGCCGTACGGCGACCTCGATTGCACGGCCCCGCCTCCGCGAGCGCTACACCTTCAACAGTTTCATCATCGGGCCGGGCAACCGGCTGGCGTTCGCGGCAGCCGAAAGCGTGGCTGTCGAGCCGGGCGGACTCTACAACCCGCTCTTCCTCTACGGTGGGGCCGGCCTCGGCAAAACGCACTTGCTCCAGGCGATCGGTCACCGGGCAATGGATGCCAGCCTAACTGTTGCGTACATCTCCGCAGAGCAGTTCACGAACCAGCTCATCACGGCGATCGGCCAGCGCAAACAGGAAGAGTTCCGGCTGCGCTACCGCTCAGCCGACGTACTGCTCATCGATGACATCCAGTTCATCGCCGGGAAAGAGGGAACACAGGAAGAGTTCTTCCACACGTTCAACGACCTCTACGAAAACGGTCGCCAGATCGTGATCACCTCAGACAAGAGCCCGGCACTCATCCAGCATCTGGAGGACCGGCTGCGGACACGCTTCGAGTGGGGCATGATCGCAGACATCCAGCCACCTGATATGGAAACCCGCGTCGCAATCCTGCGGGCCAAGGCGATGGAACAGAACGCCCGCGTCCCGGACGACGTGCTCCACATGATCGCGGCCCGCTACACGAACAACATCCGCGAACTCGAAGGCTCGCTCACGCGCATCCTCGCGTACGCACGCCTCACGAGTGAGCCGCTGACACCAGAGCTGGTACAGTCGGCGCTCGCCTCGCTCCAACCCGAGGAGCCGAGGCTGCCGCCGTCTCCCGACCTGATCATGGATGTGATCTGCCGCTACTTCGGCATCGACCGTGTCGCGTTGCTGTCAAAGAGCCGCGAGAAGCGCGTAGCTTACCCACGCCAACTGGCGATGTATCTCATGCGCGAACTCGCCCAGCGTTCGCTCGTCGAGATCGGACACTCACTCGGGGATCGCGACCACTCCACCGTGCACCACGGGTGGCGGAAGATGGAGCGCTCCCTAGTCGTAGATCCTGAGACGAAACGAGATATCGCGAGTCTCCGCGAACTCATCGAACGTTCCCGCCAAGCCGCGTAGCCAATTTCATCGTTCTTTCGCCCAATATTGCTTTTGATTAAAATGCAAATACATCTTCGCTTTACTGTTCGCTCTGCGGCTACAAACTACTAGCGACCGGGGGTAAGCTGTTTACAGCGTCGGGAAGAACTACAAGCCTGCTAGGCATTCCAGATAAGATGCCTATACACATCACCACTGTAGAGACAAACATAGAGGGTTTTCCACAGGCTACACGGCGGACATCTTCAGGCGCCGCCGCAGAATTCACTGAAATCAACAGTCTCCACACCTCTACTACTACTACGATCAGAACGAACCCTTTTCCATCAATCCCAATGAGCTGGGTACACACGAACCCCTGCAATGTGGAGAACATACCCAGTGATCGATCGCGTAGTACTTGAAGTCGAAGGTGGACGGGGTGGGGATGGAGCGGTGTCGTTCCGTCGCGAGCGGTTTGTTCCTCAGGGGGGTCCTGATGGTGGTGAGGGCGGACGGGGCGGTGATGTGCTCGCCGTTGCCGACAGGCGCGTTTCGACGCTAGGGGACTTCCGCGATGGCCAGCGAGTGCGCGCTGGTGACGGCGGCCGAGGCGGGCCGAACAAACGCCACGGCGCACGAGGCGAAATGTTGACCGTGCATGTGCCCGTAGGAACACTGTTCCGTACCGCAATGGAGGGCGACGAGGCAGGCGAGATTCTCGCAGACCTCGCGGTTGATGGCTCGAGTGTGCTGATCGCACGCGGTGGCCGTGGTGGTTGGGGGAACAAACGTTTTGCGAACGCGACGCGCAAGACGCCAATGTTTGCTCAAAAAGGTAGTCAGGGCGTCCAGCTACGCCTTGTGGTCGAGTTGAAGTTACTGGCCGATGTTGGGCTGGTAGGTCTGCCGAATGCTGGGAAGTCCACTCTGCTACGGGCATGGTCGGCCGCCCAGCCGAAGGTGGCTGCGTACCCGTTCACTACGTTGGAGCCGGAACTAGGCGTCGTGAGCGTCGGGCACGACCGATTCGTAGCGGCGGATATGCCGGGGCTGATTGAGGGCGCTAGTGACGGTGTAGGCCTCGGACATGAGTTCTTGCGGCATATCGAACGGACACGCGTATTAGTGCACGTGCTGGATATGACGCACGAAGACCCATTGGCTGACTACGTATTAATCAATACTGAGCTGGCGGCGTTCGGGCATGGTCTGGCGGATAAACTACAGTTACTCGCACTCAATAAGATCGACGACATGGAAGCAGAAATACGTGTCGAAGTGCTGCGTGGGGAGATCGAGGCGTTGGGCGTGCCATGGATGGCAATCTCTGCCCAGCAACGGGTCGGTACAGATGACCTCTCAGTGGCGGCCTGGAGGGTGCTAGGGGCTGAGCGTGAGCGCGAGGTGCATGAGGCGCCAGCCCCGATCCTGCGGCCCGAGCCACAGCGGCGGCGCGTCGAGGTCGAGCGAGACGCGAAGGGTATGGCCGTCGTGCGAGGCCAGACGGCCGAGTGGTTGGCGCGCACCTTTGATGTCGATGACTACGAGGCGAAGCGCGAGTTGCTCGACCGCCTCAACCGGCTGGGTGTAGGACGTGCACTCCAACGCGCGGGCGTGAAGGATGGCGACCGGGTACGCATCGGTGATGTGGAACTTGAATGGGTGCGGTGAGGACAGGCGTCCTTGGCGGCACCTTCGACCCGCCGCATCTCGGGCACCTGGTACTGGCAGCAGCAGCGCGACAGCAACTCAACCTCGACCGCGTGCTATTTGTGCCTGCCCGCCTGCCGTGGCGCAAAATGGGCCGCGAGGTCAGCGAGGCGCAAGTGCGGCTACGCATGACCGAGGCTGCTGTCGCCGGGTTCGAATGGGCTGTGGTCAGTACACTTGAAATAGAACGCGAGGGGCCGTCATACGCTTCCGTAACGATGCAGGCACTGGTCGCGGATGGCGGGGACTGGTGGTTCATCCTCGGGGCTGACGCCTTGGCCGATCTTCCTAACTGGTACGAGCCAGAAACGCTACTGGAGGCCGCTCGGCTAGCGTTCGCCGCGCGCGACGGCGCGACAGAAGTGCCGTTTGGGGTTGTCGCTGCGCTACCAGGAATTGAAGCGCGCATCGACCGCCTCGCGATGCCGAACCTTGATGTGTCATCGACGGCGCTACGTGCGCAGGTACGCGAGGGCCAGGCAACGGAGGTGTTGCTACCGCACGTGGTACGGGCGGTAATTGACGAGGCAGGGTTGTATAGAACCGCCTAGTCCTCCGGTGGAGTCCAGCCGTCCGGTGCCTTGCCAATGAAGATTGAGGCGCGCGGAATCGGCGGCAGCAGGAACGGGCGGAGTCTGGCATCACGCACCAATTCATAGCCCGCCAGACGTGCGGTGTGCATCAATGTGCGCTTCGACCGCAGGTGAGGGTTACGCACTTCAGCGCCGAGCAAGCGGCGGTTCCAAGCATCGAGGGTATCGCTGCCGCTGGGTGCGTATTCCCAGATAAGCGCCAGCCCGCCGCCCTTCAGGATGCGGCACACCTCATCGAGGAACACGAGGAACTCGTCATCGTCCAGATGCTTCAGCATGTACCCGCACGTCACGAGGTCGAACGATGCGTTAGCAAACGGCAATGCAGTGGCACTGCCTTGCGCGAGCCTCGGCCCCAGTTGGTCGGTTCCATCGCGCCTTGCGAGCCGCAGCGCCTCGCGCGAGAAGTCGAGGCCGATCGGCGGAGCGTTGAAGCCGACGCGCTGGCCGATCGCCCGCAGCAGTGCCGCACGTCCGCAACCGATGTCCAGCCAATGCTGATCCGGTCGCAACCGTAACTCTTCGGGAAGCCGCATCAGCGGTGTGTTGATCACCCACTGGCCGGCGGCGCTCAGCGCCAGACGGATGATCGTGCCGCCGAGGCCGCGATCGGCAAAGAAGTGCTCGTACTCCCGCTGACGAAGCAGTTCATTGGAGGACGCTGCATCAGCCACGCCTACTCCTCCTCATTCAGGCTAAGGGTGAACACGAGGCGCGCCCGTGTACCGCGAGCAGCGCCCCAGTCGCACATGACGGCGATGTCTCGAAGACGGTCTGAGAGGTCGGGCAGGTAGAGGGCCGTAAACGAGCGCAGGTCGTCGTCATCTGACTCAAGCGCGGCTGCCGCGGCCCGCGCACAGGCAGCGAGGTCCGCCGGGTCCTGCCATGCGTGATCAAGGGCGAACTGGTCGTCGTCATCCTCGACGTTGCGGTCGGCGAAGGTGAGCAGCGGGCGCAGGTCGACCTTGTGATAGCGCTGCATGTGCAGTGTCGCTTGCGCGAGTTCGTGCATGCCGCCGAACCGGAGGCTGTACGCCCAAGAGACGAAAAACAGCACGACCGCTGGGCTGCCAGCGAAGACGTGCGGACAAGCCTCGTCCGTTTCGAACTCGACGGTGAAGGTGGCGCCCGGCATGGCGCTGGGGGCGGAAAGATCAGACGTCAAGCGTGGCGGAGAGCGCGTGCGTCATGATGAACGCCTTGCGTGGCGGCACGTCGTCACCCATTAACTTCGTGAAGAGGTCATCCGCGTTGGCGGCGTCGTGTACCTCCACCTGAAGTAGCACGCGGTTGGTGGGATCCATCGTGGTCTCCCACAACTGATCTGGGTTCATCTCGCCCAGACCCTTGTAGCGCTGCATGTTCGCGTTCTTGCGTTCCGAGGCGGCCAGGTACGTCTCTCGCTCGACGTCTGAGAAGAGCCAGGTGACGTTGCGCCCCTGCGTGACGCTGTAGAGCGGCGGCTGCGCTATATAGAGATAGCCGCCTTCGATCAGCGCCGGCATGTAGCGGTAGAAGAACGTGAGCAGCAGCGTGCGAATGTGCGCCCCGTCCACATCAGCGTCGGTCATGATGATCACCTTGTGGTAGCGCAGTTTGTCGACGTTGAAGTCCGCGCCAAACGAGCTACCGAGCGCCGTGATGAGTATGCGGATCTCCTCGTGCGCCAGCATCTTGTCGAGGCGCGCCTTCTCGACGTTCAGTATCTTGCCGCGCAGCGGCAGGATCGCCTGCGTGCGCCGGTCGCGCGCGCTCTTGGCGGAACCGCCTGCGGACTCGCCCTCGACGAGATAGATCTCAGCGAACTCAGGGTTGTTCTCGGAGCAGTCGGCCAGCTTGCCGGGCAGCATGGAGCCTTCGAGGACGCCTTTGCGCTGTACTAGGTCGCGCGCCTTACGTGCGGCTTCGCGGGCCCGCGAAGCGGTGAGCGCCTTGTCGATCACGCGCCGGCCGACGGCCGGGTTCTCGTCGAGGTATTGGTTGAGTCCCGCCGCCACGGCGGAGTCGACGATGCCTTTCACCTCGGGGTTGCCGAGGCGGGTCTTCGTCTGGCCTTCGAACTGCGGCTCGCCGAGCTTCACGCTGATCACCGCGGAGAGACCCTCGCGCACATCGTCGCCGGTGAGGTTAGGGTCGTCGTCCTTGAGAATTTTGGCGCGGCGCGCGTAGTCGTTCAGTGCGCGCGTAAGCGCGGAGCGGAAGCCGGTCATGTGGCTGCCGCCATCGATGGTGTTGATGCAGTTCGCGAACGAGTAGACGGACTCGCTGAACGTGGAGTTGTACTGAAGCGCGACTTCGATTGAGATGCCATCGCGCTCGGACTCCATCGTGATGGGGTCGGGGTGCAGAGGACTCTTGCCGCGGTTGATGTGGCGGACAAACGCCTCGATGCCCGAGTCGAAGTAGAAGTTGCGTTCATTGCCGTCGCCGCGCAGGTCAACGAACTTGATCCAGACACCCTTAGTTAGGTAGGCCATCTCGCGGAAGCGCGCGGCCAGCGTGTCGAAGTCGTAGTCCATCGTCTCGAAGATTTGCGGGTCGGGCAGGAACCGGATCGTTGTGCCGTTGTGCTCTGGCTTTGCGCCTCGCACCTTCTCTAGCGCCGCCTTCGGCGCGCCGCGCTCGTACGCTTGGCGGTAGAGCGCGCCATTCAGCGCAATCTCGGCCGCGAGGTCAACCGAGAGCGCGTTCACGACCGATGCGCCGACTCCGTGGAGGCCGCCCGAGACCTTGTACCCGCCACCGCCGAACTTACCGCCGGCGTGGAGGACGGTGAGCACCGTTTCCAGCGCGGAGAGGCCAGTCTTCTCGTGCTTATCGACCGGAATGCCGCGCCCGTTGTCCTTCACGACGACGTGGCCGTCGGCGTCGATGGTGATCTCGATGCGGTCGCAGTGGCCAGCCATCGCCTCGTCGATAGCGTTGTCGACGATTTCGTAGATGAGGTGGTGCAGGCCCCGCTGGTCGGTGGAGCCGATGTACATACCGGGCCGCCGCCGCACGGCTTCGAGACCTTCGAGAACCTGGATGTCCTTGGCGGTGTACCCGCTGGTGGCGGCGGCGGCACGCGCGGTGCGCTGGGAAGAAGTCGTCATCTGTCCTCGCTTACGTCGCCCGCGCACCGTCGCTGCAAGCCGGGCTAGCGCCGTCCTCGATATGTTGGTTAGAGGCCTTTATTTTACCACTGATGTTCGTTTCAGACTTGCCGGAAGCGGCCTGCGTAGCCCTCAATCCGGCCTACAATCTGGCCTATGGAAACGATTGAAATCGAGCCTATCGGCGTGGTCACGGGCGCAGGCGGCGAACTGACGCGGCAGGATTGGTCGCGTGTCCAGAGCGAGGTGCGGCTACGCCCGGAATTCGCCGATGCGCTGCTCGGGCTTGCGGACTATTCACACGTGATCGTGATTGGCTGGCTTGGCCAGGTTCCCGTTGAACTGCGTGAGCGGCGTCAGGCCTACCCTGCAGGCAATAATCGCCTCCCGCTGCAGGGCGCGCTGTCGCTGCGCGGTGGCGCGAGACCGAACCCAGTGTCGATCACGGTCTGCCGCCTGCTCGCCATCGAAAGCGCCGTGCTGCTCCTCGAAGGCCTTGACCTCGTCGACGGGACGCCAGTGCTCGATGTGAAACCCTACATCGCGTTCTACGACTCCGTGACGGAAGCAACGATCCCTAGGTGGGCAAGCGGGTAGCGGAGACTTGTCTAGGCTGCACCCGACGCTGACACTGACGGCATGGACATTGGCATCATAGGCATCGCCCGCTCGGGCAAAACCTCACTCTTCAACGCCGTGACGCGAGGACAAGCGCAGATCGGCGCCTACTCCTCGCAGCAGGAACCGAACGTCGGCATCGCGCGGGTGCCCGACGCACGCGTCGATGCTCTCGCCGGTATGTTCAAGCCAAAGAAGATCACGTACGCGGAAATCCGCTGGGTCGACTACCCGGTCGCCGGATTCGGTGCTGAGGGGCCGGGCAACCGCTTCCTAGCAGAGATCGCCGGCCTCGATGCGGTGGTGCACGTGGTGCGCGCGTTCGAGGACGAGTCGGTGCCTCACCCGGACGGTTCTGTCGATCCCCACCGTGACATCGAGGCGCTCGACCTCGAACTGACCTTCGCCGACCTCGCGCTCATCGAGCGCCGCCTCAGTCGTATCGAGTCCGAGATGCGCTCGATGAAAGCCGCCGACCGTGGGCGCATTGAGGCCGATCGCGACCTGCTGCTGCGGCTGCAAACTGAACTCGAGGCCGGCCGGTCGATTCGTTCCGTGACGCTGACCGAGCCTGAGCAGAAGGCGCTAGCGGCGTACCAGTTCGTGACGCGTCTGCCGGTGCTGGTGGTTGTCAACATCGCTGAGGATGATCTCGGACGTGCGGGCGAGATCGAAGCCGCGTTTGCCGAGCGGCACGGCGGCCCTGGTGTTGCGATCGCGGCGCTCTGCGCCAAGATCGAGGCGGAACTGGCCCTGCTGCCCCCGGATGAAGCAGCGGAGTTCCGTCGTGACCTCGGTGTCGCGGCCGAGTCGCCGCTCGACCGGACGATTCAGGCCGCCTACTCCCTGCTTGGTTTGCAATCATTCCTCACTGCGGGTGACGACGAGTGCCGTGCGTGGACGGTGCAGCGAGGCGCAACAGCGCCCGAGGCGGCCGGCAAGATTCACTCAGACCTCGAACGTGGGTTCATCCGCGCGGAAGTTGCCCGGTGGGATGAACTGGTCGAGGCAGGATCGAACGCAGAACTGAAGAAGCGCGGCCGGTTGCGTACCGAGGGCAAGGGGTACGTGGTGCAGGACGGCGACGTGATCAACATTCTGTTCAATGTCTAGGTGCCCGTTATGGCTCACGCGCTCGTTATAGTGTTCGCGCTGAGGGGGTTCGATGGCTAATAACGACCGTTCCGAAGTGATGCGCGGGATTGTGGCAGAAGTGGAAATGGCGCTTGGCGATGGCCGCCCGGTGGCTGTCGCCACAGTGATGGATGTCGGCGAGCAATCCGGCCTCGAACTCGGCACGAAGATGCTGATCCGGCATCACGTCGAGAACACGACGCTGGGTGCGATCGACAGCGGACCCGTCGACCTCGCAATCCGCGAGGCGGTGCAGGTGATGTTTGAGACCTTCCCCCGCGTGCCGCTGCAGACGCTCTATGTCGGCAGCGAGCATGGCGCAGTGATGCGGCGCTCGCAGGCACAGTCCGGCGACGCCCGCATCATGCTGGAACTGTTCGAGGCGCCCGCGCGCTTGGTGATCTGTGGCGGCGGGCACGTAGGGCTGGCGATCGCCTCGATCGCCAGCATCCTCGGCTTCGACATCACCGTGATCGACGACCGTCAGGAGTTTGCGAACAGCGAGCGATTCCCGATGGCAAAGGAAATCCTCTGTGGGGATTTTGGCGAGGTCATCGACAAGATGTCGATCGACCTGACGTCGAGTTTTGTGCTCGTCTCACGCGGGCATCAGCAGGACACGCTGGCGCTGCGGCACATCGTTGCCCGGGATTCAGGCTACGTAGGCATGATCGGCAGCCGCCGCCGTGTGGCGACGGTGCTGACGAATCTGCAGGCTGAGGGGATATCCGCCGACGCGCTGGCGCGGGTGCACACGCCCATCGGCCTCGATATCGGGGCGGAGACCCCCGAGGAGATCGCGCTGTCAATCCTCGCCGAGATCGTGCTCGTGCGGAAAGGCGGGACGGGAACGAAACTCTCGACGCTCAACAGTCGGCGGCAGGCAGAACGGCCAATGCCGGATACAAGCCGGTGAAGAGCCACGGATTCCGCGTGCTATACGCCGCGTGGCATGCTATGCATGTTCGTGATGAACGCGACGACCACCGGAAACGGCGTGTGGACGTCTTCTCAGTCAGCCTCTTCCAAGGCGTGTACGGCTTGCCTTGGGGGTATCCCTCTGTGGTGTGAGAACCGGCATATGCCGGTTCTCACATTTTTCAGCCGCCTCAGGGGCGATTCCCTGTGGTATTTAGTGATACGCGGCTATCTTCTAGGCGGGTTCGCGGGCTGGTCCCGCGATTTGGTATCATCGCGGCGTAACGGAGAGACCAACGATGCAGCAAGAAGAATTATTTACTGAGATTCGTCAGGCACAGACGGTCGGCGAGCGCCGGGTGCTGGCCACCGTCGCGACCACGCGAGGCTCGACGCCGCGCGGGCCGGGCGCGCACCTGCTGTTGCGGCCGGATGGCACGTTTGCGGGCACCATTGGTGGTGGCTGTGGCGAAGCCGAGGTCTGGCAGGAGGCGATGGAGACGATGGCGGACGGCAAGCCGCGTGTCGTCACAGTCGACCTCACTACGCCGGTCGATGGTGATGACAAGATCTGCGGTGGCGTGATGGAAGTATTCATCGAGCGCGTCTCGGGCTGATCGCTCGTGGGGTCGTTTTGCGGTTGTTCAACCCGCTGTGGCGGCATGGGCGTATCCTGTAAGCCCGGTAGTTGTCGCCAGCGTGCGTGACCGCATTCGCGGATCGCGCGGGAGGAGCCAGAGATGTTTGGGACACTCGGATGGCAAGAACTGCTGATCGTGCTTGTAATCCTCGCGCTGCTGTTCGGTGCGTCGCGCGTGGCTGACCTTGGTGGTGCCCTGGGCCGGGGCATCCGCGAGTTCCGTTCCGAGGCAAGCAACAGCCCGAAACCGGACGCTGATGAAAAGATCGCTACCTCGGAGCGCACCGGAGACAGCACCAAGACGACCTGAGCCGTCAGGTGTTACGGCATACACCAAGACGCGCGGCCGAGCCGCGCGTCTGCATTTCCGGAGACATACGGGGCGTATGACGGGTATCGGCTTCCGGGAACGTGGCGCACTGCTGGCGGGACGTGCCGCCGGTGAAGCGGCACGTCGCCTCGGACGCGGCGGCGGCACGGCGCTACCCGGTTTGGTAGCAGGCACGCTCGCCCCGAGGCTGATCGAGCGCTTTGCGGCGCAACTCGGCTACGGTGCCATTACCGTGACCGGCACCAACGGTAAGACGACGACGTCACACCTCCTCACGAACACGGCGCGTGCGGCGGGCCTGCAGCCGCTCACGAACCGTTCCGGGTCGAACCTCGAGCGCGGCATTGCGAGCACGTTCGTCGACGCCGCGACTCCGGCCGGGACGCTCCCCGATGCTAGTAGCCGCCTCGGCGTCTTCGAACTCGACGAGGCAGTGTGGCCGCTGCTGCTGCCGCGGTTGAAGCCACGTGCGGCGGTCTTCCTCAACCTCTTTCGCGACCAACTCGACCGCTACGGTGAAGTGGACTCCGTGGCCGAGGGTTGGGAGCGTGCGTTGGCTGCGTACGCATCTCCGATCGCGCTGGTCTTGAATGTCGACGATCCCTCAGTCGCGCTGCTCGGCGAGTCCGCGCGCAACGAGGTGGTCGGCTTCGGCATCGAGGATCGTGGCGTGGCGCTCATCGAGGCGGAACACGCCTCGGACGCGCGGTTCTGCAGGTGCGGTGCAACCTTCCGCTACGACGCAGTATTCATGGGGCACGTCGGCCTCTGGAGATGCCCCGGATGCGCGCGCGCGCGCACAGTTCCGGTGGTCGCCGCCCGCGACGTGCGCCTCGGCGCGGACGAGACGAGGTTCACATTGTGCGTCGGAGAGCGCGGCGCCGAGGTCGCGATTCCATTTGCGGGTCTGTACTCGGTATATAACGCTCTCGCCTGCGCGGCCGGTGCACATGCGCTGGGCTTGCCACTCGAAGCGACCGTACGTGCGCTCGCGGAGTCCGGCCCTGCCTTTGGCCGCCAGGAGCGCTTCGAGGTAGATGGTCGCCACGTGCGGCTGCTGCTCGCAAAAAACCCCACCGGCATGAACGAGGTGCTACGGACGCTACTGGCGAATACCGAGCCGCTGACATTGTTGGCACTGCTCAACGATGGAATTCAGGACGGGCAGGACGTGTCATGGATATACGACGCCGACATTGAGCGAATCGCAGGACGCGTGGTCACGCTGATCGCTGGTGGTGATCGCGCCGACGACATGGCGTTGCGCTGCGCGTTGGCCGGCTTTGAGCCGGTGGTAGCGGAGCGAGACATCGAACGAGCCCTCGATGCGGCGATCGCGCGGACACCTGCTGGCGGCCGTGTCGAGGTGATGACGACGTACACGGCGATGCTCGCGGTACGCGCGATACTGGCGCGCCGCACAGGTGCGCAGCCGTACTGGGAGGAGCAGGCATGACGCGCCCGCCCGCTCGCGCGGTCCGTATTGTCACGCTCTACCCGGAGGTAATGAATGTGTACGCCGACCGCGGCAATTTGTTCGCGGTGCAGGCGCGGTGCAGTCGCCTCGGTATCGGCTGCGAGGTGCTGCCGATCGGCATCGGCGATTCCCTACCGGTTGAGGCCGATCTCGTACTCATCGGCGGTGGCCAGGATCGTGAGCAGCGAAGAATCGCTCTAGACCTCCTTGCGAAAGGCCCGGTACTGCGCGATTGGGCGGACGCGGATACGGCGATGCTTGCGGTGTGTGGTGGCTTCCAGCTGTTCGGAGACTTCTACCGCACCGCGCAAGGCGAGGAGTTGCCCGGTGTGCGGGTGTTCGACGCGATCACGGTCACGCCTGCGCCTGGTGCGCCTCGCTGCATCGGTGATGTGCTGGCCGACGCGGCGATTCCCGAGGTTGGCGAACTCGTGGGCTTCGAGAACCACGGCGGGCGCACCTACCTCGGGCCACGAGGCGTGCCGCTTGCCCGGGTGCGCTACGGCTACGGCAACAACGGCGACGATGGCACCGAGGGTGCGGTGTACCACGAGGCGATCGGCACGTATCTGCACGGCTCGTTGCTGCCGAAGAATCCTGCACTCCTCGACCGCCTGAGCTTCGCGGCGTTGCGGCACCGCTATGGTGCGGACGCAACCTTCGAGTCTTTCCGTGACGAGTACGCCGAGCGTGCGCATCACGCTGCTGCGGATGTGGCGCGGAGTCGAGGCCGGCGCAACGTCTAACGAGAGCCTCACGCGCTCCCCGTGTACCATCGAAGGTGACCGTATACCTCGATGGAGGAGCCCGTGCCGCTGTTACTGATCGAGATCCCGTGGAGCCCCAATATCTTCACGCTGGGAGGGTTCGTGCTGACGTGGCATGGGCTCTTCACGGCGTTCGGCATCCTCGCGGGCGTGCAACTCGCGCTGCGGATGGGGCAGGTCGTTCGCTACGACTCCGATCAGGCTTACACGCTGGCGCTGGTTGGCGTGCCGAGCGGCATCGTCGGCGCGCGCGCTCTCTTCGTTGCCGAGCATTGGGACTTCTACGGCGCGAGCCCGGGCGACATCCTTGCGCTGAACGAAGGTGGTATCTCCGTCTGGGGTGCGGTGCTCGGCGGTGTCCTCGGCGCCCTGCTGTTCGCGCTGTGGCGCAAGTATCCAGTGGGCCGCGGTCTCGATATCGCCGCGTTTGGCATCCTGATCGGGTTGGCGATCGGCCGCATGGGTGACCTTGTCAATGGTGAGCACCTCGGGCTGCCGACTGCCCTTCCGTGGGCCGTGGTCTACACGCACCCGCTTTCCCCGGCGTTCGCGCACTCAATCACCGCGGGATCGCACCACCCGGCGACTACATACGAACTACTGGGCTTGCTCGCGTTGCTCGGTGCGATGTTTGTGGTGATGCTCCGCATCTTCCCCGACCGGCCGGCAATGACGTTCCTCGTGTTTATTGTCGGCTATTCGCTATTGCGCTTCGTCCTTACGAACCTGCGCGTTGACTCGGACATCGTTGCGTGGGGACTCCGCACGCCGCAGTTCGTAGCCGTACTGGTGCTCATCGCATCGGTGCCCGCCATCGTGTACTGCCTCGTGCGGCCGCGTCAGCAAATCGGCGAAGTGCCCGCGCCACCCCCGCCTCCCGGCCGCGTGCCCGTCCGTCGAGGCTGAACGTGACTGCCGGGCGCAGCGCGCACGAGGTAATCCTCTATGGTGTTCCGGGCTGCCACCTGTGCGAGGAGGCGGCCCGTGCGCTCCACACACTCCAACGGACGCGCCACTTTACGCTACGCGAGATCGATATCCACACCGATTCAGGCCTCGAACGCCGCTATCTGTTCGAGATTCCGGTGATCGAGGTGGATGGCATCGAGGTCACTAGCGCTCCGATCAACATCAACGCTGTGCGGCTGGCGCTGACCCACTAAGTGTCAGATTGTCCCTGTGGCGGCCAGCGACAGCACGACAACACCCAGCACGATGCGATAGACGACGAACGGCATGAGTGTGTGTGTCTGCACGTGGCGCAGCAGCCAGTGGATGACCGCGATGCCCGCGAATCCCGAGGCAACCGCGCCCACCAGCATCGGCCCCCACGCGACGACAACCTCGCCCGAGGCTGCTTCGGCGAGCTTGAGTGTGGCCGCGCCGGTGATTGCGGGCATCGAGAGCAGGAAGGAGAAGCGGGTGGCGGTGTTGCGGTCGAAGCCGATCAGGCGGGCCGCGCTGATCGTGATGCCCGACCGCGACACGCCGGGGATCAGCGCGAAGGCTTGCGCGATGCCGATCAACCCCGCGTGTCGCCCGGTGACAGATTCAAGGCGGAGGAGGCTCGCCGGAAGGCGGTCAGCGATGGCGATCAGGATACCGACGACGATCAGCAGTACACCGGCGAGCGAGGCCGAGCGGGTGTACGCCTCGATGGTTGTGTCGAAGGCAGCGCCGGCCGCAACGGCGGGAATGGTGCCGAGGACGATCCAGAGACCTAGGCGGCCTTGCCAGCCCCAATGGGAGAGCAGCAACCCGTGGACAGACAGATCGCGCAATGTCGCAGCGAGAATGGCAGTCCAGTCGCGCCAGAAGTAGGCGATGGTGGCAGTAAGCGTGCCGGCGTGCAGCCCGACATCGAAGGTCAGGGAGTTGGGATCTGTGCCAAGCAAGCGAGGCGCGAGTAGTAAGTGGGCTGAAGAGGACACGGGCAGGAACTCGGTCAGCGCCTGCACCAAGCCGAGGATGATCGCGTGCAAATAGTCGGCCATATGGTGAGCCTACGCCGTGAAGACCCTACGGGGCGGTTACCCGTTGACAGAACGGCGGGTGAGATTCTAGCCTCGTCCCCACGCACGCAGGTTAGTGCGGTTCATCGAGAGTGGTGGAGGGCAGCGGCCCGAAGAAGCCACGGCAACCGAATCGTCCTCGCCAGGACGGCCACGGTGCCAAGTCCGTCCCAGCGGTTTGCGCTGGGAGAGATGAACTGAAAGGCACTCCGTTGATCGATACCGCTTCCCGTGTGCTGCACCGTCATCGACCGGCGCTCGGCGTGCTCGGCATGGTGATGCGTTAGCCCGCTCGCGCTCTGCGTGAGTCGGGCGTTACGCACGAACAGCACAGCCGATGTGCCGGCCTCGC
The DNA here is from genome assembly GCA_945903275.1 of Thermoflexus hugenholtzii JAD2. Lineage (GTDB taxonomy): Bacteria > Chloroflexota > Dehalococcoidia > UBA2979 > UBA2979 > RH-chloro-G1. Next base: position 82,439 of record CAMDNW010000006.1, read on the forward strand.
ATTCGAGGCGACAGGGGAGTGGAAGCAAAGATGTCATTCGAACAGGCCCTGCGATGCAGGGAGTGTGGGCGGGAGTATTCGCTCGCCCCGATCTTCTCATGTGAGTTCTGCTTTGGTCCGTTGGAAGTCGCCTACGACTACGACGGCATCCGGGAAGCGGTCTCGCGCGATAGCATCGCGCGCGGCCCCGCCACGCTCTGGCGCTACGAGGCACTGCTGCCGTGTGACCCGGCGTATAAGGTCGATATCGGCACAGGCTTCACGCCGCTGATTCGCGCAGACCGGCTCGCGAAAGCGATCGGCCTCGACACGCTCTGGATCAAGAACGACACCACAAACCCGACGTGGTCGTTCAAGGATCGCGTGGTAAGTGTGGCGATCGCGCGCGCGCGGCAGTTCGGGTTCCAGGCGATGGCCTGCGCGAGCACGGGCAATCTGGCGAACTCCGTCTCCGCCCACGCGGCGGCGGCGGGCATGGATGCGTTTGTGTTCATTCCCGACGATCTCGAAGCAGGCAAGGTCGTAGGCAGCGCGGTCTACGCGCCGACGCTGGTGATGGTCGACGGCAACTATGACGATGTGAATCGGCTCTGCACCGAACTCGCAGGGACGCGGCCGTGGGCCTTCGTGAACATCAACGTGCGCCCGTACTACGCGGAAGGTTCGCGCACGCTGGCGTACGAGGTTGCCGAGCAACTTGGCTGGCGCGCCCCGCAGCATGTGGTGGCGCCGATGGCGTCAGGCTCGCTGTTTACGAAAATCTGGAAGGGCTTTCAGGAGTTTGAAAAGGTCGGGCTGATCGACACGCCGCACACGCGTATGTCTGGTGCGCAGGCCGCGGGTTGCTCGCCGATCACAACGGCCTTTCAGCACGACACGCTGAACTTCGTGCCGCAGAAGCCGAATACCATCGCGCGGTCGCTGGCGATCGGCAACCCGGCCGACGGCTACTACGCGCTCAAGGTGATGGAAGAGACGCATGGTGGCGCTGAGATGGCGACTGACGACGAGATCGTCGCTGGCGTGAAGTTGCTTGCCGAGACCGAGGGTATCTTCGCTGAGACCGCCGGCGGCGTGACCATCGCTTGCCTGCAGCGCCTGGTGGCAAGCGGGGCCATCCGCCGCGACGAGGAGACAGTCGCGTTCATTACCGGCGGTGGGTTGAAGACTATCGAGGCCGTGCAAGGCAAACTGGTGGAGCCGCTACGCGTGCCGCCATCGACTGCGGCATTCGATGCCGCGCTGGATGCCCGGCGTGCCGTCGCGGCCGGAGGTGCCTGATGGCCAGCAAGCGTGTCCGCTTTACATTTGAGCCAGACTTGATCAAGCAGCCGGTGATCTACCTGATGGGGCACCGGTTCCAGGTAGTGACCAACATCCGCATGGCGGACGTGGACAATTCCGTCGGCTGGGTGGTGCTGGAACTCGAAGGCGAGGCTACCGAGATAGAGCGCAGCATCCAGTGGGCGCAGGAGCAAGGCGTCCGTGTCGATTCAGCCCTCGGCGATGTGGTCGAGGGGTAAGGAAGGTACGGCAGTGGCAGTCAGAGTGAAGATTCCCACCCCGTTGCGGGGACTGACCAGCGAGCGTGATACGGTGGCGGCCGAGGGTGGCACGCTCAATGAACTCGTGCAGCACCTTGAGGCTGAGTTCCCCGGCATGCGCGAGCGGCTGTGCGACGACACCGGAGCGCTCCGCCGCTTCGTGAACGTCTACATCAATGGCGAGGATGTCCGCTTCCTCGACGGCCTCGCCAGCCCGCTCAAAGAAGGTGACGAAATCTCGATCGTGCCGGCGGTGGCGGGCGGCTGCTAGGCCGTCGCGCCGCGTCTACTGCGGATCGCGCCACATCAGCCAGACCGGTGGCCCGCCGCCGGGAAGGTTGGTCTCCTCGGTGACGCGGAATCCGAGGCGCTCGTACAACGGCACGTTCTGTTTCTTCGAGCTTTCGAGGTAGGCGCCCACGCCCTCGCGGTCGCTGCGTTCGAGGACATGACGGATCAGTGTCGTGCCGGCGCCGGTGCCCTGCCGCGACGGTTCGATGCCGATGACGGCCAGGTAGTAGTGCTCGGGTGCCTGCGGGTGCTTCTTGTCTATGAAATCGAATGCGCCGATCGCCTTTTGGATGCCTCCGAGACCAGCGATGCGCGCCATGTGCGGGAGCATCTGCAAGTTGAACAACAGGCCATGGGGCACCTTACCGGGCGGATTCCACAGCGCCGCACCCTCGCAGTTCGCACCCATGTAGACCTCGCCGTAGGGGTAGGTCAGCGTGTGGAGTGCGATGTCCATCAGGTGCCGAATGCGCTCGCTCCGCCGCGCGTCCTGCTTCGCAAGGTGATTCATCACCGGGTCGTCATCGAATGCCCGTCCGAGCATCGCGCCGACCGCATCGAAGTCTGCCGGCGTAATCTTGCGGATCGCCATCGGTGTGTTGGGTTGCTGGGTCATCGCTCTACTCTGGGGGAATCGCTTGCTGGCAGCAGCGATTGCGTGTGCGCGTGGTATGATGTTGACTAGTTTAGTCGTGAATCTAAAATCACGGTGTGTAGCGGGGCAACGACCAGATGATCATCGGCAGCAAAGGTGACTATGGCGTCCGCGCCCTCATCGATCTCGCCATGTATGGCGATGATGGGCCGGTCCAGCGTACCGAGATCGCCCGCCGCCAGCACATTCCCGAGGCCTACCTCGACCACCTGCTCGCGCAACTCCGGCGCGCCGGCTTCGTCCGCAGCACCCGGGGCCCGCAGGGCGGCCACCAGTTGACCCGCTCGCCCGCCGCGATCTGCTTGCTGCACGTACTCGAAGCGCTAGAAGGCTCCCTCGCGCCGATGCCCTGTCTCGACCACGAGGATGAGGATAGCACCGTCTGCGCTCAGCAATGGGTGTGGCGTGAGATTTACGCCGATATGCGGGTGCGCCTCGCGGCGGTGTCGATGGCCGACCTTGCGGTGCGCGAACGTGAGCGGCTTGGGCAACTCGCGGCCAGTTACTCGATTTGACGCCAGTGGAGATGCAGCCATGACCGCAGAGGGACACCCCTCGCAGCAGCCCGCCATTGCCGACTCGATCCTCGACCTGATCGGGGCGACGCCGCTTGTCCGGTTGCAGCAGATTTCTCCCGTGGACGGCGCTGAAATCCTCGGAAAACTGGAGTCGCGAAACCCCGCCGGCTCGGCGAAGGATCGCATCGCGCTCTCGATGGTCGAGGCGGCCGAGCGGGAAGGCCTGGTCAAGCCGGGCGACACGCTGGTAGAGCCGACATCGGGAAACACGGGCATTGGCCTCGCAATGGTGTGCGCACGCAAGGGCTACCGCCTGATCCTCACGATGCCCGAGGATATGAGCGTCGAGCGGCGGCGTCTGTTGGAGCGTTTCGGTGCGGAGTTAATCCTGACGCCCGCCATCGAAGGCATGACCGGTGCGGTCTTCGCGGCGCAGGAGATGGCGCAGAAGCACAAGTACTTCATGCCGCATCAGTTCGATAACCCAGCCAATCCCGAGGTGCATCGGCGCACCACCGGCCCTGAGATTCTCGAAGCCACCGGCGGGCGGCTCGATGCCTTCGTGGCCGGCGTCGGCACCGGCGGCACGATCACCGGGGTCGGCGAGGTGCTGCGGGCCGCGGGCGTGCAGGCGCGTATCGTGGCGGTAGAGCCAGCGCGGGCAGCCGTGCTCCAAGGCGGACGGGCCGGAATCCATGGCATTCAGGGCATCGGGGCGTCGTTTGTCCCCGGTGTGTTGAACCGGGACATATATGACGAGATCATGTCTGTCCGCGATGAAGACGCCTTCGCGATGACCAAGCGGTTGACCCGGGAGGAAGGCATCCTCGTAGGCGTCTCGTCCGGAGCAAACGTGTGGGCGGCGGTCGAGGTGGCGAAAGCGCTCGGCCGCGGGAAACGAGTGGTGACGATCTTGCCGGATACCGGCGAACGCTATCTGAGCGTGGCGCTGTGAACGCGATGCATCGAGAACGGTCGGAGGCTCAGCAATGACGATCAGTGTCTACATCCCGTCGCCATTTCGCTGGCTGACGCAGAACCGCGAGCACATCTCCGTCGACGGCCACAACGTCGCCGAAGTCCTAGACGCGCTGAACACGCGCTATCCCGGCTTCGACAATCTCGTCTACGACAGCGAGCGTGAGATTCCCGCGCACATCAACATCTACGTGAACAACCGCGAGATTCACGAGTTGAGCGGCACCGAGACCGAGGTAGTTGACGGCGATCAGGTCGCAGTGATCCCGGCGCTGGCCGGTGGCGCAGGCGACGGCGATGTGCCCGCGACGGCTTCCGTGGCGCTGACGGCTGAAGAGGCGATGCGCTACTCGCGTCACATCATCATGAATCAGGTCGGCTCAATCGGGCAGCGCAAGTTGCGTGCCGCCAAGGTGCTCATCGTCGGTGCGGGCGGCCTCGGTTCGCCCGTCGCCATCTACCTCGCGCTGGCGGGTGTAGGCACGATCGGTATCGTCGAGTTCGACACGGTCGACTTGTCCAACCTCCAGCGGCAGCTGCTGCACCAGACGGAGGACATTGGCAAGTCGAAACTGTTGTCGGCGCAGGAGACGCTGCACTCGTACAACCCCAATGTGAAGGTGATCGGGTATGAAGCACCGCTTACCTCCGACAACGCCATGGACATCATTCCGAACTACGACATCATCGTGAACGGCGCAGATAACTTCGCGACACGCTACCTCGTCAACGACGCGGCATACCTGACCGGCAAGTCGCTGGTGGATGGCTCGATCCTGCTGTTCGACGGGCAGGCGACGGTCTTCAAGCGGGGTAACGGCTGCTACCGCTGCCTCTACCCCACGCCTCCCCCGCCCGGCCTCGTGCCGTCGTGTGCCGAGGCGGGCGTGCTCGGCGCGATCACCGGCATTATCGGCTCCATCCAGGCGACCGAGGTGTTCAAGCAAGTGCTCGGCATCGGCGAGCCGCTGCTCAACCGGCTGCTGCTGGTCGACGCGCTCACGATGGAATTCCGTACCATGCGGCTTCGGCGCGACCCGGACTGCCCGTTGTGCGGTGACCATCCGACCGTGACCGAACTCATCGACTACGACCAGTTCTGCGGCTCGCCGCCGCTGGTCGCACCGGGTACTGCGAGCGCTCACTAGGAGCAATCGCTACACGCCTCGGTGCGAACCGTACCGGGCGATGGAGGGGGTTCAACTTGGCGGTGCAGGTACACGTCACTTCGGTGATTCGGAACGCGGTGGGCGGACAGCGCAAGGTGAGCGCCGACGGCGGCTCGGTGCGCGAGGTGCTCGCGGACATCGAGGCAAAGTACCCTGGCTTCAAGGCACAGGTGATGGACGAGCAGGGGCAGTTGCACCGCTTCGTGAACATCTACCTGAACGACGAGGACATCCGCTACCTTCAAGGCGCGGACACGATCCTCAGCGATGGCGACGAGATGTCGATCCTCCCGGCGCTGGCCGGCGGTTAATGGCAGCTGGAGGCCTGATGCTTTTCCGCAACATGCTGGATATGGTCGGGCGCACGCCGCTCGTCGAGATCGCGGCGATGTCGCCGAACCCGAACGTCCACATCTACGCCAAACTGGAAGGACAGAACCCCACCGGTTCGGTAAAAGATCGCATCGCCAAGTTCATGATCGAGGCTGCCGAACACGAAGGCCGCCTCAGCCCGGGACAGACGATCCTCGAACCCACATCAGGTAATACAGGTATCGCGCTCGCCATGATCGGCAGCGTCCGGGGTTATCCCGTGAAGGTGGTGATGCCAGACGCTGTCAGCCAGGAGCGCATCGAGCTGCTGCGCGCTTTCGGCGCCGCAGTGATCTTCTCGCCCGGTGACCTTGGGACGAACGGCTCGGTCGCGATGGCCCGCGAGGTCGCTGCCGCGCACCCTGACTGGTTCATGCCGTTTCAGTATGAGAACCCTGAGAACCCTCACGCGCACTACGAGACCACTGCGCCGGAGATCATTGCTGACCTGCCGCAGGTCGATGTCTTCGTGGCCGGCCTCGGTACCGGCGGGACGCTGACGGGCGTTGGGCGGCGGCTCAAAGAGCACAACCCCGCGATCCGCATCGTGGCCGCCGCACCGCACCCGGGCGACCTCGTACAGGGCCTCCGCAGTCTCGAGGAGGGCTATATTCCCCCGGTGCTCGACGAGACCGTGCTCGATGGCCGCATAGTGGTTGATTCGAAGACCTCATTTCGCACGACGAAGGAACTGACGCAGAAGACCGGCATCTTCGCCGGGATCTCCGGCGGTGCGGCTGTATGCGCGGCCCAGCGCGTTGCCGAGCGAATGGACTCAGGCCACGTCGTCTGCCTGCTGGCGGACGGCGGCTGGAAGTACCTGTCATCCGGTCTCTGGACGCAGGACTACGAGGCGATCGAGGAAGATGTCGCTATCAAGGTTTGGTGGTGACGCCTCGCTAGACGGTGGCAGCCGGAGCGCGCAGTTGCTGGCGCGTGTCCCCGAGGCGGAGCATGCACACTGGTTCGATCACTGGATCGCCGCTCCGGTGAGCGTGAACTATCTACAGATGACCACCATCACCGCCGCCTGCATCGACGACGGCGACACGGAACCATGGGAGTAGCCATGCTGAAGATTCCCCGAGCGATCGTCGAGGAGATGGTGGCCCACGCCCGCGAGGCGATGCCGAACGAGGCCTGCGGCATGGTGCATGCGCAGGGCGGCGTGCCGTTCGAGGTGCATCGCGTGAAGAACATCGCTGGCGACGAGAAGAGCGGTAGCCCGTTCCGCTATGAAATGGATCCGATGCAGCAGTTACGCCTCGAGGCGCAGCGCGATGAGACGGGTGAGACACTGTTCGCGATCTATCACTCCCATGTGGGATCCGAGGCGCGACCGTCGCCGACCGACGAGCGGCAGGCGTTTTTCCCGCCTGGCGAATTCGACCGCGATCCTGCCTACCCGAACACGTTCTACATCCTAGTCTCGCTGGCCTCGGAGCCGCCGGAGGTGCGCGCCTGGCGCGTGCTCAAGCGCACGAGTCCAGACGAAACGCGTCCAGTGGTGATCGAAGAGCCCATAGAGCGGGCGAGGTGGTGGCCGCAATGGCCGTGGCGCTGCTGGATGAGGAGATGGACTGGTCGTCTGAGACATCGATGAACCAGCCAGCCCCGCTGCGCATCAGCAACCGCACGTTCACGTGGGGTGATCGAACCTACGCCATGGGCATCGTGAACGCGACGCCAGACTCGTTCTCAGGTGATGGTGTCCTCGATGCGGCGCGCGCGGCCGCTCAGGCGCGCTCAATGGTCGCCGATGGCGCTGACCTGATCGACATCGGCGCGGAGTCCACGCGCCCCGGCGCCCCCGGCGTGGAGATCGAGGCGGAATGGGCGCGCCTCGGCTCGGTGCTCGCCGCCGTGCGGACAGCCGTCTGCGTCCCCATCACGGTGGATACCGCGAAAGCTGAGGTGGCCACCCGCGCCTTCGAGGCAGGCGCCGACGCACTCAACGGTATCAACGGTTTGCGAGGCGACCCGGAGATGGCCTTACTGCTGGCTCGTACAGGCCGGCCAGCAGTGCTGATGCACAATCAGCGCGGTAGATCCTCCTCGGGCGACGTAATCACCGATGTCCGCGCGGGGCTGACGGC
>CAMDNW010000007.1 GCA_945903275.1 Thermoflexus hugenholtzii JAD2
CCTCGTTGTTGGCGTACATGACGGAGACGAGGACGGTGTCCGGACGGATGGCGGCGGCGACCTCGGCGGGGTCGACGCGGCCGTGGGCGTCGACGGGGAGGAGTTCGATGTCGAAGCCGAGGCGGGCGAGCCACTGGGCGGATTCGAGGACGGCATGGTGCTCGACGGCGGAGGTGAGGATGTGCGCGCCGAGGCCGGCCTCGCGCTGGGCGAGGGCGACGCCCTTGATGGCGGCGTTGATGCTTTCGGTGCCGCCGGAGCAGAAGACGATCTCCTCGGGCATGGCGTTGAGCACGGCGGCGACGGCCTCACGGGCAGCCTCGAGGGCTTCGGCGGCGGCGCGGGCGGTGGCGTAGTGGCCGGAGGGGTTGCCGGGGGCAGAGGCGGTGTGGAGGTGGGCGCGGGTAGCCTCGAGTGCCTCGGGGCGAAGCGGGGTGGAGGCGGCGGAGTCGAGGTAGATGGGGGATGGGAGTTGGGGCATGGGCATCAGGATAGCGCGGAAGATACGGGGTCGGGGTACCTCACCCCCACACCTCACCACTGTACTGGATGGGGCCGTCGCCGAGAAGGCCCTCTCCCGGATTCGGATGGCTAGGACATGCGGGAGTTCGTTGTGGCGCGGGGCACCTCGGAGGTGGATTCGACACGTTGCGCCGTGTACGGCGCAACGGCTCACAACGAGCGGAGGGGAGCGGGGTTAGAGAAGGCGGCGGATGGGTTTGCGGCCGGGGCGGGGGTCGTAGTTAGACTTGAACATTTCGAGCTTGTCGCGCTCGATGAGGTATTTGCCGGCGAAGAGAACGGCGGGGACGCGGCGCTGCTTGATGAGGCGGCGCAGGCTCTGCGGGTGGATACCGAGTTCACGGGCAGCCTCGACGAGGTCGAGGTAATCGCGGAAGGGGGATTCGGGCACTGGGTTTGTCCTCGAAAGTCCTCAGCAATGGTTCAGGTGCGTCAGCAGGATACCGGGGAAATATAACAGTGTAAATCGCATAGACAATTCGGTACGTGGGCGAGCCCCGGACGCCTAGGGGGGCTAGGCAGGCGGCTCGATGGCGATGCCGGTGGCGTTGTGGTCGGTGATGGTCATATCGACTTTGACGCGGGCGTTCTGGGCGGTCTCGGCGTCGAGGAGGAGGCGGGCGGGGAGGCCGTCGGCGCGGAGCCAGAGGATGGTCGTGCCCTGGAGTTGGTCGATAGGCAGGCCAAGTGAGCCGGAGGTTTCGACGATCGACTTGAGTTGTTCGCCGGTGAGCGGGTAGCGGACAAGGGGCTGGCCGTCGATCTGTTCGGGCGTGCCGGTGACGCCTCGGAGCACCGTCTGCATGCGGGCGATCGAGGGGCCGCTGAGCAGAGCGGACGGGTCGATGCCGAGGCCGAGCGCGCGGGCGGTGCTGGACGAGCCGAGGCGGTCTTCCATCCAGGGGTTGTTGCCGTCGCGGTTCCAGACGCGGCTGCCAACCTGCCTGCGCTCCACCTCGAGCAGGCCGAAGCCGAGGTTGATCTTGGTGAGCGAGTGCTGACGGTCGACAGCGGTCGCGCCCACGATCGAGACGGTGACGGGCGGCGGGGGCGCGGAGGTTTGTGCGCCGGGGGCGGCGTTGGGCGAGCCGAAGAGGTTGATCGCCTCAACATTGAGAGCGTAGCGGTACGAGGTGAGCGAGGCTCCCGGTGTAGGTGTAGGTGTAGGTGTAGGTGTAGGTGTAGGTGTAGGTGTGCCTGTGGCGGCGGTCGTGACGGCGGCGGAGGCTGGTAGTTGGGGAGCCTCCTGGCCGCAGCCGCCCGCGAGGGCGGCGAGCACGAGCAGCACGATGCGTGCGAGGCGCGCGCTGGTTCGCGGCACTAGTCGAACTCAGACTTCGCGTCGCCTTCGCGCTCGATGTAGCGCATGGAGCCTCGGTAGTCGTCGTCGGTGAGTTTGCCGGTGGAGTGGAGGTAGGTGAGCAGATTCTCCATGGTGAGCATGGCGTGGAGGCGGACACCGATGGCCTCGAGGCGGCGGGCGGCGCCCTGCTCACGGTCGATGAGCACGACAGCGTCGCGCACGAAAAGGCCGGCGCGGCGGAGTTGCGTGGCGGTATCGACGAGTGAGCCGCCGCCGGTGGCAAGATCGTCGACGATGAGCGCGGTCTGGCCGGGGCGGTAGATACCCTCGATGTGCGGGCGCTCCTCCTCGTTACGCTCGCCGGGGCGCGCGTAGAGCAGGGGGACGCGCATCTGGAGCGAGAGGGCGGTGGAGATGTGCAGGCCGCCGATGGGAACGCCGGCGAGCAGTTCGAAACCGGCGACGGGCTTGTTGCGGCGGGCCATCGCCATCTTGAGTTCGTCCTCGATCAGCACGCCGATGCGGATGAGCGTGTTGGGGCGGGCGATGATCAGTTTGGGGTTCACGTAGACGGGGGAGTGGCGGACGGTGCGGCCGAGGCTGAAGTCACCGAACTGAACGCCGCCCAGTTGCCAGAGGGCATCCGCGAGCCAGAACCGCCCACTTGCCTCCGCGTCGACAGCCCCTGAGGGGTTCGAAGTCATCGCCGCTCCCACGCTTCCGCGTTCACTAGGTTCTGGGGCCGCTCACCGGCGAGCGCTGCCAGCAGATTATCCACAGCCAGCGCCGTCATCGCTGTCCGGGTTCGCTCGGTGGCGCTGCCGAGGTGCGGCGCAACCAGCAGGTTCGGCGCCCGTAGAAGCGGGTCGTCCGGCGGCAACGGCTCCGGCGTGGTGACGTCGAGGGCCGCCGCCGCAATCGTGCCACGTTCCAGCGCAGCCCGCAGCACTTGCTGGTCGACGACCCCGCCACGCGAAGTATTCACGAACACCGCGCCCGGCCGCATCTTCGCGAACCAGTCAGGATCGCACATGCGCTCCGTCTCCGGGGTCAGCGGGACGTGCACTGAGACGAAGTGCGACTCCGACAGTAGTGCATTGAGGCTTGCATATTCGCCCGGGAAGTCCGGATGCACCGCACGACTGTAATAGAGGACACGCATCCCAAAGCCGGCGGCACGGCGGGCGACCGCCGCGCCGATACGGCCCGCGCCGATGATGCCGATGGTAGAGCCAGAGACCTCGCGTCCGAGCAGCCATGTGGGATGCCATGGACCCCACGCGCCATCGCGAACGGCGCGCTCGGCCTCGGGCAGGCGGCGGGGAGCGTGCGAGTCACGAAGACGCGAGGCCGCTCAGGCATGGGGGTGGGCCGCGCCGATATTCATTCGCACACGAGGATTATAGGGGGCAGGCGGTAGCTGACCGTGTGGAAGCCTCTGCTACACTCGATTTCCACCGCCGTTGACGGACTTGATCGCCCGGAAGGATACCGACTTGGCCACGAAAGACCCCCTAGAGCCGTTCACCCGCATCTCGGTCGACGAAGCCAAAGAGATGATCGAGAGCGGCGATGTGCAGGTGATCGACAGCCGCGAGGGCTGGGAGCACGCGGACGGACACGTCCCGGGATCGCTAAACATTCCGCACATGGCAACGCTGCCACGGCACAAGGATCTGGCGACAGACAAGCCGATCCTGTTCATCTGCAAGTCAGGGCAGCGTTCCGCCGTCGCGGCTGAGTTTGCGGCGACGATGGGGCTGACCGACCTCTACAACGTGGAGGGCGGGCATCTTGCGTGGGAAGCGGCGGGATACGAGATGGAGACGAGCGGCTGACGCTGGTTTACGTTCCGGATGCGGCGTCGAGCGCGCTATAGAGCACCTCGCGCACCACGGCGAGCAGTTATCACCATCGAGGCAGATAGCGGGAACGCGAGTAGGAGTTTCCCCTACTCGCGTTCCCGCTATCACGTCCGTGCCGTCCCGGCGCGCGCCACGCCGGAGGCATTAGTTCGCCATCCCAAACCCTCGCCAGCGTTGCGCCACCGCGCTTGCGGAGTCGCGTTCCTCATCTTCGACCGCGTCTTCCAGCAGCGGCAACAGCGCTTCGAGGCGCGCGTAGACATCGATGGTTCCCAGCACTGCTTGCAGCACCTCGGGGTCGGCATCGACCTCGACTGCCGCGGCGTCGGCGAGCGCAGTGTGCGTCTCCGGTATCTCGTACTCGCGCTCGAACTCGCCGTTGGCCGCCGCGCGCAGCCGTGCCATGTGCGCGAGGTGCGCACTCACCCGCTCGATGAGCGGAGCGGGGACTTCGCCACCAGTGTCATCGAGGTAGTCCGCATCGGCCCAGAGGTAGGCGCGGTCGTGATGCAGTTGGTTGATGCGGAAGCGGCGCTCGCCGGTGGCAGCGATTTGCACAACGCCATCGGGGCGCGTGGCGGCGGAGATGATGCGCGCGGTGGTGCCGATGTCGTAGGGGATCGCGCCGTCGCCAACCTCGTCGCCCTCGCGGATCAGCACGACGCCGAATGGCTCATCGTCCTCCAGGCATTCGGTGACGAGTTGGCGGTAGCGCGGCTCGAAGATCTGGAGCGGCAACGACATACCGGGGAAGAGAACGACTTCACCGAGCGGGAAGAGGCGGAGCTGCACTACCAGCTCTGAAGCACGGCCGAGAAGGCGACCGCGAGTGCACCGACCAGCGCGGCAAGCGCGCCGCCCATCATGGTGCTCAGCGGGACGCCTCGGCGGTGGATTCCCGCGACGACGTTGCCGACCTGGCGGCCATCCCAGCCGAGATCAATCAACACGCGGGCGGCCTCGAAGCGGCGATCCTCGGGGACGTAGAGCGCGGTGGCGAAGACGGGGCCAAGCGGCAGAATGGAGGAGCCGGTGCCCATGCGCCGCGTGTCCTCGATGCGAACGCGCGCGCGGATGGTCGCAGCCTCGAGGCCCGCGAGCCAGCGGCGCGCGGCGGCTTCGTCTTCCGTCACGGCGAGCGGCACCATCCGCGAGGAGGGGCGGGAAGCGTGCTGCGTAGTCATGGCGCGATGGTAGCACCGCGAGGTATAGGGCAACGCACGCGGAAACCTACCGATATCTACTCGACATGCCGCAGCCGGGAAAGTTACGCCGGCTGGAGCGCCCGCACGCGGACGGTGGCCGAGGCTGGCCCGCTGCCTTCGAGCGGCAGGAGGGCCATGATCGCACCGCCATCGTAGTAGTGCGGGACGTAGACGGTGCCCTGCAGGACGCCGTTGTCAAGGCGAGCGGTGATGCGTACCTCGGTCGCGCCATCGGCGAGAACGACCGCGTCGCCCATACGGATGCCGAGCGCCTCGGCGTCGGCGGGGTGGAGCACCGCGGATTCTTCGCGGTGCATCTTGTCGGCTTCCTCAGAGTGGATGGAGGCACCCTCCCACGAGGTGAAGAGCGAGCGGCCGGTGACGAGGCGGAGGCCATCGCCGCCGGACTGTGCCATGGACGCCATCGCAACAACAGGCTGGGTGCGCGTCGCGCCAGCCGAAGCGGGGGCAAGGGCGCGGGTACGGCCGGAGCGAATGTCGCCGTAGGCGACGTAGCCGGGGACGCGGGCGGCGATGCCGACCATCACGCTGGCGGCATCGGCTACACCGAGACTGCCATCACTACTGGGGGCGAGCGCGGTCGCGAGCGCGCTGAGGATGACGAGGCCATCGCGCTCCTCGCGGGTGGCGGCGGAGGCGGGCTTCTGGCGGACGATGCGGCGGTCGGCGGTGGTAATGGTGCCGTCCTTGGCGAAGAACGGCGACTCCGCAAGCACCACGTCCGCGAGTTCGGCGGTGGTGGAGCGAAGCGAGTCGATCACGATGAGCGCATCGACGGCCTCGAAGGCCGCGCGTACGGCGGCTGCGCCGGGGGCGTTGAGCAGCGGGTTGTCGTCATGGACGAGCAGCGCCTTGATCGCGCCGCTGCGTGCGGCCTCGATGATCCCGGCGAAGTCGTGGCCGTTGAGGCCGGGGGCGACGCCCATGTCGGCGATGCCGACGACGTTCGCGTCGGTCGGGAGGTAGTGGACGACGTTCGCGGCAGCATCGCCACGCAGCGCAATGGCGAGGTTGGCGACGGCCTTCGCGGCCTCGCCGGCCTCGGCAGCGCCGACGGCATTGGGGGCGAAGACGATGGCGACGGCGGACTCAGCGTTGTCCCGTGCGCGCGTGAGAGCGGCGGCGGCCTTCGTCTCGGCGTCGCCGCCGCCTTCGCCGGTGGCGAGCGCCTGCACGGCGACGCCCTCGTTACCAGGTTCCGGCTGAATCCACGCGGTGGCGAAGGGGACGAGTTCGGTCCAGCGTGTACTGACGAGCACGAGGCGGGCGCTGCGCTTGATGACGGCGTCCTTCACGCGGAGCGCCGCGACCTGGTGCGACTCTTCGAGGTCGCCCGCGACGACAATGATGGTGTCGGCGGTCTCGATGTCGGTGAGGCTCGCGGGCAATTGTGTCGTGCCTGCCGGCTGCTGGGCTATGCCGAGGCCGGCAGCGAGCGCGGACATGACCGCGCGGTGGGTCGCGCCGTGCGAGAAGTCGATGTGCGGGGTGCCGATCACCTCGCGGGCGATGCGGACGAGGGTGGCGGCTTCCTCGTTGGTCGCGAGGGGGGAGCCGAGGACAGCGATGGCCTCGGGGCCGTGGGCCTGCTTGATGGCGTTGAGTTTGGCAACAGCCTCATCCAGCGCCTCATCGAAGGAGACGGGGAGCAGGCGCTCGCCACGACGGGCGAGCGAGCGGCCGAGGCGTTCACGCTCGAAGACCGCGTCGTAGCCGAAGCGGCCACGCACGCAGATCTGGTCGCGGCTGAAAGCGTTGAGGCGGTCGGGGCGCACGATCATCGGGCGGCCATCGGTCTGCGTGCCGTAGGAGATGGTGCAACCAACCGCGCAGCCGTTGCAGACGGAGTTCGACCAGTCCTGCGGGACGCCGGCCCACTTGTTGGGCTTCTCCATCAGCGTGGCGGTGGGGCAGACATCGATGCAGGCGCCGCAGAAGTCGCAGTCGGAGTCGTGTACGGGGCCGCCGGTGCCGAAGGCGATGGCGGTCGAGGGGCCTTTGCCCGCGAGCGTGATCGCGCCGGTATGGCGGACATCGGCGCAGGCGCGGACGCAGCGGGTGCAGATGATGCACATCTGCGGATCGAACTCGAGGTAGGGATTGGCGCGGTCCGGCTCGGGGGGCGGGGTCTCGTAGTACGAACGGGTCTCGCCGACCCACGGCTCCTCGAACTCACCCATGTCGATGAGTTCGGTGGAGGTCTGGAGTTCGCAGCGGTAGTTCTTGGAGCAGGTGAGGCAGCGGTGCGTCACCACGTCGTCGCGCAGGCAGATCTCGCCGGGCTGGCAGTGGACGCGGCGGTGGCAGGTAAGACAGCGATCCGGGTGGTTCGCCATGATCAATGACATCACGCCCTGGCGCGCTCGCTTCACCTCGGGGGTATCGGTCTGGACGACCATGCCCTCGGCGACGGTGGCGGTGCAGGAAAGTTGCAGCGTGGTGGGGCGGGCGCCGGCGATGTCGACGATGCAGGTGCGGCAACCGGCGTAGGGTTCGAGGCCGTCGATGTAGCAGAGGTTGGTGATGCGGACACCAGCCTCTTTGATCACCTCTACCAGACGGCGTCCGGCATCGGCCTCGATCTCCACATCGTTTACGGTGATCTTCACCACGGCTGTTGCCCTCGCTGTTGCGGCGTGTTGGTTAAGGCGATCCCGCTAGTGCTGATGGTTGTGATCGTGACCGTGGTCGTGGGTGTGTTCGTTGCCGCGGCTCGGCAGGTGCTGAGGACCGAAGGGGCCATCGGCACCGGCGGCGGGGATGCGGCTCTTGGCGGTTGGCATCTCGGTGCGGAGGGGGTTGGCCTCCTGCATCTGGCCGTTGGGATAGCGGTTATCCGTCTGCTGCATGTAGGAGCGCGACTCACGGGTGAGCGACTCCTTGTTGCGATACATATTCTCGAAGACGTAGACGGCGTCGTCGTAACGGCCGCCGGCCTGAATGGCCTGATAGGGGCAGGCCTCGGTGCAGAGTCCGCAGTACATACAGATGCGGAAGTCGATCTCATAGCGGTCGACGTTGAGGGTGCCGTCCTCGCGGGGGGAGGTCTGGACGAGGATGCAGCCGTCGGGGCAGGCCTGAGCGCAGGTGGAGCAGCCGGTGCAGCGCTCCTCGAACCAGAGGAGGTTGGTGCGGGCGCGGACGGGCACCTGACGGGTCTCTTCGGGGTAGTTGACGGTGATCGGGGGTTTGAAGATGTGCTTGAAGGTCAGCAGCATGCCGCGGGCGATGCCCATGCCGTAGGCCACGTCTGCCTCTTCTCCCGCAGCCGGGGAAGTACTCCACCGGCGCATGCCGCCGCATAGTAGCAATCGAGGCGGGGTGAGGCTACCGCGTAGGTGACCGGAGAGAGGTGCAGAGGTGCAAACGTCCCCTCGCCTTGCCTAAAAGGAGAGACGAGAGGTCTATCTGGGCATCAGAGCGTAATGTGCCGCGATCTGAACGGCGACGGCTGCCGGGAGCACATCCGGCGCGGAGTATCCGGCGGTGTAGAGATACTGCTGGAACCGCAACTGGAACTCGACGCGAGGCATGTCACGGTTGCGGCGGCATCGCCGCAGGACGAACTGTTCACCGCTGGCGCTCACCGCGAGCAGGTTATCGTTGCGCGTGCTCGCCTCGAAGGATCGCTCGACACGCGCGCCATCGAGGCCGAAGCGATCGAGGACTGCGCACAACGCATCGGCAGGGATATCGGTGGTCATCGATGCATCCACGGGCATGATGACTGACGAATGTGATAGGTGCTGCTATCCCGCGACCCCAAGCAACTGGCGGGCCTCATCGAGGAGGTCGGGGGTGTCGAGGTCGATGCGGACGACGGGCTCATCGTCCATGGGGACAAGGCGGGGCGGGTGAGCGTCGACGACGGCGCGGAGGCCGAAGGTATCTTCGCGGACGGCGAGCAGTTCGGGGAGCAGGCGGCCAGTGAGGACGACGGGGTGGCCGGACTTGCCTCGATAGGTGGGCTGGACGATGTCGGCGCCGGTGGTGCGGAGTTCGGCGACGAGGGCGTCGATGATGTCGGCGCGGGTGGGCTGGTCGACGTTCTGGATGACGATGACCTCGGGTGCTGCGCGGCCGGGGGCGGCAAGGGCGCGGGCACCGGCCACGAGGGAGGTGGCGCGGCCCTGTGACCAGCGCTGGTTGAAGATGACGTAGCGGGCGCCGTCGCCGAGGGAGCGGCGGACGGCGTCGGAGTGCGCGCCGGTGACAATGACGATGTCGTCGACGCAGGAGTCCATGAGTTGGGTGAGTTCCCAGCCGAGGAGGTTGGTGCCGCCCCAGGGGAGAAGAGGCTTGGAGCGGCCCATGCGGGTGGAGGCGCCTGCGGCGAGTATGAGGGCAGCGATGGTCATGGGTGGCGCTCCTAGGGGGATCGCGGGCGGGGGTGTTGAGGCTGTATGTGGCGGTCGAAGTAGGGCGAGGTGGCGGTGCCAGCCCATCCCCCCTGCCCCTCTTCCCTCCTAGGGAAGGGGTGAGTCATTCCAAAGGGGGTTGCACCCCCTTTGGGCGAGCCAATCCCGCTTTCGGAGGGGGAGGAACCTCTGATGCAGGTTGCAGCGGCTACGGCGCGGGCCTCGACGGATCGCGAGCGGGGGGTTGCGGGCTGGATGGGGCGGCGGTGGTTGGGCGAGGGTGCGGAGGCGGCCCATCCCCGCGTGTTACTGGGGCCATCGCCCAGAGTGGCCCGCTCAAGGGGGGAGGGGGCAGAATTCCGGATTCTCGCGACGGCGGTCATGGGCGAGCCTGCGCGGGACGGCGCATCACGAGCTTGCTGCCTCGGTGGTGGTTTTTTCGCGCCAGGTGTCGACGGCCTGACGGACGGCGGAGGCAGCGAGGACGGAGCAATGGATTTTGGACTTGGGGAGGCCGCCGACGGCGTCGGCGTAGGCCTCGCGGGGGAGGGCGACGGCCTCGTCGAGTGGCTTGCCGGCGAGGAGTTCGGTGGCGGCGGAGGAGGTGGCGATGGAAGCGGGGCAGCCGGAGGAGAGGAACTGGGCGCGGGTGATGTGACCGTCCTCGATCTTGAGGAAGAGGCGGAGGGAGTCGCCGCAGACGGGGTTGGTGACGTAGGCCTCGGCGTCGGCATCAGCCATGGCACCCACGTTGCGGGGGTGCTGGAAGTGCTCGATGACGAGCGGGCTGTAGTACTCGGACGAGACCATCGGAGTGTCCTCATTCCGGTGTCTGGTGGCTCCACTCACCCTGATCCTCCGCCAAGAAGGCGCAGGCCGAGGGTGAGCGGATAGCAGGCTCGTTTTTGTCGTGCACACTCATGATAAGCCGATTGGCACCGATCCGCCTTGCCGTGCGAACATAGGCGCATGGAAGAACTTCGCGTCCGGATCGCTGAGTTGCAGGCCCGCGTGCGGGATGTGCAGGTGCGACTTTGACCTCCCCAATCTTGAGCACGACCTAGTCAACGCCCGCGACGAAGCGGCCTCGCCCACCCTGTGGGACAACTCGCAACGCGCGCAGGAGACGATGAAGCGCGTCTCGCGCCTCGAAGGCGTCATCTCGACGTGGACGAAGTTGAGCGGTGCGATCGAAGACGCCGGTGGGATGCTCGCGCTGATCGGCGAGTCAGCCGAGGCCGAGCGCGAGGTACTGCTCGCAGACCTCGATCGCGACGTGAGGGCGCTGGAGGCGGAGTTCGCGGCGCTGGAGATCGGGCTCACGTTGAGCGGGCCGTACGACGACCACAACGCGGTGCTCGACATCCATGCCGGGGCGGGGGGCACCGAGGCGCAGGACTGGGTGGACATGCTGTTGCGCATGTATCTGCGGTGGGCGGAGCGGCGCGGCTTCCGTGCGGAGATCATCTCGCTGTTGGCGGGCGAGCAGGCGGGCATCAAAACCTGCTCGGTGCGCATCGATGGCGAGAACGCCTACGGGCTGTTGCGGTCGGAGCGCGGAGTGCACCGGCTGGTGCGCATCTCGCCGTTCGACGCGGCACACGCGCGGCACACCTCGTTTGCACTTGCGGAGGTGCTGCCGGAGGCGGACATGGCGGACCCGACGATCGAGGTGAAGCCGGACGACATCCGCATCGACACCTACAAGGCGGGCGGTCACGGCGGGCAGAACGTGCAGAAGAACGACACGGCAGTGCGGATCACGCACATCCCCACGGGCATTGTGGTCACCTGCCAGAATGAACGCTCGCAGGGCCAGAACCGCGAGATGGCGATGCGCGTACTCAAGTCACGGCTGTTGGCGAAGGAGATCGAGCGCCGGGAGACCGAGCGCGCGGTGATCAAGGGGCAGCATGTCGAAGCCGGCTGGGGCAACCAGATCCGCTCCTACGTGCTCCAGCCGTACAGAATGGTGAAAGACTTGCGGACGAACGCCGAGACGAGCGACACCACGGCCGTGCTGGACGGCGAGATCGATGAGTTCATCACCGCCTACCTGCGCAATCAGGTCGGCAGCGATACAGGCGAAGCAGGCGAAGCGGTCGCCACGGACGGAGCGAAGGCATGAACCAGACGCGGATGCGACTCGGTTCACTGGTAGGCGGCTTGATACTTGCTGCACTGTTCGGAGGGCCGATCGCGCTGTGGCCGGGGACGATACATGCGCAGACGCCGGAGACGGGTGTGACCTCAAAAGACCCTAGCACCATCGTATTCACGGTGCGGGCGACCGTGCCATCGGGGCTGAAGAGCGCGCGGCTGGACTACGCGGTCTCGAACCCCAACGGCGATGTAGGCGGCACGGGCGAGGGCACGGTCACTCCGGGGACACCGGCGGACGCCTCGTTCTCGCTTCAGGCCAACGGGGGCCAGCGGTACATCCCGGTCGGATCACTGATCAAGTACCACTGGATCCTCGAAGGCACGAACGGCGCGAGCATCACGACGCCCACGCAGGAATACCTGTTCCTCGACGGCCGGTACGAGTGGCGATCGCGTACGGACGGCATCGCGACCGTGTACTGGTACGGGCCGGACGAGACGCGACCGACCGGCGTGCTACGCGCCGCCAAGGAGGCGCTCACTCAGACCGGTGAGCTGCTCAAGGTCAGCGTCGACTACAAGATCCGGCTGATGGTGTGGCGCTCCGAGGACGAAGGACGCCTCGCGAAGCGGCCGACCAGTCCGACCTTCGACGCGCAGATCCAGACCGGCGGGCAGCGCGTCGCGCCCGATGTCGTCTTCGTGTTCGCGAACGACCTGGATGTGGTGCGGCATGAGGTCGCGCACATCGTCACGCACGTCGCGGGCACGGGCGCGTTCGGCAGCATTCCGTCATGGCTGGATGAGGGCACGGCGGTGTTCGTGCAGGAGTCGCCGGGCCCCGGTTACAGCGGAGACCTGCAGGGCGCGATCCGCGCCGACCGCACGCTCGTGCTGCGATCGATCCAAGCACCGGTGGGGCAGGCGCAACTGGTGAACGTGTTCTACGGCCAGTCGTGGTCGACGGTGAAGTTCATGGTGGACGAGTTCGGCCGTGAAAAGTTCGCGGAGTTGTACCGGGTGGTGAAGTCCGGCGCGCGCATCGATGATGCATTGCAGCAGGTCTACAAGCTGGACCAGGACAGCCTCTACAACGCGTGGCGGCAGAAAAACGGGCTGAAGCCGGTCGCGGCGGCGCAGATCGTGTCGCCGAACGTGCCTACCTCGCAAGCCACGCAGCCGCCACTGGGTATTCCGCAGGGCGGCGGCACGTTCTCCGGCCCGACGCCCGAGGCGTCCGGCGAGGGCGCACCGACGGCCTCGGGTGCTGGTGCGGCGAGCAGCGGGCCGAGCCGCACGATGGCCTACGCGGTGCTCGGCGGCACGGTGGTGCTAGCGGCGGCGCTGGGTGGCGGCGGGTTCATGCTGCTGCGGGGGCGGAAGAGCGAGTAGAGGGCGCACGGGCCGCCCGAGAACTCCTAGTTGACCCCAAGACTGGCCTCTTGAGGAAGATCGTTGATCTCAAACTCTGACGCCACCGATGGCGAGGCATGACACGCCTCGATCAAGTCCGGCTAGCAGCTTCTAGCGCCTCGATGCGGGGCTCCAGCTCCGTCTGCTCACGTAGCCGCGCACCAAGCTCCAGCACGGCTCTCGCCGCAACAAGCCGCACGTTCTCCGACACCGCGCTCTGGGCGAGCGCACAGAGCGCCTCAGCCGCGTCCGTGCTCGCTTCTGCGAGCGTCCCAACGGCACGGGCCAGTATCGCGCCACGCACCTGAAGAACTGCGGATGCCGTCCGAAATTCTTGATGATCTCGGTTGGAGCAGTGAATTCGTAACCGAGGTGGTAGGAATCGAGTTGGATATGGCCCGAGGCTCCGAGCGATTAAGTAACTCGCCTACGATCCACGCAGCCGAAAAGGCGTAGCACGACCACTTTGATACGGCATTAGCCCGGGAGGTAGAGGCCGCTCGGGGTCTGGGGTGGGACTTGTTCGGTCTCGGCGTTGGCGGCGGCCATGCGCTCGATGTCGGCCTCGGAGTAGTAGGGGGCGGTGACCTGCTGGGGGAGGGTGACGATGCCAGGGTCGCCCTGGGCGGTCATGGTGATCTGGCGGACGAGTGAGTCTTCATCCCAGACGCCGTTGAAGCGGAGCTGGCCGAGCATGGTCACCGGCACGGAGTCGATTTCGCGGGCGAGGGCGAGGGACGGAAACTCCACGAGTTCGGTGAACTGCACGCGCAGATGCCTCGACTCCACGGCGAGGGCACCGGCGTAGCGCATCATCTGTGCGGAGAGCTGGTCATAGATCGCGCCATACATCTCGATGTGGAGGTCGCTGCCGATCTTGGCGAGGGCGACCTTGTTCGGATCGCTGAAGGGGGTCTCCTCGCTTGAGAGGTAGGTGATCACGTCGACGACCGCAGGGAAAAGCGCGCCGGTCCAGAAGCCGACGATGCGCACGTCGCGGCCGTTGCGGCCCCGGAGCACAGTGACAGGCGCGCGGGTGATGCCTGCCTCGGCGGCTCGGCTGGCGTGGCGGTCGAGGTCGTAGAGCGTGACGGTGAGCGCGGGATGGAGCGAGGCGACGAGGCGTGCGAGGCGGATGACATCCTCGCTGTGCGGGCTTGGCTCGCGGTCGGGGCGGACGAGCACGGAGTCCTTTTGGGCCCATACCTCGATCGAGACGGGGATGTTCATCTTTTCGTCGAAGATGCTGCCGATGGCCTCTTGCTGCTCCCGGTTGAACGCGAACTCCATCGTCATGCCGGTGGCCCCTCTTGCAGTTTGCGCATCGCGATGGTGAGGCGCTGCGCCGCTGTGAGCGAGGTCAGCACGGCCAGCAGCCAGAGCGCAGGGCCGAGCCAGCCGAGGATGAGCGCAGCGCTGGTGAGCGCGACACGCTCGGCGCGCGTGAACAGCCCGTCGGTGAGCGCGATGCCGAGGCCTTCGGCGCGAGCACGCACATAGGAGACGAGCAGCGAACCGACGACCGCGACGAAGCCGAGCATGGCGTGCTCATCGTTATCGCGCATGAGTGAGTAGGCCACGATGCCGCAGAGCACGACGGCCTCGGAGATGCGGTCGAGCACGGAATCGAGCATGGCACCGGCCTTGCTGTCCTGGCCGGTAGCGCGCGCGAGGGCACCGTCGAGCATATCGAGCGCGCTCGCAAACAGCGTCACGATGCCGCCCGCGACGAGGTCGCCGGTTGCAATCAGCACTGCCGCACCAATGTTGCCCGCGACACCGAGGAACGAGAGAGTCGTCGGCGTCAGGCCGAGCGCGACTAGCACGCGCACCAACGGCGTGATCACGATCGCGGGCGGCCTCGCCGGCAGCAGCCGCCATGAGGAGAGCCACATCATGCGTGGGCCGCCTCGGGCTGGGCTTCAGGCTGGGGCACGCGAGGCGTGCGCGAGGCGGTGGTGGTGTAGCGCAGACGCTCGTAATAGGAGACCAGTTGGCGGGCGACGCGCGGCCATGAATAGTCCTCGGCGCGCGTGCGGCCTGCCGCGCCCAGCCGCGCGCGTGTGGCAGCGTCCTTCACCAGACCGGTGAGCACGTCGCCCAGCGCATCCGCGTCTCGCGGCGGGACCAGCAGCCCTTCGACCTCGTGTGTCAGCACCGATGCATACCCTTCGATGTTCGAGGCAACCACCGGCAGTCCGGCGGCCATGGCCTCCAGCAGGATTATCCCCTGCGATTCGTTCCCCGTCGCCGGGGAGCAGAATATCTGGGCGCTACGGTGAAAGCGCGGCAGTTCCTCATTGGAGACTCCGCCGAAGAACATGATGCCGCGCCGCCCGCTCTCCTCGACGGAGTCGCGATAGACGCGCCAGCGCCTCGACTCCGCGCCGACGACGACGAGGCGCGTGTTGGGGAGGCGTGCGTTCACCAGCCCGAAGGCGCGGATCAGGTACGGCATACCTTTGCGCTTCTCAGCACGGCCGACATAGAGGATGTTCACCATGCCATCGTCGAGGTAGGGCAGCGGCTCGATGGCCGGGTCGTTCCAGCGGTCGAGGTCGACGCCGTTGGGAATGATGTTGTAGAAGCCGGGGAAGTAGCGCGCCACGTACTGCGCCGCGGGCGGCGAGACGGCGATCTTGCCATCGATCTCGCGGAACCAGCGCTTCAGCAGCAGGCGGCCGTAGGAATAGAGGCGATTGCCGCCCTCTTTGCGCGCGTGAAAGGTGCCCACGTTCACCACATTCGGGTTGGCGGCGCGCGAGTGACGGAGCACTTGGATCGGCAGTGAGGGCATGAGCGGCTCGTGGACGTGGACGACATCGAACTGCTCGGCCTCGAGAATCAGCCGCACGCGGCGGCCGAGGCGCGGGTCGAGGGCGATGCGGGCGCTCGACCCGGAGGCAGGCACCGGCAGCGGGTAGGCGGGTACGATCACGCGAGCGTCGTCGACCGGCCCGCTGGCGGGCGCGAGAATCTTCACCTGGTGGCCGAGGCCGATCAGTTGGGCGGCGAGCCCGTCGACGTGGCGGTTGACGCCGCCCGGGGTCAGCCAGTCGTAGGGGGAGACGAGCGCGACTTTCATACGCCCACCGCCTGACGCATCCGGCGAGCGAAGCGCAGCACAGGCGGACCGAGGACCTTGCGCGGTGTGGTCGCGAGCCCGCGCACCTGTTGCGCGGCGAGCCGCCGCACGCCGATCTCACGCAGCGGCGTGGAGGCGCCGAGGACGCCTAAGGTTTCGTGTGCCTCGATGGCCGCGCGGAGCACCGCGGCGGTCTGTCCGGGAAAGAGCGTCCACGCGGAGCCGACATCTTCCGGGAAGTGGGCATCGCTGCCGCCGGTCTCGGCGAGGCCCCACCGCTCGCGGTTGAGGCGCAGCGCGCGCTTGCCGGTGACGCGGCCGGCGAGCGAGGTGTTGGCGACCTCGATGCCATCAGGGCGCGTCTCAGGATCGGCGTCCGCGAGCAGGCGGTCGAGGGCGCGTTCGCCGATCGAGCGGGTGAGGTAGGAGAGCGGGTGCGGGACCACGGCCAGCCCACCGAGGCGGTGGATGGTCGCGACCGTCTCCGCGAGCGAACGGAAGGAACGCACCGGCTGGTCGATCCAGAGCGCGAGCAGATGGCCGCTCCGTGTGGTGACCTCGATGCCGGGGACAAACTCGAAGTGGTAGTGGCCTTGCGCGTGTATCTCGCGTGCGAGCAGCGCGCCTCGGACGTCGTCGTGGTCGGTGACGGCCATGACATCGAGATCGGTGGTGCGCTCGATGCGCTCAAAAAGTGCGCGAGCATCGGCCATGCCGTCGCCGTGCGAGGTATGGACCTGCAGGTCGGCGGCGCCGAACCGGGTGAAGGCGCGCGATGCTTCGTCCATCGGCGGCATTGTACGTCCCCGTCTCAGAGGATGCCGATCAGAGCGTTAACCCTTGCCAGATTGGGGATAACGCGAACCATTGATCCGGCGCGCGGCGAATACCGGTCTCCAGCGCCGCCGCCATCGCACGCATGCCGGCCTCGATGTTCGCGTCGCGGCCGCCGGTGCGCGTGAGCGTCAACGGCTCGTCTATGATGACGCGCAGCCCACCGCGCGGCGAGCGCAGCACCGTCACCGGCAGAAGTGGCGCGCCGGTGCGCAGCGCGAGTTCGACCGGCCCCGAGGGCAGCCGCGCCCGCTCGCCGAAGAACATCACCGGCCGCCCGGTACCAAGGAGGTCGCGGTCGGCGAGCACCACCAGCACGCCGCCAGCGCGCACGTGCGTCAGTGCCTCGCGCGCACCGGCGAGGTCAGCGGTGACCAGCCGCAGCCCTGGCGCGCCTCGCAGGTCACGCACCCAGTCGTGCATACGCGAGGGCGAGAGCCGCTCGATGAACACCATCACAGCCAGCCCGCTCCGGCCGAGCGCGCGCAGGATCGCCTCGGGGTTTCCGAGGTGGGACGAGACCGCGATCACACCGCAGCCTCGATCCACCGCACCGAAGAAGCGATCTGCGCCGTCCATCACCTCGATGGGCGCGAATTGCTGCTCGGGGGTCAGGTACGGCGCGCGGGCGAAGGCGGCGTAGTTGCGGGCGGCGGTACGCACGCAGCCACGCGCGGCACGTGCCCGAGCGCGCGGCGAGGCGGTGGGGCCGAGGACGTGGCGCATGTGGTCATCAGTGACACGCCGCAACCTCGGCGAGAGGTACCAAGCGAGGGTGCCGAGGACAACTGCTTTTATGTCGATCAGCCACGCGGGAAAGCGGCCTGCAACCCGCACCAAGAACCAGAGGACGGCGAATTGGAGCATGGGTGCAGTATCAGCGAGATCGGCACCTATGAGATCAGCGCAGGGTGGCAGCGCGGTCGGCCACCCACCACGAGCGGAAGATGTACCACTGCTCCGGGTCGCGGGCGACCATGCGCTCCAGCGCGCTCATGATCGCCTGCGTGAGCGCGCGGACATCGTGTTCGCTGTCGCCGGTGGGTGTGAACGGTATGGTTTCGCCCTGACCGTACACGCGAGGACTGCGTGGGTGCTCACGCCGGACGGTCGCCACCACAACACTCGCGCCAGCGCGCAGCGCGATGCGGGCGGGGCCATCCGCCACCAGCACTGTGTCCCCGAAGAACTGCGCCTCCACGCCGCCGCCCTGCGGGGGAACATCGATGAGCATCGCCACGACCTCGTTGCGTTTGAGGGCGCGCAGCACGCTCGGGCCGACGCGCTCGGCGGGGAGTATGGTCATACCCAAGGCGCGGCGCGCGCCAAGCACTAGATCGTTGAGCCGGGGATCGCCGAAGGTATCGGCGACCACGGAGAGCGGCAGGCCGCGCTCGGCGAGCGCCGCCGCACCGAGATCCCAGTTCCCGTAGTGCATGGTGATGAAGACGATGCCGTTACCTCGCCGCTCCACCTCGATCTGCGGCCAGCGATCGAAGATGACGCGCGAGTGCACCTCGGCCGCGGTGGCGGAGGTGAAGCGAAGGAAGTCGATGAGATAGACAGCGTAGTTCGCGAAAGAGCGGCGCGCCGCCAATCGCGCGCGCGCCTCGTCACGGAAGATGTGCCGCATGTTGGCGATAGAGCGACGTCGCCCCCCGGGCCACGCATAGAACGCGGCAACGCCGCAGGCCGCGGCAACCGCATAGGCCACCGAGAGCGGTGCCGCCTTCGCCAGCACGGACGCGATGCGAAACGCCCAATACACGGACATGAGGCCGTCCGGCCTGCTTCGATTACCCGGTAATCAGCGCCTCGCCCTTGATGTAGGCCTCAAGGTTGTCGCGGGCGATGTCATCGTGGAATTGCTTCGGCGGAGACTTCATGAAATAAGCCGACGGCTCGTAGATCGGGCCGGAGATGCCGCGGTCGAGCGCCAGCTTGGCGCAGCGGATGGCATCGATGACGACGCCGGCGGAGTTGGGGCTGTCCCAGACCTCGAGCTTGGTTTCGAGGTTCAGCGGCACGTCGCCGAAGGTCGTGCCTTCGATGCGGATGTGGCACCACTTGCGGTCGAGCAGCCACGGAACGTGGTCGGACGGGCCGACGTGGACATCGGCATAGGGCATGTCGTAGTCGATCTGCGAGGTGACCGCATTGGTCTTCGATATCTTCTTGGAGAGCAGGCGTTCGCGCTCCAGCATGTTGAGGAAGTCGGTGTTGCCGCCGAAGTTCAACTGGTAGGTGCGGTCTATGCGTACGCCGCGATCCTGAAACAGGCGGGCGAGAACGCGGTGCAGGATGGTCGCGCCGAGTTGCGACTTGATGTCGTCGCCGATGATCGGGACACCGGCATCGCGGAAACGGTTACCCCAGTACTCCTCGCGCGCGATGAAGACGGGGATGCAATTGATGAAGGCGCAGCCGGCGGCGAGCACTTGCTCCACGTACCACTTGGTCGCCTCTTCCGAGCCGACGGGCAGGTAGTTGATGACGACATGAGTGTTGGTCTCTTTCAGGATCCTGGTGATATCGGCGGTCTGGCCCGGGGCCTTGGTGATGATCTCGGAGAGATACTTGCCGAGGCCATCGTGCGTCATGCCCCGGCTCACGGTGACGCCGCTCGTCGGCACGTCAGCGAACTTGATGGTGTTGTTCGGTTCCGACAAGATCGCCTCGGACAGATCCTTGCCGACCTTATTGATGTCGATGTCGAAGGCGGCGGTGAACTTGATGTCGCGGATGTGGTAGCCGGCGAGCACGGGGTGCATGAGGCCAGGGATGACTGCGCCGTCCTCCGCGCCCTTGTAGTACTCGACGCCCTGGATCAGCGAGGAAGCGCAGTTGCCGACGCCGATGATCGCAACGTTGATTGGTTCTGCCATGGGATTGCTCCTTCGTTGAGAGGTGGGGCGTATGTCCTAGAAACCTTACGCGCCGATTACACATTCGGCAAATAGATATTACAAACACTATCCATAAGTATAATATATGATTTTTGGGTGACGACGGAACCAGCCAGCAGCCTTGCGGACTTCATTGGCGGCGTCAGCCTGCGCCAATTGCTCTACCTGCGCATGGCCGCGCACCAGCCCTCGTTCACCGCCGCCGCCGCCGCCCTGGGCATCACGCAGCCCGCGCTCTCGCAGGCGCTGCTGGAGGTCGAGCGCCGCGCGGGCGTCCCGCTGTTCGAGGCCAACGGCCGCCACCGCCGCCTCACGGAAGACGGCCGCGAATTGCTCGCCTTCGCCGAACGCGTACTGGCAGAAGCCGCCGCGCTACGCGACCGCCTCGATGCCCGCGCGCGAGGCGAGGCGGGCACGCTGCGCGTGGGGATGATCGATGCCGCCAGCCTGTACGTGCTGCCGGACATCATCCGCGAGTACCGCGAGCAGCATCCGGCGGTCGACTTGCAACTGCACGTCGACGCCACCGCCGCGCTGCTGACACAGTTACGCACGTTCGAGCTTGACCTTGTGTTCGCCATCGGCCCGCCCGAGAACGGCATCGAAGGCATCGAGGTGCTGCGCGAGCCGCTGCACGTGTACGCGCCACCGGGCCGCGACGACCCGCACGCGCCGCCGCTGCACGCGGAGTGGGCACTATACGAGAGCGGTTCACACACGCGCGCGATCATCGATGTAGGGCTAGGGCGACTGGGGATCGCGCCGCTCGTCACGCTGCAAAGCGGCAACCCGGAGGTGCTGCGGCAGATGGTCGCGCTGGGCCTCGGGTGGAGCGTGCTGCCGCCGGCGGTGGCCGAGGGCGCGCCGGTGCTCGCCTCGCGGCGTGGGGCACTGGTTGCGCAACGCTCGCTGTTCGCGATGCGGCGGGCGGGGGCTGCGCCGCATCCGCGCGCCGACGAATTCCTACGCCTCGCGCTCGCTGCTGCTTAGTTGCTCATCGGTCGTCGTCACGAGCACGCGCACGGGCTGCCAGCGGCCACCTCGGTACTCCGTCAACGCCACGAGGGAGCCGCCGAAGTCGTAGGCGCGCGCACGGGTACCCTCGGGCGGTGCGTCGGCGCACAACGGTGGCGCGACGGGACGGCCGAAACGCACCTCGGCGACCTCAACGGCGTCCAGCAGCACGGCGGGCCAGCCTGTGAGTACGGCGTCGGGCGCGTGCAGCAGCGCGTCGAGGCGGTCGTGGGCTTCGAGGCGCGAGACGGCGGCAGCGAGCGGCACGGCGCGGGCAGCCCCGAACGGGCCGACTTGGGTGCGGCGCAGCGCGCTGACGTGCGCCCCGACGCCGAGCGCACGGCCGAGGTCGCGGGCGAGCGCGCGCACGTAGTAGCCCTTGCTGCACTCGATCTCAACGCAGCACTGCGCACCATCGCGTGAGACGAGGCGGAGCGCGTGCGCCGTCACGACGCGAGGCATGAGGTCGACTGTCTCGCCTCGGCGCGCGGCGCGGTACGCGGGGACACCCGCTCGCTTGATGGCGCTGTACTGCGGCGGGAGTTGGGCGTGTTCGCCGACGAACTGCGCGAGGGCAAGCTGGATCGCCTCGTCAGTGAGGCGATCCAGCTTGCCCTCGGAGGCGAGGGCTACGGACTCGCCTTCTGCGTCGTCGGTATCGGTCTCGATGCCCAGCGTGAGCTCGGTGGTATAGGCCTTGCGAGCGTCCACGAGGGCATCGATAAGCCTCGTAGCGTCGCCGCCGATGGCGACGGGGAGGACGCCGGTGGCGAGCGGATCGAGGGTGCCGGCGTGGCCGACACGCTTCACGCCGGCGGCGCGGCGGATGGCGCGAACGACATCAAACGAGGTCATGCCGGAGGGCTTATCGATGTTGAGAAAACCAGAGGGCGTGGCCAGCACCGGGGCTATAGTTCGCGGCCCTCGCCGTGCGCGACCTCACGCATCAGCGCGGTCATGCGGTCAGCCTCAGCGATGGAGTGATCGGCGATGAAGTGCAGCCTCGGAATCTGGCGCATGTGGAGGCGTTTCACGAGCGAGCGGTGGAAGAACGGCTCCGAGCGCACGAGCGCCTCCAGCACTTCGCGTTGCGCCTCGGGCGTGTCCATGACGGAGACGTGGATGCGCGCCGTGCTCATGTCGGGCGAGACCTCGACGTGGGTGATCGAGATCATCACGTCAGTGAGGGCGGGGTGCTTGATCTCGCGCCGCAGCAGATCGGCGACCTCGACCTGCAACTGGTCGGCGACCTTCTCCATACGGCGGCTCATCGTCGTGCTTTCAGGTGCGGCTTACTGCCGCACCTGCTCCATGTGGTAGCAGACGATCTCGTCGCCCTCCTCGAAGTCGGTGAAGACATCGATCTGGATGCCGCACTCGAAGCCGGAGCCGACCTCTCGCGCGTCGTCCTGCACGCGCTTGAGGCTGTCGATGCGGCCCTCCGCGATCTGTGCGCCCTTGCGAAACACACGGGCGAGCGAACCTCGGCGCACGGTGCCCTCGCGGACGTAGCAGCCTGCGATGGCGTTGCGGCGGGCGAGGCGGAAGACCTGGCGCACCTCGATGCGCGCGTCCTCCTGCTCCTCGAACACCGGCTTGAGCAGGCCTTTCACGGCGCGCTCCACGTCGTCGATGATGTCGTAGATCACGCGGTACTCGCGAATCTCGACCTGCTCGACCTCGGCGAGACGGCGCGCACCCGGCTCGGGGTCGGTATTGAAGCCGATCACCACGCCCTTGGAGGCGACGGCGAGGTTCACGTCGGAATCGTTGATGGTGCCCGCCGAGGCGTGGATCACCTTCACGTTGATGCTTTCCACGCTCTGCTCTTGGAGTGAGCGCACCAGCGGCTCGATGGAGCCCTGCACGTCTGTCTTGAGCACGATGTTGAAGTCGAGCACGTCGCCACGGTGAATCTGGCCGAACAGACTGTCGAGGGTGACGCCAGTGCTGACCATGCCGCCGGCCTCGACCTCACGGCGGCCGGACTCGGTGACCACCCGCGCGGCCTTTTCATCGGCGGCGACGGTGAAGCGCTCGCCAGCGGGCGGCACCTCGGAGAGCCCGAGCACACGCACGGGCTGTGACGGCCCGGCTTCTTTCACGCGCACGCCCGCCTCGTCGGTCATCGCTTTGACCTTGCCGAAGGCGAAGCCGGTGACGATGACATCGCCGACGCGCAGCGTGCCGGTCTGCACCAGCAGCGTGGCAACGACGCCACGGTGGCGGTCAGTGGACGCCTCGATGACCACGCCAACGGCAGGTTGCTTGGGGTTCGCCTTTAGATCTTGGAGGTCGGCGACGACCAGCACGTTTTCCAGCAGTGCGTCGATACCCTCACCCTTCAATGCGGAGACGGGGACG
Source organism: Thermoflexus hugenholtzii JAD2 (assembly GCA_945903275.1). Lineage (GTDB taxonomy): Bacteria > Chloroflexota > Dehalococcoidia > UBA2979 > UBA2979 > RH-chloro-G1. The sequence continues at coordinate 22,994 of CAMDNW010000007.1, forward strand.
ACGATCTGGTCGCCTCCGTACTCCTCGGGCACCATCGCAAGTTCCATCAGTTGCTGCTTCACGCGGTCGGGGTTGGCGTTGTTCGCGTCCATCTTGTTGAGGGCGACGACGATGGGGACGCCGGCGGCGCGGGCGTGGTCGATGGCCTCGCGGGTTTGCGGCATCACGCCGTCGTCGGCGGCCACCACCACGATCGCGACGTCCGTGATCTGCGCACCACGCGCGCGCATTTCCGTGAAGGCGGCGTGACCGGGGGTGTCTACGAAGGTCACCGTGCGGCCGTCGGGGGCCGTGGCCTGGTAGGCGCCGATGTGCTGGGTGATACCGCCAGCCTCGCCGGCCGCAACCTTGGCGCGGCGGATGCTGTCGAGCAGCGTGGTCTTGCCGTGGTCGACGTGACCGAGCACGGTCACGACGGGCGGGCGCGACACCGCGTTTGCGTCGTCTGCATCGGTAACGCGGCGCGAGGTGTTCGCGGCCTGCGCTTCCTCGGCGGCAGGAGCGGCGGCGGTGAGCGCACCGCCCTCCTCCTCGGGCGAGAAGCCGAGGTCGGCCGCAACGACGGCTGCGGTGTCGAAGTCGACGATCTGGTTGATCGTCGCCATCACGCCGTTCTTCATGAGTTCCTTGATCACGTCGATGGGCGTGACACCGAGCAACTCGGCTAGGTCTTTCACGGCCACGGCCTGCGGGAGGCGGACGATCTGCTCTGCCTGGGTCATCTGGTGCTCGCTTCCTCAGTCTGCGGCGTTGCCGCCGGTGTGTGTGTGAGTAGTGCAGCGCGATCTTCCGCCGTCACCGTGGTGCGCAACGCGCGCGCGAGGCCGTCCGCGCGTCCGAGCGCGCGCTCCCAGCACTCCACCTGACCGCACAGATAGGCTCCACGACCCGCGAGGCGGCCCGTCGCGTCGAGCACGACGTGGCCGTCAGCGGCGCGCACCAAGCGCGTCAGACCGCGCTTGTCGCCCGGAGCACGGCACGCGATACACGTGCGCTGCGGTTGGTGGCGGGTGCGTACCTGCACGTGCGCACCCTACTTCTCATCTTTGTCGTCAGCGCTATCCGCGCTGTCTTCGAAGCCGAAGTCGAACTCTTCGCCGTTCAGTTCTTCCAGACCCTCTTCGATGTCCTCATCGTCGACCTCGAAGCGGCGCGGGCCGCGGCGGGCGGCGGCGGGGCGGGCGCGGTCGCCAGCGGGCACCGGCGCGCCTCGGCGGCCACCTGCGCCACGACGGGCGCCTGCACCACGCGGGGCGTCTTCGTCCTCGAGGTCGCGGCGCACCAGAATCTCGTCGCCGAAGCGGAGACTGCCGCCGCTGGTGTCGCGCCGGGGCGCGGCAGGCGCGACCGGCTCGGCCACGGGCGTCTCCTGAAAGGCGGCAACGGCTTCCATCTCCGGGGTGAGCGGCGCGGCTTCGACAGGCATCGCGACGGCAGCGGGACGCTGCTCGCCGGGGAGGCCGGGGCGGGCGTACGCGGTCGCGGACGGCGCGGTGGTCTCGCGAGGCGCTACCGCCAGCGCGGGAATGCCGGGGCGGTCGGCCAGCGGGATGGCTTCCATGCTAGCGGGCGGCGGCTGGAACAGGTCTTCGCCGGCCTTGATCAGCACGCTCTCGGCCTGAATGTCGATACGGCGCTTGGTGAGCCGGGCGGCCAGTCGGGCGTTCTGCCCTTCTTTGCCGATGGCGAGACTCAGTTGCTTGTCGGGCACCGCGATGAACGCGGTGTTGGAGTCTTCATCGATGCGGATCGAAACGACCTCGGCGGGGCTGAGGGCGTTAACTACGTAGCGGGTGGGGTTCGGATCCCAGCGGATGAGGTCGATGCGCTCGCCGCCGAGTTCGTTGACGATGTTGGTGATGCGCGCACCGCGTACGCCGACGCACGCGCCGATGGGGTCGACGCCGTGCTGCCGCGAGATCACGGCGACCTTGGAGCGATAGCCGGGTTCGCGGGCGATGCCGACGATCTCGACGATGCCACGGGCGACCTCGGGAATTTCGAGTTCGAATAGGCGGCGCAGCAGATCAGGGTGTGAGCGGGAGACGACGACCTGCGGGCCCTTGGAGGCGCGATAGACCTCTTTCACGTAGACACGCAGACGCTGGCCGACGCGGTAGTGCTCTGGGCGCACCTGCTCCGCACCGGGCAACACCGCCTCGGAGCGGCCGAGGTCGACGATCACCTGCCGACGGCCCGGCTCCACGCGGAGGATGGTGCCGGAGACGAGTTCGCCTTCTTTGCTGGTGAACTCGTCGAAGACGACCTCGCGCTCCGCCTCGCGGAGGCGCTGGAGGACGACCTGCTTGGCGGTTTGCGCCGCGATGCGGCCCGCCTGCTCGCCAGCCTCGACCGCTTCGCGAATGGTGTCGCCGATCTTCGCGTTGGGGAAGCCCAGTGTCGCGGCGCGCTCGGGCGAGACTTGAATCTCGTCGTCCTCGATCTCCTCGTCGGCCATCACGACGTAGCGGCGCCACGCCTGGATGTCGCCATCCTGCGGATCGATGATGACCTCGATATCCGAGTACTGGAGGTCGTCTTTCTTGTACGCCGAAGCCATCGCGGCCGCGACGGCCTCGAACACCGTCTTAGAGTCGAGGTTCTTCTCGGCGGACAGCTGGGCGATAGCGATGATGAAGTCGTTCTTCACATGACCCCTATTCTGAGCCAGCCGACGCGTCGGCCTGCGCTCTCCATGGTTCCAAGGCCCCCGCGCGTAAAAAAACGTGGGCCACGGGACCCACGTCTCACGAGGAGGCGTCTGACGCGAATCATGTTATCACGGCCTCGGGAGCGGTCACAACGGCAGCATTCCGGTAGGATGCGCGTATGACTACCGGCCAACCCAGGCCCACCCCCACTCCCGGCACCGACACCTACACCCATGGGCACCACGCCTCCGTGGTGGGGCAGCATGCGCGCCGGACGGCGGAGGTGGAGGCGGCGTACCTGCTCCCACGGCTGCGGCCGGGGATGCGGCTGCTGGATATCGGCTGCGGGCCGGGGACAATCACGACGGGCCTCGCGCGGGCGGTTGCGCCGGGGGAGGTGGTGGGCCTGGATGTGGCCGCAGCGGTGCTGGACGAGGCGCGCGCGCACCTCGCGACGACGAGGCTGGACAACGTGAGGTTCGAGGAGGGCAGCGTGTACGCGCTGCCCTCCTCGAATGCGGCGTTCGATGTGGTGCACGCGCATCAGGTGCTACAGCACCTCACGCGGCCGGCCGACGCCGCGCGCGAGGCGTTCCGGGTGCTGCGTCCGGGCGGGATACTAGCGGTGCGCGAGTGCGACTACGCGACGATGACGCACTGGCCGCACTTCGAGGGCATCGACCGCTGGCTGGCGGTGTACCACGCGGTAGCCGCGTGCAACGGCGCGGAGCCGGACGCGGGGCGCCGGTTGCCCTCATGGCTGCGCGCGGGCGGCTTCGAGGAGATCGTGGTGACCTCGACGACGATGGTGTATTCGACGCCCGCGGAGGTGCAGAACTGGGGCGAGTCGTGGGCGCAGCGGATCCTTGAGTCGAGCGTCGCGACGCAGGCCGTGGAGTACGGCGTCGCGGCGCGCGCAGACCTCGAAGCGATCTCGGCGGCGTGGCGCACGTGGGCGCACGATGCGGACGCGTTCTTCATGTTTGTGAACGTGGAGTGTGTGGCGACGAAACGGTAGCGCGAGGCTCAAGGGCTACTCCACCCACATCTCGATGCGGTTGCCGAGAGCCTCGAATCGTCAGGGCACTGTAGCGGCCTGCACCATGCGCTCCACCGGTGTCGTATCGCCGTCATCCCGTACTTCGAGGCGACTCTTGCGATCCTCGAAGCCACTGAGGATGACCTCGGTCACACCGGGCACCTCGAGTAATGCACGGGTCAGGCCATTAGCGGCGGCCAGTGAGCGTACGTGCGCGATCAACTCGGTTCATGTCACCTCCACACTCCGTCTACGGCCACCGTCTACAACCAGATCTTGATCCCGTCCTGAGTCGCAAGGATCCGCCAGCGGGCGGCGTACAACTCCTGCAGCTGGTGCTCCAGCGGCACTACGTTTTTGTACATGACCTCAATGTGAGCGGTGCCAGCCTTCAGGCTCATCAGTTGCACGTTGACCACGCCCAGGACGCCCCGGAGCGCGCTCTGCAACCCGTTCATTTCACTGAACGACTGCACATGCGCGACGATCATCACGCAGTCGGTGGCGTTGCTGCTGCGTTCACGTGCCATTGCCATTGCTGCTCTTCACATGAGAGGAGCCTACGAGGCGTCCGTAATGAAACCGGCTAGCGGATCGGTAGACGGATGGTGAAAGTGAGTAAAGTATCGCCGCGCCCGAGGATGGCCGAAGGTTACGAAGCCGCTCTGGCCCTGATCTGAACCGCTACAAGGCCGCGATCGCCGCTGTCCGCAGCGCCGCGAGCCATGCGACGGCCTCCGCACGAGGCACGCGCTCGGCCTCGGTTGCCTCGCGGGGCTGCACCTCGACAACGCCCGCGCCGTGGTTGCGCGAAGAGACGGTGACGCGGAGCGGCAGTCCGATCAGATCGGCGTCGTTGAACTTCACCCCGGGCGACTCGTCGCGGTCGTCGAAGAGCACATCAAGGCCGGCGACGGTCAATTCGGCGTAGAGCGTCTCGGCGTCCGCGGCCACCGCCGCGTCGCGCGTGAGGCCGAGGCCCACGAGGTGTACGTCGTAGGGGGCGATGGAGGCGGGCCAGGCGATGCCACGATCGTCGTGGTGCTGCTCGACGGCAGCGGCGACGATGCGATCCACGCCGATGCCGTAGCAGCCCATGATCGGCACACGCTGCTCTCCTGCCTCGTCGAGGACGTTCACGGCGAAGGCCTCGGAGTAGAGGCGGCCGAGGCGGAAGACGTGGCCCATCTCGATGCCACGCGCGGTACCGAGGGCGCCCTCGCAGCGCGGGCAGCCGAAGCCGGGCTGCGCGTTCGCGATATCGGTAACGGTGGTGGCGCGCCAGTCGCGGCCGTAGTTCACGTTGCGCAGGTGGATACCGTCGCGGTTCGCGCCAGCGACAAGGTTCGCGGTGGTGGTGACGGAGTGGTCTGCGATCATGCGGGTGCCTTCGCGCAGGCCAATCGGTCCAGCATATCCGGGGACTACACCGATGGCTGTGGCCTCCGTCTCGAAGAGCGGTGCCAAGTCGACACCGCCGCCGAGCGCGTTCATCAGTTTGACCTCGTTGACATCGAGGTCGCCGCGGATCACGGCGAACACGGGGTAGGTTGCGCCGCCTTTCTGCTCGGTGGCGCGGAACAGCACGGCCTTCGCGGTGGCTGAGGCAGGAACGCCGAGGAATGCGGCGAGCGCCTCGATGGTCGTGGCATTGGGGGTGGCGACGTCCTCGATGGCGAGTGGTTCCTCGGCGTCCGGGCGGACACGGCGGAACTCGGCCTTCTCGGTGTTGGCCGCGTAGTCGCAGCGGTCACAGATCACGATGGTGTCCTCGCCGATGTCGGCGACGAAGATGAACTCCTGCGAGCCCTTGCCGCCGATGGCGCCCGAGTCCGCCTCGACGGGCGTGGTGGGTACGCCACAGCGCGCGAAGATGCGCGTGTAGGCGCGGAACATCGCGGCGTATGAGGCATCGAGGCCCGCGTCGTCGAGGTCGAACGAGTAGGCGTCCTTCATCGTGAACTCGCGCACGCGGACGAGGCCGCCTCGGGGCCGCTGCTCGTCGCGGAACTTGGTCTGCACCTGATAGAGCGTCACCGGCAGATCGCGGTACGACTGCGCGTGCTCGCGGAAGAGGCGAGTCACGGCCTCCTCGTGCGTGGGGGCGAGCACCATCGTGCGCTCGCGGCGATCGATGACGCGGAAGAGTGTGTCGCCGAAGAGATCGATGCGGCCAGCGGTCTCCCAGAGTTCGCCGGGCTGGATCGCGGGCATCAGCACTTCCTGCCCGCCTGCCGCGTCCATCTCCTGCCGGACGATCGCCTCGACTTTCTGCTTCACGCGGAGACCAAGCGGCATGTAGGTGTAGATGCCCGCCGCGAGTTGGTCGATGCAGCCGGCGCGGAGCAACAGGTCGGTGTTGACCGTGTCCGCGTCCGTGCGCTCGCGCCGCGTGTGTCCGAACAGCCTCGACATCTTCATGTGGGCGAGGATAGGCGAGGGTTGGGGGGGCGGGCAAACATTGGCCGGAAGGCATCGTCGTATAGGACGATCTAACGATGCGTCCTGCACTCGTCGCCCTACTCACCCTTACGCTGCTCGCCACCTGCTCCCGTGGAGGGAGCGGCGGCTCTGCGCCCACGACCACCATCGAGGCCACCGCGACACCGACGGCGACGGTGCCTGCGGGGCCGGTGGCGATCGATGCGGCGTGGGCGGATCGACTCAGCAAGGTCGCCGAGTTCAAGGTGGAGATGCCGCATCGACTCGCGTGGAGGACGGACGGGGCGCTGTGTGTGCTGACGCTCGATGCGGTGTATGCCTACACCCCCGCTACGCGCGCCCTGACGGTTGCCTATACCGCGCCGAGTTCGCAGCGCGTGCTGGCCATCTCGCCGGGCGGCATTGTGGCGGTGGCGGGGAGCGGGTACGTGACGGCGGTGCGCCTCGTTGACCTTACAAGCGGGGATATCATGCGGACGATCGGGCCGGGCGGGATCACGACGAGCGAGACGTTCTTCGGTGGCGGCAAGCGGCTGCTGCTGACGGCGGGCGACAACGAAGGCAACAGGCGGCTGTGGCGCGCGGTACCTTAGTGCGCGGAGATCCGCACGACGCGTCCGGATACGGCGCACAGAGGGGGAACTGACTGATGGCAGCACGACAGGCAATGGAAAGCGCGTTCAAGGCGGCCGACACGCGCCTAGACCGGCTCGCACCGTTGATCGAGGCGTACGGGGACGACCGGCTGCTGGACGACGACGGGAAGTGGAGCGTGCGTGACGCGCTGGCGCATGTGGCGCTGTCAGCGCGCGTCTCGACTTTTGGGCAGCGAGCGCTCGCGCGGGCACGCGTGGAATCCTCGGCGCCAGCACCCGCCGCGCCCGGTGCGCCATCGATGGACGACCGGAACCGGCAGGCGGTCGATGCGATAGCGAACAATTCGATCACCGACCTAGTGACGCAAGCGAAGCAAGGGCACGCCGACTCATGGGAGGATATCCGGGCGATGTCCGACACAGACATAGACACCAAGGTGCCGCCGATGCAGGCAGGCGGTATGACGCAGAGCGTCGGCGGGATCATCCTGCGCACCCTCGAATACCACGAGGCGGGGCAGATGGAACGCATCGAAGCCGCGCTCAAGATGCACAAGCGCTGGGTATAACGCGAGCCTCGAACGCAGCGGCCGGAGCAAGACGATGCCCTACCGACGCTCACCCGCGCCCGGCCGCTGCCGCCACTGCTTCCGTGAGACACCGCAGGCGTGCACAGCCTGCGCGCATCCGGTTTGCGAGCAGTGCGAAGAGCGACACGATACGGAGTTCCCGCACAAGACCTACGAGGGCTAATCGCACTCCATCACGGCGAGCACTGGATAGCGCGTCCGGATCGCCTGAGCATCACAGTTGATGCAAGCGATTGCGACGACCACGCCGCCTTGCGCCTCAATCAGCGTTGCGGCGGCGCTGATTGAGGCGCCGGTCTCGACTCACTCGTCGACGAGCAGCACGCGCGTCCCCGGCACGAACGCATCGAGGCGCAGTTCGAGGCTCTTCCACTCGCCGGCGTAGTCGACGAACTCGCGGCGGTCGGCGGGCACCGGCAACTTGCCGCCCTTGCGGATCATGAGGAAGCCTTTACTCATGCACGCCGCGATCGCCGCACCGAGCACGAAGCCGAGCGCATCGAGATCCGTGACTACGTCGTGCGGGTGATCCGCCGCGAGCGCGACAAGGTCATCGACAAGCGCGGCGAACGCCTCGGCGTCCGCGAAGATGGGGGCACGTCGCAGCGGTTGCCGGGAGTGCCGTCAGCGATCAGGCCGAGGTATGCGGGCATGACACAGGATACGCGGCTAGAACCCGGCTCGGCGCAGCACATCGAGGCCGCTCACAAGCGTCTCGTCGGCCTCGTGCTGGTCGATCTCTAGCGTGAATGTCCTGAAGTGAGGCATGCGGGCGGCGAGTGCGACGAAGTCCACGTCGCCAGTGCCGGGGGCGCGGTGGTCGGTGAGTTCGCGGACATCGTGCAGGTGCGCGCCGAGCATGCGGGGGCCGACGAGATCGAACCATGCGCCGATGTCTTCGAGGCCGAGGCGATGGTGCACCTCGCAATGGCCGACATCGTGCCAGTAGCCGGCGACATCGTGTGGGTAGGGGGCGAGCAGGGCGGCTGTCTCGTGCGCCAGCGGGATCTCTTGGTAGGCGAGGCGCGACTCGATGCCGAGGGCCACGCCGCGCGGCTGAGCATAGGCGACGAGTTCGGCCAGCGAGCGCGCGGCGGCCTCAATGTAGGGCGGAGCAAGGGCCGCGCGTTCGCGGACAGCCTCGTCGACCGCGCGGGCATACTCGGCGGCGAGCAGGTCGCGCATCGGCCAGAGGCCGCGCAGGCGGCGCTCGCTGTCGAGCATCGCGTTGCCCACGCTACCGAGGTGCACGACGACGTGCGGCGCGCCAGCCTGTGCGGCGAGATCGACCGAGCGCTGCGTGTAGCGGACGGCAAGGGCGCGCTCGGCCTCATCGAGTGAGGCAATGTTGATGTCGCGGTTCCAGCCGGCGCTCGGGTGCTGCTCCAGCGGGGCGGGGGCGTGGACCGAGGCGACCGGCAGCACGCGGCCACCAAGGATCACGCCGACCATCTGCGCGTCCATCGAGTGATTGATCTCGACCGCGTCGTAACCGAGTTCCGCCGCGCGCTCCATGAAGGCATGGACATCGCGCTCAAAGCGCGGTTGCATCGCCCACATGGTGCTGAGAGCGAAGCGGGTGCGTGCGTCAGGAGCGATCACTGGGCGGCGCGCTTTGCCTCGATGAGCGTGTCGAGTTCGGTGCGCAGACGGCCGAGCACGGTGTCGTAGGGGTACGCGCCCAGTTCCTCGGCGCCACGCTTGAGGTTTACGGCGACGGGGCCGCACCAGAGGCCGAGGTCGGCATCGTCAGTCTCGCCAGGGCCGTTCACGCGGCAGCCCATGATGGCGATGGTGATGCGGTGCTCGCTGGCGTAGGCGGCCATCTCCTTCACCTGCCGCGCGAGATCGATGAACGCCATGTTCTCGACACGCGAGCAGGAGGGACACGAGATGATGTTCAGGCCTTCGCCAAAGTTCGGCGGGACGGAGCGGAAGCGGCCGGCGGCGATGTCCGCGATGATCTCACGACCGGCGGCGATCTCCATGCCCTTGTCGTCGAAGGGCACGGTGAGGGAGACCCGCACGGTGTCGCCGATGCCCTGTGCGATCAACTGCTCGAAGGCGATGCGCGTCTTGATGACGCCGTCAGGCGGCATGCCCGCCTCGGTTACGCCGAGGTGCAGCGGGACATCGGGGCGCTGCTCTGCGAAGCGCTGGTTGCCTTCGACGACCTTCTTCCAGTCGGAGTCCTTCATAGAGACGACGTAGCGGGTGAAGCCGAGTTCATCGAGCATCGCGCAGTGTTCGAGCGCGCTCGCCACCATCGCGCCAACATCGTCGGCGCCATACTCGGCAGTCTTCACCGGGTCGACGGAGCCGCAGTTCACGCCGACGCGCAGCGCGATATCGTGCTTCTCAGCGATCTCGGCGAGGAACGCGACCTTGTCGCGCACCGGCTTGTCGCGCTCGTGGTGGTACAGATGGCCGGGGTTGTAGCGGACTTTGTCGACGTGCGGCGCGACGAGTTCCGCGAGCCGGTAGTTCTCCTGCAAGTCGACGGACAGCGGGATCGCGAGGTCGCGCGTGCGGGCGCGCACCTCAGCGAGCGCCTCGACATCCTTGCGCGAGTCGACGGCGATGCGGACGAGGTCGGCGCCGGCGGCGGCGATCAGCGTCACCTGGCGCACGGTGGCCTCGATGTCCTGGGTGCGGGTGGCGGCCATCGACTGCACCGCGATGGGCGCGCCGCCACCGATGATCAGGCGGCCCACACGCACGGCGCGGGTGCGGTTGCGGGGCTGCGTCTCGACAAGCGTCAGGTCAGGCATCGGTGGCTCCTCGCCCGCAGGATCGCACGAGGCGGGGTGGGGGCGCTACCACTGGCGTTCGAGCGCGATGATCCCGATCTGGCGGCTTGTCTTCTGCTGGTAATCGGCGACAAAGGTCAGGCCGGTCTTTGCCAGTTCGAGCAGGCGGTCGGTCTTGCGGCCGGTGGTCGTGAGCAACACGAGTCGGTCGCTGCCGTTCGCGCGGAAGTCCGCGATCACGCGCGCGTTGCGCTCGGCATCCGGGTGATCCACCTGTTCCGAAGTCATCGCGCCGCTCCCACCGCGAGCATCGAGACTGACGCGACGCAGTCTAGCGGAAGAGCGACTCCCCGCTCATGATGCGGCTGATATCGGCGAAAGTCACGGCGATGGCCAGTGCGAGGAACAGCACAAAGCCCACGAGGTGCACCATCGCCTCTTTCTCGGGCGCGATGCGCCGCCCGCGCCTCGCGACCTCGATCAGCACGAACAGTGCCCGGCCGCCGTCGAGCATGGGCAGCGGGAGCAGGTTCACGATGCCGAGGTTGATGGAGAGCAGCGCCGCCAGTTCCAGCAGCGGCGAGATGCCGCCCTGCCTCGCGATCTCGCCGGTGGTCTGGGCGATCGCGACGGGGCCGGCGACCTGCGGGCTGCTGCCGCCGTAGGCCCAGCCGAGGATCTCGTTGCGTGCGAGCACCATCGTGTCCGCGGTGGTACGCAAGCCCAGCGGGAGAGACTCCCACGGCAGGAGCGCGACGACCTCGGTGAATGGCACTTGCGGCGCGATCTGGATGCCGGTCGGGCCCTGGCCCTCCGGCGGCGCCCAGCGGGGGGTGACGCGCACTGTCATGTCATCGCTGCCACGCCGGATCAGCATGGGGGTCTCGCCGCCCATGTTGATGCGGATGAGGCGGCCAGCCTCCAGCACATTCTTCGCGTCGCGCCCGCCGATGGCGAGGATGACATCGCCCACCTGCAGACCCGCCTGTGCCGCCGGAGATTCAGGTGCGACGGTGGACACCACGGCGCGACCGACCATCTCCTCGTGCGGGATGGTGAAGGCGAAGGCGAAGAGCGCCACCGGCAGCACGAGGTTAATCGCGGAGCCAGCCACCATGACGATCAGCCGCTGCCACGCGGGCTTCGAGGCCAGCGAGCGCGGGTGCGTCGGGTCTTCTTCGCCCAGCAGCCGTACGAAGCCGCCGAGCGGCAGCCAGTTGATGGTGTACTCGGTCTCGCCGAACTTCTTGCCCCAGACGCGCGGCGGGAAACCGACGCCGAACTCCAGTACGTGCACGCCGAACATCTTGGCGGTGATGAAGTGCGCCAGTTCGTGGGCCACCACGAGGCTGACGAGGATCACGATGAAGATCAGCGCCGACTGTAAGGCGCTGCGCGCGAACATTGCGGCGAGCGCCAATGAGACCAGTACGGTCAGGACGGTGCTCATGGTGCGCATGAGCGACGGCTTCGGCTGCTCGGGCTGCGGCTCGTGGTCGGCGTACTGGTTCACGGCATTCCTGCTTTCACTGCGGTTTCGACGTACGCGCGGCCCCACGACTCTGCCGCCAGCAGGTCGTCGAGGCGTGGCTCGCGTACGGGCGTGTGTTCATCCAGGACTCGTTCCAGCAGCCGCGCGATCTCGGTGAACCGGATGCGGCCGCTGAGGAAGTGTTCCACCGCCAGTTCGTCCGCGCCGGAGAGCGCCGCCGCAGTGGTGTCGTCGCGGCGACCGGCCTCGAGCGCCACGCGCAGGGCGGGGTACTTCGCGGCGTCCACCGCGGCGAAGTGCATCGCGCCGCGCGCCGCGAGATCGAGCGGCGCGATGGTTGCGGCGTCAGCGCGCTCGGGGTAGGTCAGCGCGCACTGAATCGGGAGACGCATGTCCGGCTCGCCGAGTTGCGCTTTCACGGAGCCGTCGGTGAAGGTCACGAGGGAGTGCACCACGCTTTCGCGGTGCTGCAAGACATCGATGCGATCCACCGGCACATCGAACAGCCAGCGCGCCTCGATGGCTTCCATGCCTTTGTTGAAGAGCGTCGCGCTGTCGATGGTGACCTTCGGGCCCATGCGCCAGGTCGGGTGCTGGAGCGCCTCGGCGGGCGTCACTGTCTCCAGCCTCGTAAGGTCGTAGTCGCGGAACGCGCCGCCCGAGGCGGTGAGGGTGATGCGCGCGACCGAGGCGGAAGATTCGCCCCAGAGGCACTGCCAGATCGCGGAGTGCTCAGAGTCCACCGGGCGGAGCGAGCCACCGGCGGCCAGCAACTCACGCACGGCGTGGCCGCCGATCACCAGCACCTCTTTATTGGCGAGCGCGACGGCCTTCCCTGCGGCGAGTGCGGCGAGCGCGGGTTCGAGGCCCGCGCGGCCACTCGTAGCCAGCAGTACGACATCGACATCGGGGCGCGCGGCGATCTGTTCCATCGGCTGCCAGGCGTCGCGGCCGACCTCGGAGGCGAGTTGCGCGGCTTGCGGGCCGGGTTGCGCCCAGACGGCGGCGGGGCGGAACTCGGCGACCTGTTCGCGCAGGCGGGCGACGTTGTTACCGGCGGTGAGTGCGACCACACGGAAGCGGCCGGGAAGCGCGCGCACGACATCAAGCGCCTGTTCACCGACCGACCCGGTCGCACCGAGGATCGCAAGATTGATTACTGAGGTATGCGCGTTGACCACGTCAGTAACCAGTATAAACATGGCCCGACCAGCAGCAGCGAATCGAGCCGGTCGAGTAGCCCGCCGTGTCCTGGCAACACATTCGACATATCTTTCACGCCGATGCGCCGCTTCAGCGCGGATTCGAGGAAGTCGCCCACGATTCCCGCGAATGGCAGCAACACGGCCATCGCCGCGAGCCACACCCAGCCCGGCGAGATACCGAGGCTCCACGGCAACGCGACTGCCATGAGACCGCCCGCGAGCATCCCGCCGGCGAAGCCTTCCCACGTTTTGCCCGGCGATATCGCGCGCCAGAGGATGTGCCGCCCGATCAACTTCCCAGTCGCGTATGCGCCGGTGTCCGTGGCGAAGGTCACCGCGAGCATGACAACCACCCATTGCGTGCCGAAGCTGGCGCGCAGCAGCAGCCAGTGCGCGCTGAGCGCACCAACGTAGAGCACCGCGCCGAGCCACCACGCACCCTCAGGGGTCGCCTCGGCGGGGCCGGACCAGAGCATGAGCACGAGGGCGAGCACGGTCACGGCGATCAGCGCAAGCGGCAGCCACTCGGGGGCGGCCTCGACGGTGCGGAGGGTCGCGGCGAGTAGCGCGGCCATCACACCGCCCGCGACGGCGCTTGTGCGCGACGGCTCGTGTGGCGTGGTGAGGATGAACTCGGCGGTGCCGGCGGCGATCACGAGCGTCACCACAGCGGCGAAGAGTTGCTCGGGCAGGAACAGCAGCCCCGCGAGCAGCGGCAGCCCTACCGCCGCGACCACGAGGCGTTGCGCGAGCATCGGGGTTACACAGCGTCCGTGCCGACATCCTCCGGAACCAGCCCGAACCGGCGGCACCGGCGGCTGTATTCGAGGAGTGCGGCGTCCACCTCGGCCACGCCGAAGTCGGGCCAGTAGGCCGTAGTGAAGTGGTACTCGCAGTAGGCAGCCTGCCAGACGAGGAAGTTGGAGATGCGGTGCTCGCCGCCGGTGCGGATCAGTAGGTCTGGGTCGGGAAGGCCGACGGTGCAGAGACGGGCGGCGATGGCCTCCTCGGTGACTGCTTCGGGCGTCACACCTTCTGCGACGAGTTGGCGCACAGCGGCCACGATGTCTGCGCGGCCGCCGTAGTTGAAGGCGAGGTTCACGGTCATGCGGTCGTTGCCGGCGGTGCGCTCCACCGCCATACGAATCTTCTTTTGCAGCACCTTCGGTAATTGTTCGAGGTCACCGATGTGACAGAGACGCACACCGGCGTCCTCGAACACATGCAGGTCGCGGTCGATGACGCGGCCGGCGAGGCGCAGGATCGCCTCGACTTCCGCGCGCGGGCGTCCCCAGTTCTCGGTGGAGAACGCGAAGAGGGTCAGCACGCGCACGCCGTGCTCGCCGAAGCGCTCGATCACCGGGCGGAGGTTCTCGGCTCCGGCGCGGTGGCCGTCCTGCCTAGACAGCCCGCGCGACTGCGCCCAACGGCCGTTGCCGTCCATGATGATCGCGACGTGCTCCGGCAGCGTGTGGACACGCGGAAGCGGAGAAGTAGCGACAGCGGTTACTACCACACGGGCCTCGGCTGCGAGCACGCTGCGGTGGATGCCTGCCTATACATCCATCAGTTCTTTCTCTTTGAGGCGCGACCAGCCATCGATCTGGTCAATGTGCGCGTGCGTCAGTTTCTCGATCTCTTCCTGGGCTTTGTGCTCGTCGTCTTCGGTCACTTCACCGGTCTTGAGCCCTTTGCGCAGTTCGTCGACCGCGTGGCGGCGCACATTGCGGATCGCGATGCGCGACTCCTCGGCCTTCTGGTTGACCTGTTTCACCAGGTCTTTGCGGCGCTGCTCGGTGAGCGGCGGGATGGGCAAGCGGATGATGTTGCCATCGTTCGACGGGTTGATGCCGAGGTCGCTCGTCTGGATCGCCTTCATGATCGAGTTCAACGCGCCCTTGTCCCAGGGCGTCACGGTGATCAACTGCGCTTCCGGCGCGGAAAGCGTCGCCAGTTGGTTGAGCGGCATGGCTTGCCCGTAGTGCGTGACGTGCAGATGTTCCACAAGCGCGGTGTTCGCGCGGCCCGTGCGCACGGAATCGAGGTTGTGCCGGAACGCCTGCACCGCCTTGTCCATGCGGTCGTCTGCGTCGAGGAGGATCTCTTCCGTCATCGCACGTCCTCCGCCCCCAAGGCCCTGCCCGAACGGCCGCCATGCTCGCGGCCCATCGCGACGATACCCCAGCAGCACCGCGCTATCGAGCGGAGACATTGAGGCGGCCTTAGCGATCGAGGCCACCTCGCGTCTTGCCGTTATGACTGGCCGAGTTCGAAGCGGGAGTAGCGGGCGACCCGGATGTTCTCACCGGTCTGGGCGATCACGTCTAGGATCAACTGCTCGATCGTCCGCCCGCTGTCCTTGATGAAGGACTGGGACAGCAGCGCGTTCGACTTCGGGTCGCCGACAGCGTCGGCGGGCACTTCCTCGGCGGTCAGCGCCAGCGGGTTCATGGCCGCGACCTGCATCGCGATGTCGCGTGCGAGCGCGCGGAAGGTGTCCGTGCGTGCGACGAAGTCGGTCTCGCACTGCAACTCCACGAGCGCGCCGATGCGGCCCTGCCCGTGGATGTAGGACTCCACGACGCCCTGACCGGTCTCGCGGTCGGAGCGCTTTGCCGCGGAGGCGATGCCCTTCTCGCGCAGGATGCCCTTTGCCTTGTCGAAGTTTCCGCCAGCCTCGTCCAGCGCGCGCTTGGCGTCCATCACCCCTGCGCCGGTCTGCTCGCGCAGGCGGCGCACGTCGTCCACTGTGACCACGGCCCTATCTCCTCGGCTACCGGCGCGCGCCTCGTGCGAGGCCGCGCGCCGCGCGTGTATGTACGTTGGAACTACGTCTACTCGGCGGGCATCCCCGCAGCAATCTCGACCGCTGCAACGGCCGCTGCTTCCTTCTCGACCTCGCCGTAGGCCATGCCTTCGAGGACGGCGTCGGCGATGCGGCCAGCGAGCAACTGGATCGAGCGGATCGCGTCGTCGTTGGCGGGGATGGGGAAGTCGATCTTGTCCGGGTTGGCGTCCGTGTCGCACATGGCGACGATCGGAATCTTCAGCGAGTTCGCCTCTTGCACCGCGTTCGTCTCGATGGTGGGGTCGACGATGAAAAGCATGCCGGGCACGCGCTCCATGTCACGCATGCCGCCGAAGGAGCGCTGCATGCGCTCGAACTCCTTGGCGAGCAGGAGGCGCTCCTTCTTGGTCAGGCGGCCGTCGTCCATTGACGAGCGCGACTCGAGTTCCTTGAAGTAGGCGATGCGCTTGGCGATGGTCGACCAGTTGGAGAGCGTGCCACCGAGCCAGCGCGTGTTCACGTAGGGCATCCCGCAGCGATCCGCCTCCTGGCGGAGCACTTCGCGAGCCTGCTTCTTGGTGCCGACGAACAGCACTTGTTGGCCGGCGGACGAGACCGCGCGCACCTGCTGGAGCGCCGCGTCGAGCAGCGGTACAGTCTTGGCAAGGTCGAGAATGTGGATGCCATGCCGCTCCGTAAAGATGTACGGACGCATGTGCGGGTTCCAGCGCCGGGTCTGATGTCCAAAGTGGACACCCGCCTCCAGCATCTGCCGCATCGTTACACCAGCTGCCATACCCATCTCCTTCTACGGGTCCATAGCCCGCTGACCACCCGCGATGCGGGCAGCCCATCTCCCGCGCCGATCCCCGAAGGGCCGCCACGAGGCGTTCCCGGCACTCGAACATTGCGCTCGTGTGGGGGCGATGAGTATATCGCCGCGCCTCGCGTCCAGACCAGCCTCGTGATCTGGCCCGTTGCCCGCCCCGGACGACCGCGCCTACACTGCACGCGACGCAATGATCCCGGCACGCCGCCCCCGAACATTCGAGGTGGCCGCTACCGCCCGAGGAGGCCCTCGTGCCGCTGTACGACTACCAGTGCGAGGTGGGGCACCGCTACGAGAAGCGGGAGCCCTTCGGCTCGCCAGCCCAGCAGCCCTGCGACACGTGCGGCAAGCCCGCCCGCCGCCTGCTGAACGTACCCCCGATCGTCTTCAAGGGTTCCGGCTGGTACGTCACCGACAGCCAGCGCACCATGCGCGGCGCCGTGGGCATGGAGCGCGACGGCGGCCCCGCCGACGACGATGGCGACTCTGGCTCCGATTCGGATTCCGGCACTACTGAAGCGGCTGAAAAGCCCGCAGCCAAGAAGAAGCCCGCGGCGAAGGCGAAGACCACGCGCGCGCCGAAGGCCAAATCCGCCTCCGCTGACGACTAGCCGGCCGGAGTCGCGAGACCCATGCGCGCCGTCCTGCAGCGCGTCAACCGTGCCCGCGTCACCGTCGATGGCATCGAGGTTGGAGCGATCGGTTTCGGGCTGCTCGCTTATGCCGGGGTGGCCTCGGGTGACACGGAGGCTGAGGCAACGTGGCTCGCCCGCAAGATTGCGGAACTCCGTCTCTTTCCCGAATCCACGACCGAGGGCGCGCGCTCGATGGAACGCTCGCTGACCGAGGCAGGCGGGGCAGTACTGCTCGTTTCGCAGTTCACGTTGCTGACCGACACGCGGAAGGGACGCCGCCTCTCGTTCTTCGCCGCTGCCTCGCCCGAGGTGGCGGCGACGCTCCTCGACAGCCTCGCGGCGGCGTTGCAGGCGCAGGGGATCGAGGTGGCGACGGGGCGGTTCGGGGCGCACATGGTGGTGGAGTCGGCGAACAATGGACCGGTGACGATTGTGCTCGACAGCGGGGAGCGCTAAGTCGTCGCGGTTACTCTTACGAGCAGCGCCTTGCCGCTTGCGACGGCGTCTTGGACGCGGTCGGCGGTGGCAGAGGCGTTGGGGTCGTGCGAGGTGTCGAGGATACCCCCGGGCTGGAGGCTATCGCGCACCCAGCGGGTAAACTCGGCGTGCAGGGCGCGGATGCGGTCGGGGAGTTGCTGGTCGGGAGAGCGGGCGGCGTCGCGGGCGAGGGTCGCGCCGAGCGTCGGGAGCAGGGTCACGAGGTGGATGTTGGCATCGATGCCGGTAAGCGCCTCGGCGTAGGCGCGGGCAGCGTCGGGCGGGACGACATCGTCGATGACTACAGCGTAGCGCGTGTTCACGCATTCGCGCGCCATGGCGGCGGCGTTGCGGACGGCCATGTGGAGTTGTTCCTCGGCCTGCTGGTCCCCCACCCAGGGGTGGCGGTAGCCGGCGCGCACCATGTGGCGCAGCGTGTCGACATCGATGTGCACCATGCGGTCGAAGCGTTCGCAGATCGCGGCGGCGACTGAGGATTTTCCCGCGCTGGGGGGGCCGGTGACAATGATCACCTGTTGCATGGGGGCTACTCCTCGAATCGCGGAAATGCCCGCAACATCGCAGCAATCTCTTTGGCGTTCGCCGTTCCGTCAAGGTTGATGCCGCGACTCACGAACAGGAATTCGGCCGCAGCCACTGCATCATCGTCATCGAAATGGACAATACGGTACTCGTCGATACGCTTTCCTCGCGTGTGGCCTTCACTTGCCGAGAAATCGATATAGATCACGTCTGCTTCTGGGTCGAACCGTAGATAAGGCAGATATCTTCAACACCATCCGCCATCAGACCGCCTCGATCTCCAGAGAGATGTCGAGGGCGGGTGCAGAGTGAGTGAGGGCGCCGACGGAGATAAGGTGGACGCCGGTGGCGGCGACCGCGCGGATGGTGTCGAGGGTGATGCCGCCGGAAGCTTCGAACAGGACGGGCTTACCGAGATGCGTCTCGACGACGACGTGCATCTGGGCGGGGGTCATGTTGTCGAGGAGCACGACTTCGGCGCCGGCCTCGACGGCCTGGGCGGCCATCGCCGCGTCAGTGACCTCGATCTCCACGCGCAGCAGGTGGGATGCGCCGCGCCGGGCCTGCGCGATCACCTCGGCGATAGTCGCGCCGCGGCGCTGGGCGGCGGCGATGTGGTTGTCCTTGATCAGCACACCATCCTCGAGGGTGTTGCGGTGGTTCTTGCCGCCGCCGACGCGGACGGCGTAGCGCTCCAATTCGCGCAGGCCAGGGGTGGTCTTGCGGGTGTCGGTGACCTGCGCCGCACCACCCTCGGCCGCGCGCTGGGTCATACGACGGGTCATGGTGGCGATGCCGGACATGCGCTGCATGAGGTTGAGGGCCACGCGCTCGCTCGACAGGATCGCGGCGAGCGGGCCTTCGATCTCGGCGGCGACCTGACCGGGTTCCAGCACCGCGCCGTCGCCCACGATCACGTCGAGCACGATGTCGCCCGAGACCTGCGCGAAGACCTCCCGGGCCGCGTCCATACCGCAGACGACGCCGCCCGACTTGAACAGGAACGTGCCACGTCCCTCCTGCCCCGGCGGCACGAGGGCGCGCGTGGTCACGTCATGGAACGCGCGGTCCTCCTCGAGGGCCTGCGCAACGATGCGCGTCACTTCCTCGGGATCGGGGGTCAGGATGTAGCCGAACATGGGGGCCTCCTCAGCGTGCGCTGATGCTAGGACTTCGCAGGCTTCGACTTGCCAGCGCTGTTGAGGGCGATCGCCCAGCGAACGAGCGCCTTGAAGGCGGAAGCGTTCACTATTTCGCCTTCATGGGTGTCAATCGCGCGGCGTGCGTTTCCATCGAGACTTGAGTTGAAGAGATCGGCCGGATCCTTCAGAGACGCGCCCTTGTGGAAGGTCAGTTTACCCAAGAGCAGGCCTTCTGCGCCCATCAACCGCTGCAATACACAAGATGCTTGCGCCACGCCTCGCGGGGCTCGGGGAAGTCGGTGCGGTAGTGGGCGCCTCGGGACTCCTCGCGGGCGAGGGCGGCGTGGGCGGCGAGGCGAGCGCAGACGAGCAGCGAGCGCAGTTCGTGGCCGGCGCGATCGGTGGGGTTGTCGAACGTCGCCTGCTCGAAGGCTGCTTGCCAGCGCGCGAGCGTCGCGACGGCCATCGCGAGGTGTTCGCCGTCACGCTCGATGCCGGCGTGATCCCACATGAGGTTGCGAACATCGGCGGCGGTGGGGGCGGGGATGTCGTCGTAGACCTTGGGAAGCGGGCGCGCGGTGGGGGTGGGCGGGATCGCGCCGGGGGAGCCGGCGAGTAGCCGCTGCACGGCGCGCTTGCCGAAGATCATCGTTTCGAGCAGTGAGTTGCTGGCGAGGCGGTTCGCGCCGTGGACGCCGGTGCAGGCGACCTCGCCAATGGCGAATAAGCCTCGGACGGTAGTCTCGCCCCAGGTGTTGGTGCGCACGCCGCCCATCGTGTAGTGCGCGGCGGGCGAGACGGGGATGCGGTCGCAGCTGATGTTGATGCCCGCTTCGAGGCAAGTCTTGTAGATCTGCGGGAAGCGCGCGGTCAGCCACGCCTCGTCACGCGCGGTGATATCGAGGAGCACGTGGTCGCTGCCGGTCTCGACCATCTCGCGCTGCGCGGCGCGGGCGACGATGTCGCGCGGGGCGAGTTCGGCGCGCGCGTCGTACTTCGGCATGAAGCGCTCGCCTCGGGTGTTGTAGAGCAGCGCGCCTTCGCCACGAACGGCCTCGGAGATCAGGAAGACGGGCACCTCGGGGAGGCGGAGCGCGGTGGGGTGGAACTGTGTGAACTCGAGGTCCATCACCTCCGCGCCACAGCGGTAGGCGAGCGCAATGCCGTCGCCGGTCGCGACCAGGGGGTTGGTGGTATAGCGGTACATCTGGCCCGCGCCGCCGGTGGCGAGGATCACGGCGGGCACCTCGTAACTGAGGCGGCGGTTGTTGAGCCAGTCGAAGACATCGAGGCCCACGACACGGTTGTCGTGCACGCGCACATCGTCGGCGAGGGCGTGCTCGACCACCGTGACGCCCTCGCGCTGCGCGAGGCCGGCGAGCGACAGTTCGATCTCGAGGCCGGTCGCGTCGCCGCCGGCATGCAGGATGCGCGATGCGGAGTGCGCGGCCTCGCGGCCGAGGGAGACCTCGCCGCCAGTGGAGTCGAACTCGACGCCGTAGCGCACGAGGTCGGCGATGCGGTCGGCGGCCTCGTCGGTAAGTATGTGCGCGGCTTCCTCGTCGACGAGGCCGGCGCCAGCGTCCATGGTGTCCTGCCAGTGGGCTGCGGCGGAGTCGTCGGGGCCGACGGCGGCGGCGATGCCGCCCTGCGCGTAGCGGGTGTTCGCCTCGTCGATCGAGCCTTTGGTGACGACGAGGACGCGCTGGCCGTGCTCGTGCGCCTGGAGAGCGGCGTAGAGGCCGGCGATACCGGAGCCGACGACGACGACGTCGTATTGAGTGGTAGATGTCATTGAGGAGGTGCACCTCGGAACGGCAACGGGACATCAGCAGGAATGCGGTATTCGCTGTGAGGTACAGAGTTGAGTGCTAGAGGGGGGTCGGCCCAACTCCCCTTAGGTGAACTAGCCCTTACTTTTCGGAACGTCTGCTGCTGCGCGACTAGCAATACGCGTGGCGCTGACAGCGCGACCATCCCGAGGTGTGTGCGCTGTGCTGTCACGGCAACACCGCCTCGACCAGTTCGCCGACGGCCCAGACGTAGCCGTCGGGGTGGATGGTCATTGCCTCGCGCCAGCCGTGGCCGCGAGTCGCGACGTCCTTGAAGAGGGCGTTCTGCGTGCGGGCGCGGGCGGCGACCGCGTCGAGGCCGAGGGGCGCCTTCGCCAGACGGCCACTCGAGGCTCAGCGAGCCGCCAGTGGGCAGTGCGTGCCACCGCCTTGCCATCTCGTCACATGCCGGCATGATCGCGTCGAGTTCAGCCGGCGTGACGTTCGCAGCGGCTGCAATGTTACGTGCGTACTCGGAGCCGGGCGCTACGTGACCCGCATGACTCTGCCACGCCGCGAAGACAGCAGCGGAGAGTACTTCCGAACGATCCCTCTCTGCACCGGAGGTAGCCAGACCCGCACGCTTCCCGGCCTCGCACCGATCAAGTGGCCGCGCGAGCGGACGGAACGTACCTGCATCCCCGCCGGCTGCGAGGTCGCCGTAGATGCCAGTACGCAGGCCCCAGTAACGCTCGACGAGGAAGTGAACGAGGTCATGCGGGAGGTGCGCGTCGAAGCCCGGCGCCGGTTCTACCACCACGTCGACGGCTCGTTCGCGCTCCGCAACGACACGATAGCGGCGATCACCGGTGCGTGTGAACGTGATTCGCATATCGCTGAGATCCGGCGGGGCCGCGTTGTTACTTCAGCGCCAGCATACGTTCGAGGGCGACTTTGGCGTGCTGCTTGGTTTCAGCGGGCACCTCGATGCGGTTGACGACTTCGCCGGCGACGAGCGACTCCATGACCCACGCGAGGTAGGCGGGGTGGACGCGGTACATCGTGCTGCACGGGCAGACGACCGGGTCGAGGCAGAAGACCGTCTTGTCGGGGTTCTCCTTGGCGAGCCGGGAGACGAGGTTGATCTCGGTGCCGATACCGATGACCGAGCCGGCGGGGGCCTCGGCGACGTACTTCGCGATGAAGGCGGTGGAGCCGTTGGCATCGGCGGCCTGCACCACGTCGTAGCGGCACTCGGGATGCACGACGATCTTCACGCAGGGGAAGCGCTCACGGGCCGCCTCGATCTGCGTGAGCGAGAAGCGCTGGTGCACGGAGCAGTGGCCCTGCCAGAGGATGACGCGCGAGCGGTCGAGCGCCTCCGGCGTGAGTCCGCCGAGGCGGCCGGACGGGCCGCGCCAGTTCCACAGCGCCATCTCCTCGATGGGGATGCCCATGGCGTGGCCGGTGTTACGGCCCAAGTGCTGATCCGGGAAGAAGAAGACGCGCTTGCCGCGCTCAAAGGCCCATTCGAGCACCTTCTCGGCGTTGGACGAGGTGCAGACCACACCGCCGTTCTCGCCGCAGAACGCCTTCAGCGAGGCGGCCGAGTTCATGTAGGTGACGGGGATGATGTCTTCGGTACCGCCGAAGTGCTCGCCGAGTTCGCGCCATGCGGCGCGCACATCGGGGTCCGAGGCCATGTCAGCCATCGAGCAGCCGGCCTCCATGTTCGGCAGGATCACCTTCTGGTGCGGCGCAGCGAGGATATCGGCGGCTTCCGCCATGAAGTGCACGCCGCAGAAGACGATGTACTCCGACTCCGGCCGCTCGGCGGCGTACTTCGCGAGCGCGAACGAGTCGCCGCGCTCATCTGCAAACGCGATGATGTCCTCGCGCTGGTAGTGGTGGCCAAGGATGACGACGCGGCTGCCGAGGGTGACGCGGGCCGCGCGGATGCGCGCCGTGAGTTCGTCAGCGCCGAGTGCCCAGTAGGCATCGGGGATGGTCTTCTGCCAAGAGCCGAAGGCGACCTCCTCGGACAGCGGGATGGTGGCGATGCCAGTGTCGGTCTCGCACTGAAGCTGAGGGAGCAGGGCGAATTCGGGTGTTGCAGTGGTCATGGGTCGCGTCTTTCGGGGTGAGCGCCTGAGGCCTCTGAATTTGCGTACTCCGTACGCAAACAAGGTTGTGTAGAGGATACGCGAAGTGGCAGCGGGGGGTCAATTCGGGGGGGCGTTCGGGCCACGAACTGTTCAGGGTGATCTTACTAACAAGAGTCCCATGGTCAGTCCGCCGAGGCACTGGCTTGAGTTTCGCCTTCTTGGCGCCGACCTGTCGGACGGTGTAGACGTGCGTGCGCTAACAAAGCTCATGACGGATCTATCCATAGCCCTACGGGTAATCGCGGATGAACACCTCGGACTAGGCGAGCGGCGGGGTCCAATGACAGTCGAGGAGCGAGTACTTGCAGGTGTACGGCACCGGGCAGGGGGTCGCGTTCGGCGAGGCGGGCGGGATGATCTGGAACTGCCATTCGATCGGGCGGATGACGCAGGACGAGACGACCTCAGCACGGTACTCGCTGACGTGCTAGGCACCGACGAAGGGGCCGCTGGCGCGGCTCAACGGCGTCCTGGTGCTGGGGGAGCAGGAGTCGGACGCGCACAGGACAACGTGCGCACCACGTTGTGGGAGTGGAAGTGATCTCTCACCGCGTTTGATAGGGGCTGCGCGCTGTCTCGATGCGCCTTGGTGAGCCATGCACCTACGATATACGCGAGCATTATAGTAGGCGCGACCCAGCTAGGGGATGAGTGAGGACTAGGTGGCCCAGGAAGCCGGAGCGAAGCAGTCCGACGATCCTTCGGATAGTCCCCAGCAGCGAGCCGCCGCACCCGCAGCCGAACCCCCGCCCGATCACAGTACAGGGCGGCGGACAGACTCCGCCGCGACCCCGGCCACCGCAACAGGCGCAAGCGGCGGTACAGGACGACCGCCGGTACCGCCGCTTGCGCCGCCGGCCGCCATTGGCGGGAATCCGCGCCGCCGCCATATCGCGCGCGATCTCACCACCGGGAGCATCCCGAAGAACCTCGCATCGCTGGCATGGCCGCAGGTGGTCGAGGGGCTGCTGAACGTCTTCGACCAGGTGTGGGACCTGTTTCTTGCGGGGCAGGGCTTCGGGTTCCGCGCGATCGCGGGCATCGGCAGCGCGCAACAGGTGGTGCAGTTGATGCGCACCGGCCGCATGGGCCTCGACACCGCGATGCGGGCGATGATCGCGCGCGCGGTCGGGGCGGGGGATCGCGAGCTGGCGCGGCACATCGCGCAACAGGCGTTCACGGTGAACATTCTGCTGGCGATCGTGGTCACGGGCTTCGGCGTGATCTTCACTGAGGTGATCCTGCGCGGCCTCGGCATCTCCGAGGCGGTGATCGAGCAGGCGGCAGGGTACATGCGCTGGCAGTTCGCGGGCACGCTGGCACTAACCGCGCGGATGGCGACTGGGACGGCGTTGCAGGCGGCAGGCGATGCGGTGACGCCGATGAAAGCGACGACCGCCGCGCGCCTCGTGGACATCGCACTGGCCCCGATCCTGATGTTCGGACTGCTGGAGGCGCCAGCGTTCGGCGTGGCGGGCGTCGCGGTGGCCAACCTGATCGGGCAGACGCTCGGCGCGGTGATCAACGTGCGTAACCTAGCGAACGGACGCTCGGGCCTGCACGTCACGTTGCGCGGCTACCACTTCGACCCGCACCTGATCGGTCGCCTGGTGCGCATTGGCGGGCCGGCGACCATCAACAGCATTGAGCGGTCGGCGGCGCAGGTGATCCTGCTGGCGCTGATGGCTCCGTTCGGCGACGTGGCGCTGGCGGCATACGCGCTCACGCAACGCACGCAGATGGTCGTGAACATCGGTACGCAGGGCGTGGGCAACGCGAGCGGGATTATCGCGGCGCAGAGTTTGGGCGCCGGACAGCTGACACGGGCGCGGGCGACGGTGCTCTGGGCGCTCGGGTACGTTGCGGTGGCCAAGTTAGTGATCGTGGGGCTGCTGTTCGTCTTCCCGGAGTTCTTCCTGAAGATCTTCAACGACGATCCAGAACTACTGCACGTGGGCCGCATCTGGCTGCGGATCATGCTGATTGGATACTTTGCGATGGGGCCGGTGCAGGTGCTGACGCAGTCGTTCCAGACGGCGGGCGACACGCTCATGCCGATGATCACGACGCTGCTAGCGATGTGGGTGATCGAGGTGCCGCTGGCGATCGTGCTCTCAGGTACGGCCGAGCGGTCGGGGGTACCACTCCCGTCGTGGGGGAACCTCGGTCACTACGGGGTGGCGACGGCGATCAGCGTGGCCGCGTTCTTCCGGCTCGCGATGTACTTGCCGTACTTCGTGTGGGGACCGTGGCACAAGAAACGCGTCCTTGAAGGCGTGCGTGTGGAGCCTGTACCTGAAGAGCCGGTCGCCATCCCTCCGGTGTGATGCCGTCCGCGATCCGATGCAGCCCACGCGGGGCTAGGCGGCGTCAGCTTGGTGCGCGGGGCGAGTCGTGCGCCGAGGCGCTGCAGCAGCCCGAGGCTTGACTGCGGTGGGCCGCGTGATGGCCGCCGCCGCCCGTGCCCGTGCCCGTGGTGCGGCTTTCGCGGGTCGTGAGGCCGCCTCGGGGATGCGCTTCGCACGCGCCGGCTGGCTGGCCTGTTTCGCCGCCTGTTTCGCCTCGGTGCTGCGCTCGACCTCGATGGCATAGTCGCCGGCGAGCGCCGCGACGGCACCGATCGCCGAGATCATCGGCGCGACCGTGACACCGACGATTGCCGCAGTCAGCGGGAAATGTAACGACCATGCCTCGCAACACCGGCCAAAGCGTGAGGCAGACACACTGTGAAGTTCAAGAACATGCAAGTGACGTGTGCGTGCGGAGTAAGTCAGCGGTTCGATGGCGACCAGTCCGAGGACTTTCGCGCGTGGATGCGTAAACACCAGTACGAGTGCTTGAAGAACACCGGAGACACCATCGTGATAGGAAATTAGATGCCAGAGAAACGATTGCTACAGGTAGGTGACCTTATCGTACAACGACTTGGTTTACACACTAGGGACGATAAGCACTTTATGCTGCGCGTAGATCGAATCACGCCTACATCTGTGCAGTTTTCCAACATCGGTCACGGTCGAGGCAACAGCAACCGCAGGTTCACATATAACCTGTCGATGGTGCAGTCGGACATGACCTACAAAAACGGGCATCGAATCACTGTGGCATGACTACTTAGGACTGGGCAATCATGTCGTCGCCGCGGCGGACACTGATGCGCCGTGCGTTCACGTCGTGAAATATCTCCGTCAGACACCCATCCAGATCGCTGACGCTGGATTTGAACGATGCATTCATCATCTTGGCCACCAGGCACCTAGTATCCAGCCGCACGCGGCTGTGTTGCTCTGTCATCGTGCCTGTGCGTGCATCACGCAGGTATCACATCACCCCACAGCGCAATACAGCGGCGTGACATTCGATCCGGCTGGACGGGTGCGGAGACTAGAGGAAGACCGGCTCCCGGCTGGTGAAGCGGTACAGGAGCGCCGGGCGGTGGGGGCCATCGCGGCGGGCTTCACCAGTGGCCTCGATGACCTCGGTTTGGAGCATGCGCTTGCGGAAGTTGCGGCGGTCAAGGAGGTGGCCCTCGATGGCCTCGTAGGCAGATTGCAGTTCACGCAGCGTGAACTGCTCGGGCAGAAGGCTGTAGGCGATGTTGGTGTACTCGAGTTTGGCGCGAACGCGGGCGACGGCCTGCGCGATCACCTCGTTGTTGCGGAAGGCGAGCGCCGGGAGGGCGTCGACGCGATGCCAGGCAGGCGGCCACTCCTCAGAGATGCGCAGCCGCACGAGTTCCTCGTCGATCAACGCGAAGTACGCGACGGCGAGGCTGGGTTGCGTGGGGTCGAGGTTGGACGAGGTGAACAGTTGCTCCAGATAGAGGTCGCGCGCGCCGGTCTCCTCGACGAGTTTCGCCTCAGCGGCCTCCTCGAGGCCCGTGGAGCCGTCCCAGCGTCCGCCGGGCAGCGCCCACAGGCCCTCCTCGGGCGGCGCGCTGCGGTGGATGAGCAGCACCTGCAATGCGTCGTCGATGACCGCGAAGATCACGACGATAGTGGCGATTACGGGGGCCTGCTGCACCAGAAATCCTCGATTACTGCGATGTGCCGGAAGTCACAACGCGTACCGGACATTGCAACATCAATCGCCGCGAGTTAGAGCCACGATCTCATCAGTCGTCATAGAAACGTGATCCACGCCCTTACGTAGCGCCGAAACAGCGGCTCCGCCACGCGTGACACCTCGTCCGGCCAATGTCTTCACGATGCGCACGCCGTCCGGCGCGAGGATGACTTCTACCGCGGCATTAGGCAGAAGTCCCCTCTGCTTACGGATCTGCCATGGAATCGTGACCTGACCCTTCGACGTGATTTTCAAGGCACCCTCCAACGGGGAACAGCATACGGGAGCCAGCGTGCACGAAATGACAACGGGCTAGACGACCGAGAAGCTCAGCGCCCCCGCCTGCTGCCCTTGCAGCGACCACGGGGTGGCCTCGGTGACTGAGACATCGACGAGGTTGCCGACGAGGTTGCGGTAGCCATCGAAATGGACGAGTTGTCCGCCGCGGATGCGGCCTGTGAGGCGGCCTTCCTGCTCACGCTCGACAAGCACCTCTACGCTGCGGCCTACGAGGCGGGCGTTGATGCGACCAGCCGACGCCGCGTGGAGCGCCTCGATGACTTGCAGACGCTCGCGCTTCACCTCGGTGGGCACATCGTCGGGCTGGTTGCGGTAGGCGAAGGTGCCGGGGCGCGGCGAGTAGGCAGCGACGTGGATCACGTCGAAACCGGTGCGCTCCAAAAGCCCCACGGTGTTGCGAAATTCCTCGTCAGTCTCGCCGGGGGAACCGACGATGACATCGGTCGCCAATGCGACATCGGGCATGCGCGAGCGGATGCGCGCGACGCGCTCCTCGTACTCGGCGACGCTGTAGCCACGCCGCATCCGGGCGAGCACGGCGTCGTCGCCGGACTGCACGGGGATGTTGAAATGTTCGCAGACCTTTGGCAGGTCGGCGACGGCATCGATGATGCGGTCGGTCATATCTTTGGGGTACGAGGTGAGGAAGCGCGTGCGGGCGATGCCATCGATGCGCTCAATGCCCTCGAACAGTGTCGCGAGGTCAGCCCCAGCGTCGGCGCCTCCGAGGTCGTGGCCGTACGCCTCGACGGTCTGGCCAAGCAGCGTGACCTCGCGCACGCCGTGCTCCGCGAGATGGCGTACCTCGGCTAGCACGTCAACAATGGGGCGCGAGCGCTCACGGCCGCGGCGCAGTGGGACGATGCAGTAAGTGCAGAACTTGTCGCAGCCGTGGACGACGGGGATGTACGCGGTTGGCCCGGTAGGCGTAGCGAAGGTCTCCGTCCAGAACTCGCCTTCCGAGGCGTCACGCACGACACCCGCCTTCGCCAGGATCGGATCAAACTCCTGCGGGCGCGCCCACACATCGACGAATGGAAAGCGGCGTTGCAGGTCGTCCGTTTTGGGGCCCACCATGCAACCCATCACCGCGATCTGGAACTGGGCACCGGCCTCGCGACGCTGGCGCAGCGTGTGCAGCCGTCCATAGGCGCGATCCTCGGCGTGCTGGCGCACGGAGCAGGTGTTGATGACAACGAGGCCGGCCTCGGTGTACTCGGCGGCCTCGGTCCAGCCGAGCCGTTCGAGGCCTGCGGCGAGCTTCAGCGAATCGGCGACGTTCATCTGGCAGCCAAGGGTCCAGATGTGGAAAGCGGGCATGGGAGGCCTCGGTGGGGGTGCGTGCTGGGTGGCGGGCCGTCTCGACGGCGGTGATCCGGCTGGGATTCTCAATAGATTCTAGGGCGCTGCCGCGCGTGGCGCTGCGACGGCCGGATCGCCGAGGCGCTTGTCGAGCCTGACCGCCTCGCAAGCCACGCACAACACGGTGGCGGAATCGACGACCGTTCCCTTGCGAATTTCGAGGATGGCCATCTCGTACTTCCCACCCGGTTTGAGCCGCGGTTCAATCGAGCGCAGCCCTGACCTCTCCAGAAACCGAGCAGCACATGGGATTCTTCAGCGCGGGTGAGCAGCGCTGGGCCGTTTGCGAGGTAGGCGAGGTGACGCCACTTCACTACTTCATCGGCAATCGGCGCACTTCGGACAGCTGCGCGCAGCACCTCGACACACTCACACTGCCAATCGGTGAGCGCCGTGACGTAGGCATCGGGATTCGCTGACGGGATGGTCTTTTGCATCAGGTGGCGCGTCTTCGGGCTGGCGGAAGTGGCGGAGGGGGTGGGATTCGAACCCACGATCGAGGAAACCCTCGATAAGCGCTTAGCAGGCGCCCGCACTCGGCCACTATGCGACCCCTCCAGCGGAACACGATCCTATGGTGAGCGGACAGACGAGGCAAGGCGGGTAGACCGCTCCACCACAAACTCAATACTGGCCTCGCGCGAGATATCGTTCCGCGCCACCGCGAGCACGAATCCCTCCAACTCGGGTTCCGAGGCACGCAGCACGATTTCGTTCCGGTCCAGGAAGACCAGCATCGCCGCCAGTGCCATCCGATTGTTCCCGTCGACGTAGGGGATGGGCTTTGTTGATGCCGTGGTGTAGCAACGCCGCTTTCGCCTCGGCGGTGCGGTAGTAGACCCAAAGTGGTTGATCGAGCGCCGCGAGGAGCCTGCCGCGGCCTTGCTCACCAGCGAGATGAAACGCGGGCGTACCCGGGAACAAGGCATTCATGAGCCCGCCCGCAATAACCTCGATGTCAGTTTCCGAGAGATAGATGAGGCGGCGGCTCAGTGCTTCTCAAGCTCCCTGAGCAAGCCAGCATGCGCCTGGAGCACCCGTGCCAGCGCCTCCTGCGTCGTGGGCCGACGGCCACGGCGAGGCGAAATGCCGGTAGGCCGAACAGCATTTACAGCCCCCGGCTCACGAACCTGCTGTTCGACAGTAGTGTTCTTTCGTATAGCAGAGAAAAAGTAGCACATGCGAACTAACCTTGCAGATCGGCGTGAATTAGCCCTACCCCTTGCAAAATGGCCCTTTTATGGTTTTCAATAATGCGCGCAGCGCCTTATCAATCAGGGGAGCGGCCTAGGCCGGCGGCGCGGCCCCACATACGGAGGAGCGAGAGATGAACAAGACCGATCTGATCGCAGCGGTCGCGCAGGCGGCAGGCACCACCAACAAGGATGCAGAAGGCGTGCTGAACGCGTTCCGCGAAATCGTGCAGACCTCGGTAAAGAAGGCCGATGACGTGTCGTACCCGGGCCTTGGGAAGTTCAGCCAGTCGGCGCGCAAGGCGCGCACCGCGCGCAACCCGCGCACCGGCGAGACGCTGAACGTCGCAGCATCGAAGGTGCCGCGTTTCACGGCTGCCGCCGAGTTCAAGCGCGTGGTGAACGGCAAGTAATTGCTGTCGTTCTGTAGCTAAGCACGAAAGAAGCCGCCCAGTGGGCGGCTTCTTTCGTTGTCTGCCGGCATCGAGGCGTTAGGCCAGACCGCGCTCCTTGAGCACGCGCTGCATGGTCTCGCCGATCTGCGACGGCGACTGCACGATGGTGGCGCCGGCGTTCATCAGTGCAGTCTGCTTGGCTTGCGCGGTACCGGCCTTGCCCGCGATGATCGCGCCGGCGTGGCCCATGCGACGGCCGGGAGGCGCCGTAGCACCGGCGATGAACGCGACAACGGGCTTCGACATCTGCTTGATGTACTCGGCAGCTTCCTGCTCGGCGGTGCCGCCGATTTCGCCGATCATCACTACGGCCGCGGTGTCTGGGTCATCCTCGAACAGTTGGAGCGCTTGCTGCTGCGTCGTCCCGATGATCGGGTCGCCGCCGACGCCCACGCTCGATGACTGGCCGATGCCGAGGCGAGTCAACTGGTCGACGGTCTCGTAGACCAGTGTGCCGGAGCGGGAAATGACGCCCACGCTGCCCGGCGTGTACACGTCCACTGGCATGATACCCGCGCGCGCGAGCGCCATCGGCGTGATGACCCCGGGGCAGTTGGGGCCGATGAGCGTGGTCGCCGAGCCGCGCAGATAACGCTTCACGGCCACCATGTCGAGCGTCGGAATGCCTTCGGTGATGCAGATGACCACCGGGATGCCGGCGTCAGCCGCCTCGATGATCGCGTCGGCCGCAAAGGGCGCTGGGACGAAGATGAGCGAGACATTGGCCTGGAACTCATCCACGGCCTGACGCACCGTGTTGCGGATCTGTACTCCCTCGATGACCTGACCGCCG
Source organism: Thermoflexus hugenholtzii JAD2 (assembly GCA_945903275.1). Taxonomy (GTDB): domain Bacteria; phylum Chloroflexota; class Dehalococcoidia; order UBA2979; family UBA2979; genus RH-chloro-G1. The sequence goes on from CAMDNW010000007.1 coordinate 54,278, forward strand.
CGGCCCGGTGTGACGCCGGCCACCACCTTGGTGCCATAGTCGAGGCTGTTGCGTGCTTCGCGTTGGCCCGCGCCGCCGAAGCCTTGAATGACGACTCTCGTGTTCTCGTCGAGCAGGACACCCATTGCTGTTTCCTTACCTTCCTGGCCAGCGCTACTTGGCGGCAGCGACGGCTTTGCTCGCCGCCTCCGCGAAGCCGTCCGCGCGAATGAGGTCGATGCCCGACTCGTCGAGGATTTTCATGCCCAATTCGACGTTGGTGCCGGCAAGGCGCACGACGGTCGGCTGCGGCAGCATGCCTTCGCGCTTCGCCTGCACCACACCCTCGGCGATGATGTCGGTGCGCGCGAGGCCGCCGAAGATGTTCACCAGCACGGCCTTCACGTTCGCATCGGCGCCGATGATCTTCAGCGCCGCCGCGACGGCGGCCGGGTCGTTCTGCGTGCCGATGTCGAGGAAGTTGGCGGGCATGCCGCCTTCGAACTGGATAGCGTCCATCGTGGCCATCGCGAGGCCCGCGCCATTCACGAGACAGCCGATGTTGCCGTCCAGTTTCACGTAGTTCTCAATGCCCGCGTCCTTGGCCTGCACCTCAAGGTCGTCGTCCTGCGACTTGTCCTGCAGATCGAAGAGATCCTTGTGACGGTAGTCCGCGTTGTCGTCGATGGAGAACTTGGCGTCGACGGCCAGCACACGGCCGTCGGTCGTCACCGCGAGGGGGTTGATCTCGGCAAGCGAGCCGTCGCACTCGATAAAGGCCTTGGCCAGCGCCGTGATGAGCGCGACCGCCGGGCGGTTCAAGTCGCCATCGAGGTCAGTCGCGAAGGCGAGCGCGCGGGCCTGGAAGCCCTGAAAGCCGACCGTCGGGTCGATGCCCTGCCAATGGATGAGTTCCGGGTGCTGCTCGGCGACTTCTTCGATGTCCATGCCGCCGGAGGCGGAGGCGATGACGATGGGCATCCCCATCGAGTTATCGATGACCACGCCGAGGTAGAGCTCGCGTGCGATATCGAACTGCTCCTCGACCAGCACCTCATTGATGGGCTGCCCGCCGGGGCCGGTCTGATGCGTCACCAGCCGGGTGCCCAGGAGCGCGCGGGCGGCCTCGGCTGCCTCCTGCGGGGTGTTCACGAGTTTGATGCCGCCAGCGCGTCCACGGCCACCGCCGTGAATCTGCGCCTTCACCACGGCCTTGCCTCCGACCGCCTCAGCGGCCGCGGCGGCTTCCTCGGGAGTGCGTGCGACTTGGCCCTTGGGGACCGGGACGCCGTACTTCGCGAGCAGTGCTTTTGCCTGATATTCGTGCAGTTTCATGCTGCTCCCGCCGTGTTCTACGGGCTCGCCGATCAAGGGTCGGGAGGCCCGCGCGATAGTAGCACCTGCCGACATGCGCTCAACCGCGCCACCGGAGCGGCACATCCGGTTGCTGGCTGACGTACGGGTGAGAGATTCACAGAAGCACGTATAACGATTGGGTGATGTAGTATCAATCACCGCGGGTTTGGCCCGAGGCAAAGACATAGGCATTTTGACGTTTCAAGGAGGAATCATTTGTCGATCCGAAAGAAGACCTCGCTTCGTGCGGCCGCAATGCTCGTAGGCCTCATGGCGGCGCTCGCGCCGGTGGCCGTGCTCGCGTACGAAGCGGGCGCGCCGAAGGCTGACAGCGCGATCGTAGCCCAGGCGACGGCGACTGCCGCTGCCAAGGCTGCCTCGCCGGCCGCCCCCAAGACTGGTAACGCTGGCATGGCCAGCGAGGCCGGCACTGCCGGCGTCGCTGCCTTGCTCGTCGTGATGGCTGTCGGCGTTGTCGCCGGTGGTCGCGTCCTCGCTGCCCGCCGCAGCTAGTCCGCAGACACGACCTTGTGACGAGGGCCCGCTCCGGCGGGCCCTCGTCTTGTGTCCAGCGTCTTGCTCCCTGCCAGCCCGTTCCTTTGTTTTCCCTTGCTTCTAGCGTCTCCTGCCCCACGATAGGCGTACCCATCGAGCCATTCTGACGACGAGGGGCACCGCATGAGCACCAGCCCGATGCGATCCGCCGGCTCCACATTCGGCACACTCGGCTGGCCCGCACTCTTTGCGGCGACGATCTTCCTCAGCGCGTTCCTGCTGTTCCAGGTGCAACCGATTGCCGGCAAGATCGTGTTGCCGTGGTTCGGCGGTGGGTCGAACATCTGGATCACCACGCTGATGTTCTTCCAGGTCGCACTGCTAGGCGGTTACGCCTACTCGCATCTGGTCGCGCTGCGGCTGAGTCCGCGCGCGCAGGGCTTCGTCCACATCGGCCTATTGGTGACGGCGGCGGCAACGCTGCCGATCATTCCCGGCCCCGAGTGGCGGCCCGAGGCCGAAGACAACCCGACCTGGCGGCTGCTGCTGGTGCTGTTGATCTCGGTCGGCCCCCCGTACCTGCTGCTCTCGACGACCGGGCCGCTGCTGCAACACTGGTTCGCCACGCGCTACCCGAACCGCTCGCCGTATCCGCTGTACGCACTCTCGAACGTCGGATCGCTGCTGGCGCTGCTCTCGTATCCCGTGGTGTTCGAGCGATTCCTCGGGCTGCAGGCGCAGTCGCGGATGTTCGCGGGCGGCTTCGTGCTGTTCGCGGCGGCGTGCGCGGTGCTGGCATGGCAGACCGCGCGACTGGTCACACCAGCCCCGGCACAGGCAGTACACGAGGTGGCCGAGACCGACGGTGCTGAGGCCTCGGTTGTGCGGCCGGTGCAGGTGCTGTTGTGGGCAGCGCTGCCGGCGTGCGCCTCGGCGCTGCTGCTGGCGGTAACGACGCAGATGACGCAGGACGTGGCGGGACTGCCGCTGCTCTGGGTGCTGCCGCTCTCGGTCTACCTGCTTACGTTCATCGCCACTTTCAGCAGCGAGAAGATGTACGAACCGACCATGTACACGATCGTGCTCGCGTTCGCGTGCGCGGGCGGCGTGTACGTGCTGCGCGACTTCTCGATCGTGCTGCAAATCTCGCTCTATCTGCTGGTGCTGTTCCTGTGCTGTATGTCGCTGCACGGCGAGACATCGAGGCTGCGGCCAGCGCCGAAGCACCTGACGGTGTTCTACCTGATGGTTTCGGTGGGTGGCGCGCTGGGCGGCATGTTTGTGGCGCTGCTCGCGCCGGTGATCTTCGACGGGTACTGGGAGTACCACGTCGCGCTGCTGACGACGCCAGTGCTTGTGCTGCTGGCGCGGTACTACGACGAAGGCGAGCGGCGGCCGGTATGGATGATCCTAGTGGTCACCATCGCGGCGAGCGGGCTGCTGTTCGTGATGGGGTCGCAGCTCTACCAGCATGCGCTGAAGTTATACGACAACACGCTGGGGCTAGAGCGGTCGTTCTACGGCGTGGTGCGCGTCTATTACGCGCAGCCGCTCGGCGAACAGCCGCAGCACCACATGCAGCACGGTCGCATCCTGCACGGCCTCCAGTTCCTAGACGAGCCATTGAAATCGAGCCGCACCGGGTACTACTCACCGACGACGGCGGTGGGCCTCGCGCTCGCGAATCATCCGGCGCGCAGACAACGCCCGCTCACGGTCGGGGTCACCGGCCTAGGCGCGGGGATGATTGCGGCGTATGCGGAACGCGGCGACGAGTGGTCGTTCTATGAGATCGACCCGCTGGTCACGCAGATGGCCGAGGATCACTTCACGTACATGAATGACGCGCGGGCGCGGGGCGCAGGCGTGGAGGTCTACCACGGCGATGGACGCACGGTGCTCGAACGGCAACTCAAAGACGACGGATCGAGGCAGTTCGACGTACTCGTGCTGGACGCCTTCACCAGTGACGCCGTCCCGGTGCATCTGCTCACGCGCGAGGCGATCGCGATGTACTGGCAGCACCTCAAGCCGGATGGGATCCTAGCCATCAACATCTCGAACGCCTACCTAGACTTGAGTCCGGTGATCCGGGGGCTCGCGGCGGACAGCGGACACGAGGCGAAGCAGACGCGCGACCCGGGGAACGTCCCCGGCGGGCGGACGTCGTTCTGGTTCGTGCTGACCAACAACCGGGCGTTCCTCGACAAGCCGGTCGTGGCGGGGGCGTTCGTGCCAGAGGTCGAGGGCGCCTCGACGGTGCGGTGGACGGACGACTACACCAACCTCTACAGCCTGCTGACGATCCGCTAGCCCTGACGCACATATCACGCTGTCAAGCATCCGGCACAGGCCAGATGGCGTAACGTTAGGAATGCGCACCGGACCATGCGGTCGGCAGACTGACTGAAAAGAGGAAACTTATGTCTCAATTCTCGATGCGGCTGGCCCTGGCGGCTGGCCTCTTGGCGGCGCTAGCGATCGCGCCTGCGGCCGTCTCGGCGCAGGCAGCGACTCAGTGGCGGGCCGCGCTCACGGGCGCTAACGAGGTGCCAGCGGTCACCACAACGGCTACCGGTACCTTCACCGGCACGTTGGACGAGATGGCTGGCACGCTAGCGTGGACGCTTGTCGTCCCCGCCGCGACCAGCATCACGGCAGCGCACCTACACACGGGCGCAGCCGGGGTCAACGGCGGCGTTGCGCTCGGGCTCTACACGCCTGCAGCCGGTACCGCGACGGTCGGTTCGCTAAACCTGTCCGGCACCGCGAACGCCTCCAACCTGTCCGGCACATTCGCGAACAACTTCGCGGGCTTCGCAGAGGCCGTGAAGGCCGGGACGATCTACGCGAACGTACACACCACGGCCAACGCCGGTGGTGAGATCCGCGCGCAGGTCACGCCCGCGACGGCTGCGGCTCCGGCTGCGCCGAAGACCGGTAACGCCGGTATGTCCGGTTTGACGAGTACCGCCGCTATGGCTGCGCTGCTTGCCGTGCTTGCCGCTGGCCTTGTCGCCGGTGGCCGCCTAGCGGTCGTGCGCCGCAACCGCTAGCCAGCAGCCACGTATCCCATGACAGAGGCCCGCACGAGCGGGCCTCTGTCATGTCCAATGATGGTCAGCGGCCTCGGGTTTCCTTGCCCGGGGTGGGGGCCGATGTTAGAGTCCACGGAAGACCGGACGACCACGAAAGGGCGTCACGTTGGCCTACAAGATCATCGAAACGTGCATCGGCTGTACGGCCTGCACCAAGCGCTGCCCGACGAACGCCATCACCGGCGTGCGTGACGAACTCCACATCATCGACCCTGAGTTGTGCATCGACTGCGGTGCGTGCGGCGTGGTCTGCCCGCCCGAGGCGATCCTCGACGACATCGGCGACATCTGCCGGACGTTCCCGCGCCGCGAAGCGCCGGTGGCGAAGATCGTCGAGGAAAACTGCATCGGCTCCGGTTGCGAGTTGTGCATCAATGTCTGCCCTTTCGACGCGCTGTCTCTGCAAGACGCACCGAACAACCACGACTACTACGGCATCGCCACCGTCGACCCGCGCAAGTGCACCGGTTGCCGGCTGTGCGAGGACTCCTGCGGCTGGTCGGCCATCTACATCGATCCGCCGCGCGAGATGCTGAAGCGGAAGATTTACCCGGTGGAGATCCTCACCCCCAAGAAGGGCAAAGGCCTCCAGCGTGCCCGCGAGCGTCAGGCCTCCGAGGCGTAACGCTCGCCACCGGCAGCAAAGCAAGAGGCCCGCCCACGCGGGCCTCTTGCTTACCCGAGTTTATGAGTTGCCCATCTGAGGCGAGACACCATGACTGAACCGCTCCGCCTCGAAGTGCTAACCTTGCGGCCCGGCGCACGCGTGCCGGAGCGGCAGAGCGCGCTCGCGTCTGGCTTCGACCTGCACGCCTGTCCCGACGCGGCCAGCATCGAGGTAGGGACGACACCGGTGCTGGTGCCGACGGGCATCGCAATCGCCGCGCCCGCGGGCAGCGATGTGCAGATCCGCCCGCGATCCGGGCTGTCCGCACGAGGCATCATGGCAGTCTTCGGGACGCTCGATGCGGATTACCGGGGAGAGTTGTTCGTCACGATGTACTGCCTGCCGGATGTGGGTCGGTACGTGATCCACAACGGCGACCGCATCGCACAGCTAGTGGTGTCGATGCTCGCGCCGGTGGAGTGGACGATCGTGGAGCGCCTCGACGCTACGGAGCGCGGCGAAGGTGGGCATGGGTCAACGGGGCGGGCGTAGGGTTGACTGTTCGCGGGCAAAGCGAGAGCGGACCCGTGGGTCCGCTCTCTAAGCCAGCATCTGCCGTGCGGCGGGGGTAATTCGGCAGATACCGGCGTCTGTGCGACGCGCACTTCCGCGGCTGCGTCTAGTCGATGGCGTCACCCTTCATTACTGGCTGCATCACAGGTGCCGACCCGCGAAGAGGCCGAGCACTGTGACCGCTAACCCAATCGCCACGCTCCCGCCGAGGTTCAGCGCTGCCGAGGCTGGCGAAGCGGCCTCGGCCTGCCGCACGGCTTGGAACATCAGCGTGGAGAACGTCGTGAAGCCGCCCATCACCCCGACGGTCAGCCCCTCGCGCCACGCGGGCGAGAGCGCCAGTGGCCTCATCTCCGCCGCGCCGAGGATCAGTCCCAGCAGGAACGACCCAGCGATGTTCACCGTGAAGGTGCCCCAGACGTTCGAGCCGAACCACGTGACACTCCAGAGCGAGACGCCGTAGCGGGTCGCCGAGCCCACTGCTCCCCCGAGCGTTACGGCGGCGAGCGTCAGCATCGGGGCTCACGCTACCGACTCGGCACGTTGCTCATCGTCGAGGAAGAGGTAGTGATAGATGAGCGCCGCCAGCACGGCGCCGACGATGGGGCCGATCCAGTAAACCAGCGCGTGATCGAACTGGCCGAAGGCGACCTCGGGGCCGAGGGCACGGGCGGGGTTCATCGCTGCGCCAGTCAGGCGGCCGGCAGCGAGAATATCGACGGTAATCATGAGGCCGATGGCGAAGCCGCCGACCTTCGGGGCGCGCTTGTCGATGGCGGTGCCAAAGATCGCGAGTACGAGGAAGAAGGTCAGTACCGCCTCGATGATGACACCCTGGAGGAAGGTGATACCGGTGATGTCCGGGACACCGTTAGCGACATCGGTGAGGGTGGCGGGGAAGGCGGACTTCAGCACCATCGCGGCGGCAATGCCGCCGAGGAGTTGCACAAGGATGTAGGCGACTGCATCGAGCGATGGCATACGGCGGGTGGCCCAGAGGCCGATGGTGACGGCGGGGTTGAACTGCCCGCCGGAGACCGCCCCGAGCGCTGTCGCCATGATCGCGATGGTGAGGCCGTGAGCGAGGGCGACGCCGACGATGGTGCTGCCGACGATTACCGCACCCACGCCCATGAAGATGAGCGCAAAGGTACCGATGAACTCGGCGGCCAGTTTGCTGATGAGCGGCTGTCCCACTGGAACCCCCGTCCCTCACATCGTTAGTGTGAGTTGAGCAGCATTACACCAATAATCAGCTTATACGTCAATGCGGTTTGTCAATTACCAGATATCCACAACAGCGCGCCAAACTGAGGGCCTCGCGGCAGTGATCGAGCGAGCCTCGAAGCGCCCTGTCCGCTACAAGCCACGGCGCCGAACGACCGGCTGAATCGGCTACCGGGACGGCTGTGTGAGCCGCGCGTGTTCTATGCCACCGAAGGAACACCGTTGACCAGCCTCATCCGAGCCGCCTACGGTTCTCTAGAGGAGTCCCGCCATGCGCCTGATCCGGAATCTCATCGCCACGCTGATCTTCGCCGTGCTGGGGGCGGCCGCGGGACGGTGGCTGTCCGCGCAGCGCCGAGGCGAGACGGCCTCGTTCGACCTTGCGGCGCTGCGGCCGACGGTACGCGAGGTGATGCCGGGCCTGATTGCGGCGCTGCGCGCGAGCGAGCGGCCATGGTCGTACCTGCACCTGCCGGGCTGGCTCGCGGCGTTCGCCGTGAACCTCGCGACCGGCGCGTTCGCGAGCGAACTCGCGCCGTGGCTGCGAGCGCTCGGCATCAACGGCGGCAGCAACGAGGCAAGCGATGACCTCGATGGCCGTGACGACCGTGGCGACGGGGCGTTCGGCGCAGGCTTCGAGGCGCCCGAGCCGTGGTCAACCTCGGCCAGCGCTTCTGCCAGCGCCACACGCAGCACCGTGCGCACCGAGGTCTGGACGAGCGAAGTGCCCCTGGCCTCGGAAACCCCGGAACCCATGCCGGGCTTCCGCCCCTTCGCGAACTGACGAGTCCGGCGCGTGCCGCCCGACTCCTTCACGCTGGCCGAGGCGCGCGCGGCGCTTGTGGTGGTGCGCGCAGCCCTCAACGCGCTGCAGGTGGCGCAGCAGCGGCTGCGCGAGGTACAGGCGGAGTTGCGGGTGCTCAACCGCCAGCATCTGAACGACGGCGTGATGGCGGAGCACCGGGTACGGTCGCTGCGGCAGGAGCAGCAGGCGCTGGGCGAAGCGGCGCAGCGGCATGCCTTCGCGATCCGCGACGCGGGGGCGGAGTTGAAAAGCATCGAGGACGGCCTGCTCGACTTCCCCATGGTGATCGAGGGCGAACTGGCCTACTGGTGCTGGCGCAGCGGCGAGGATGACATCGATTGGTGGCACCTGCGCAGTACCGGGTTCGCCCGACGCCGCCGGATTGAGATGGAGTAAAGCAGAGCGGAGGAGCGCGGCGGTGTACCCTCGTATACGTAGAGGCGGAGGCGCACGTTGACCCTGACCGCAGTCCTAGTCGCCGCGTATCTCCTAGGCTCGATCCCCATGTCGTACATCGTCGTGCTCCGGGCAACGGGGCGGGACATCCGGACGATGGGGAGCGGCAACCCCGGGACGATGAACGTGTTCGACACGGTCGGCTGGTTTGCGGCGCTGGTGGTCGCGGTGGGCGACATCTCGAAGGGCGCGGCGGCGGTTGCGCTCGCCTACCTCGCGGGCCTCACCGACGGAGGCGCGGTGCTGGCGGCGATGGCAGCGGTGATCGGGCACGACTGGTCGATCTTCCTATGGCTTGAAGGCGGCAACGGCACGGCGGCGGTGATCGGCGGGATGCTGGCGCTGATGCCGGCGGCGACGCTGATTGCAGCGGGCGTCGCGATTGGCCTCGGCTACACGATTGGATCGCGGCGAATCGGCGGGATCATCGGGATCGCGCTGGTGCCGGTGCTCGGGATCTTGCTCGGGGAGCCACACACGCAGCTGTACGGGGCGATCGCATTAATGTCATTCACGATCGTGAAGATCATCCGCTTCGAAGGATTCTCCCCGGCGCGGCCTGACCGATGACCACGTTCGAGGAAACACTCGACCGCTTCCGCCTGACCGCCGCCGGATCGCCGGAGGGTGTGCCGATGGCACGCCTCGCATTGCTGGCGGCGCAAGCGGAGTACCCGGACATCGACATCCCCAGTTACGAGCGGCGGCTGCTCAACCTGAGCCAGCAACTCGAGGCGCGCATTCACCCGGCGGCGGACACGCGCACGCAACTCGCCGAGGCGCGCAAGTTGCTCTTCGAGGAATGCGCGTTCCGCGGCAACAGCGACGAGTACAGCGAACCGCGCAACCTTTACCTGAACGACGTGATCGACAGGCAGCAGGGTATCCCGGCGTCGCTGGCGATCATCTACGTGACGGTCTGTCAGCGGGCGGGCATTCACGCGCGCCCGGTCGGACTGCCCGGCCACGTCATCATCCGCGTCGAAAGCCCCGAAGGCCCGGTGTTCATCGACCCGTTCGAGGCGGGGCAAGAACTGACCGAGGACGACTGCAAGAAACTGGTGCGCAACGTCTACGGCCGCCGCACTCCGTTCCGCGAGCACTTCCTAGACGCGATCACCGCGAGGCAACTGGTACAGAGGGTGTTACACAACCTGAAGGCAGGCTTCCTCCAGCGCGCCGACGAGGAGCGCGCGGGCCGCACGATGGAATTGCTGCTGGCGATGTACCCGTGGGACCTGGACGAAGTGCGCGACCGTGGGATGCTGCGCGAGCGTATCGGCGACTACGCGGGGGCGCTCGACGACCTCGAGGCGTACCTCAAGTACCGGGTGGGCGCCAAGGACACGCAGACGGTGAACGAGACGGTGCGGTCGCTGCATCGGCAGATCGGCGCGGAGCGGTAGGCTCCGACTGTTATGGCGGCGGGGGCATCCGGCTAGCGTGGCATGGGGGGCGCTGATACCCTCGCCGGGCCTGAGGCACCGTCCGAATGATGTCCCCCATTGCGAGAGGCGATATGAGAGAGCAGATCGAGTCCGGCACAGCACGCAGCGTTCCTGTCAGCAGCGCCTCCGTCAGCGCGGACGCGCCCGTCTCGCGATACGCGGTGTACGCCGAAACGCTGGCATACGAGACGGAGCACGCGCTCCAGTTCATCGACATCACCGACGAGGTACGCGCGGTGTTGGCGCGCTCCGGCGTCGTCTCGGGCACGCTCACCGTGTTCTCCAAGCACACCACGGCCGCCGTGATCGTGAACGAGCACGAGCCGCTGTTGCTGAACGACATGGTGCGCGCCCTGTCCCGCCTGATTCCGGCTGAGGACTATTACGAGCACAACGACTTCTCGATCCGCACCGTGAACATAGAGGAGAACGAGCCGCCCAACGGGCACTCGCACATCCAGCACCTGTTCCTCGGCACGAGCGAGACGATTCCGGTGGTCGATGGCCAACTGCTGTTCGGGCGATGGCAAAGCGTCTTCCTGATCGAACTCGACCACGCGCGGCCTCGCGGCGTGTTTGTGCAGGCGATGGGCCTGACGGCCCGCTAGCCGCGCACACCTCGCACCGCACACCAGACTCGTGACACCTCGATGACACCGCTGCGCATCCTGCAGGGCACTGGCAACAGCCTCGATACGCTGCCGCTCGCGCGGCACGAGGATGTCGACGGCATCAGCGCGGATGTCTACGTGCATAACGGCGCGGTGTTCGCGCAGCCAGAGACGCCAGTGGCGACGCGCGTGCTGCGGCGCGCCCCGTTCATCGGCGCACGCATTGCGGCGCGCACCGAGGTACCGGTGATCGTGCCGGTCGCCGATGTGTTCCGCGCCGCCGAGGAGGCGGGCCGGGCGCACACCCTGCTGCTCGACCTCCGCACTGCCAGCGGCGACCCTGCGCAGGAGATCGCCGTCGCGCTGCACTCCGTCCCCGACCGTTCGAGGCTGATCGTGGCGTGCGCCTCGTGGGAGGTGGCAGAACGGCTGCACGCGTGGCTACCCGACCTGCGCGTGGCGCTCAACCTCGACAGCGAGGGCGCGCTGCGGCGCTATATCCAAGCGCGCATGGACGGCTCGCTCGCTGAAGCCCCGGCGATCGTGCGCGAGTCGCTGCTGCACACGGAGCACGAGTACGCCTCGCTACGCAAGCGGGCGGCATTGGTGGGCGTGCGAGGCGTGCGGACGGTGGAGCGAGCGCAGACGCTGGCGAGCTGGGGCGTTGACCTCGTGATGAGTGAGTCGGTGGGGGTGCTCGCGGCGCTAGGCGGGTAGGATCGGCCGACCATGACGGACGACTTCGCACTCGCTACGCGCGCGACGCCGCTCGCGCCGATCATCGCCGAGGAGATTCGCGGGGCCGGGGCGATCACGTTTGCGCGGTTCATGGCGGTGGCGCTCGGGCACCCGGAGCACGGGTACTACGCGCGCGTCGGGTTCGCGTGGGGGGCGGACGGCGACTTCGAGACATCGCCGGAGGTGCATCCGGTGTTCGGCTACCTGTGGGCACGACAGGTGGAGGAGTGCTGGGAGCGCCTGAGCCGACCAGCGCCGTTCCAGCTCGTCGAGGTAGGGGCGGGGTCGGGGGCGTTCGCGGCGGCGATGCTGACGTGGCTGCGCGAGCGAGCACCGGAGTGCTTCGCGGCGACGCGGGCGGTGCTGCTGGACGCGCACCCGAGGCGCATCGATGACCAGCGCGCACGGTTACGGGCGGCAGGCATCGAGGCGGAACACGCACTCGCCTCGGAGTGGCTGTCTGGCGGCGAGCCGGTGACGGGCGCGATCATCAGCAACGAGTGCTTCGACGCGCTGCCGGTGCACATCGTGGAGCGGCGCGGCGAGGCACTGCACGAGTGGCACGTCGCGCTTGATGCGGGCGGCGGTTTCGTGTTCGAACTGCGCGAGGCGAGCACGCCGGCGCTGGCCGCGTACTTCGAGGCGCTGGGTGTGCAGCCAGGCGACAGCTCACGGGCTGAGGTGAGCCTAGACGCGCCGGGGCTGATGCGGGCGCTGGCGGGGCGGCTGGCGCGCGGGTACATCGTGAACATCGACTACGGGCACGAGGCGGCGGCTCTGTACGCCTCGTGGCGGCGGATGGGGACGTTGATGGCGTTCCGAGGGCACTCGCCACAGCCCGACCCGCTGACCGCGCCAGGGCTGACCGACCTCACCGCACACGTGGACCTCACCACGCTCGCGCGGGTGGCCGAGGCGGCGGGGTGCGCGGTCGCGCCGCCGGTCTCGCAGGCGGAGGCGCTGGCGGCGCTCGGCATCGGCGAGACGCTGGAGGCCGTGCGGGCGCGGGCCGCCACCGACCTCGCCGCCTACGCCAACGCGAGGCGCGCGGTGGAGACGCTGCTCGACCCGACAGAACTGGGGCGCGTCCGCGTACTGGTGGCGTCGAAGGACGCGCCGCTCGACCTGCGCTGCTTGACCCCGCTGGCGAGCGCCGCTCTCCCTATTGTCTTGGCCTCCGCCCGGAAGGCGACAGGCTCAGGGTGAGCAGATTCGTGCTAGCCCGAGGCGACCGCGCGCCGGCGTTCACCGCCGAGACCACCGAAGGCACGCGCAGCCTCGACGAGCTGCTGGCGGACGGGCCGCTGGTGCTGGTGTTCTACGTGGAGGATGCAACGCCCGCCTGCACCGCGCAGTTGGGCGCGTTCCGCGACGATTACGCGACGGTGCGTGAGTTGGGCGCGACGGTGTTGGCGGTATCGGCGGACGGCATGGAGTCGCACCGGGCGTTCGCGGATCGGGCGGTGCTGCCGTTCCCGTTGGCGGCGGATGCAGACCTCGCGATCGCGCGGGCGTATGGCGTCGTGAACCTCGATGACCCACAGCGGACGAGGCGAGCGGTGTTCGTCATCGGCGCGGACGGCGCCATCCTCGATGCCCGGGTACCGTACCAGCCGTCAGTGGGGGAGCAATTCGCGGCGATGTTCGGGGCGCTGGGGGTGGGATAGCGGTGCCGATACGTGGCGTGCCACGAACGTGCGTTCGATGATTATTGTCTCCCCCATCTAGGAGATAACTGACATGACGGACATCGCTGATTGGCTGAGTCGCTATCCGTGTGGTCCCGGCAATCACATATTTAGTCCCACGGGGATATCGATGACACCCATCGCTCAGGCTGTGCAGCCTAGTCGGCCTCTCGCGAACGCAGACGAAGTGCTGCAGAATTACGACTCTTGTGGCAAGTCTGGCTGGGAAGAGACGCCGACCTGCGAGATTTGCGAATGGTCTCCGGCAACCGTGGCACCAACTCGTGTCTTAGTGATGGCCGACGGTACACGGAAACCGGAACTTCCACTTTGTGATTCATGCCATGTGGCGATCATTGCCGGTTCCGGAGGCGGAATTACCATCGAGTGGGCGATATCGTCGTAGCCGATCATGGTTGACTATCACCACGGACTAGCGGCTACCGATCCATATTCACCAGTTCCCATGTCCCGAAGTCGAGGGCGCGGTAGTAGCAGTTGCGAGGCTCGCTGGCGGCGTTCTTGGTGTGACAGATGCCGCCGCGGGTGGGACGAACGCGGTAGAGGAGGGAGTTCTGCTCGCAGTTCACGCGCACCTCGATGAGTGCGAAGGTCTCGCCAGAGGTTTTGCCTTTCTCCCACAGTTCGTTGCGGGAGGTGCTCCAGAAGACGGCGGTGCGCGTCTCGACAGCGAGGCGGAGCGCCTGCTCGTTCACATAGGCGACGAGGATCACCTCGCCAGTGTCGGCATCCTGCACGGCGCACGGGAGCACGCCGCCGACGGCAGCGACCTGCGCCAGTTTGGTGAAGTCGAGGCGGAGCACCGCGCCCTCTTCCAGTTCGTTGATGGTGGTCATGCGGCCGTTCCTCCATTTTGCTTCGAATGACGAGATTACAGTTTGATGGGAGGCAGGATATCCAGCACTTCAGTCGCGGTAAGTCTCAACGACCAAAATCCACCTGCCCAATCGAGCAAGAAATGCTCCCTGTCTTGGCCCCTGTATTCGATGACAATCATGCTGGTGCCGTCCGGAAGCCATCGAACGATGTTGCCGCTAGGTACCGCGATTTCGGTCGTAGCACGAAGGTCTGATGCGAATATGACCACTGCGTTCACTTCTGCCGTGATCACTCTCTCCACGCCATAACTGACTGCGACTTCCCCGCTCGGAGACCATTGGCAACTCGTTGGTGTACGAGAACCTCGAGGTGCGCCTCCGGTGGCACCAGTTTGTGTTCCTCCTCGGTTCGAAAATCATGAACGAACACATTACTAGGGAGCACGCCATAGCCGCCGTCATGCGTGCATACCTGTGCCTGACGGAGCGACCATCCCGGTGCCGCACTTCGTTTGAGCGTTGCTGGTTCCAGTGGGGTGTGTGGGAAATCAATCACGTAAGACGTCGATGGCTCCCAGACAGTCTGTTGGAAGAGCAGGTAGCGGCCATCTGGCGACCACGACAGCCCCCAGTAACCGACGCACTGAGCGATGATTAGGGGTGGAGCCGAGCAGCCAGACCCACCGCGCTGTATCAGGGTGAGTACGGCACCATTGGTGAGACTGCAGAGGTATATGCCTGCATGCGCTTTCGTTTGCTCTGTGCAGGCGATGTGCGATCCGGCCGGTTCGATCGCAACTGAGCCACACGGGAGGTCGAAGAGCCGCGTGCGTTCTGTCGCGCCAAGTCGCTGGCGAAAGAATCCGACGCTCGTTGGCCAGTGCGATCGGGTGCTGGTATCTCGGCGCTCGTATAGAACAGGTCGATGCCCTCTGGACGCCGCACCACTCCAGCGTATGCCGTGCCCTCACCGCCGAACGTCAACTGCTGATCGCTCATCATTCCGTCGAGCGAAGTGAGCCAGAGGTTCTCGTCTCGAAGAACGACGAAGATACCGGGCGGAGTTCCCGCCGCGCGCGTTGGCAGGGGTGTTGGCGTGGGTTCCGGCGTAGGCCGCCGCTCCGCATCGGGCAGCGCGGTGAGTCGCATCCTGTTCATGCGCATCTTGGTGCTCTTCTTCCGTTATTGCTCGCGGCCATCGCGGCGCGCGCGGTTCACGATGCGCCCCAACCACCGACCCGCCGCCGCGACATCCGAGGCGAGTTGGGCGACGACGCGCTCTTCAGTAGATACGGCGCGCGGTGAGGGCGCGGGTTCCGGTTCGGGGAGCAGCACAGGCTTCTCGGCGGCCTCGGGCTGGCCGGGTTTCCAGGCGGACTGGAGGTAGCCGTGGAGGCGGGCGATTTCCTCGTCGCGGTGGAGAAGCAGCACCTGCAACTCGCGCTGGCGCTCCTCGGCGGCCATGGCGCGGCGGTCGAGGCTGTCCACCTGGCGGTCAAGGTCATCGATGCGGCGGCGCTCGGCGGCGAGCAGTTGCTCGGTGAGCGCCAGCTGGTGGCGCAGAATCTCGGCGTCGGCGATGGCGGCCAGCAGGTTCGAGTCGTCGGAGGGCATCGCGGGCCTCGATAGTGGTTGGGGTGGGCCGTAATCTTACCGGGTAGCAGAGTGCTTGCAAAATGCTGCTAAAAACATCATATTAAATGTATGACGATCTCCATCACCATCCGCGACATACCGGACGAGACACGCGACGAACTGGCCGCCCGCGCCGCTCGTTCCGGTCGCTCGCTGCAGGAGTATCTGCGCGGCACGCTGGTGGAACTGGCCGGCAGACCGGACGCGTCCTCGCTCATGGAACGCGTCCGCTCTCGCAAGGAATACACCGGAACCACACTTCCGGCAGCGACCATCCTGATGCTGCGCGACGCCGACCGCCGGTGACGATTGTCGCCGACGCGTCGGTGGTCGTGGCCGCGCTGATCGATGGCGGGCCGGATGGCGCTTGGGCCGAGCGCCTGATCGCGAGCGAGCCGCTGCTGGCACCACACCTGATGCTCATGGAGGCCGGGAACATCCTGCGGCGCGCCTCGATCGGCCGGGAGGTCTCGGATGACATCGCGTCGCTCGCGTACGGCGACCTGCTCGACCTCACGGTGGAGTTGTTGCCGTTCGAGCCATTCGCCGGCCGCATCTGGGAGTTGCGCCAAACCGTCACCGTCTACGACGCGTGGTACGTCGCGATCGCGGAGCGGTTCACCCTACCGCTGGCGACGCTCGACGGTCGCCTCGCGAACGCGCCGGGGGTGCGCTGCGCTTTTCACATGCCGCTAGCGCGCTGAAGCCTCGCGCTAGACGCCGAGGCCCGGCGCTGGGAAGGCGACACAGAAGTCGCGCACTTCGTGGGCGACGCGGTCGAGGGCGGCTTCGTCTTTCACGTTGGTGAGGGCCTCGTCCATCCAAGCGGCGATACGGCGCATCTCCGGCTCCTTCATGCCTCGGGAGGTGACCGAGGGGGTGCCGATGCGGAGGCCGCTGGGGCTGAACGGGCGGCGCGTGTCGAAGGGGATCGTGTTGTAGTTGCCGACGATGCCCGCGCGGTCGAGTGCCTGCGCGGCGGTCTTACCAATCACCTTCTTGCCGGTGAGGTCGATCAGAATCAGGTGCGTGTCGGTGCCGCCGGTGATCAGGTCGAAGCCGCGCTCCAGCAGCGCCTCCGCCAGCGCCTTCGCGTTGGCGACGATCTGGTGGCCATAGGCGCGGAACTCCGGCGTGGCCGCCTCGTGTAGCGCGACGCCGATGCCGGCGATGGTGTTCTCATGCGGGCCGCCTTGCAGGCCGGGGAAGACTGCTTTGTCAATCGCCTCGGCGTGCTCGGCCTTGCACATGATCATCGCGCCACGCGGGCCTCGCAGCGTTTTGTGGGTGGTGGTCACCACCACGTCGGCGTGCGGAACCGGGTCCGGATGCGCTCCCGCAACCACGAGACCGGCGATGTGAGAGATGTCGGCGAGTAAGTAGGCGCCGACCTCGCGCGCGATCTCGCCGAACTGCTCGAAGTGGTAGGTGCGCGGGTAGGCCGTCCCGCCGGCGACGATGATGCGCGGGCGCGCCTCGAGGGCCACCTTGCGCACCTGGTCAAAGTCGATGAGGTGGGTCTCGCGGTCAACCTCGTACGGGTGGCTCTTCCAGAAGCGGCCGGTGGCAGAGACGGCCCAACCGTGGGTCAGGTGCCCGCCGTGCGGAAGCGTGAGACCCATAATCGTCTCGCCGGGCTGAAGCAGCGCGAAGTAGACGGCGAGGTTGGCGGGCGAGCCGGAGTACGGCTGTACGTTGGCGTGTTGCACACCGAACAGCACCTTAGCGCGGTCTTGCACGATGGTTTCGAGGAGGTCAACGTTACGCTGGCCCTCGTAGTAGCGCTTGCCGGGGTAGCCCTCGGAATACTTGTTGGCGAGCACAGTGCCGGTGGCTTCCATGACGGCACGGGATGTGTAGTTCTCGGAGGGGATGAGGCGGATGCTGTCCCGCTGGTAGCGCTCTTCCTCTTGGATGAGACCGAAGATCTCGGGGTCTGTGCGCTCGACGGCGGCAAGGTATGGGTCGTGGAGAGCGGTCACAGCAGCCTCCTCAGCATTCGATGAGTGCGCCCAGGCGGTCGACGTCACTCATGGGGCGGATGGAAGCGCCGCTCCCCGGTGGTACTCCACCTTCGCCAGTCGCGGCTGAATCATTCTACCGGTTCTGCTGTATCTATCGGATCTAGTACGTGCAGACGGCCGCACGAGGCGGCCGTCTGCACTACATCGCCAGTGGCGAAACGCTACCAGTCGCGACGCCGGGCACCAGCCGCGGGCCGTGCGGGACGCTGACCGGCAGGGCGACCCTGCTGACCACGACCCTGACCCTGGGGGCGGCCTTGTCGCTGCTGAGGACGGAAACCGTCCCGGTTGCCGCGCTGCTCCTCGAGCATACCGACCGGCGGCTCCCAGGCCGACAGGTCTAGTAGACGCGGGTCGTCAGATCGCATCGGCACGACCTTTAGTCGCAGGCCAGCCTCGCGCTGGAGGGTGGCGACATCGCGTCCCTCGTGCGGGAGGCAAAGCGTGACTGCGAGGCCCTCTTCACCGGCGCGGGCCGTGCGGCCCGAACGGTGCACATAGGTCTTGCCGTCCTCGGGCAGATCAAAATGGACGACGACATCGAGGCCATCGACGTGCAGGCCGCGCGCCGCGACGTTGGTCGCCACGAGCACCGGGGTCTCGCCCCGGGAGAATGCCTGAATCGTACGCTCGCGACGGCTCTGTGCGAGCCGTCCGTGCAGCGCAGCCGTTCGCAGGCCCGTGTTGGCGAGTTGCTCCGCGATGCGATCCGCACCGTGCGTTGTGCGCACGAAAATGAGCGCGCGGCGCGCGGTGGAAACGATGCGCGAGGTGACCTCGATGCGGTCATCTGCGGTGACGCCGATGAATCGGTGCGAGAGCGTGTCGATGGAGTCGGTGGTGTCGCCGATCTCGTGGTGCACCGGGTCGTGCTGGTACTTTCGCACCAGGGCGCCGATGGCGCCGTCGAGAGTGGCGGAGAACAGCAGCACTTGGGCGTCTTCACCGACGGTTTGCATGATGCGCTCGACCTGGGGCATGAAGCCCATATCAGCCATCTGGTCCGCCTCGTCGATGACTACGGTGCGGATGTCCTCGAGCGTGAGTTCTCCCCGCTCCAGCAGGTCGTTCAGGCGGCCCGGCGTGGCGATTACGAGGTCAACACCAGCTTGGAGCGCCTGAATCTGGCGGAACATAGAGACGCCGCCGTAGATAGGTGTGAGCCAGAGCGAGCGCAATTGCGCAAATGGCACCAGCGCCTCAGCGACCTGATTGGCGAGTTCGCGCGTGGGTACTAGCACAAGCGAGACCGGGCGGCGGCGCTTGGCTGTTGTGGTGCGCTCGATCAGCGGCAGGCCATAGGCCAGCGTCTTGCCGGAGCCGGTCTGCGCCTTGCCGGTCACGTCACGCCCCTCAAGGGCATCCGGGATCGTGAGCACCTGCACCGGGGTCGGCTCGGTGATGTCCTTTTTGCGCAGCAGTTCGATCATGTCGGGCGCAACGCCCAACTCCTCGAACGTGGTGCCGGCGAAGCTCCCCACGTTAGTTTCATCGCCGGCCTCGATACTGTCGTAGCCGTTAGTCTCTATATCCACGGTTTCAATTGTAGGAACGCCGACCGGATATGCTCCGGCCGCATCCTCGGTTGCACGCTCATCAACCGCATCGAAGCGGCCCAGCGTGCGCGTAATGGATTGCAACATGTCACTCCAAACAGTGTCAGGCAGAAACAGGAGCGCCCGGCTCAACGCCGAGCGCTCCTGTTACAGTCCGCGAAACTGACCGATGGTCAGCCGCTCGCGGCACGCGTATTGTTGTTACCTGCGGTCGCGGTATCCACCGCCGCCGCCGCTGCCACCGCCGCCGTAGTTTCCACCACCGCCGCCGTAACCGCCGCCGCCGCCACCGCCGCCGTAACCGCCGCCGCCGCCGCCGCCGCCGTAACCGCCGCGGCTTCCACCGCCGCCGTAACCACCGCCGCCGCCGGCCTCACGAGGCTTGGCTTCGTTGACGTTCAGAGCACGCCCACCAAAATCCTTGCCATTCAGGGCGTTGATCGCCTGCTTGGCGCCTTCATCGGCCATCTCTACGAAGCCGAAGCCTCGCGGGCGTCCAGTTTCGCGGTCGGTCGGCAGAGCCACCGAGACAACCTCGCCGTACTCGGCGAACAGCTTCGTGACCTCTGCCTCGGTCGCGTTAAATGGCAGATTCCCAACATAGATCTTCTGAACCAAGGACGTCAGACTCCTCGCCGGCAATGCCGGCCTGATCGGGGCCACCAAGAGGCAGTCCCCACTGGATGGTCTCAGGCTCGACGCGGACGTTCTTTGTAACGGCGGAGAAGAGAACTGAGTTCGCGGCGCATGACCGCTGTATAAAACTATAGCACAGTCCACGAGTTTGGGCACGATATATACAGAGCATGTCCAGAGCGTGCTGCTAGCGCGTATAGTCTGGCAATCGTACGCCGCCCGGCCCTCACGCCGCGCAACGCCCCAGTCATCGCGTCTGTTGAGCACACCGGGAGCATCGATGTCCGAAACTGTCGCCGAAGAAGCCTGCCACCACCACTGGATGCTCTCGTCCCCGGCCGGCGACTCCACCTCGGGCGTCTGTAAGAACTGTGGCCAGATCCGCAAGTTCAACGACGCCTATCAGGCCCCCAGCCGCAACACGAGCCGCACCGCCGCCAAGCCGAAAGCGACCACTTAGCCTGCTAGCGATCGAGCCGCCCCCGAACCGCCGGTAGCACGCGCAGTAAATCCTGCGCGAGGCCGCCCGCCACGCCCACCTCGCGTGCGACGCGTTCGCCGCACTCGCCGTGCAGCCATACCGCGGCACAGGCTGCCTCGAACGCAGGAGCACCCTGCGCGAGCAGGCCGACGAGGATGCCCGCGAGCACGTCGCCGGTGCCGGCCGTCGCGAGCATTGGGTTCGCGACGAGCGAGATGCGCACGCGGCCGTCAGGCGCAGCGACCACCGTGCCTGACCCCTTCAGGATCACGACGCTCGATGTCTGCCGCGCGTAGTTCGTAGCTGCGCCGAGGCGATCCGATTGCACCGCCGCCACTGACGTGCCGAGCAGCCGTGCCATCTCGCCGGGGTGTGGCGTGAGCACGCGCGGCGCGCCGAAAGCCTGATGCCAGCCGCTCCACTGCGCGACGGCGTTGAGCGCATCGGCATCCAACACCACGCTACATAGTCCCACGATGGCATCGAGGCCCGCGAGGACGTGGCGGATGAACTCCTCGGTCGCAGGCGTGCGGCTGAGGCCAGGGCCGAGCAGCAGCGCATCAAAGTCGGGCATCGCACGAAGAAGCACGCGGGCAGCCTCCGCGCCACGCATCGCGCCCATCGCGGATGGCAGCGGTTCGTAAGTGGCGTCAGGGAAGGCTGGGGCAATCAGCGGCTGCACAACAGCGGGCGCAGCGATGGTGGTGAGGCCCGCACCAGAGCGCGCACATGCCTCTGCGGACAGGCGGGCCGCGCCGGGGTAGCGGCGCGAGCCAGCCGCGATCATCGCGCGACCGAAGGTACCCTTGTTCGCATCGAGCGGCCGGGGCATGACGCCCACGCGCGCGACCTCGATGTCTGCTTCCTCGATGCTCACACCGTCATCGAGGCCCGCCGGGATGCCGATGTCCACGCGCACGACCTCGCCCGCGAGCGCCCGCGCGGGAGCCTGCGTCACGCCAAGCTTCACGTAGCCGAAGCAAACGGTGACATCGGCCGCAACGGTGCGCGCGTCCGCCGCGCCGCTGTCGGCATCGACGCCCGTGGGCACATCGAGCGCGATAAGCAGCGGCGGCCTCGCGGCTTCGCGGACAGTCCGCACACGGTAAAGAATCGAGGCGAGTGCTCCCTCGATCGACCGGTTGCTACCGGTACCAAGCAGCGCGTCGACAACACAGTCCGCACTCGCAAGCAGATCGGCGAGCCGCGCACCGTCCGCATCGTCGGCGGCGTGGGTATACGGCACACCGTTGTCACGCGCGCCTCGCCATACCGCGTCGTCATCGGGACGCGGGTACAGCAGGTAGGCGTGTACGTCGGCGCCGAAGGATTCGAGGAAGCGCGCGACTACGAGGCCATCGCCACCGTTATTGCCAGGGCCGACGAGCACCACGACCGAGAAGCCATCACACGCCTGCAACCGTGTCCATACTTGGTCGGCGGCGGCGGCCCCTGCCTGCTCCATGAGCCAGTCGGCACCAACACCTGAAGATTCCGAGGCCGCCTCGATCGCGCGCATCTGTGCGCAAGTGACGAGTTTCATCGGAACTCCCGTCTACGGTAATCAGAGGGAATGGACCTAAGCACGTATGGCAGGTACGGGCGTTGCCTCTCTGGCGAGAGTCCTAACAATCTGCCCGTCATCGTGCTGCGACGGTGCCGTCACGCACGCCTCGAATACTCATCTTCGCCGAACGGGTTGAGGCGGTATTCGATCGTGACCTCCTCGCCAGCCTCGATGTCACGCCAATACCGCGACGTCGCTGCGCAGCGCGTTCGTCTCGCAACTATGTTTCAGATAGCAGCCTCGCTGCAGTGCCACGGCGCTCGTCTCGAAGTCCAGTTCGCAAAGGTGCATACAACCCGCCTCGGAGACTGCGGAGATCGCGATGTTCGGCACCTTCGCGCTATATCGCCGCCTAAAGATGAATTCGCTGCGAACGAAATCACGACACGCGAATGTGCCGAGTCGGCTGACTCCCACGTGATGCACCAGCACGCACCTAATCATTGAACCGCGACCCTATTCCAGCAGCCCGCGCTGTCGCAGCCGAACCACGAGGCGTTCACGAGCCTCAGTGGGATCCTGTTCTAGGATTTGCTGCGTGCAGACGACGACTGCGATCGCCATGCCTTTGAGGTGCGAAAGCGAAATATCGATAGCCTCGAGGCCAATAGTGCCTGCGCGTTCCAACGCTCCACCGTAGAGATAAACCAACGGCTTGCCTCTGCGGTCGGGGAGCACTTCGATCTCACGCCAGCCAACGGAGCGCGCACCGGTCCCCAGCGCCTTCATCACGGCCTCTTTGGCGGCGAAGCGGGCGGCCAATTCGGTGACGCGGCCGCGGCAGTACCCGACCTCCTCGGGCGTGAAAACGCGCAAGAGGAACCGATCTGGATGCTTCGCGAGGACTTCGCGGACGCGTGTGGTCTCAATCATGTCGACACCGACAGCGTGTGTGCTCATATTTCAAAGTCTAACAGCGACCGCTATCCCAGCCGGTTGGTGATTGTCTGGTCCACTGCGGGCAGCGAGCTGCAGGCCAACCTGCTCGCCATGCTCGCCATCTCAGGCACGATGGAACTCTGGCAGCTATACGCACTCGCGCTCGCCGGC
Source organism: Thermoflexus hugenholtzii JAD2 (assembly GCA_945903275.1). GTDB lineage: Bacteria > Chloroflexota > Dehalococcoidia > UBA2979 > UBA2979 > RH-chloro-G1. Next base: position 77,147 of record CAMDNW010000007.1, read on the forward strand.
GGCGCGTACTACTTCGAGCAGTCTTACCCGCAGAGTCTCCTCTCGGCTGGCATCGGTTCCCCCGACCCCGTTCGTGCCTGGGCACGAACGGATTGCAAGAGATACCACTTTCATGATGCGCCTCGGAGGGGGAAAGCCGTTGGCCACCAAGCTCGTAGAGCTCCGCTCCGGCGGAGCGGAGCTCTACGAGCTTGGCGAAGGGTGCCAGAAGTAGAACCAGACGCAGGTCTTGATGTGGGTTGCGTAGCCGAACTAGATCAGGCCTGCCCGAGTAGTGGCAGACGACTTTAGGTGCATTTCGTCGGTGATCACGTCCGCTGAACGATCTCCCCCCTGCTGCCCACACCAAAAACGATATTATGTATGCACATAAAATACATAGAATGTATCTAGCAGGACGTGTGGATCAAGTCCGGTTTATGCTGCTAGGGTGCGTCGGTAGTAAAAGAGTTTCTGAATAATTATGTCAATTGGGGAGCAACGATTACTATGCGTATCCTGCGGGTAGGATTGTCCATATTGGGATTGATTTCAATCGGAGTCTTCGCCTCGTGCTCTGACTCCAAAAAGCTCGACGAGTTGACCAAGCAAGTTGAGGTTCTGAACAAAGCGATTGTGATCGGTGCCGATGGAAACCCGCGCCTAGCCACGCCGACGCCTGTCGCGATCGCGGAGTACAAGCAATACGGGTTCGGCCTCCCTATCCCCTCCACCGTCAAACTGACCGCGGCCAGTTTGACCGGCAAGGAAGCGACGAATGACAACGGCAGCGTGCTCGGCGCTTCGGGCGGGACGACCCTGTTTCTGGTCTGGAACAAAGAGAACCCACCGTTCACTCCTCAAGAATCGGTCGTAGGTGGGTTCGAATTACTAAAATCGCTGACTGGAGCGCAGTTTGAAGCGATGGGCGCTGGCGCGGGACTGACGGTAGACCAGCAGCCGGGTGCCTTCGGAACGTTCGGGACACGCGATGCGGCCGGCAAGATGGATGGCATCGGAATCATCGGTGGCTGGGTGTGCCCGAACGACAAGCGTTCATACGCCATGACGGTGACGGGTAAGGATTTGGAGCCGGTTCAGCAGTCGTTCGTCTACCTGACCAACGGCTTCCGTTGCGATGCTGGCAAGACTCAGGCCGCACCAACTCAGGCCGCACCAAAAGCTACCGCTACCGCTACCGCTACCGCCAAACCATAGCGGGGCTAGGGACTTTCAAAAGTTCAGACAGGAAGACACTTATGTTCCAACTGGAGTTCCGAACACGGACCAGACGGCGTATGTGGCGGGCCGCATTAATATTCGGATTGGTCACGATCTTGGTGGGATACACTGGACCGGCGCTGACGTACGCGCAGGCACCACCACCACCACCACGACCACCGGCGGCGCCGCCGCCTAGTGGACCCAGTGGACCTGCGCCTAGTGGACCCAGTGGACCTGCGCCCAGTGGACCCAGTGGACCTGCGCCCAGTGGACCCAGTGGCCCGCAAGGTGCACCCGGTGGTCAGCAAGGTGCACCCGGTGGTCAGCAAGGTGCACCCGGTGGTCAGCAAGGTGCACCCGGTGGTCCCGGTGGCGCCCCTCCGACGTTCAGCCTCGCGGGATTGGCGAGCGGG
>CAMDNW010000008.1 GCA_945903275.1 Thermoflexus hugenholtzii JAD2
GACGCTCGGTAGCGTCCGGGGCATCGAGGTCAAAGTGGATGCGGAGCTTCGAGAAGCCGACGGGCACACGCGGGTTCAGGCCGAGGGTGCCTCGGAGGTCGAGGTCGCCCTCGGCGCGCACACCGACGTGATTGACCGTGATGCCAGCGGCGTTCGCCACCATCTGGCAGGTGATCTGGGCGCAGGCGGCCAGTGCGCCGAGCAGCAAGTCGCCGGAGCAGACCGCCGTCCCAGCACCACCGACACCGGCATGGGCCTGCGCCTCGTAGAGCGCGCGACCGAGGTCAACAGAGCAGGCGAGGGCCGAGTCACCCTCATGCGCCTCGGCGGTCAGCGTCAGCAGTGCGGCGGCAGCGTCGTCGCGATAGCGATCCTTCAGCGGTTCCTGTAATTCGCGCACGTGCTCCGGCGATGCAGCCATCGGGTACCTCCCCTGCCTCGATGCGTGGATGCTACGGGAACGGAAGGCCTAGATACGGGGTTGGGCCTCGATCAGCGTACGGCCACCGAGATATGGGCGAAGTACGGCGGGCACCTCGATGCCGTCTGCGCGCTCGTACTGCTCTAGCAGTGTGGCCAGCGTGCGAGGCAGCGCGAGGCCGGAACCGTTGAGCGTGTGCATCTGGCGGATGTGGCCCTCCGCGTCGCGGTAACGGAGGTTGGCGCGGCGCGCCTGGAAGTCGAGGAAGTTCGAAACGGAAGAGACCTCAAGCCACTCGCGGGAGCCGGGCGCCCATACCTCGATATCGTAGGTCATCGCGGAGGCGAAGGTGAGGTCGGCGGTGGCCAGCCGGAGCACGCGGTACTTGAAGCCGAGTTGGCGGACGACCTCGATCGCGTGGTCGAGCAGCACATCGAGTGCATCCCACGACGCGTCCTCGGTACTGAAGCGCACCATCTCGACTTTGTCGAACTGGTGGCCACGCTTGATGCCGCGCACATCGCGGCCGGCGCTCATGCGCTCGCGGCGGAAGCAGGGCGTGTACGCGACGTGCAGCAGCGGCAGCACCGAGGCTGACAGAATCTCGTCGCGGTACATATTGGTAACGGGCACCTCGGCAGTCGGGACGAGCCAGAGGTCTTCTTCAGCGTCGTGGTACATGGTGTCGGCGAACTTGGGGAGTTGGCCAGTGCCGACGAGCATCTCTTCTTTGACGACGAAGGGTACATAGACCTCGCCGTAACCCTGCTCACAGTGGAGATCGAGCATCCAGGTGATGAGAGAGCGCTGCAGGGCCGCTGCCGCGCCACGGAGGATATAGAAGCGCGAGCCCGATACTTTGGCGCCACGTTCGAAGTCGATGAGGCCCATCGACTCGCCGATCTCCCAGTGTGGGCGGCGGCCGTCCAATTCGGCGGGCGCAGGCTCATCAGCCACACGGCGAGGCACATCGAGCCGCCATTCCTCGCCGGTCGCGCCGTCGCCCTCGGTGACGACCACCGAGTCGGACTCACCGCCAACGGGAACGTCGGCGTGGAACAGGTTAGGCACTTGAAGCAGCAGGTCGTGGAGCGCCGCGTCCAGTTCGCGGAAACGCTCTTCGGCCAGATCGAGGGCATTGCCGACGGCGCGCTGCTCTTCGATGAGCCGCTGGCGCTCGGCGGGGTCTTTCGCGCCGCCGATGGCGCGGCTTGCGGTGTTACGGGTAGCGCGCATCGCCTCGACCTCGCCGAGGAGCGCGCGGTGGGCGGCGTCGCGTTCGAGGATATCGTCGATGGGCACGTCCATCGCGCGCTGGGCGCAGGCGCGGCGGACGGCCTCGGTCTGCTCACGGATGACCTGGAGCGACAGCACGTCAGGCCACGCTGATTTCGAGCGCACGAACCGCCGCGATCGCGGCGAGGCTCAAGAGCCGGACATCCTCGGCGATGGGGGTTTCGCCCGCGCCATCCGGACAGGGCAACGAGGTAGGCGATTGCAAGGTCTCCTCGGCGACCCAGCGCCAGCCTTCGGCGCCATCAGGCAAGGTGAGCGATTGTCCGGGAAGGGGGCGGGTGAAGTAGACGAGGTCGAGGTGCTCATGGCGCTCGCGGAGGTGCGGGTCGCCGCGCTCGATGTCGTAGACGCCGATGACCACCGGGGCGGGCAGTTGGCGGGGGTGCGGCCAGGGGTAGGGAGCAACCGTCAACACGACCTCGGTAGCCAGTCCTGTCTCCTCGCGCACTTCCCGGAGGACGGCCTCGATGGGGTCTTCGCCAGCCTCGATGTGGCCGCCCGGGGGGAGCCACATGCTGAGGCGGTGCCAATGGAGCGCGGTTGCGCCGCCCTGCGAGACGAAGCCAGTTACCGTGAAGTGCTGCTCCATCGACCGAACATAGCAGCGCCTCGCAGGCCGAACAACGGCAGCGGGCGGGAGCGCGATACCTGCGTCGCGGGAGCAAACCATCACACTCACAACAATGTACATGCTTGATAACAAGCATCGATTATCAGTATCGTGCAACCAACAAAGGAACCGGAGAAGCCAACCCAGACAAAAACACTGGTAGAGCTTCACGGTGAGTCGAATCAGGCGCCGACGGTACACAAGAGTCACGCCGCCGCGCCAGTCAGGGGGATCCATCGATGAATGGAAACTGGTCGCAGACCGCGACAACTCGCCGCTCGGTGCTCCGAGGGGGTGCAGTCGGACTCGCCGGTCTTGCGGGTGCTGCGCTACTCGGTTGTGGAGGCGGTGGCGAGAGCGGCGGGGCGAAGGCAACCCGTAGCGCGGACGCCGGCGCCGACTCGGGCGCGCCCAAGAATGTGAAACGCGCCCCGGGCTACGACCCAAAACTGGGCAACGTTACGATCAACAACCGCAAGGTGATCAAGGGCGGCACGTACCGGATCGCGTCGACTGACACCGCACGCGAGCAAGACGTGGACGTGTCGATCTCGGGCGCAGATGTCGAGTTGTATAACGACCGTCTCGTCTATGCCAACGGCTGGACGATGCAGATCAACCCGGACATGCTCACCTCATATGAAATGGTCGACAAAACCGGGCTGCAGATGGTGTTCAAAATCCGGCCGGGGATCAAGACGCACAACAAAGCGCCGGTGAACGGACGCGTGTTCACGGCCAAGGATGTCGCCTACAGCCTGCTGCGCAAGGCGGGCAAAATCGACGCGAAGGCCGCCGCGAAGTACGCGCGGCGCGAGCAATACTTCGGCCTAGAGAAGGCTGAGGCCGTTGACGACGTAACGGTGAAGCTGACGTTCAGCAAACCGAACGGCTCCATGATGAACGCGCTCGGCGACCCGCGCGCGCAGATGATCCCGGTCGAGATGGACACCGTCGGGTTCAAGGATCCGATGAAGCAGGTCGGCACCGGTGCGTTCATGCAGACCGAGTATCTGGACGGCGCCCGGCAGGTGTTCAAGGCGCACCCGGATTACTATCGCGCGTGGGATGAGGGTGGACGGCCAGGCTTCGACACCTACGAGAAGCTCGTCATCTCCGACCGCGCCTCCACAGTGGCGGCCTACATCAGCGGTCAGATCGGCATCCTTTCGGGCGTCCGGCCCGAGGAAGAGCCGCAGTTGCTCGCGTCCTCCAAGGACTCGATGTATAACCTGTGGCCCGGACCGACCTGGGATCACTTCGCGTTCAACCTGACGTGGGCCGCTGGCCCGTGGAAGGATGCCCGAGTGCGGAAGGCGATCGCGATGGCGGTCGACTACAAGGCGATGAACGATCCGCTCGGCGCGGGCTGGACGTACAGCGCCGTGTTGCACTCGCAGTTCCCCGAGTCGCTCACGCACGAGCAGGTCTCCAAGTTGCCGGGCTATAACCAGGCAACCAGGCAGGCCGACATCGCCGAAGCGATGAAGATGATGGATGCGGCCGGCTACAAAGAAGGCGCCGGTCTGAAGTGGGATAACGTCAACAGCGGTTCAACGGTGAGCGATAACAACATTCGCTACATCGACCAAGTGAAAAAGGTCTGGCCGAAGATCGACATCAAGGTAAAGAGCATCTCCGACTACGCCTCAGCGACGAACGTGCTTAACAACCGTGAATTCCAGGGCCGCATCTGGAACCACACGAGTGTCCCGGACGCCGTCGGCGACGCTCTCACCTACTACCACACGAATGGTGGCCGGAACTACCAGGGCTACAGTGAGGTATGGGCTGATACGCTCTTCGACAAGCTGGTCGGCGTACAGACGCTCCAGGAGCGCAAGGATCTGCTCCAGCAGTTCATCAAACGGTACTTGGACGAGGGGCCGTCCCTAGTCATGTTGCGCACGCCCGCCGAGAACTCGGCGATACACGGCAACGTGGGCGGCTACGACCTGATCTCAGGTACGTGGATGTACCCGTCGTACCAGAGCGCACGCCGCTGGCTCTGGCAGACCGAGGCCTAACCCTCTACTCAGCGATTATCGAGGATGGGGCCGCTCACGCTGCCCCATCCTCATTTCCCGCGTACCAGTTCCCGAGTCACTCCAGATGGAACGCGCGCAACGTGCCGATCACACGGTGCGCGCCCGCCTGTGGCGGCGGGGCCATGCTCCCCTGTCTTGACTGCACGACTACCATCCCTGCCGCGACTCCCGCCGCCACACCTGGTGGTGAGTCTTCGACAACGAGGCATGCGCGCGGTTCGACGCCTAGGCGTTGCGCGGCGAGCAGAAACAGATCCGGAGCGGGCTTGGGCTGGGCAACTTCGGATGCGGTGACGACGGCGTCGAAGTAGGCGGTGAGGCAAGCGCCGGAGAGCGTCACCTCGACCCATGCGGGAAGTGATTGTGAGGCTACGGCCAGTGGGAGGCCCTGGCCGCGGAGAGCGGCAAGGAGTTCCGGCGCGCCATCGAAGGCAGGAGGCGGGTGGTCGCGGAGTTCGGCGAGGACGAGCGCGTCGTAGCATGCGACGATCTCCTCGATGGTAAGGCCGGGCAGGAAACGCTCCTGTACCCACGCCATGAAGGCCTCAATGGACGAGCCGACGAATGCGCCGTATTCCTCATCGGTCATCACCGCAGGGGCAACGAGGCGACGCGAGGCGGCCTGATGCGCCGGCTCCGAGTCCACCAGCACGCCATCGAGGTCGAAGATCACGGCCTTGATGCTCTGGGCTACGGTCATTCCCCTTGGCCCTCGGCGATCAACTTCAAACGCCAGAGTGCGTCACGGAGCATTTGCGTGCGGCTGGGCCGCTGGGCCGTCTCTTCCATAAGCCAGCCCAGCGGCCCAGCCGCCGGCTCGTATTCCAGTTCCGCGATCATGTGCACCTCGCGCGGGCCTTCGATGTTCACGACCCAGCGCAGCGCACGCACCGGGCTTGCCGTACCGTCCGCGACGAACTCGATGTAGCGGGGCGGATCGTCAGTTACACGCATGAGCGTGGCGCGCTCGCGACGTCCCGGCAGGTCGAGCGTGAACGCGAGGCCTTCGCCGGAGGCCTCGACCTCGGTGACTGCAGGAGGCCACCAGCGCGCGGACGCCTCGATGAGCAGCGCGTACACCTCGTCCGCCAGGGCGTGGACGTGGACGTCTTCGCGCACGGAGCGCGGAGCGCTCACGATGCCGAGGGGCCAGCGGGTCCGCGCTGCGCCTCGCGCATCGCCGGGAAGAGGACGACCTCGCGAATCGATGTCTCGCCGGTCACGAGCATCACAAGGCGCTCGATGCCGATACCGAGGCCGCCCGCTGGCGGCATACCGTACTCAAGCGCGGCAAGGAAGTCTTCGTCGGCGACTTCGGCTTCATCATCGCCGCCCGCCTGCTTTGTAGCCTGCGCCTGCATGACTGTGCGCTGCACCACCGGGTCGTTCTGCTCGGAATACGCGTTGGCGAGTTCGCCACCGGCTATGAACAGCTCGAAGCGCTCAGCCAGTTGCGGGTCGGCGGTCTTCTGCTTGGCGAGCGGGGAGAGTTCCGCCGGGTAGTCCAGCAGGAAGGTCGGCTGAATCAACTTCGGCTCGACAAACTCCGACATCAGCTCGTCAAGCACAGTTCCCCACGAGGCGCCCGCTGCGGCCTCGACGCCACGCTCGCGAGCGATGACGCGGAGGTCGTCCACCTCACGGTGCTGCGTGTAATCGATGCCGGTGTGCTCTAGGAGCGCTTCGCGGTACGTCGTGCGCCGCCATGGGGCTTCGAGGTCGATAACGTGCTCACCGAACGGCAGTTGCAGTGTCCCGGCTACCTCGCGCGCCACGAAGCGGTAGAGGTCTTCGACCATGCGGGCGACATCCATGTAGTCGGCGTACGCCTCGTAGGATTCAAGGAGCGTGAACTCAGGGTTATGTCGCCTATCGATGCCCTCGTTGCGGAAGACGCGACCCAGTTCAAAGACCTTGTCGAAACCGCCGACGAGCAGGCGCTTCAGGTGCAGTTCGAGAGAGATGCGCAGAAAGAGCGCGCGGTCGAGGGCGTTGTGGTGCGTCACGAACGGGCGCGCCGCTGCCCCGCCCGCGTGTTCTTGGAGCACCGGCGTCTCGACCTCCAAGAAACCGCGATCGGCGAAGAACTCCCGCACCGAAGCGACCACCCGTGCGCGTGCGCGTGCAATTTCGCGCGACCGTTCGTTGGCGATGAGGTCAAGGTAGCGCTGGCGGTAACGCGACTCGACGTCGGTCATGCCGTGCCATTTCTCCGGCAGCGGGCGGAGCGCCTTTGTGATGACCGCCCACGCCTCAACACCCACAGTGATCTCGCCAGTGCGGGTGCGGAAGAGCCGGCCGCTGGCCTGCACGAAGTCGCCGATGTCGAGCAACGAGAGGCGTTCGAACGCCTCGAGAAGTACGTCTTGGCGCAATTGCAGTTGGATGCGACCGGAGCCGTCGCGGACGTCGAGGAACGCGACGCGGCCCATAACGCGCTGCGCCGTGACACGCCCGGTGACCGCAACGGCGATATCCGTGGGTTGACCGGCTGCCTCGGCAGCTGCGAATGCAGCGACCGCCGCCGCGGTCTCATGGGTGCGTTCGACGCGCGCGGGGTACGGGTCACCCTCCGCACGCAGGCGCGCACGCTTGTCGAGCCGCTGCGCGAACAGTTCTTCTTCGGTCGGCATTACATCCTCGGTAACAGGACGGGCGGGGATTCCCCCGCCCGTTGCTGATTGTTCTCTCCGGCCGTCGCGGCTACGAGACGGAGACGATCGTCATTGCGACAAGTCCGGCAGGAGCCGTTACCTGCACTTTGTCACCGCGCTTCTTGCCGAGCAATGCCCGGCCGACTGGCGACTCGTGACTGATGCGGCCCTCGCCGGGGGATGCCTCAGCCGGCCCGACGACCTGATACTCGCGCCGCTTGCCATCTGAGGTGCGCAGTGTCACTGAGGAGCCGACGCGCACCTCTTTCGAGCCGTGCGCGGCTTCTTCATCGATGATCTGGGCACGCTCCAGCATGCTCTCAATTTCGATGATGCGGCCTTCGAGAAACGCCTGTTGGTTCTTCGCTTCCTCGTACTGGCCATCCACCTGGGCCATGCCGAGTTCCTGTGCCTCACGGATAGAGAGCGCGACTTCCGCGCGTTTCACGGTGCGCAGTTCGAGCAACTCGTCTTCGAGGCGCTTTAACCCGGCTTTGGTCAGTAATACTGGCTGTGCGGTCATCGTGTCCTCTGGCTCTCGCCAATTGATAAGGTGCGTACGCGAAAAGCGAAACGGACTCGCCACCGGGGCCAGTCCGTCGAATCGTCTCGTCGCGTTCGTTAGTCTAATCTTAGCCGACAGGGGCCATCTCTCGCAATATCACCCTGACATCTGCGGACCGCGTGGCGAAGCGGGGGCCGATGGTAAAATCGATACCACGCTAAGCCGAACACCTGTAAGCCGAAGGGAGCCGAGGCCATCCGCAGCGCCGTATTCGTCTCCGCTCTTGTATCGCTCGTGCTGGGCCTCGTCGGGGGCCTAGGAGGCGGCTACTTGGCCAGCAGGGCTGTCGAGTCGCAGACCGCCCCGGAAGCGAGCAGCAGCGGGAGATCGGTGCTCGACACGCAGGCTCGCATTCGGAGCGCCGTGGATCGCGTGCTGCCCAACGTCGTGCTCGTCCTCGCGGACACTGAGGAGCGCCGAAATGTGGGTTCCGGTGTAGTCGTCAGCCCGAACGGGCACATTCTGACCAACTCGCACGTCGTCCGGGGGGCTACCGAGGTCAGCATCGTGCTGGCGAACGGCAACGAACGTCCGGCGCGGCTGATCGCCGACGATTGGCCGTATACGGACTCGGCGATGCTTCAAGTCGCGCCGCAAAACCTGCGGCAGGTCGCCTTCGGGTCATCGGCCGCTCTCAAGCCTGGCGACCTCGTGATCAGCGTCTCGGGCGGCACCGGGGCGTTCGGGGGCGGGAACGCGGTCAGCCTCGGCGTTGTCTCGGGCATCAACCGATATCTGCCGCGCGCTGGCCATACGCTGGAAGACCTGATCCAGACTGACGCCGCGGTGAACAACGGCGACTCCGGCGGTGCGTTGATCAATCTCAGCGGCGAGTTTGTGGGTCTAACCACCACTCTCATCCGCGAAGGGCCGGGAGGCGTTGAGATCACCAATGTCGGCTTCGCACAGGCCGCCGACGCACTCCGGCCCATCGCCGGCGGGATGATCAGCAACGGGACATTCCCACGCAACCGCCCCGGCATCGAGATGCCCGACGAGCAGCACCTTGAGATATCCCCCGAACTCGCCGCGCGCCGTCAGTTGCCGGTGCAAGCCGGCGCGCTCATCGTGGCGCCAGCACCGAATAGCCCCGCCGCCCGCGCTGGGATAGTCGCAGGCGACATTGTGACCGGATTGAACGGCGTGGCCATTTCCTTCGACCTGCCGCTAGTTAACATTCTGAAGCGCGTCCCGCGCGGCCAACGGCTCGACCTAGCCATCATCCGCGACGGACGCACTCTGACCGTGCAGATCGCACCGGGGAACTGACTATGCGTGACAAAGACCCCCGAGACCCGCGCGAGCCTCTCGACCCGTTCCCCGAGCGGCCGATCCCGATCCGCGACGAAGCGCACGACGACGACGAACCCGGCGACGATGAGTTCGAGGACTTCGACGAAGCAACGGAAGCGCCGCAGCACCTCCGAGGCGGTGGCGATGGCGATGGCGGCGGCAGCCGCTTTGGCGTAGGGAATGAGCCGGGCCTGTTCGGCCTCGGGAGACGCGAGTGGCGCGTGATCGGTGTGATCGTTGCGCTTGGTGTTGTGCTGGCGGTACTGCTATTGCCGCCGGTTTCGCTGCTCAGCCGCGGCGGAGGCAACAGCAGCGCCGGCGAAAACATCGTCACCCGCCCGCGCAGTTCGATGCCCACCCTGCCGTCCGGGGTGGAGGCAGCCAGTGCGCTGTACGACATCGAAGGCAATCGCGACCTGCCTGGGCCGGTGACGCTCACCGTGCGGCTGACCAAGAGCACGCCAGACACACGCAGCCTAGCGTTCTACACGTACGCAAACAACGAGTGGCGGCGCATCGCCTCAGTGAGCGCGACGGACGAGGGCAAGGCGGTACGGGGCGATGTCGCCATTATTCCCTCAAACATCGCTGTGCTGCGGCGTGCAGCGCTCGCGCACCCGTTTGCGGCGATCATCCACGCGAGCGAAACGCCCGATCCGGCAAGCGAAACAGCCTCGATCCTGAGTGTGCTCGCGGGTGAGCCAACGACGGGCGACGACGGCCTCTTACTCTCCGATCGCCTGGGCGGCACATTGCAGGGCCGGTATCTCGGGCTGACGACCAGCACGGCCACAGCGGCGTCGGCGATCAACCGCATCTTGGCGGATCCCGTGGCGACGCGGCGGCACGCGGACGCGATTGTGGCGGCAGCGAACGCGACGCAGGCGGCGGGCATACACATCGACTACCTCGGGATCGAATCGACGCGACGGATGGCGTTCAGCACATTCGTGCAGCAACTCGGGGAGCGGTTGAAGCAGGCGAACCGCGGGCTCGCCGTGACCGTCGCCGCGCCGCGTGGCGCTGATACCGGCGCCTACGACTGGAACGCACTCGCGTCGGTGACCAGCGCTATCTGGCTACGACCGCCCGCCGATCCGAGTGCGTACTACGACACGTTGGAGCCGGGGCTGCGCGCGGTACGCGAATCTGGTGTGGACATTTCGAAGGTGTCGCTGGTGATCGATCGCCGCTCGCGGGAACGCTCGGGTGACCTGATCCGCGCGATCTCGCTACGGGACGCACTGACAGCAGCGAGTACCGTCCGCACGCGCCTCGATCAGGGCATTGCGCCGGGAGACGCCGTCACATTGAGAGGGGCGAACATCGACCAGACCGAGGGCAACAGCGGTCTGCGCTGGGATGAGCGCTCACGGATGGTGATGTACGCACACGCCAGCCGCATAGGACCGCGCACGGTATGGATCGAGAACCGCTTCTCCGCCGCGTTCCGGCTCGACCTCGCACGCCGCTATGGATTGAGCGGCATTGTGGTCGAGGCTGCCACAAATGATGCGGCGCTGCCGGACATCTGGGACACGGTGCTGGCATATGTGGGCGACAACCAGTTATTCCTCGAACTGCCGTACGGCCCATACCTCCAGCCGTCGTGGATGGCGACCGAGGGACAGATCGAGGCGGCCGCCGCCAGTGGCGCGGCGATCTGGCGCGCACCATCTCGCACCGGCACCTATGAGATCACGCTGGTGGTCTCGGACGGTGTGGTATTCGTCGGGCAGCGGTTGCCGCTCAGCGTGACACCCAACGGCGGGCGGACCCCGACACCGACAGCCTCGCCAGCAACCGCCACACCGACCGCAGCGGCTACTGCTACCACAGCCCGCACGCCGACAGCCACTGCAAGGCCCGCGACGCCTACGCCGAACCCGGTACGGTAAATATGCCACGCGTGATCGCCGGCTCCGCCCGCGGGATCATGCTCCGCCAGCCGCCCGGACGAGGCACCCGTCCCACCTCGGGGCGGCTGCGTGAGGCGATGTTCTCGATGCTGGAGGCGACGGACGCGGACTTCGCAGAAGTGCTGGACCTCTACGCGGGGACGGGTGCGCTGGGTATCGAGGCGCTCTCGCGCGGTGAGGGGCGCTGCACGTTCGTCGAGTCTGACCCGCAGGTATCCAACCTGCTCCGCGAGAACCTCGAACGGGCCCGGATGGCCGACCGGGGGCGCACGATCACGGCGCAAGTCGGGCGCTGGCGGCCTCCGGCGGGTGTGGCCTACACGCTTGTAACGGCTGATCCGCCGTATGATGACACCGAGGCGTGGGCTGCGGTCGCCGCTACGTTGAGCGGCGCACTCGCCCCCCACGCGCTGGTCGCAGTCGAGCACTCGGCGCGCATCGCAGCGCCCGAGAGCATCGGCGGTTTCGTGCTCTGGCGCGACCGCCGGCAGGGCGACGGCTCGGCAGCGATTTATCGAGCAGCGGGATGGGAGGCAGCATGACGGTCGCCATGTACCCAGGCCGCTTCGACCCGGTCACGAACGGCCACATGGACATTGTCCGGCGGGCGACCGAGATCTTCGAATCGGTGGTGGTCGCCGTCTTCGAGACGAAGTCGACGCTGTTTACCACCGAAGAGCGCATCAGCCTGTTCCGCGAAGCGATAGCGGAGGCAGAGATACCGAACGTCCGCGTGCTCTCACTCAGCGGCCTGACGGTGAACAAAGCACATGAAGAGGGCGCGCATGTACTGGTGCGCGGGCTGCGCGCAATCACCGACTTCTCAGTCGAGTTCGACATGGCGATGATGAACGCCAAGATGGCGCCGGACATTGAGTCCGTGTACCTGATGACCGCGCTGGAGCATCTGTTCATCAGCGGCACCCGCATCCGCGAGGTCGCCGCACTTGGCTACAACATCGACGCCCTCGTCCCCATGGCCGTCGCCGCCGCGCTGAAGGTGAAGTTCAACCACTCGTAGCCGCCCGGGGAGGCGCACCATGGATCTACTCGCACTCGTCGACCGCCTTGAAGAACTCGTAGGCACCGCGCAGAAGATGCCGATCGGATCGAGAGCCATCGTGGATCGGCGGCGGCTGCTCGACATGGTCGACCAGATGCGGGTCGCGATCCCGCAGGAGGTGCGCGACGCGCAGGAGATGGTCGCCAGCCGCGACTCCCATCGCCGTGAGGCCGAGGAAGAGGCGGGCCTGGTGATCGCCCGCGCCGAGGATCGCGCTGCGCGAATGGTGGAGGCACACGAATTGACCGAGGCCGCACGCAAGCGCGCCGCGGAGGTCGCCCGGGAAGCGGAACGCCGCCTTGAGGAGCGCATTCAGCAGGCGAACTCGGACATCGAACAGCGCATTGCGGAGTCGCGCCGCCTGGCGAGCCAGCAGATGGATGCAGCCGACGAGTACGCGCGCGAGCTGCTGGAGCGGCTCGACCGCCAGTTGCAGTCCTTCGTGCGCTCAGTTGAGGCGGGCATCGCACAACTCGACACGAACGAAAGCAGCCGCCACCCGCTGCCGGAGTCGCCTGCGCCGGAGCCTACCGAGGCGTACACCCGCTCCATGCCGACTCCCTTACGGCGCGACGACGGGAATGACGAGAGGAGCGGCGAACCGACGTCCGCCTCCGAAGGGTTGCAGAACCTGCTGCGTCGCCGCCCCCGCGCCGTCGAGGTGGACAGGCGCGACCGCGGCGACGAGGCATCGGTGGTCATCAACGACTTCGACATGCCGGAACTCGACGATGAGCCGTCGCGTATCCGCGAGGATAAGCCTCTCCAGTAGACCGTTCGTCCGTTGCCTACCGTCGTGCTATCGCAAGACGATATTGAGCAGCCGTCCCGGCACATAGACCACTCGCGCGACCTGCTGCCCCGCGAGTTGCTCGGCGATGCGCGGCTGCGCCTCGGCGAGGGCGCGCACTTCAGCCTCGGTGGCTTCGGCGGGCACCTCGATGCGCTCGCGGACGCGGCCGTTCACCTGGACGGGAATCTCGACAGTCTCGCGGCGGACGAGGGCCGGGTCGGCCTGCGGCCATGCCTGCTGGTGTACTGAGTACGGGTGGCCAGTGCGCTCCCATGTCTCCTCGGCGGTATGCGGGCAGAAGGGCGCCATCATCAGCGCGAGTATCGCGATCGCCTCATCCCATGCGGTGCGGTCGCATTCGCCGGCGTCGCGGATACGTTGGAGGGCGTTGGTCATCTCCATCAGCGCGGCGATCGACGTGTTCATGCGGTAACGCTCGATGTCCTCCGTGACTTTCGCAAGCGTGCGGTGGGTGAGGCCGCGCAGTTCGCGTGCCTCGGTGCCGTCGGGGGCATCGATGAGCCTCGGCGGCTCGGTGACGGCCGCCCAGACACGGTTCAGCCAGCGCGAGACGCCGACTATGCCATCGACGTCGTAGGGGCCGCCCTGCTCCCAAGGGCCGAGGAACATCAGGTAAGCGCGGAAAGTGTCCGCGCCCCAGCGTTCGACTTGGGCATCGGGGGCTACCACGTTGCCGCGCGACTTCGACATGCGCCGCCCGTCGGGGCCGAGGATCACGCCCTGCGCCAAGTAGCGCGTGAACGGCTCGTCGCCAGACACGAGACCAGCGTCGCGCGCGACCTTGTAGAAGTAGCGCGCGTACAGCATGTGCATCGTCGCGTGCTCGGCACCGCCGGTGTACTGGTCGACGGGCAGCCATGCGGCAGCGGCCTCGGGGGAAAGCGGCGCCGAGGTGTTGCGCACGTCCGGATAGCGCATGAAGTACCACGATGAGCACATGAAGGTATCCATCGTGTCGGTCTCACGACGTGCGGGCTTGCCGCACTGCGGGCAATCGACGCGCACAAAGTCCTCAGAACGCGCCAGCGGCGACTCGCCGGTCGGCAGGAACTCAACGTCGTAGGGGAGCCTCACAGGTAGTTGGTCTTCGGGCACCGGGACGATGCCGCACGTCTCGCAATACACGATGGGAATGGGCGCGCCCCAGTAGCGCTGACGGGAGACGAGCCAGTCGCGCAGGCGGTAGACGATGCTCGCGCTGCCCCAGCCTTGTGCTTCGAGGTGCGCCGTGATCATGCGCTTGGCTTCGGTGCTTGGGATGCCGTCGAACTGCGCCGAGGCGACCATCGTGCCGGGGTCGGTGTAGGCGGCATCGAGAGGCGCGCCGTCGTAATCAGGCGGCGCGATGACGACCTCGATGGACAGGCCGTACTGCTTCGCGAACGCGAAGTCGCGCTCGTCGTGGGCGGGGACGGCCATCACCGCGCCGGTGCCGTAGGTGAAAAGCACGTAGTCGGCGATCCAGATCGGGACACGCTTTCCGTTCAGGCGATTGATGCAGTAGGCACCAGCAAAGACGCCGGTCTTCACGCGTTCCGTCGATTGCCGCTCGATCTCCGTCGTCTTCGAGGCCGCCTCGACGTACGCCTCGACGGCGGCGCGCTGTTCGGGCGTCGTCACCTGCGCGACGAGCGGGTGCTCGGGGGCGAGCACCATGAAGGTGACGCCGTAGAGCGTGTCGGGGCGCGTCGTGAAGACACGCACCTCGGAAATACCGTCGGGGGTCAGGGCTTCGAGGCCGAATGCGACTTCGGCTCCCTCGGAGCGGCCGATCCAGTTGCGCTGCATCAGTTTGACGTGGTCAGGCCAATCGAGCGCCTCGTTGTGCAGCAGTTCCTCGGCGTACTGCGTGGTCTTGAAGAACCACTGCTCCATGAAGCGCTGCACAACCGGCGTGTCGCACCGCTCGCAGAGGCCGTCGATGACCTGCTCATTCGCGAGCACAGTCTGGCAGGACGGGCACCAGTTCGCTGTCGCCGCCTTGCGGTAGGCGAGGCCCATCTTGAACATCTGCAGGAACCACCACTGCGTCCAGCGGTAGTACTCCGGCGTGGACGTGTTCACCTCGCGCGTCCAGTCGAACATCGTGCCCATCGTCCGGAGCTGGCCGCGCATACGCTCGATGTTCGCGTCGGTCCAGTCTTTGGGGTGCAAGCCGCCCTTGATAGCGGCGTTCTCGGCGGGCAGGCCGAATGCATCGAAACCCATCGGGAAGAGCACGTTGTAGCCGCGCATGCGCTTGAAGCGGGCGAGCGCGTCGGACGGGGTCATGGCGAACCAGTGGCCGACGTGGAGGTCGCCCGAGGGGTACGGGAACATGGTGAGCGCGTACCAGTTCTCGCGGCCGGGAACCTGGTCAGGTGTGGTGTATAGGTTGGTCTCGGCCCAGTGCTGCTGCCAGCGCTGCTCGATCGGGCGGGGGTCATAGCGGCTATCGGTACGCTCCGCGCGCTGCTCAGTGGTCATGGTGTATCGCCTTACCTGTAGCGCCCGCGCCTGCATCGAGGCGTAGGCGAGTGTGCCGATGGGCTGGCCGTAATCGGCGACGCCGCGCTATTCAGCGCCGCGCCGCCCAGGTAAGGGCGAGGATCGGGAGTCCGTGCGAGGTAACCATCGGGATGAGTATCGGAAGCACTCCGGAACCCGTCAACTCAGGAGCCGAGGCTAAGATGCAACACTCGCGGCCCCGCGGCCGGTCACGAACAACGAACTGGTGCAGGCGCTCGGCCGCGCGCTGCACCGCCCGACGCTGCTTCCGACGCCCTCGTTCGCGCTGCGCCTGCTGCTCGGCGAGATGGCAGGTGAGTTGCTGTTCTACAGTCAGCGTGTGACCCCGAAGCGGCTACTGGATGCCGTCATCCCTTGCTCCGCATGGAGCCTCGTTTCAATCCGATCTCATAGAGTCTGCGTTACCCCCCGCGCTCGTGGCGGTTAGTCCAGTAGCGCTCCACGCGGTTGAAAGCGTGGGCGGCGCGCTCGAAGGACGGGTAGACGGGGTAGCCACGCTTGATCAGCGCCGACCGCGTCTCGTTGTATGTCTCGGCGTTGGTACCGGGGTGGACGACCATCAACAGGGGCTTCTTCCACGAGCCGTCGCGCCACGCGTCGATGGTGTCGAGCATGCGTGTCTGGCGCTCGGGGTCGCGGTTCGGCCCGCCGCCCGCGCCCAGTTCGTAGATCGCGGCGTCGAGGTTTCCGTCGGCGCTGAGGATGTCGAGAATCTTCTGGAGGTTGCTCTCCTGGCCGCGTACTGAGTTGCCGCCGATGGTGCCGCCCATATCGAACGGGTTGAAGTACGAGCCGCCGATGGTGTTGAAGAAGCCCTTCAGCGATTCGTAGGACTCAGCGCTCAGACGGGGCATGTTAAGGCCGGCACGGCCTGCCGAGTCGGAGATGGCGACAGACTGGCCACCACTGCCGGCGAGCAGCGCCATGCGCCGTCCCGAAGGCGGCGGGATCCGCACCAGCGCGGCCAGCGTGTCGATGAGTTCGTCGCGACTGACAACCGGGATGGCGCCGGCCTGCCGCACCATTGCCTCCCAGAGGGCTGTCGGGGTGGCGAGCGAGGTGGTGTGCGTGCGGGCAGCGCTGGCGCCGTTCTCGGTGGTGCCGCCCTTAAAGATCACGACTGGCTTGACCTTGGTGACCTCGCGCAGTTTGTCGAAGAAGCGGCGGCCATCACGCGGGCCTTCGATGTAGATGGCGATGTACTTCGTGTCCGGGTCGTCGGCGAGGTACTCGATGTAATCCGCCTCGTTGAGGATCGCCGCGTTGCCCATCGAGATGGTGCGCGTGACCTCGAGGCCCACATATTGCGCCTCATTGGTGATGCCGCCGGCGTGTGAGCCGGACTGCGACATCACGCCGATATTGCCACCCTCGGCGTGGATCATCTCCGCGCCAAAGCGGATGCCGAGGCGGCGGTTATAGATGCCCATGCAGTTGGGGCCGACGATCGGCATGCCGACCTCGTTGGCCATCTGCACAATCTGATCCTGTAACTGGATGCCGAGTTCTTCCTGTGTCTCCGCGAACCCGGCGGTGTACATGGCGATCCCGCCAATGTTGCGGGCGACGGCGTCCTTCACGATGCGCGGAACGACCTGACGCGGCACTGCGCAGATCAGGAGATCGATCTCACCGGGAATCTCCGCAAGGCTCTTGAAGTTACGGAACCCGAGCTCCTCAATACCTTTAATCTCATTCTCATCGACCTGCACTGAATAGAGTTCGCCAGGGAACTCTTTCTGGTTTGTCAACCACTGATAGTTCGGCCCTTTGTCCCCGACGACGACGATCGTCTTCGGGTTGAGGACGCGGTGCAGACGCTGCTGGTCAACAGGCATCGGGAGTTCCTTCCGGCTCGGCTCGCTCGGTACCGTTACTAGGATACGGGGGCGAGGACGACGCGGGCATCGACACCCAGCGCGCCATCGGGATAGGCGAAAACCGGGTTCAGGTCGATCTCCTGTACCTCGGGATGCGCGGCAGCGAATTCGGAGACCTTCAGCACGAAAGATTCGAGCGCCGCAATATCGGCGCCGGGACGTCCGCGGACGCCTTCGAGCACCGGGTAGCCTTTGATCTCGCGCACCAGTTGCTTCGCGTCGCGCGGCTCCAGCGGCACGATGCGGAACGCAACGTCCTTGAGCACCTCGACCATGATGCCGCCGAGACCGAACATCATCACAGGGCCGAACTGCGGGTCGGTAGTCATACCGACGATCACCTCGATGCCCTGCTTCGCCATCGGTTGCACCGAGACACCATCGACCTTCGCACCGGGGGAGGCCTGCTTGACGCTGGCCATGATGCGGTCATACGCGGCGTGCACTGCCGCCGCGTCCGCGAGGCCGAGTTCGACACCGCCGACATCGGACTTATGCGAGATGTCCCCGGACAGCACTTTCAGCACCACCGGGAAGCCGATCTCCGCGGCGACCTTCGCCGCTTCGTCAGCTGAGGTGGCCAGGCGCGTCGGGGTCACCGGGATCCCGACCGAGGCCAGCAGTTCCTTCGATTCCACTTCGGTCAGGAGCGTCCGCCCAGCGGCGCGCGCCGCAGCAATGGGGTCTGGCATGGCACTTCCTTCCAGCCCGAATCGTGCGCCTGCTCCCGTCCGGGCACAGGGCGGCGCAATCATAGTCGCGCGTCATAACCCTCGCAACGCACGTAATGGCAACGTAAGGCAGGCACCAAGGCGGTCCCGGTGTGCCCGCACCAGCCTCCCGCGTTAGGATTGCGCCAGATGCATGAGCGGGCCGACACACGCACTGGGACCCCTGAATGATCCGGAGTGGGTTTGCAACCGTGCACATGCACTGGCCGCTGCTGCCGGTGATCGCGGCCTTCGCCGCCGCAGCCTGCTGCATCGTCCCCGTGCTTGCGGCGGTGGCGATCAGCGACGATTGGGTCTACACGCGCTCAGTCGAGGTGCTGGCCAGCGAAGGACGTCTCTGGATCTCGCCGATCGCCACGGCGCACCTCGTGTTCCAAGTGCTGTGGGCGGGGCTATTCGCCGCAGTGCTCACTCCCGCATTCGACATCCTGGGTGTCGTGCGGCTCTCGATAGTGGCGCTCTGGGGTCTCAGCGGCATCGCCCTCTACGGCCTTACGTGGGAACTGACGCATCACCGGGCGCTGAGCGCACTGGCCGCCACCGCATATCTCTTCAACCCGCTCGGTTACGTGCTCGCTTTCACGTTCATGACCGACGCGCCGTTCACCGCGGTCTTCGTGATCGCGGCGTACTGCTTCGTGCGCGGGCTGCGAGGCGAGCCGCAAGCCTCGTGGATCGTCGCAGGCGCGGTGGCTTCGGCAGCAGGTGTCCTGATCCGGCAGCCGGGGCTGCTTATCCCGGCCGGCGTGCTCACCGCGCTGCTGGTATCGGGGCGCCTCGGGGTCAACCGCGCGAGCGTACGCTTCGTCATCGATGCTGCCGCGCTCCCGCTGCTCACATACGCCGTGTATTACGTGTGGCTGACGCAGATCAACGGCGTGCCCGTCACACAGACCTTGATGCGGGACCAACTGCTCGAAGGCGGCTGGACAGGCTTCGTCCGCCACGCCCAGCAACTTGCCGTCATCGAGGTCACGTACGCGGGATTGTTCGTACTGCCGATCGCCCTCGCCGCGCTACCTGCGGCACGAGGCATGTTCCGGTCGCTGTCGTGGCTTGGCCGCGCCGGAGTTGGCCTGTGGATGCTGCTGGTCGCATCGGGTACAGGGTGGATCATCATGACCGGGCATCGCATGCCGCAGATTCCGCACTTCCTATCGCGCGCGGGCCTCGGCCCCAACGACCTGATTGTTGCCCGCGCGCCAGTCACAAACTTGTCAGTGCTCTGGGCGATCACGGCGCTCTGCATCCTCGCTGCGCTGATCGGAGGCGTGCTGCTGATCCGTGCGCTCACCGCCCGCGATACCGACCGCCGAGGCATCACAGTCGTCCTCAGTTTGCTCGCCTATCAGGTCGTCGGGGTATTTGTCGTCTCGGTGCATTTCCGCTTCTGGGTGATCGACAGCCTCAGCGCGCCGAGCCTCGACCGCTACTTGCTGCCGATCATGCCGCTGACGATCGTCGCGGTGGCCTGGGCGCTGCGAGACGCACGCACCTCGCTACCGCTCGGCTGGGCGGCCGTGCTGCTGCTGGGAGCGTTCGCCGTCGTTGGCACCCGCGACAACATCGCGTTCCACGAGGCGCAATGGAGTCTGGCGCGCGCCGCCAACGGGGCGGGCATCGGCAACCTACACCTCGATGCAGGGGCCTCTTGGGACGGATACTACGTAGGTGAATACTCATATGAGGTAGTCGGGCTACCAAGGCCGCAGAATCGCCCATGGTGGCTGCAATTGTTCGCACCGGCAATCGACCCGCACTACACCATTGCGATGCAGCCGGTACCGGGCAATACCGTTGTGATGGAGCAGTCTGCGAGACTCTGGCTCGATCCGGACGCGCGGCTCTATCTGCTGCGGCGCGGTGACATACCCGGCCCGCCCTAGGTCAGCCCCAGACGACCGCCCTTCTGCTAGGCGCGCCCCCCGGCATACGATGGCTACATGCTTACCTTGCTCCAGCGGCTCCGATCCCGGTCACTGGGCCGATTCGCGGCTGTCGGCATTGTTGCCGCATGCATCGACTTCACGAGTTTCAACGTCGTGCTGCTAGCGCTCGGCCCGTCGAAGGCGAATGTGATTCTGGCGAACACTATCGCGTTCACGCTGGCGACGAGCGTCTCGTTCATAATAAACGCCCGCTACACCTTCGGCGCCGCGCGCACGCGCCGCTCGTTCACACGTTATGTTGTAATCGCGATCGTGGCTGTCCTCATCTACAACGCGACGCTGCTACTGCTGCTCACCCGCGTTGACCACAGTGACATACTGCTCACGAACCTAGCGAAGGTCATCGCAGTCGGACCGTCGGCGACTTGGAACTTCCTCGGTTTCGCACTGTTCGCCTTCGGCGACCGCACCGCCGCCGCGCCGGTCGCGACCATCGAGGCTGCCCCGTCGGCCCCCGCCGGGCCTCGGACGCACTGAGGCACGATGGACGCCACAGAGATCGCACGACTGGCCGACTACGAAGACTGGTACTGGTGGCACCGTGCCCGCCGCACCATCATCCACCAGTTGCTGCGGCACGCCGTCACCGGTAGCGACTACCTGATCCTCGATGTCGGCGGCGGCACCGGCGCGACCTCGATCTCACTGCGCCAGTTCGGGCGCGTGATTGCCACCGACCTCAGCCCGGAAGCCACGGTGATCGCGCGCGGGCGCGGCCTTGAGGCGGCCCGCATGGACGCGGGCAACCTAGCCGTCGCCAGTCAGTCGATCGACATCGTGGTGGTGCTCGATGTCATCGAGCACCTCGAAGACGAACGCGCGCTGGTGCGCGAGTTGATGCGCGTGCTGAAGCCGGGCGGCGTATTGCTGGCGACGGTGCCCGCGTACAAGTGGCTGTGGAGCAGCCACGACGTCGCGAATCAGCACTTCCGCCGCTACCGCCGCCGAGAACTCGCGCGCCTACTGCGCACCGGCGGCTTCGATGTCGAGGTCTGCTCGTACGTGATGATGAGCATGTTGTTCCCTGCCGCTGCCTACCGGCTGCTGGAACGGCTCCCCGGCCGGCGGGTCACGGAGGCCGATGCCGAAGTCCATTTCACGCAGGTGCCGCCGCTGCTCAACTCGATCCTCGCGCACGTCGCCTCGTGGGGCGGACACCTCGCGGGACGCGTCTGGCTGCCGTTCGGGTTGAGTATCGCCGCCGTGGCGCGGCGGCCGGAGAAGCCCTCGTGACTTCCGAGGTGACCTCAGGCGTAACGCCTACCTTCCCAGTGCTGATCGTCGGCTTCGGCAACCCGGGCAACGAGTACGCCTCGACGCGCCACAACGTGGGTATCTGGTGCATCCGCGCGCTCGGGCAGCGCTATCGCGCTCAGTTCGAGCGCACCGGCAAGATGGAGAACGCCCATGCCGACATCGAGGGCCGTGAGGTACACCTCGCGCGGCCACGCACCTACGTGAACGAGAGCGGCCCGCCGATTGCGGCGGAGATCCGCCGGCTGAAACTGGCACCGTCGCAGTTGCTGGTGATCTACGACGAACTCGACCTACCAGTGGGGCAAGTACGCATCCGCTTGCAGGGCGGGCACGGCGGCCACAATGGGATGCGCTCGCTGGTCGGGGTGATCGGCAACGACTTCCCGCGTATCCGTGTCGGCATCGACCGTCCCTATGACGACGGCAAACCGGTGCGTAGCCCCGACCGGATCGCGGACTGGGTGCTGAACCGGCCATCGGGAGTTGAACGCGAGCGCATCGAAGCCGCCGTGGAGCAGGCCGCCGACGCCGTGGTGCTGGCAGTGACATCAGGCGTGGAACTGGCGATGAGCCGCTTCAACCCAGCCAGTTAGCGACCGAGGTACGTTTCGCGGTCGAACGGCGGCGCGTGCCGTGCCGCGAGGCCAAGGAGCGTGGTGGCCGCCTCGGTGGCGCGGGCGACGAGGTCCGGCGGGTACGCGAACCTCGTGATGTGTGCGACGAACTCGTCCTCGTCGACGATCTGCGGACTGCCGTCGGTCACGATCACATCGAGATCGAGATCCACCCAGCGCAGCGTCTCACCGTCGAACTCGGCGGGCGTCGAGATGTTCGCGTACGAAAGCATGGCCGTACCGGAGCGGCCTCGCCACGCCTCGTGGTTGTGCTCCACATTCCACCAGCAATCGGCACCCGGCCAGTAGAGCGCCGTGAAGGTGACGCGCGACGGGTAGTCGCCGCGGTAGGAGCGGATGAGTGTGCCCCGGGGCACTAGCAACCGCATCGGCGCGCCGGAAGCGGGATCGCCTGCGTCGAGCAGCTCCGCCATGTAGTCGTTATGCGGCGAGCCGTCGTACTTGGTCGAGAGGATGCGGACGGAGCACGTGGTAGTCACATATCCTCCTGCACCACCATACGAAAGGCCGCCGCCTCCGTGCGAGGCGATCTACACTGCATTGCACGATTTCTAGGGCCATCCCAACCGGGACGGCCCTGTTTTGGCGTGCGCCACCACGAAAGGTAGACTACGTGCCGATCGACCTGAATGGGTTGCTGGTTGACCTCGCAGCGGTGGCCCCGCTGCGCGATCTCTACGCACGCCTCGATGCTGGGGGGCGTGTCACTGTCGGCACCATTGACGCCGGCAAGCCCGCCACGGCCGCGCTGCTCTGGCGGCACGTGCGCGCCCCATTGCTACTGGTCGTGCCTCGCGAGACGGACGCCGAGGCGATGCTGGATCAGATCCGTGGCTGGGCGCCAGACGACGCGGTGCTCTTCCCTTCGCGCGGGACGCTCCCATACGCCCGTGAAGCGCCGCGTCCCGAGGTCACCGCCACACGACTCGCGGTATTGTCGCGGCTGGCCCACGCCTCCAGCGGTGGCCGCCCACCACTCGTCGTCGCTTCGGTCGCGGCGCTGGGCGAGCACACGCTCGCGCCCGCCGACCTCGGCCGCGGTCTGGGGACGATCGAGGTTGGCCAGCGGCTTGCGATCGAGACACTCGCGCTGCGCCTCGTAGAAGCAGGCTACACCGTCGGGCCGCTCGTGCAGGAGGCGGGTGAGGCCGCACGGCGCGGCGGGCTGCTGGATGTCTTCCCGCCCGACCGGGCAACGCCGGTACGCATCGAGTGGTTCGGCGACACCGTCGATTCCATCCGCGCGTTCGACCCTGAGACGCAACGCACCAGCGAGCGCCTAGAACGCATCGACATCGGCCCAGCGAGTGAGTGGTTCTCGGGGCAGAACGACCGTGTGCTGCTCGCCAGCCGCCTCCGAGGCGTGCGCGGCGCGCAGGTCGAGGATGAGATGCGCGCCCTTGCCCGCGGGGCGCTGCCGGTACCCTCGCGCTACGGGCCAATGACGGTCTCAAGCACGTTGCTCGACCACCTGTCCGGCCGCGCCGTACTGCTCCTCGACGAACGCGAGGCCATCGAGGCTGCCGCGCTCGACCACGACGCGCTGGCCGGCGAGCGGCGCGCGGAACTGGTCACGCACGGCGAACTCACGGCCGATGCTCCGTTGCCGCACGCGAGCCGCGACACTCTGGATGTCGCATTCGACCGGCACCGGCCACGCGCCGACTTCGCGCGCTGGGCGACGGGGCGTGAGATCGATGCGTTCCGCCTCCCGTTCGCGCCGCACGACGCTTACGCGGGCCGGCTACCGGCCGCCGCCAGCGACATCGCCCGCGGCATCATGCGCGGCGACCGCATCGTAATCGTCTCGCAGCAGGCACAGCGCTTCCGGGAGGTACTCGGCGAGCAGGGCGTCGCGCTGCCGGATGTCGTCGAGGCCGTCCCTGCGCGCCGCCAGTCGGACTCGATAGCACTGTTGCATGGAGCACTCGCCCAAGGTTGGACGTTGCCGGCGCCGTCCGGCGTGATCGCACTCGTCACCGATCGCGAGCTCTTCGGGTTCGTGAAGCGCCGCCGCACGCTGCGCCGGGCTGCCTCGCAACGCTCGAAGTTCCTCGCGGAGGTAGTACCGGGCGACTTCGTGGTACACGCTGACCACGGTATCGCACGCTTTTCGGGCATCGTGCGCCGCACGGTGGCCGACGGCGAGCGCGACTACATGGAGTTGCGCTACGCGGGCGACGACCGCCTCTACGTGCCGATCGAGCAAGTGGACAAGGTCACGCGCTACCTCGCGCCCTCCGACCACATCCCGAGACTCACCCGGCTCGGCACGCAGGAGTGGACAAACGCACGCAACCGCGTCAAGCAGGCAGTCACCATCGTGGCCGCCGATCTGCTGCGGCTCTACGCCGCACGCCAGATGCTGCAAGGCCATGCCTTCCGGCCGGATACCCAGTGGCAGCAGGAACTCGAAGCAGCCTTCCCCTACGAGGAGACCGAGGATCAACTGCGCGCGATTGCCGAGGTGAAGGGCGACATGGAGTCGAAGCGGCCCATGGATCGCTTGATCTGTGGCGACGTGGGTTTCGGCAAGACCGAAGTGGCGCTGCGGGCAGCATTCAAAGCGGTGATGGACGGAATGCAGGTCGCGGTGCTCGTCCCGACCACTGTGCTGGCGCAGCAGCACCAGCGCACCTTCCGCGAGCGCCTCGCAGCCTTCCCGACACGCATCGAGGTGCTATCGCGCTTCCGTTCGGATTCTGAGGCGGCCGAGGTGATCGCCGGGCTGCGCTCGGGTGAGGTAGACATTGTGATCGGTACACACCAACTGCTGCAGCCGGGGATTGAGTTCGGAAACCTCGGGCTGGTGATCATCGACGAAGAGCAGCGGTTCGGCGTCGCGCATAAAGAGCGGCTAAAGCGGATGCGGCTCGAAGTAGACGTCCTATCGCTCTCGGCCACGCCGATCCCGCGCACGCTGCATATGTCGCTGACCGGCATCCGCGACATGTCGACCATCGACACCGCCCCGGTCGACCGACAGCCGGTACAGACCTACGTCGCGGAGTGGGACGACGCGCTCGCGCGGGAGGCAATCCTGCATGAGATCGAACGGGGAGGGCAGACCTACGTCGTCCACAACCGTGTGCACTCCATCGACATCCTCGCGGATCGTATCCGGGCGCTCGTGCCGGAGGCGAAGGTGGTCGTCGGACACGGGCAGATACCGAAGACCGTGCTCGAACGGGTGATGGAGCGTTTTGGGGAGGGCGAATTCGACGTGCTCGTGTGCACGACAATCATCGAGTCAGGCATCGACATCCCAAACGTGAATACGCTGATCATCGACCACGCGGACATGTTCGGCCTCTCGCAGTTGTACCAGTTGCGCGGGCGCGTCGGCCGCTCGGCGCACCAGGCTTTCGCGTACTTGTTCCACTCGCGGGATCGCGTGCTGTCCGAGGTCGCACAACAGCGGCTTTCGACAATCTTCGAGGCCAACGAACTTGGCGCGGGATTTCAGGTGGCCATGCGCGACCTCGAAATCCGCGGTGCGGGCAATCTGCTGGGATCGGAGCAGTCCGGGCAGATCGCCACGGTGGGCTTCGACCTCTACACGACAATGCTCGCGGACGCTGTCGAATCGATGCGCGAGGTCGCGAACATCCGCACCGAGGCCCATGTGAGCAAACCCTCACCGTTACAGCGGCCGCACGCTCGCCCGGTCGCGCTCGACCTACCAGCCTCGGCGTTTATCCCGGAGTCGTACATCCCGGAGATCGAGGCCCGCCTTGCTCTCTACCAGCGCATCGCCGCGCTCACGAGCATCGAGGAGACCGAGGTCCTGAAGACCGAAACCTCCGACCGCCTCGGGCCGCTACCGGCGACGCTAGAACAACTCTTTGCGCTGGTGCGCATCCGGCTGGCGGCCACGGCAGCCGAGGTCGCCGCGGTACGCCTCGAAGAGGGCGATGTGGTGCTCACGTCGCGCGACGACCGTGCCTTCGGATCGCGGTCGCTGCCAAGCCTGCCACGCGGCGTGCGGGTCGGCCGCACACAGTTGCGTGTGGGCCGTGCCGACCTCGGCGAGCGATGGCTGGAGGCGATCGAGGCACTGTTGTGGCTGCTGGGGCACGCCCAGACAGGCATGCCCCCAGCGCGGTAGTGTGAGGTTATGCCGAAGTTCGTCGTCATCACCATCAGCACCGCCGACGAGATGCGCAAAGCGCTCGCGATCCGCACGCGCGTCTTTGTCGAGGAACAGCGCGTCCCAGTCGCCGAGGAGATCGACGGCTATGACGAGGCAGACCCCACGGGGAACCCGCGCGCCATCCACTTCCTTGGCCGCCTCGACGGCATGCCCATTGCGGCCGCGCGGTTGCTCACCGACGTGCACGACGGCGAATTGCCGCACATCGGGCGCGTTGCGGTGCTCGCGGAGCATCGAGGGCACGGCTACGGCGCGGCGACCATGCGAGCCGTCCACACCGAGGCACATGCACGCGGCTTCGCGGGTGTCACGCTCGCGGCACAGCTACACGCCCTGGGGTTCTACGAACGCCTCGGGTATCTCGCGCGCGGGCTGGTGTTCCTCGACGCAGGCATCCAACACCGGGACATGGACTTGCGGTTCGGCGGCTAGTGCACCGCCGCCTGCATCGATGCCGGGAAGAACCGGTGCTGCGCCCAGAGGGAGACGTACACCAGCGCCACGAGTGCAGGAACCTCAATCAGCGGGCCGACGACGCCAGCGAGCGCCTGTCCTGACGTCACGCCGAAGGTACCGATCGCGACCGCGATGGCGAGTTCGAAGTTGTTGCCTGCCGCCGTGAAAGCGAGCGTCGCCGTCTTCTCATAGTTCAGTCCCTGCAGCCGCCCCCACCCGAATGAAGTCGTCCACATCACAGCGAAGTAGACGAGCAACGGTAGCGCGATCCGCACCACATCGAGTGGCTGCGAGGTGATCGACTCGCCCTGAATGGCGAACAGCAGCACGATCGTGAACAGCAGCGAGTAGAGCGCGAACGGGCCAATACGCGGCAAGAACTCGCCCTCGTACCAAGCGTCGCCCTTACTGCTTCGGCCGATCGTGCTCGTCAGATAACCCGCGACCAGCGGAATACCGAGAAAGATCAGCACCGACCGTGCGATGTCCCAGAGCGCAAACTGCACTGATAGCTGCTCAAGACCCAACCAGCCCGGCAACGTTGCTAGGTAGAAATAGCCAAGCACTGAGTACGCCATCACTTGGAACACCGAGTTCAGCACAACCAGCACCGCAGCGGCTTCATTGTCCCCGCAAGCCAGCGTGTTCCAGATCAGCACCATCGCGATGCAGCGCGCGAGGCCAACGAGAATCAGCCCGGTGCGGAACTCCGGCAGATCCGGCAGGAATATCCATGCGAGCGCGAACATGAACGCGGGGCCAAGCACCCAGTTGAGCAACAGTGACGACACCACCAGCGGCCGGTCGGCAGCCACATCGCTCATCCGTGAATACCGCACCTTTGCCAGCACTGGATACATCATCCCGAGAAGACCAATCGCGATCGGCAGCGAGATCGTACCGACCGTCATGGCATCGAGGATGGCATTGAGGCCAGGAAATACACGCCCGAGTAGCAGGCCGAGTGCCATCGCTAGGCCGATCCAGACGGGCAAGAATCGGTCGAGCGTCGATAGCTGACGGAGCACAGACCCTTGCGCGGGTGCACTCATCACGGTCATTAGTCCTCCTAGCGGATGGCTGTCACGGAGACCTCGCTCTGTATGAGCAACGTCTCCACTCGTCCCCGAATCTCATCTCGGATGCGGCGCACAACTTCGATGGGCTGCCCCTTCGGGTCGTCCACTACCCAATCCTCATATCGCTTGCCGGGATACACCGGACACACATCACCACAGCCCATCGTGATCACGACATCTGAGGCCTGTACCGCCTCATCCGTCAGCACCTTTGGCATCTCGTAGGCAATGTCGCAGCCGGCCTCACGCATCGCCTCGACGACGACCAAGTTCGTGGTGGACGCGGGCATCGAGCCGGCAGAGCGGACGCGCACGACGTCGCCACCGAGCATTGAGCACCATGCCGCCGCCATCTGCGAGCGGCCTGCATTGTGGATACACACAAACAACACACTCAGCGGCTTGCCCGGCATCACGCGGCCCACGTAAACATCAGGGCTGCCGAATCTATCCGCTGCTGCAAGGTGGCAAATACCCGCGTAAACGCCGAAACCGTGCCTCCCACAGCCGGGTCGGGCACCGACCAGTGCAGTGCATCGACGTGCTCCTTACCTGTCAGTTCCTCGTGCGCGCGCTCGCATAACGTGACGACGACATCGGGCGTCTCGACAACCTCGGCGAGCGAACGGGGATGCGCGGCCGAGAGGCCGAGAGGCCGAGAGGCCGAGAGGCCGAGGCCGTATTGCACCGTCGTGGTTACTGCGAGCGGATGAACGCGCGCAGCGGGGTGCGTCCCTGCGACCTCAACATGCCCAGGCGTGGAAGCGTTCCAGATCGCCGCGGCCAGTTGCGGACGCGCCGAGTTCTCCGTGCAGACGAAGAGCACCGAGGACACCACTGCATGCGGTGCGGCCTCACATCTGGCAAGCGCCTCGCAGACGAGCTTGAGGTAGCGTCGGCGGCCGTCGCCGGACGAGCGGACGCGCTCGACGACCCCGGCGCATGCGAGCACGTCGAGATGGTGGGCGAGCAGGTTCGACTCGATGCCGATGACCGCGGCGAGTTCGGAGTGGGAGCGGTCGGAGAGTACGAGTGCATCGACAGTCGCGAGTCGGTATTCGTAGCCAGGCGCCGCGTGGACAGCAGCACGCCCGGAGAGCGTGACAGGAGCGACAGATGAGGTGGTCACTCACCTATCGTGTAGTTCAATATCTATCGAGTCAATACTGGGGTGACGGCTCCGACAGGGTACTGTTGACCGTGAAGCAAGTTGAAGGTCTAGGGTGACAACATGAAGGCTCCGAACTAGAAGCGTACTGGCGTAGCCACCAGTGCCATCCGGTTCTACGAGGCACAGGGCGTGACCCCGCAGGCATCCCGCACCACCCTCATACTACCCCAGATACGACGAGGCAGACTTCTGCCGGGTGCATGTGCTCGCCTCGCTCCGCTCGCTCGGACGCGACCTCCATGAAGCGTGCCGACTCGCCACCCTATGCAGCGACGAGCGCTGCGAGGAGATGGCCACTACAGCGTGTGCGGGTACTATCGCTGCATGACCAAACCACCGTTGTGCGCTGTGCTCTTCGACTTTGATGGCACACTCGGGTACTACCTCCCGACACATCTCGAGTTGTACGTGCAGGCGGCGGCCACGCACGGCATCGCAGTGACGACCGAGGCGCTGGCGAGCGCCGTCGATGCCGCCTGGGGGCCGTGGGAGACCGTGTATGGCGTTAACCACTCGGCGCACTCCGGAGACGAGGCGTCCTACCTCGCGATCCGTGCGCTGCTGCATCGAGGCCGGTTCGAGGCCGCGGGTGTCCGCACCGATGACGCGACAATGCAGGCGATGACCGCGTTCCTCTGCATCTCGGAACAAGAGCCGATCCACTTCGCTCTTTACGACGACGCCATCCCCGCCCTTGAGCGCGTACGCGCCGCGGGCACCCCCGCGTACATCGTCTCCAACCACATCTGGCGGCTACCCGAAGTGATCGAGGCGCTTGGCCTCAGCCAATACATCGCTGCGACACTCACGAGTGCCCGCGTCGGTTACCGCAAGCCGCACCCGAAGATATTTGAGGCCGCGATCGCCGTCGCGAGGGGCGAGGCAACCTCGATGCTGTACGTAGGCGATAATCCAACGCACGATGTCCTTGGTGCGCGCGCGGCCGGTATGCGCGCCGTGCTAATCGACCGGCGCGGCTCAAGCGGCGACGCAACCGCCATCCGCTCACTCATGGAGGTGCCGTTGTGGTAGTGGCGTTCGGGCTCGTAACCGTGCAGAGCGACGAACTCAACCAGCTCTTTGAGATGTTCGAGGCGTACCGCAAAGAGACTGAACGGTTCGATCCGATTCCATTCGAGCCGGGCAGCCCGATGGAGGCGCGCCAGTTGATGCTGATCGGCATTGAGGACGAGGAGTGGCTCTGGATCACGATGGACGGCGAGCGTCGCGGCTTTGTGATGTCGCGCGTCTACTACGACGACCCGCTGCCGGAACAGCAGACGACCGAAATCCTGGAGTGCTACGTGACGCCTGACTCGCGCCGCCTGGGCCTCGCCAAGCTGGCAGTGGATGCGATCCTCGCCCGGGAACGGGAAAGGGGGACGGCGCTGGTGGAGGCCGGGGTGCTGCGCGACAATGCAGAGGCACTGGAGTTCTGGGAAGCCTTGGGCTTTCAGGTGCGCGCGCTACGGACCGCCCGCCGGCCGTAAGAGGGGTACCACATGATCTGGGACGTCCACTGCCATTTCCCCCGCAACTTCATGGCCGCGCAGGGCGAGCCTGATGACCCGGCGAAGAACATCGATGAGCGCGCCGGCGCGCTCCGCGCCGCCGGGGTGACGCGCGCCTCGCTGCTTTCAGGTGGCGGACGCACAGGCGAACTCACCTACGAGGACTGCCTCACCTATGCGAAGCGGCACGAGGATCTCTTCGTCCCGGTCGCCGTCGTGCCCGTCGATGAATCGAGCGGGCACGACGTGCGGCGTGTGCATGGCCTCGGCTACCGCGGGCTAAAGATCATTGGCTCAAAGCATGACTATGACTACCACGGTTACTGGAGCATCTATGCCGCTGCCGAAGCACTGAACATGCCCATCCTGTTCCACATGGGCGTCATCGGCGGAGGCGTGGACTACTCGATCACGCACCCGCGCCGCGACCCGAAGGCCGTCGAGAACCTAGAGCGCATGCGCCAGTTCCGCGGGGCACCTCGTGACGTCTCGGCGATCCGGATGCGGCCGTTTCACCTGGATACCATCGCAAACAACTTCCCCAACCTGAAGTTGATCGGCGCACACATGGGTGGCACCGGCAACTACGAGGAGGCGGCCTCGGTCGCTCGCTGGCGGCACCACGTCCATTTCGACCTCTCCGGTGGCGACACGATCGAACGGCACGCCGAGGAGCGCGGCCTCATCGGCAAAGAGATCGGCGTCGAGAAACTCGTCTGGGGCTCCGACTGCCGCAGCGACGAGATTGCTGACCACGTCAGTAACCTCCACGCGATCATGGATCGCCTCGGCCTCGCCGAGGATGAGCGCGAGCGCATCTGGTACCGCAACGCCGCCGAGATGTTCGGCGAGGCGGAGCCGCAACTCGCGAAGGAATGATGGGGGTTGCCGCATGACGTTCGCTGAGGGCGCCACCGACCAGCCTCGCACCTTGTTGCGCCTGTCCGGATTTGGCGTCCCGCTTACCACAGAGACCGTGATCCTTACGGCGGTGATGACGCTTACATTCCTACTGTTCCTGCTCATCGAGCCGACCCCACGCTGGCTCGCGCTGCTGGGCGCGCTGATCGCTGCGCTCGCCACCGATGGCATCCTACGCCACGTACGCAGCGAGATATTCGAAGCAGGCGCGGACAGCACGCCCTACCTCTTCCTGCCCACGCTGCTCGCGCTCACCGTCCCGGTCTTTGCCGAGTACAACGTGCGCGGTTACTGGGACATTCTGGTCGCGGCCGGCGGTGGCCTCGTGTTCGGCCTCGTGGTGCTAGCCGAAATCACGTCCGTGCGCGCTACCGACCCGCTGCACACGGTCGCGCGTTTCGTCGCGGCCGCTGCGACCTACTTTGTCGTCTTCGCGCTGTTGGCCCTTGGGTATGCATTCGACCTCGGCCTCCGCGAGTCGATCGCGGCAATTGCGCTGATCTCGATGCTGTGCGCCGTCGAGTTACTGCGCGATGACCAACTCGACCCAATCGAGACGCTCGTCTTCTCCTGCATCACCGGCCTGGTGGTCGCCGAGGCGCGCTGGGTGATGCAGTATCTGCCCATCGATGGCTATCTCGCGGCGCTCGCGCTGCTGCTGGTCTTCTATTTCAGCACCGGCGTCGTCCACGCCTACATCACGCGCCAGTTGAACCTTGTGGTCACGGGCGAGTACGCGGCCGTGGCGGCCGCGGGCATCGCGCTGGTGGCCGCGGCACGCATCGCGGGTCTCGCGTAGCCCCGTACGTCTCGCGTGCCCCGAGCGGGATGCTCTGCTAGCATCGAATCACGGTCGGGGAGTGGCGCAGCCTGGTAGCGCACTTGACTGGGGGTCAAGAGGCCGCACGTTCAAATCGTGTCTCCCCGACCAGATAATGTTCAGCCATGCTTCACGCTTGCGGCCGACGGTTAAGCGGCCGAAGCCGAACATCAATTAATGGCCCAGTCTCTACACAAGGGGCCACTCACGCGCCGGATGGACGTGACCGCTGCGATCACTGCGGACATGGTGCTTAGCAGCAATCCGGCGTAGTGAATTATCCCGTCTTGCCGCGATGACCGTGGGTCGACAGACGCGATATCGCGGCTCATTATGTATTAAGCGCATGGTGCATCCCTCAATCAGAGGATTCCCGATCACGCCTTCGGTCGCCGTGCACGTGCACCACAGCGTCCCGATCCCGCGTTCTGCAGGCGGCACCACTCGTGAACGCGAACTGTCATTGATGGGCGCCTTTGGACTCTCAGCCGGAGCCATCCCCCTGCTGCTCCCCGGAGGGGCGCAGCGTCTACTCGCATTCGTCGCACTACAAGATCGTCCAACGACCCGTTCCACAGTGGCAGCAGCATTGTGGCAGAATCTGCCGACCTTGCAAGCCAACGCCAGTCTGCGTTCGGCCACCTAGCGGTTAGAGAAGATCACGAACGAGGCGATGCAGGTCGACGTCATTGACCTTGAACTCAGCGATGGAGTGGCGGTGGATATCCATGAGTCCAAGGCATTGGTTCACCGGCTCCTGATCGTGGACACCGAACCATCGGCTGCAGATATGAGTGCTGCCGCAATCGCGGTGCTGGCATCTGATCTGCTACCAGATTGGCATGACGACTGGGTTATTCTTGAAGCAGAGGATTGACAGCAACTCCGGTCTGCTTTCATAGGTCACAAGTCTCCGAGTACGAGCGATATTGTGAGTTCGTGATCACTCTCGTCACAGCACCATGGAATTGATATCTGGAGACGGCCCGTTGAAATCGTGTCTTACCGATCAGCCGCACACAAGATGATCGCGCCTGCTGACAAGAGAGCCATCCGCAAGGCCGTACTTGCCGATGCCGACCGCATCGGCACGATGCTCGCACGGGCGTTCGACGACGACCCGTTCATCAACTTTCTGATGAAGCAGGATCGCACACGCACATGCCGCATCGCGTCATGGGCGCAGGATGCTGCGACGGTCAGCATCGACCTGAGCGAGACGTATGTGACGGAGGACTACAGCGGCGCGGCGCTCTGGACGCCGCCGGAGCAGGCTCACCATCTCGGCCGCTTCGCGCGGTACCGGCGCATCAGCCGGTTCGCGGGACCGATCGGCGCGCTGCGGCTATCGCGTGCGCTCGACATGGTCGACGCGTGTGATCCGGTGTTGCCGCACTTCTACCTGCGCATCATCGGCGTAGAGCCAGACCAGCAGCGCCGAGGCATTGCCTCAAGGCTCATGCAGCCTGTACTCGCGCGCTGCGACGCCGAGCGCATTCCCGCTTACCTATTCAGCACGAAGGTCTCAAACCTACCGCTGTACGAGCGGCACGGCTTCGCGGTGACAGAGCGCCTCGACCTCCCAGACGGGCCGGCGGTCTGGACGATGTGGCGGGAGCCTCGATAAGCCGCACGGGGGCTAGACACGCGCGCCGGCCTCCTGCGCGATCACGTGGGCAGTCCAGTAGTGGTACGTCTTCGTCACAACGGTGATCACGCTCTTCACCTCGTCCTTTAGCCGGAACGACTTTGAGGCGGGCACGAGCAGCCGATTGTCCTCGAACCGCGCCGCGACGTTCTCAAGGATGATTGAGGCGGCCAGCCAGACTGCCATCGCCTGCGACCGGCAGGAGATCACGAGCCAGCCAGGTTCTTCGGCCTCCTCGGAATAGAGTCCCGTGGTTTCCCAGATGCCGCGCCGCAACTCCTCGATGGCATCGAAATCAGCGTCGCCCGGTTCACCCCACGAGTTTGGCGCCTGAAGGGTCGAGTTCGGCCCCCGATGAGGCGGGCCGCCGTACAGCGCGAGGTCGCAGAACGACTCCCAAATTGCTCGCCAATTCGGGCGGCCATCTGGCAGGTAGGCGAAGTCCGCAGAGAACATGGAGGCGAGCGATGGCGGCGTGGGGACGATCATCTCAATCGGGTCGTCACCAGGCGAGGGCTCCGCACCGATACGCGCAGCGAGCAATTGCTCGGGTCGCGCGAACACGACCTCGACCGGCGCGCTGATGAAGTTCGCGAACGAGCGCGCGAGTTCCCGACAGTCTTGGAATTGCTCAAACGGCAGGGCTTTGTCTGCCACGATCAACATCCGTGCGTCCATCGGCTGCACCTCCGGTCATCCCAGTCCTATGGTACGACGCCGTCCTGCGTAGACTGAGTTGCATACTTCGGAGGACTGCCATGGCCGCCAGCAACCCGCACCATGCATCACACCCAGACAACGCGTTGAAGGCGAGGCGACCGCCGGCATGATCCGCGAGCAGGCCATCGCCGTCGACGGCATGTGGGCGGGCCTCGTGCGCACCCGACCGGGGACGGCCACCCGCTGGCATCACCACGGCGCGTACGAGACCTCGATCTATGTCGCGAGCGGGCGCATCGTGATGGAGTCCGGCCCCGCGGGTGGCGCGTTCATCGAAGCCGGCCCGGGCGACTTCCTACACGTCCCGCCGGGCGCGATCCAGCGCGAGGCGAACCCTGATCCCGAAGAGAGACAGATCGTGGTCGTCCGCGCCGGACACAGCCCGGCCGTGATCAACGTGGACGGCCAACCCCAAGCTGATTCCTGCCCTCCGGCGTATCATCCGCACATGAACTTCTGCCCTCGCTGCGGCACTGCTCTGATTCCAAGGCTCGACGGTGGCCGGCACCGGCCGGCCTGCCCCAACGAGGGTTGCGGCTTCACCCATTACGGTGATCACTCCATCGGCACCGGGGCGGTCGTCTTCCGCGACGACCGCATCCTGCTTATCGAGCGCCGCGTCCGCGAACGCCGCTTCTGGCAGATTCCCGGCGGTTACGTAGAGGTGGACGAACCTATCGATAGCGCCATCGAGCGCGAGGTACTTGAGGAGACCGGTGTCACGGCGCGCGTACTTGACTGCCTCGGCTTCCGCCACGCCGCCGGAGTGAACGCGGAACGGCCAGCCTCGAACATCTATGTCGTCTTTCGCCTCGAAGACACCGGCGGCGATCCGCGCCCGGACGGTGAAGAATCGTTCGATGCGCGCTTCTTCACCCGCGCGGAGGTCGCAGACCTCGCGGATGTGAC
The DNA here is from genome assembly GCA_945903275.1 of Thermoflexus hugenholtzii JAD2. Classification (GTDB taxonomy): domain Bacteria; phylum Chloroflexota; class Dehalococcoidia; order UBA2979; family UBA2979; genus RH-chloro-G1. The sequence goes on from CAMDNW010000008.1 coordinate 35,032, forward strand.
TTCAACCTCGCTCTGGGCCATCGACCAGGCAGCCCCCGTCGAGACAGGCCACGGCTTCCTGCGCCTCGCGCATCGAGACGGGCTGCACCGGCCCGGTCACACGATCTTCGGCCTGACCTAGGCCCTTCCAGCCGCCGCGCGCACTGCATCCACAATCTTCAACGCGTCGGCGATCTCTGGCACGTCGTGGACGCGCACTACGTGCACGCCCGCCCACGCCGCGAGCGAGTTGAACGCCACGGTTGCTTCCAGCAGCCCATCGGAGTCCTGCCGGTCACCTTGGCCTATCAACTCGCTAAGGAAGCCTTTACGCGAGGCGGACACGAGCACCGGGCGGCCGGTCGCGACCAGCGCCGGAAGCCCGTGCAATAGCCGCACATTGTCCACAGCCGACTTCGCGAACCCGAAGCCGGGGTCGAGCCACACCTGCCCCACGCCTGCCGCTTCGAGAGCTTCCGCGCGGTCAACGAGGAACGCCTGCACCTCGGTAGCGATGTCGCCATAGGTCTGGTCGACATCGCGGTGATGCTGTGGCCGTCCGCGCATGTGCATGACGATCGAGGGCAGCGCGAACTCGCTCGCTACCGCCACCATGCCTGCGTTGGTGAAGCCGCTCACGTCGTTCAGCACGTCCACTCCAGCCTCGGCTGCCGCGCGGGCGACTTCGGGCTGCCAAGTGTCCACCGAGGTCACCACGCCTTCCGTGCGTAGCGCCGCGATCACCGGACAGACACGCTCAATCTCTTCCTGCGCCGTTAGTTCCCGCGCGAACGCCCGCGTAGACTGCGCGCCGACATCGATGATCGAGGCCCCCGCGCGCACGAGTTCCAGCGCGCGGTCGCGTGCCTCTGTCGGCGCGACGATCGACCGCGCCACGGGCGAATCCCACGAGACGTTGACGATGCCCATAACGAGCGTGCGCCCGGTGCAGTTGATAGTGCGGTCCCGCAGCCGAAGTTCCATGCGCCCAGTGTCCGGCTACGTGTCCGGAGCGTCGAGGAGTGCGTACAGCCGCTCGGACACCTCGGATGTATGGCCGAGCGGCAGCCGCAGCAGTTCGCCCGCCAGCCGCCGGTAGAGGTCTTGCAGCGCGGGGTCGGCCGAGAGCGCCACGAGGTGCCGCTCGACAGTGCCGATGTCGCCGCGCGCCAATGGGCCGGTCAGCGCCTCGGTCAGTTCTCGCGTCGCCACGTTGCCCGCGACGCCGAGCAACAGCGGGCCAAGCGCCGCGCGGGCCGCTTCGCGCGGCAGCCCGGCAAGCGTCCACGCGCGCGTCGCCGCCGCCGCCAGCGCTACCACATCGTTGCTCGCGAGGATCGCCGAGGCGTGGTACAACGCGCGGTCGACGCCATCCAGTCGCACCACATTCGCCCCCAGCGCGCACGCCACCGCCTCCAGCCGCCCGCCAAGGTCACCGTCGCCCTCGACACCAAACGTGATCCCTAGGAACCGGCCTGCGTCCGCGGCACCGCGCGGGAATGATTGGAGTGGGTGCAGGCATCCGGCTAGCGCACCCGCCTCGCGGGCTGCCGCGAGCGCGTCGAGACTCAGCACGCCGCTGCAATGCACCGCCGCCTGTCCCGGCCGCCAGCGAATACCACTACATACCTCGGCGACCACGCCATCCGCTGTCGTGATCAGCACCACGTCTGCCACATCAGCCACCGCCTGCGGCGAGGTCTCTGCGGCAGCCCCGGTGAGCATCGCGATCGCCTCGGCTGCATCGAGGCGGCGGCTGGACACTGCGACGACCTCGTAGCCCGCGGCGTGCAGCCCAACGGCCAGTGCGCCGCCTAGGCGTCCAGCCCCTGCAATCCCGAACCGCATGCCTGATTGTTGTGTCATACCACCAAGCATACCGCGCGCTCCGGCGGAGGCGCTTTGCGCCACGCGCGCTGCCCCCCGTACAGTCGCAGCCGGAGGCCGCATGCCCGATACCGCCGAACAAGCCGTCCTCGTAGGCGTCGACTTCACCGCCGACCGCCTGCGCATCCTGCTCACCGACGAGCGTGGCGCGCATGTCGCCGATAGCGACTGGCCACTGCCAGAACTCGAGGAAGAAGAGGCGTGGGTGTGGGAGGTTGGCGGGCGCATTGCCGCACTCTTCGCCACCGAGGGCCAGCGCCGCTCTGCCCTCGCGATCGTCGTCGCCGCGCCCGGCAGCGTAGAGCCGGCAACCGGGCGGCTGATCCACTGCCCTACGCACGACCATTGGGATGGCCTTGCGATGGTCGATGCGCTCCGCCGGCACATCGGTGCGCCGATCGGTGCGGAGAACCGCACCATCGCTGCACTGCTCGCGGAGACATGGCAGGGCGCTGCCCCGGGCGTCGACGATGCCCTGTATGTCTCGCTCCGTAGCATCCCTACCGCAGCGGTGCTCGTCGCGGGCCGCGTCGCGCGGGGCGCGCGCTTCGCGGCGGGCGCGCTGCCCGCCGTGCCAACTGCGGACGGGCCGTATGACCAGATTGACCTCGAACAGTTCGCGGGCATCCTCGCCGACTCCGCCGCACTGCTCGACTCCGAGGCGGTCGTCATCGATGGCGAAATTGAAGACCTCGACCGCCTCGTCCCGCTGCTACAGGGCGTACTCGACGAGGTTGCACCGGGGCCGCAGGTGCTCCGCGCCGCCCTCGGCGACCGCGCGCCGCTCGTGGGAGCGATCCGCCTCGCCCGCTCACTCGCCTTCGAAGGGAGCCGCCGCCCGTGACCGCCAATCGCCCTCGCGCCTCAAAGCCCTACGCGATCCGCTACGACGCTGAAGCCGTCGGCACGTTGCTCGGCGCGCTGACATGGGTCATGGGCGGCCTCGCGATCCTCAAGGATCGCGGCCACGCCTCCGGCGACGAGCAGTTCCATGAGCTCGCCGACGCGCTCACGCCTGAACTCGAACGCCTCGTGCTCGAACTCAGCAGCACCCGCCTCGCCGCCGGGAATGACCCTGCACGTGAGGCCGCCGTCGAGGCCGCCTACGCGCGTGTCCGCGAGGCCTTCGAGACGTGGGTACAGGTCACGGCAGCAGACACGCTCCAGGCCGCCCTTGGCCACCGCCTGCAACACGAGGACAAACCGATCGGGTAGCGCTTCGTGCAAGCCGGAGTAGGCTTTGCCTATGTTCCGACTGACGCTTCCCAACTGGCTATGGTCAACACTGTGCGGCCTTGCTGTGACCGTTGGAGTGCTCATTGCACTCACCCGCCTGCTCACGTCCGTTGTACCGGAATAGCTCCTCAACGCGGCACTGCTTATCTGCTCGTGCCGGTGGCTGCCGCCGCGTGTGGGTACCACCTCGATCCAATCGAGGCGACTACGGACAACAATGCTCGCTAATACCCGCGGTACTTTGAGGCGAGCGGCAGTCGCCGGTCGCGTCCGAACGCGCGCGGCGTGATCTTCACGCCGGGTGGGGCTTGCCGGCGTTTGTATTCGTTACGCGTCACCATATCGATCACCCGACGCGCGATCGCCTCGTCATACCCTGCTGCAACGATGGCATCGAGTGGCAGGTCGTCCTCGACGAACGCCTCGATGATCGGGTCGAGCACCTCGTAAGGCGGGAGTGAATCGGTATCTTTCTGATCGGGGCGCAGTTCCGCTGATGGCGGCTTGGTCAGCGAGGCTTCCGGGATCACTTCGGAGACGCTGTTACGGTAGTGCGCCAGCGTGTACACCAACGTCTTCGGAACGTCCTTGATCACCGCGAAGCCGCCCACCATGTCGCCGTACAGCGTCGCGTAGCCGCAGGCGTACTCGGACTTGTTGCCGGTGGTCAGCACGATCGCGCCGGACTTATTCGATAGTGCCATCATCAGCAGCCCGCGGATGCGCGACTGCACGTTCTCCTCAGCCGTACTCGGCTGCGTACCTTCGAACGGCTGTGCTAGCGTGTCCAGCGCCGCCTGGTGCACCGCCTCGATCGGCAGGGTGAGCAACTCGATGCCGAGACGACTCGCCAGATCCTGGGCGTCGGCGATCGAGCCTTCCGAGGAATACCGCGACGGCAGCGCCACCCCGCGCACGTGCTCTGCGCCCAGCGCGTCCACAGCGATCGCGCCTACGATGGCGGAGTCGATGCCGCCCGAGAGCGCCACGAGCGCGTCGGAGAACCCGGTCTTACCCAGGTAGTCGCGTGTCGCCACCACCAGCGCGCGGTATGTCTCTGCGACCGGATCGGGCGATGCTAGCCTCGGTGCAGGCAACGCGTGGCGCTCGCCTTGCGGGTCACTCGTCACGAAGACCGGCTCGCGCATATCCTCAGGGCGCCGCTCGCGCCGCAGCCGTGCATCGTGCAACTGCCGCTGCAGCACCTGGCCAACCGGGATGTCGACGACCACGAGGTCTTCTTCCATCGACGCCCCGCGCGCGATGATCTCGCCGCCTGGGCCGATCACCAGTGAGTTGCCGTCGAAGACTAGTTCGTCCTGCCCACCCACCTGATTTACGTAGGCGATCGCCACTGTGTTGTCCGAGGCGCGCGTTGCGACCATCCGCTCGCGCTCGGCCGTCTTACCCGAGTGGAACGGCGAGGCATTGATATTCACCACCACCTGCGCGCCGGCCAGCGCCTCTGCGCGCAGCGGCCCGCCGGGATACCAGATGTCCTCGCAGATTGTGATGCCGACCTCGACGCCGCCCACCAGGAAGATCGGCGCGTCGCTCCCCGGCTGAAAGTAGCGGTACTCGTCGAAGACGCCGTAGTTCGGCAGCGAGTGCTTACGGTACGTCGCCACCACGCGCCCGCCGTGAACCACCGCCGCCGCGTTGAACAACTGCCGGTCGAACTCGATGCACCCAACCACCAGCGGCGGCAGCCCCTCGGCACGCGCGGCGAGCTCTCGTAGTGCTTGCGAGGCGTCCTCGATGAACGGTGCGCGTACGAGCAGATCTTCCGGCGGATAGCCCGTCAACGCCAGTTCGGGAAATGCCACGAGGTCGGCCCCGAGGGCCGCCGCCTGCCGGGCAGCCTCAAGAATGCGGTTGCTGTTCCCCGCTAGGTCGCCGACCGTGGTGTTGATCTGTGCCAGTGCAACCCGCAGCGCCTGCATACTTGCTCCCACCGCTAGTTGCGTATTATATACGCAAAGTCTGCCATAGATGCTACCCTCCGATTCACCAGCAGGTCAACCTGAGCGACTTAAGTTACAACGAGCCGCGCGACCGGCTCTGCCGTCAGCGCCGCCAGCGTCGCATGATGGACATACGATGACCTGGCACGCACATGCTGACTGTTAATCTCGCTCGCGTCACTACTGAGACGCGGTTACCCGATCATGTCCTGCCCGACGGCCGCAACATCTGGACGATCTGGCCGCTCGACCCGATCATTCTCATCCCACTGGCGTTGATCGCCGTCTTCTACGCGGCCGGCCTCGGCCGCTGGCCCGACCGCAGCCGAGAGCACCCGTGGTGGCGCACAGCACTCTTCTACACAGGCCTCGCGATCACCGCGCTGTCCGTCGCCTCACCACTACACGCGCTCGCCGAGCGGCACTTCTCGATGCATATGGTGCAGCACATGCTGATCATCATGGCCGGGGTGCCGCTGACCTTGCTCGGCGCACCAACCACGCCGGTACTCCGAGGCATGCCACGCTGGCTCCGCCATGGCCTCGTCCGTCCGCTGAGTGGGGACCCAGCGGTGCGTGCGGCCTTCCGCGGCCTGCTCCACCCGATGACCGCACTGGTGCTGTTCAGTGTCGTCCTCTGGGGCTGGCATCTCGCCCCCGGCTGGTACGACGCTGCCACCGCCGATGAGACCTTGCACGCGGTTCAACACTTCTCGTTCACGCTGACCTCCACCCTGTTCTGGTGGAACGTGATTAGCCCGGCACCGCTGCACGCCTCGATGAGCTATCTGCTGCGGATGGTCTATCTGGTGGTGCAGGGCACCGTGCAGTCAATCCTCGCGGCGTTCATCACCATGAATCCGGAGCCGCTGTACGACTATTACGTGCGCGTCGACAAGGTCTTCCCGATCAGCGTGTTGAACGACCAGCAGCTCGGCGGACTGATCATGTGGATCGCCCCCGGCTCGCTCATCAACCTCGCGGCTATCGGTGTCCTGTTCGCCATCTGGTTTGCCGAGAGTGAACGCAGGCAACAAGCAATCGAGACGGCCGATGGCTGCCTCGATTGCGGGCGTTCTCGCGCAGAAGGCTAGTGTGCCTTGGCAGGAGCCGAGGCGGGCGGCGGCGCGGTCTCACCCGGCGGGATGCGGTTTGCGCGGATGCCGGTGGCCAAGTCACCCCAGAACAGCGCCAGCAACGCAAACATGATCAGCGCCGCCAGCACAAAGCTACCGGCGAAGAGTTTGGTCATCAAGCTGGATTCGAAGCGCAAATGCATGAAATACGCGACAACCACCACGAACTTCACTGCCGACAAAATCATCAGTGTCCCTACCAGCAGGCCATACGGCATCCCGCTGTAGGACACCCACAACTCCACGAGGGTGATGAGCGTCAGCGCCAGCCCGATCAGCAGGTATTGGCGCGGTTGGAGTCCGTGTTGTTCTGCCTCGTGACCGCTCGAATGTGCCATGAGAGCCTCCGGCCTCAAATCACCCGGGAATCAGGTAAATAATAGTGAAGATCACGATCCAGACGATATCGACGAAGTGCCAGTACAGGCCGGCGATTTCGACATGGTGCCCAGCCTCGGGGCCAAGGCCCGTGCGCCGGAACGACCCCGCCAGCAGGCACGCGAGGTAGAGCACACCAATGCCGACGTGCGTGCCGTGGAAGCCCGTCAGCACGAAGAACGTTGCACCGAACAGGTTCGTCCCAAGGTTCAGTCCTTCCGCCCCGAAGGTGCGGAATTCAAAAACCTGAAATCCGAGGAAGCCGATTCCGAGGATGATCGTCGCGAGCAACGCTAGCTTCATCATCTTCGGCAAGCGCTGCTGTGCGCCATAGACGGCGAACACCATCGTCACGCTGCTCATCAGCAGTACGAACGTACTCACCGACGTGAGCGGAATATCCAGTACGCCGTGCTGCTCTTCACCGCCGATGACGACAAGATGCGCAAACGGCCCAACACCGCGAGCGATCACGTCGTTCTTGAAGATCAAGTAACTGGCAATCAGCGACCCGAAGAACAGGCACTCGGAACCGAGGAACATCCACATGAGGAGCTTCCGGTTGTCCGTACCTGTCGAGGTCTGATGTCTGCCGCTATGTACCACGGCCGGTGCGTGTGCCATCTCGCTGTGCTCCTCGGCCGCTTCTACTCAGTGGGTTCTAGAGCCCAGCCCCAGATGCCGTACACGATGATCGGAACCGCCAGCACCGTCATTGCCAGATGCGTCAGCGGCGCAACGGTGAGCAGCAGGATGCCGGTCGCGATCAAGATCGGGTAGTACGACGGCGGAGGCAGGTGAATGTGCTCTCCGGTCGGTTGAGGCGCCTCGATGCCGTGATCGCGGTCATACCACAGCGGATCGCGGGCGCGAACCGTCGGGATAACATCGAAGTCGTGCTCAGGCGGCGGCGAAGTGGTCGCCCACTCCAGCGTCGGCGCGCCCCAGGGGTTGTTCGGCGCCGTTGGCTCTTTGCGCATCGTCGTGAAGAAGTTCCACAGGAATGCCAAGACGCTCGCGGCCAGTACGAATGAACCGATAGTCTCGAACATGTTCCAGAACTCGAAGTTCAGCCCGGGGTCATAGGTGTAGATGCGGCGCGGCATGCCGATCAGGCCGAGGTAGTGCATCGGGAAGAACGTCATGTTCACGCCGATGAACCACAGCCAGAACTGCACCATGCCCAGTTTCTCGTCGAGGAAGCGTCCCGTCATCTTCGGGAACCAGTAGTAGATGCCAGAGAAGATACCCGTCATGGCCCCGCCGACCAGCACGTAGTGGAGGTGCGCCACGACGAAGTACGTGTCCTGGTGCTGCGTGTCCACCGGTGGCGAAGCATGCATCACACCTGAGATGCCACCGATCGTGAACAGCGCGATGAACGAGACGGCGTACGACATCGACACGTTAAACCTAATCGAACCGCCGTACATCGTCCCGAGCCAGTTGAAGATTTTGATGCCCGTCGGAATACCGATGATCATCGTGTTTGCGGCGAAGATCGTGCGCGGCACCGCCCCCATGCCCGTGGTGAACATATGGTGGCTCCACACCGCCCACCCGAGGAACGCGATCGCGATTCCGGAGAAGACAATCGCCGGATAGCCGAACAGCGGCTTCCGCGAGAACACTGGCAGCACCTCGGACACGATGCCCATTGCCGGCAGGATAAGGATGTAGACCTCGGGGTGGCCAAACACCCAGAACAGGTGCTGCCACAGGATGGGGTCGCCACCTTCGGCTGCGTTGAAGAAGTGCGTACCGAACTGCCGGTCGAACAGCAACTGGATCAGCGCCACCGTTAGCGGAGGCAGCGCCAAGATGAGCAGGAACGAGATGATGAGCGTCATCCAGATGAACACAGGTAGGCGCATCATCGTGAGGCCCGGCGCCCGCAGGTTGAGAATCGTGACGGCAAAGTTCAACGCCGCCATCAGTGACGAGACGCCCAGAGTCAGCAGCCCGACCACATAGAAATCGATGCCGAGATCAGGGGCGTACTGCGTGCTCGACAACGGGGCGTAGTTGAACCAGCCACCCCGAGGCGGTTGGCCAAAGAGGAATGAACTCGATAACACCAGACCGCCCGCGAGGAAAGTCCAGTATGAGAGTGCGTTCAGCCTCGGAAATGCGACATCACGCGCACCGATCATCAACGGCGTGAGGAAGTTAAAGAATGAAGCTCCGAGCGGCATAATCGCCAGAAAGATCATGGTGAGCGCGTGCATCGTGAACAGGCCGTTGTACGTGCCGGCATCCACCACGTTGCCATAGGGCACCGCGAGTTGAGTGCGGATGATCAGTGCCTGCACACCACCCCAGCAGAAGAACGTAAATGCCGTCACTCCGTAGAGCACGCCGATGCGCTTGTGGTCGACCGTGGTAATCCACGACCAGACGCCCGTATTCGCCTGGTGTGCGAGCGTGCCTGCTACGGTCGCCATCTCATTGCCTCCGCTTGCCGCCGCGAGTTACCCCGCATGCGCGCTTTGTCTCTCTACACCGCCCGCGCCGCTATTTGAGCGACAGCAGATACGCCGATACAGCCCGAATCTCGTCATCACTCAATGCACCGCCCGCTGACTGCCCCATCGGCGGCATCAGCGAACCCGGCTTGATCGCGGCCGAGTTATTGATCCATCGAAACAGATTATCGGCCGTGTTCGGGATGGTGCCCGACGCGATAGTCGTGCGCTGACCGAGCAGTGTCAGGTTGGGCCCGACGATGCCCGCCGCAGTCGTGCCCTGAATCGTGTGGCAGCCGATGCACGCACTGCGCTGGAACACTTCTTGCCCCTGCCGCGCGAGACTATCTGAAGGCGCCGGGGTAGCAGATTTCACCTTCTGCGCCCAGGAGTTGAAGTCCTCCGGGGTGTCGACGAACACTCGGAACCGCATGTTGGCGTGGCTCAAGCCGCACAACTCGGCGCACTGGCCTAGATACGGCTCCGGCCGCGCCACTGTGCCCGCAAACCAGATGCTGTTCACATGGCCTGGCATCATGTCGATCTTGCCAGCCAATTGCGGGACCCAGAACGAGTGAATCACATCGTTCGAACGTATCTCGAACGCGATCGGCTTGTTGACCGGAATGTGCAGTTCGTTCGCCGTGTTGATCTTCAGGTCTGGGTACTGGAACTCGAACCACCACTGGTGCCCGATGGCGATGACCTTAATCGCGTCAGCAGGCGGCCCCTGTGCCTCGCGCTGGATGCTGGTGATGGTCGGCACAGCCATGACCACCACGATCGCGACCGGGATCAGCGTCCACAGCACCTCGAGTTTGGTGTTTCCATGGATTTGTTGGGCGGACACGCCCGGCCGCTCTCGGAACCGGATCGAGATCCACAGCGTCAGCAGCATCACCACCACGAACACGAGACCAGCAAGCCAGAAAATGACCCGGTACGAGTTCCAGACCTCAGCGTTGTGCGTACCGGCGATGACTGTGGTGCTCTGAGCCGTGTCCAACTGGCACCCCGTCAGCAACGCTACGAGGAACACTAACGAACAGAGAGGCAGCCACCGCCGCGCGAACGCCCGGCTCTTGCGCGTCACGTGCACCGTCTCCCCCTGTCGGCCTGTCGCCGTCATCTTCCAAGCCCTAGCTCCGCACAGCGGTATCGACTGCGCAGACCGCAAGTAGCAGTACCATCGGCCCTGCTTCCGGTCAAGCAATAGAGCCATTTCCGGGCATATGCAAACCCTCCACAAGCCTCACCACGCCTGCGTATTGATCCCCTCCCACCTCCAAGCTAGCCTCGATGCGCGATGGGCCTCACCGGCGGCACAGCAGTTCTCCAGCGCCGAATCGTCGTCGCCGCTGCTGGCGTGTTCCTAGCGGCTCTCCTCGCCGTCCTCGCCGTTGCCCTGACCCGGGGCCGCACCGAGATTCCGGGCATCTCCGGCCAAGCTCCTGCCATCTCCGCCCGCACGTTCGACGGTGCTGCTTTCTCGCTCGATGACCGTAACGGGCCAGTGTTCATCTACTTCTGGGCCTCCTGGTGCGTTCCCTGCGAGGCCGAGGCACCCGTCATCCAGCGGCTCTGGGGGGAGCGCTACCGCGACCGCGGTTACACCTTCATTGGGGTGAACATGTGGGACGCCGACACCGACGCCCGCGCCTTCGCTGACCGCTACCGCCTCACGTTCCCGCTTATTCGCGACGAGGGCGGTAAGGTCTATCTGGCCTACGGCGTGGAGCGCCTCCCGATGGCGTTCTTCATCCGCCCGGGCCTTGAGATCGACCGCCGCTACCTCGGCGTGCTCGACGAGGCAGACTTGCGCGAGATGCTTGACCGGCTGGAGCCACGCTCATGACCCGTATCCTCGCTGGCCGCCGCGCGAGACTCGTCGCTCTGCTCGTAATGGCAACCGTCGCCATCACCGCCCTCACCGTCTCGGCGGCTGGATCGTCGCTCTCCTATTACGCGACACCTGAGGAGTTCGCCCAGAAACTCGAGTCATCCGGGCAGCGCTGGCGCGTTGGCGGCCGCGTCGTTGACGGCACCGTCGCGGAAGAACGAGACCGCCCGGTCTCGTTCACCATTCAGGGCGAGCACGGCGAGCGCATGGATATCGCCTACAGCGGCATGAAGCCGAACCTGTTCGGCCCCGGCGCGTTTGTCGTCGTAGAGGGCACAGCGGACGGCCCGGGCCGCCTGAAGGCGTCCTCCGTGATCATTAAGCACGAGAACGAGTTCCTCACGGCGACGGCGACGCCGCCCGCACCGTGAACCTCGCCGACGCCGCCGGGACAATGAACCCGCTGGCGACCATCGGCGCAGCCTCGCTACTCACCGCGCTTGCCACCGCGCTTTTCGCCACGTTCGCCGCGCCCATCGCGCACCTCACGAGGCGTCCGGTGCTCGGCCTTGCCGCGCGGCGGGCGCTGATCGTGACCGCGCTGTTCACCACCGCCGGGATCGCCACGCTCGGCATCGCGCTACTGCGTAACGACTTCTCGCTCGCGTACGTCGCCGGCGTCTCCTCGCGCGGCATGCAGGCGCCGATGAAGTGGGCCTCGCTGTACAGTCAGCAACCCGGCTCACTGCTCTACTGGACGTGGGCGATGTCCGCGCTCATGGCCGTGTTCGCCTGGCGCACGCTACCAAGGATCCCCTGGGGCGCGGGCCACGCGACCGCCATCTGCGGCGCGACGCTCACCGGCTTCCTGATCGCATTGGTTCTTCTCGCCTCACCGTTCCACGTCAGTCCGGTGACGCCCGAGGACGGCGTGGGGCTGAACCCGCTGCTCGTGGATCCGGGAATGCTCATCCACCCGCCGTTCCTGCTCACCGGGCTGGTGAGCACCGCGATCCCGTTTGCGCTTGGCCTTGCCGCGTTAATCGCGGGCCGCCTCGACCTCGCATGGCTACGCGCGGTGCGATCGTGGGCGCTGTTCTCATGGCTCGTACTGAGCATCGGCAACGTCCTCGGCGGTTGGTGGGCCTACACGGTGCTCGGCTGGGGCGGCTACTGGGGCTGGGATCCCGTCGAGAACTCGGCCATCCTCCCGCTGCTCCCTATGACCGCATTCCTCCACTCCGCGATGGTGCAGGAGCGTCGAGGCATGCTGAAACAGTGGAATCTCGCGCTCGTGGTCGCTGCCTTTGCGCTCGCGGTCTTCGGCACCTTCAACGTCCGCAGCGGCCTGGTGGACTCCGTTCACTCCTTTGCGCAGTCGGAGGTCGGTTCGTACTTTCTGATCCTGCTCGCCATCGCACTCGCCGCCTCGGTAGGACTGATGCTCTGGCGACTCCCCTATCTGCGTGCTGACCACGACTTCGAGTCGCTGCTCTCGCGTGAGAGCGCACTGATCGTGAACAATTACCTGTTCACCGCCATCGCGCTCGTCATCCTCGGTGGCACGCTGTTCCCAGTTTTCTCCGAGTTGTTCGTCGACGAGCGCATCACCGTCGGGCCGCCGTTCTTCAACCGCGTCGTCGGGCCGCTACTGATCGCGCTCGTTGCGCTCGTCGCCATCGGCACCGTTCTCCCGTGGCGGCGCGCCGCGAACGAGACGCTCGCGAGGCGTTTCCGCGACCCTGCGATCCTCACGCTCATCTCGGCAGCCGCACTGTTTGCGCTCGGTATCCGCGAGCCCCGCGCGCTGGTGGCCATCGTCGCGGCGGTCGTGCTCATCGCCGTCACGTTGCGCGAGTTCGTCCTCGGCGCTCGCGGCCTGCACGCAGCAGGTCACGCGTGGCCTGCCACGGTCATGGCATTGTTCGCGCGCGACCAGCGTCGCTACGGCGGCTACCTCGTGCATATCGGCGTCGCGGTGATGGCGGTCGCTGTGGTTGGCTCGACGATCTACCAACAGCAGTTCCGCGTCGCCGTCGCGCCGGGCGAGTCATTCGAGGCGGGCGGGCGCACGCTGCACTACGACGGCCTTCGCGAACACACCGGCCTGCAGAATGGCATCGAGCGCGAACTGGTCGCACCGCTGGTCGTCACACAGGAAGGGCTCACCGTCGGCCACATGGCCCCCGGCCGCCGCCTGTTCGCCAACTTCCCGCAGCAGCCGACGGCGATCGTCGCACTCGACACCTCATTCCGCGACGACCTCTATGTCTTCGTACAGGGCTGGGACGACGACCAGGTCGCTGAGTTCCACGTCTTCGTAAATCCGCTCATGTTCTGGCTCTGGCTCGGTGCCGGCGTCTATGTCGCAGGCGGCCTTCTCGCATGGGCTCCGCTCACCTCACCACTGCCAGTCTCCGAAGCGGCCCGCACGGCCACGCAGACACAGCGCGCGTAGAATCACCATATGCGTATACCTGCACGTCGCACGCTCATCGTCGTAATCATCGCGATCCTTGCTGGCGTGCTCGTGGCAATGCCCGTTGGGCGAGCCTCGGCGCAAACCCCGGATATCGAGGTCCGCGCACTCGCCATTGAGCGCACGCTGCTTTGCCCGCAGTGCACCAACCTCCGCCTCGATGTCTGCGACACCCAGTTGTGCTCCGACATGCGCGCCGAGATCCGCGAACGCCTCTCGCGTGGCGAGTCCACACAGCAGATCACAGACTCATTCACCGAGCGGTACGGCGTCCGCGTGCTCGCCGACGTGCCCCCCACCGGCTTCAATCGGCTGCTCTTCGTCTGGGTGGGCGGCTCACTGTTGCTCGTGGCCGCGGTGGGCGGCTTCGTCCTTGTCCGCCTGCGCCGCACCGCCTCGCCTGCCCCCGAGATCCAGGCCAGCGATACAGCCGATGACGCATGGCTCGATGACCAACTCGCCGCTGACCGCGAGGCGCGTTGATACTGCCCTGATGGAATGGATCGTCCTCGTCGCATTCGCGCTGGTCGCCGCCGCACTCGTCGCCATGCCGGCACGCGGCTCGGCGTCCGCTGCGCCGCCGGATGACACCGCCACACTCATCGAGGAGCGCCGTACGCTACTGGCCGAACTCCGCGAACTGGATGAAGACGCTCAAGCTGGCCGAATCTCTGCCGATGACCGCCAGTCCGGCCGTCGTGCCCTCGCCCCTCGCCTTCGCGCCGTCACCGAGGCGCTCCGCGATCGCGGTGAATCCACCGAATGACACGCCTCACAACCCTCGTCGCGCTGCTGCTCGCGATGTCCGCGATCGCATCGGGTGTCGAGGCGCAAGCACCACCGCCGACGGGCACGATCGCTGGCACCATCCGCAACGGCACGGCGGGTGCCTCGACACCGACGCTCACCGTGCAGTTGATCGCGATACCGCGCTCTGGCCCAGTGACGTCGCAACAGGTTGTGACCGCCGGTGGCCGCTTCCGATTCGAAGCATCCGCCGATGCGAACCTCACCTATCTCCTCCGCACGGAATACGCAGGGGTCCCGTACCTCGACGACGCCCCGGTGCTGATCTCTCCAGAACTACCAACCGTACAGCGCGAGATCACCGTCTGGGAGACGACGGCTGAGCGCCCCGCCCTCCGCATCGACACCACCACCGTCACCATCGAGGGCATCGAACGGGATCGGGGCGCCTTGACTGTTCAGCGCGAAGACCAAGTGCTGAACCCCTCAGACCGCGTCTACATCGGCGGCCAAGACCGCATCACCTACCGCGCCCCCGCCCCCACCAACACGCTGGCCGTCCAGGCTGCCGAGACCTTCGACGGCAAGACCGCCGTCGAAGGTCAGACCATCACCTCGACACGCCCGATGCGCCCCGGTGTGACGTCCATCGTCACCACTGCGGTCGTCGGCTACGATCGCGCCGCCGGGTCATATCGCCTGCGTGTGACCGCCCCACTGCCCACTGCGCTCACGGAGGTCTGGGTGCCCGAGCGCTTTGCCCGCAACTTACGCACCGAGTCCGGTGCACGTCGCGAGAGCCGCGAGCGCGGCGGCGAACGCTCGCATATCGCCCGCGCGACCGTCGCCGTCCGCGAAGGTGAGAGCCTGCTTATGACCCTTGAAGATCTCTCCGGCATGAATCCCGCGAACCAGCTCACCTCGGAACGCGGCGCGGCCATCGCCGCTGGACTCGCGCTCGCGGTGCTCGCCGGCGGCGTCACACTGCTCGTGCGCGCACGTACACGCGTGGACACCGAAGCTACCACTGACGAGTCAGCCTCGTGACTCCTAACGCGGCCATCGAGGCCAATAACCTCACAAAGAAATACGGCGGCTCACTCGTCCTCGATGGGGTTGCATTCGCCCTGCCGCCCGGCTCGAAGACCGCGCTCACCGGCGCGAACGGCGCGGGAAAATCGACTCTGCTGCACGTCCTCGCGACGCTCGTCTCGCCTACCTCGGGTACCGCCACGATCGCGGGTTATTCCATCACCGAGGCCCTGCCCGCCCTGCGCGGTACCATTGGCATGCTCACCCACAGCCCGATGGTCTACGAGGAACTCAGCCCCCTCGAAAACCTGCGCTTCTTCGCCCGTCTCTACGGCGTCCCCAACCCGGACGCGCGTATCGAGGCACTGCTGCGCGCTGTCGGTCTCTGGCAGCGCCGCGATGAGCTGACTGGGCTGCTCTCCCGAGGTACGCACCAGCGCCTTGCCATCGCCCGGGCGCTCGTCCACACGCCATCGGTGTTGCTCCTCGACGAGCCTGAGACTGGGCTCGACTCCGACGGCATCGCGGTGCTGGACGCGCTGATGCTGCGCGCGCCCCACCTCACCGTGCTCGCCGCCACGCACTTACTCGCGCGCATCGACGCATGGGCAGACTCCCGCCTCCACCTCGCCCGTGGCCGTGTCGCCGCCGAGGCATCTCCCGTGATGGTGCGCTAATGGACGCCATCGGCGCGGTGCTCGCGAAGGATCTCCGACTGCTCTGGCGGCAGCGCACCGGCTGGCTCTCCGCATTCACCTTTGCTGCGATCTCCGTGCTCACCTACGCATTTGCGTTCGACCTTGTCACCGACGATGTCCGCCCACTGCTCCCCGGCGTGCTGTGGGTCACATTCCTCTTCGCCGGCACGATCGCGTGCAGCCGCTCCTTCAGTGATGAGGTGGAGCAGGGCACCTTCGACGCGCTATTGCTTGCGCCAGTCCCGCGCACGGCGATCTACTTTGGCAAAGTGCTCGCGAACTGCATCGCACTCTTTTCCGTCGAGGTGGCGGTAATGCTGCTGGCGACTATCCTGTTCAATACACCGTTGCTGACGGTGGAATTAGCGCTGATCGCGGGCGTGGGGACGGTCGGGTATGTGAGTCTAACCACGCTCCTAGCCACGCTTGGCGCGCGCGTACAGTCTCGCGAGGTGCTGCTGCCCGTGCTGGCACTCCCGCTACTGGTGCCACTACTGATTGCAGGGGTGCGCGCGACCGGCGCCGCACTCGACCTGCCGCAGGGAGACGCTCCGTGGTTGATGTTGCTGGCGGTGTTCACGGTCTGGAGCGCGCTGGGCGGGGCGCTGCTCTTCCCTCTGGCGGTCGAGCGATGAGCGCCGTGCTCCACCTCATGCAGGCCATCTACGCGACCCGCTGGGTTGTGTTGCCGCCGCTCGTCGGCGTCTCGATGCTCGCGATGATCATCGGCGCAGTGATCGTCGCGCCTCGTGAGGCCGTCGAAGGTGAAGTGCAGCGGCTATTTTACATCCACGCGCCGAGCGCGACTGCCATGTATATGGCGTTCGGCATCACCTCGCTGGCCTCGCTCGCGCTGCTCTGGACGCGCGACATCCGCTTCGATGCCGTCGCACGAGCCGCCGCTACCGTCGGTGTGCTGTTCACCGGCCTGACGCTCGCGACCGGCGCGATCTGGGGCCACCCGATATGGGGTACCTGGTGGGCATGGGACGCGAGACTTACTAGCACGCTCATCCTCTTCCTGCTCTACACCGGCTACCTGCTCGCGCGCAGCCTCGCCGACGAGACTGACGAGCACGCCGCGCGCTTCGCCGCCGTGTTCGCGATCATCGCGGCACTCGACATCCCGATCATCCAGATGTCCGTGCGCTGGTGGCGCACGCTCCACCCGCAGCCGATCGTGATGCGCCTCCCCGGCGAGCAGGCCCTCCCGCCTGACATGCTCGCCGTCTTCGGTCTTGGCATGGTCGCCATCCTGCTACTCGCGCTCTGGTTCATCGTGCTCCGCGCGGAGACCGAGCGCCTTGCGCTCCGCGCCGCAGAACTCCGTGCCGCCCTAGATAGACGTGAGGCCCGCTGATGGATCACCTCGAATACCTCTTCGCCGGCTTCGCGGTCTTCTGGGCCGCGCTCTTCGCCTACATCCTGTGGCTACAGGCTCGCCTGCGTTCCGCCATCCGCCAACTCGATCGTTTGGAGGAACGCCTCACGGAGTCCGCCCATCACGATCCCGGGGTATCCGGTGAGCACAGCGCCCACACGAGATAGCATGTCGACGTGACCTCCCGCATGACCCGCTTCCAGAAGCTCGCCGCCACAACCGTCATCGCGACACTCGTGCTGATCGCCATCGGTTCACTGGTGCGCACCACCGGCTCCGGTCTCGGCTGCCCTGACTGGCCCCTCTGCCACGGCAACTGGTACCCACCCCTCGAGCGCACCGCAATCATCGAGTACTCCCACCGCACCGCCGCAGCCATCGTCGGCCTGCTCATCGTCGCCGTAGCCGTCGTCGTCGCCACGCGGCATCGAGGCGACCGTGCGCTCCGCCTGCTCGCGCTCGGCTCGCTCCCGCTGCTCGCGTTCCAGGCCTGGCTCGGCAAGGTCACCGTCGAGCACGAACTTCCGCCCTCGGTCGTCACACTCCACCTCGCCAACGCACTCATTCTGCTCGCGATCCTCGCCGCCCTCGCAACCTACGCATTCCTCGGCACCGGCCGCACGCGTGTCGAGGCGCGCGCCGGGATGGCGAACGTGCTCCTCGCCTGCGCCATCGTCACCTACCTCGTGCTGATCTCCGGGGCGTATGTCGTGAACGCAGGCGCGACCACCGCATGCCCATCGTGGCCGGGTTGCATCGCCGCACGCGTTCCGTTCCTCGAAGGTGGCTTTGAACAGCACGTTCACTGGCTCCACCGCATCACCGTGCTCGTCGGCACGGGTGCGGTCGCGCTCGCCGTGCTCACGGTCTTGCAGTCACCCGGCCGTGGTGACGCTGCGGTTTCCGAGGGCCTCCGCGTCTCCGCCTGGCTGCTCGGGGCACTCTATCTCGGGCAAATCCTGGTCGGCGCCGCCAACATCTGGATGCAGTTTGCCGAGTCCGTCCGCATTGCCCACCTCGTACTCGGCGCGGCCATATGGGTGCTGCTCGTGGTCATGGCTGTGGTCGCCCGCTACCGCGCCGCGCCTGTCGCCTCGACCGCCGGACGCCCGGTGGATGCCAGCAGTACCAATGGCGAGGCGGTGCGCGCATGATGCCGACCAGCATGCCAGCCACCTTCGCCCAGACCGCCCGCGCATACGTCGCACTCACGAAGCCGAACATCATCTGGTTGTTACTGATCACCACCGTCCCCGCGATGGTGCTCGCCGACCAGGGCTGGCCGGAAACGACACTCGTGCTCGCGACGCTCTTCGGCGGCGCGCTAGCCGCAGGCAGCGCGAACTCAATCAACCAGTACGCCGATCGTGACATCGACCAGCTCATGCGCCGCACCCGGCACCGCCCGCTCCCGCAGGGCATGGTGCCACCGATGCAGGCGATGCGCTTCGGCCTCGCTCTCGGCGTACTTGCCGCAGTCTGGCTCGTGATTACGGTGAACCCGATTAGCGCGGCGCTCGCAGTCGGCGCGATTGCTTTTTATGTCGTTATCTATACCTACTACCTGAAGCGCCACACTTGGCAGAACATCGTGATCGGTGGCGCGGCCGGAGCAGCCCCCACGCTCATCGGCTGGACGGCCGTCACCGGCGCGCTCGACAGCATCGAGCCGATCTTCTTGTTCCTCATCGTCTTCTGGTGGACGCCGCCGCATTTCTGGGCGCTCTCCCTCGTCCTCGAAGATGACTACCGAGATGCTGGCGTCCCCATGCTCCCCGTGGTGCAGGGCAAGAACGCTACCAAGGTGCAGATCGTGCTCTGGGCGATCATGACTGTCGCCCTCACCGTGCTCTTCGCGGGCGTCGCGCGCCTCGGCTGGGTCTACCTCGGTACAGCGGCCATCGGCGGCGCAGTGTTCATCGCCTACGCGCTCTATCTGCTCCGCGCCCCGGGCATCCAGGGCGCTTGGGGACTCTTCAAGTACAGCACCTACTACCTCGCGGCGCTGTTCGTAGCAATCCTCACCGACACGCTCATGTTGGCGTAGCGGCACGTGACCGCCACCAACCTGATCGTCATCGGCCCGTCTGGTATCGGTAAGTCCATGCTGCTCGCTCGCGTCGCTGAACGTCTCGCGGGACGCACTATCCGAGGCTTCAACAGCGCCTCGATGTGGGACGGCGACCGGCGTATCGGCTGGCGTCTTGACGCGTGCGATGGCAGCGACGGCGGCGTCTTCGCACACCGCGACATGACATCAGAGACACGCATGGGCTCCTACGGCACGGATAGGGCGCTCTACAAACGCATCGTGCTCGCGCAGCTCGTGCCAATCGACACGAACGCCATCTACTTCATCGACGAGATCGGCTTCGGCCCTGAGTCGTCGCCCCCGGCTTACGAGGCAACCGTGGCACTCCTCGATTCACCGGCTCAGGTCATCGCCATCGCCCGCTACCGCGACGACGGTCGGACACCCTTCGCGGAAGCGGTGAAGTGCCGCCCGGATGCCGAACTGATCGAGGTGAGCCTCGATAATCGCGAGGCGCTCGTGGACCAGATCGCCGGACGGTTCCTACACTAGCTCCGCGGCTCCCACGAGAAGTACCGCCACGCCACCAGCGCGCCTCCGATGCCCCACAGCGCCAGCACCAAGAGGTCGGCTGCTTCAAAGCCAAGGCCGGTCTCGAAGGGGTTGAACGCCGTCTGGAGTGCGCTCGATAGATGTCGGATCGGGAAGATATCAGCCACCGTCGTCAGCCAGGCTGGTGCACGGCCCGGCGATATGAAGATGTCCGAGATGAACAGCAGCGGCAGCACGATCGCGTTGATCACCGCCGGCGCCGCATCCGCGTTCGGCCCGATAGCCGCGACCGCGAGGCCGAGCGATGCGAAACAGGCGGCCCCCAGCACCAGCGTGACGATGAACGCAGGCATCGTGTTCGTTGGCACGCTCACACCTGAGAACAGTGCTCCAGCGGCCACCACAATCCCCACCATGCATACCGCAACGAGGCTCACCACGAGCACCCGCGCTGCGAGGTACGTCGATGCTGGGAGCGGTGTACCTCGTACTCGCTTCAGTACGCCTCGGTCGCGGGAGATCGCCGCGCCGGTCGCGAGGCCCGTAAAGCACGAGTTCACAATCGACATCGCCGCGATCGCTGGCACATAGAACGTCGAGGCGCGCGCGACACCGCCGGGTATCCGTATCTCCTCGTTGCCGAAGAGCAAATTAAAGATGACGAAAAAGATCAGCGGAAAGATACCGCCAAAGAAAACTGCGGGCGGATTGCGCCAGAACGCCTTCCACTCGTATCCCGCCTGGTGCAGCAGCAGTCTCACGAGGCGTGCTCTTCGGCCGCACCGACGAGCGAGAGGTACACGTCCTCAAGCGATGGGCGCATGACAGTCAGCCCCGCTAGCACAGCACCGCGTTCCGTCGACCACCGCGTCAGTTCGAATAGCATCCGGGTCGGCTCGCCACTCTCGATGGTCACAAGACCGTCAGCAATGCGCGCGGCGATGCCCGGAGGCAGCGCCACACTGTCCGCAGGCAGCCAGAACTGGATCGTCGTCACATCTCGCACGTTCATCAATGACTGCGGCGTACCTTCGGCGATGATCCGGCCAGCCGTGATAATCGCGACATGATCCGCCAGTTGCTCTGCTTCATCGAGGTAGTGCGTGGTAAGGAACACAGTCTTCCCAAGCGTACGGAGGTTGCGAATCATCTCCCACGCCTGCCGCCGCGCACTGGGGTCGAAGCCTGTCGTCGGCTCATCGAGGAACAATAGTTCCGGGTCGCCTGCCAACCCGATCGCGACATCGAGCCGCCGCTGCTGGCCGCCCGACAACCGCCGCACTCGCGTCTGCTTCTGGTCTTCAAGGCCGACCACCGCCAGCACCTCATCCACCGGGCGTGGATGCACGTAGTAGCCACCAAACAGCGCCACCGCCTCACCAACGCTCAGATAGGGGTCGACGCCCGTCGTTTGGAGCACGATGCCGATGCGCTCCTGGTACACCCGCTCATGTCGCGCCGGGTCGTGCCCGAGCACCGACACATCGCCACCTGTGCGTTCGCGATGTCCTTCGAGAATCTCGACGGTCGTAGTTTTCCCCGCCCCATTGGGGCCGAGCAGCGCAAACACCTCACCGCGCGCCACGCGCAAGTCGATGCCGCGGACAGCCTCATACGTCCCGTAGGTCTTGCGGAGACCCGTGACGGCGATGGCATCACTGGCGGAAGTGGTCATACGATGCAGCCTTGCACCTTGCCGAGGCGAGAGCAAACCGACGCGTACGACCGCTACCTACTGACGTGCTACCCGATCACCTCGAGCAGCCGGAACTCGAGCGCACCCGACGGCGCTTCGGCGGTCACCTCGTCGCCGGCGCTGCGGTTGATCACGGCCTTGCCGACGGGCGATTCGATCGAGATTTTGCTGTTCGAGGGATCCACCTCATTCGGGCTGACCAGGTGGAAGGTCTGCTCCTTGCCGTTTTTCAGGTTGAGCAACCGGATCGTGGAACCCACATTCGCACGGCCTGCCTTCGAGTCGGCATCAATGATCACCGCGTGACGTAACTGGTACTCAATCTGCCGGATGTGCGCCTCGAGCTTGCCTTGCTCATCGCGTGCGGCATCCAATGGCGCATTCTCACGGAAGTCCTTGTCCGCCATTGCCGTACGCAATGCTTCCGCGATCACTGGACGCGTCGCCTTCAACTCTTCCAGTTCTTTTTCGAGAGCCGCAAGACCATCGATCGTCACGAAGTACGGGTCACCGTCGATCACCGCACCGGGCACCCGCCGCCCAGTAGCCCCCGTGAACCGCAGGAACGGCACCAGATCCTCATCCAGAAATGCGACGCGCGCCGAGTGCGCCAGGAACGCCCGCACCGGCTCCAGCGACTTCAGCTCCACCTCGTTGGGCAGGCGCTTCCGTTCAGCAGCCGCATACTGGCCCACGTCCGCACCCGTCAGTTCACTCAACTGCCGGTCACGCCCGAACCACTCAATGAAGCGCTCCACCCCTTCGCGGTCATCGCGGGCGCGCTCCGGCTCTATGCCCGCGAGGAAATGCGCCACTGCTTCCGCTGCCGTCTTGTTCTCTACCAACGCACAGCCCTCCGCGCCCCCTGGGTCAGCCGACGCTGACGCGGGAACGCTGACTCGATACCAACCTGCGTCGGTGTTAGATGATGTATGTCTAGTCTAGGAGATCGCTGGCCGCCGATGTCAACCCCGCCAACCCCGCCAACCCCGCCAACCCCGCCAACCCTCGACGTGCTCCGCGCGGAGGCCGAGCGCCTCGCGCTTCCGCTCGATACCCAGGCACTCATGCGCTTCGCTCGCTACCAGGCGCTCCTGAGAGAGTGGCACGACCGTGCCGGCCTCACCGCCATCACCGACCCCGCGGAGGTGCAGCGCCGCCACTTCGGCGAGTCACTGGCGCTCCTCGCCGCTCTCCGCTTCGTGGGCATCCTTCTGCCCGGTGCCCAGACGCACATAGCCGACCTTGGCACTGGCGCGGGGTTCCCCGGTCTCCCCATGCATATCGCCGACCCGTCCTTACATCTCACGCTGATCGAGTCGAACAGCCGCCGCTGCCGCTTCCTTGAAGCCGTGGTCGCTGACCTCGGCCTCGATCACGTTGAGGTGATCAACCTCCGCGCGGAGGAAGCCGGCCGCGTCCCTAACCTCCGCGAGCACTTTGAGGTGGTTGTCGCCCGTGCGCTTTCAGCCATGAATGTGCTGGTGGAGTACGCACTCCCGCTACTCCGCGACGGCGGCCTCCTGGCGGCCCCCAAGGGCAGCCGTGCCCTCGATGAACTCGCCGAGGCTGCCCCCGCGATAGCCGCGCTCGGCGGTACCGCCCCGGATCCGCTCACGTTGCCTCAGCCTTCGTACGCCCCGCCACAGTACGTCATGCTCGTTCGCCGCACCGGCGCCCTCCAGGACCGCTATCCTCGAAGGCCTGGAATGCCCACCCGCCGGCCGCTCGCCTGAATCCTCGGCTGCGGGGTGTACCATCACCCCGTTCGGTGACAAGGAACCCTCCGCTGCGCGTACTTACTGACCTCATCGCCCGTCTCCGATCGCTCGCGATGCCGAACGCCGTCGCGCTTCGTGGTGATGCAGCGAGCACAGAGTCCGCGCTCGTGGTCGCCGCCCTCGCGATGCTCGCGCTCGGCACCGGTGGGTGGCTCTGGTGGTGGCGTAGCGGCTTTGGCGATCTGCAGGGCGTCTTCATCAAGAGCGTGCTCTTCGGGACGGTAGTGTCATTCGCCTGCTGGCTCGGCTGGCTCGTCGTCGTCTACGCGCTCCTCCAACGCCTTGCCACCACGGTCATCCCGATGGATCGCCTGATCCGTGAGGCTGGTCTGGCTACCGCGCCACTCGCCCTCGGTTTGCTCATGGCACTCCCGCTGCTCTCGTTCCCCATCGGCCTCGTCGCTATCGCCGCCTGGGTCGTCTCCATGCAGCAAGCCATCGAACGCGCCTCCGACCTGCGAGGCGTACCGGTCTTCCTCGCGAACCTCGCGGGCTTCGCGCTGTGGGCGGGTGTGCTCTCGCTGCTCACCACTGCCTCGCAACCCCTTGCGCCCGGCCCGTTCCTCGCGGAGTCCGTCTGGGAGGCGATCGCCCACTACAAGCCTGCTATCACGAACTGAGCCTTGTGCCACTCGCGCTTCGGAAATTGATCGTCCACGCGATACCATGACTGGAACGCCTACCTCGCCGTCGACGATGTGGACGCCGTCACGGCGAAGGTAGCGGCGGCAGACGGCAGGCGGCAGCATCATCGCTCCTGCGTTCGACGTGATGGAGGAAGGCCGCATGGCCGTCGCCGCCGACCCAACCGGCGGCATCATCTGCTTCTGGCAGGCGAAGAATCACCGCGGCTTCGGCCGCGTCCACGAGCACGGCGCGGTCTGTTGGGCCGAACTAGTGACAGACGACCTCGCGCGCGCTGGCACATTCTTCACCGACATCCTCGGCGTATCGACAGCGCTGATGCCGATGGGCGACGGCGTACTCTAGACACTCCTCGGCCTCCAAGGTGAGGAAGGCGCGAGCATCATGCAGAAGACGCCCGAAATGGGCCCGATGCCTAACACCTGGGCCGTCTACTTCGAGGTCGATGACACTGACGCCACCGTCGCGCGCGCCCAGCAACTCGGCGCAGCGGTGCTCCAGCCGCCGATGGACATCATGCCCGGCCGCTTCGCCATACTGGCCGATCCACAGGGCGCCGTCTTCGGTGTCATCAAGTCGGCGCCGATGCCTGCGAACTAACCTCACGCATCCGGCATCTAGTGAACACAACAAAGGCGGGCCTTGCGGCCCGCCTTTGTTGATCCCGATCCAGAAGCAGCGCCTACTTGAGAATCCCTGCCTCACGCATCAGTTTCACCGTGCCCTGCAAGTCTTCCAGTTTGTTCAGGTCAATCGCCGGCGGCTTGATCTCCGCAATCGACTTCAGGTCGGCATTCGCCGCCACCGTCGATACCACCGGGTACTCGAACGTCTCGTCGACGAAGTACTTCTGACCGACGTCGCTCACCAAATACGCGATCAGCGCCTGCGCAGCAGGCTGGTTCTTCGACGACTTCAACACGCCAGCACCGGCCACGTTCACCAGGCTGCCGATGTCACCAGCCGCCGTGTAGTAGTTCTTCGCGGACAGCGCTGGATCTTGCTTGCCCAACTGGTAGGCGTAGTAGTGATTGACGAAGCCAACAGTGATCTCGCCCTTGGACACCGCCTGAACGATGGCGCCGTTGTTCGCGAACTCGACTGCGCCGTTCGTCTTGATCGCCTCCAGCCACGCCTTTGCCTTCGCATTGCCCTGCGCAACCCGCAGCGCAGTCACAAATGACTGCAATGAGGCGTTCGTCGGAGCCCAGCCGATCTTTCCCTTCCACTTCGGGTCGGTGAACTCGATAATTGACTTCGGCAGCGTCGCCGGATCCGTCGTCTTTGGGTTGTAGACCACGACGCGTGCGCGGCCCGACAGTCCCACCCACTGTCCCGCCGCCGAGCGGTATAGCGGGTTCACGCGCTCTAATGCACCCGCGTCGACCTTCGTGAACAGAGCGGCGTGCTCCACAGCGCCCAGCGCGCCACCGTCCTGAGCGATGTACACGTCCGCTGGGCTGCGATCTTTCTCCTCCAACAAGGTTGAGGCCAATGCGGTCGTGTCGCCGTAGCGCACGTTCACCTTGATCCCGGAATCCGTCGCAAATCGCTTGATGATCGGCCCAACCAGCGCCTCGTTACGGCCGGAGTAGACGGTGATCGACCCCGACGGCCGAAGGGTTGGTGTAGTCACCGCCGTGGCTGCCGCAGTCGGTGTGGCCTCCGTTCCCGCCGCCTGCTCTCCACCCGTGCCGCAAGCGGCCGCCACAAGAAGGCCAAGCGCTAGCAGGACATCCGCAGCGCCTCCCCGCCAGTGATTCCCAAAACGCATACCTCAACTCCTCAGACGGTGTCCGTACGCGTTACTACGCACAGAGTTTGTAACGGCACATATCTTTAGTTAGCACACACATACAAGCAATGTGTTGATACACACTTAAATCTATGTAATCCTTACTACATGCCGGAGTGTTGTAGTACGAAACATCGCTCCCCCATAGCATGTAGTCATCTCTACTCGCCCGCGCACGAGGCCGCCGTACGCCGAGGAGCCCTTAGCCATATGGCTGTTCTGATGCGAGCACGCCCGGCGCCGATGCCACCAGCAACACTCTGGGTACCAGCTCTTGCCGCCTCAGCGTTCTGCCTGATCCCATCCGTCTACCTCGCGATCCGCGCCGCCGAGGATCCAGCGGACGCCGTCGCCACGCTCACCGCGCCCGCCACGCTCGTGCTGCTTGCCCGCTCGATGCTGTTCGCCGCCGTGGTGACGCTAGTCGCGGCCTTGATCGCACTCCCGCTGGCGTGGCTCACTACTCGCACTGACCTTCCCGGTCGCCGCTTGATCGCCTTTCTCGCGCCGATGCCGCTCGCCGTTCCGTCTTATGTCGGAGCGCTCGTCGCGATCTCGGCATTCAGCCCGCGCGGATTGCTCCAGCAGGCACTCGCTCCCTTCGGCGTCGAGGCGATCCCCTCCATCTACGGTTTCGGCGGTGCAGCGGCGGTGCTCGCCTTGGTCACCTACCCGTACCTGCTGCTGACGCTCCGCCCAGCCATCGAGGCACTCGATCCGCGGCTGGAGGAACTCTCACGCACCTTCGGATACGGGCGGTGGACGACCTTCCGCCGTGTCATCTTTCCCCACCTGCGCCCGGCGTTAGCCTCGGGTGGCTTGCTTGTAATGCTCTACGCGCTCTCCGACTTCGGCACACCATCGCTCATGCGCTTCGACTCCTTCACGCGCGTCATCTATCTCCGCTATCAGTCTTCCTTCGAGCGTGGTGAGGCTGCCGCCCTCGCCTTAGTGCTCGCCGTGCTTGCCCTCACCATCGTCGCGCTCGAGGTCGCCTCACGCGGGAATGCCCGGTATGACAGCGCACACGGCCAGCGCTGGCGGCCTGCTACCGTCGCCCTGGGCGCATGGAAGTGGGCCGCACTCGCGTTCGTTGCGGTCGTCCTCGGCCTCGCGCTCGTGCTGCCCGCCGCAGTGCTCCTGTACTGGCTCGCCCGCTCCGCCGACACCGCGGGCGTAGCCGCTGGGCTCACCGAGGCGTTCCGTGGCTCCGTGCTCGGCGCTTCGCTCGCAGCGCTCGCCGCCACCGCCGTAGCACTGCCCATCGCGCTGCTCTCTGTCCGCCATCCGCGCTGGCTGCTCACTCGCCCGATCGAGGTGCTCGCGTACACCGGCTATGCGCTCCCCGGTCTCGTGATCGCGCTCGCGCTCGTCTTTGTCTCGATCCATTTCGGCTCGCTCTACCAGTCGCTCGCCATCCTTGTCGCCGCCTACGTGCTGCTCTATCTCCCGCAAGCCATTGGCGCGGCGCGCGTCAGACTGCTCCAGGTACGCCCGTCGATGGAGGAGGCCGCCCGCGGGCTCGGGCGGCACCCGATCGCCGTACTTCGCACGATCACGCTGCCGCTCGCCGGGCGTGGCATCCTCGCCGGCTCGGCGCTGGTATTCCTCAGCACCATGAAGGAACTGCCAGTGACGCTGTTGCTAAGCCCGATCGGCTTTCGCACGCTCGCGACGCGCGTCTGGGGTGCGGCCAGCGAATCGTTCTTCGCGCAGGCCGCTCTCCCCGCGCTGCTGCTCATCGCGCTCTCCGCCATCCCCGTCATGGTCTCGAACGCCGGCCGCAACCGTGACTAGTCCTCGCTACGCCGTCGAGGCAAGCGGCGCCCGCAGGCGCTTCGCCGATGGCGGCGTCGACGATCTAACGCTCACGGTGCAACCAGGCGAACTATTTGCGCTGCTCGGGCCATCCGGCTCGGGCAAAACGACCTCGCTCCGCCTGATCGCGGGCTTCGAGCGACCCGACGCTGGCTCCCTCCGGCTCTGGGACGATGTCGTCGCAGACGCGGCACATTTTGTCCCGCCTGAGCGCCGGGGCGTCGGCATGGTCTTTCAGGACTACGCCCTCTTTCCGCACATGTCCGTCGCCGAGAACGTTGCCTATGGTCTCCCCCACGCCGCCGGCCGCCGCACGCGCGTCGCCGAGGCGCTCGACCTCGTCGGCCTCACTGGCTTCGAGGATCGGTCGGTGCACGATCTCTCCGGCGGCGAACAGCAGCGCGTTGCACTCGCCCGTGCGCTCGCTCCCGGGCCACGGCTGTTGCTGCTTGATGAACCGTTCTCAAACCTCGACGCCGCCCTACGCAGCCGGATGCGCGCCGAGGTGCGTGAGATCATGAAGCGCGCTGGAACCACCGCCATCCTGGTGACCCACGATCAGGAAGAGGCGCTCTCCGTCGCCGACCGCATCGCCTTCATGTGGCGTGGCCGGGTCGAACAGATCGGGCCACCGGACGAGGTCTACACGCACCCCGCCACGTTGCACGTCGCCACCAGCATTGGTGACGCCAACATCCTCCGCCTGCCCGTTGCCAATGGCCTTGTTCACACCGTCTTCGGCAGTTTTGAGGCGCCAAGCGGCACAGCGGAGTGTGTGCTCGTGCTCCGTCCTGAGGACATTCAGGTGCTCCCAGGCGGCGTTGCTGGCCAAGTCATCGGCCGCGAATACTTCGGCCACGATCAAGTGTTGCGTGTCCACCTCGTCGATGGCACCGAGCTGCGCGTCCGCGTCGGCGCGCACGAGCGACTAGGCGCAGCAGGGCCAATCGTCCTTGGCCTCCGCCGCAACCCGGCGATCTTCGCCACGGAAGATTGACCGTCACGATCTAGCGCAGCAGCAGCACCGTCGCGACCACCAGTCCGTATCCCACAATCAACCAGCGCAGGATTCGAGGATCCCAGTGCCGAGCCACTCGCACCCCGAAGTAGCCGCCAGTCACCGAACCTACCGCCATGAACGCCGCCACGCTCCATGCCACCGGCGCAAGGATCGCGAAGCAGACCAACGCTACGAAGTTGATCACCAGCGCCAACATCCCCTTGAGCGCGTTCGAGTGATGCAGCGTATCTGGCGCGACCACGCTCAGCACCGCCAGCATCATGATACCGATGCCCGCGCCGAAATACCCACCGTACACAGCGATCGCGAAGATGCTGAGGTGCGCCACGATCGGCACCTGTGTCACATCCGCTGAAATAAACCGCATTGATTGCGTCAGCTGCGTCAACCGGCTTTGCGCGGCAAGCAGCCCGCACGCGAAATAGATTAAGAACGGCACTACAGCATTGAAGGCGCTCTGCGGTGTCGACAGCAGTAGCAGCGCACCCACCAGCGCGCCCAGCACGCTCGGCGCGAACAGCAACCATAGCCGTCGCTTCCGCTCGCCAAGTTCTTGCCGGTACGCGAGCGAACCGCCCACCGATCCCGGCCAGATCGCCACCGTATTCGTGATGTTTGCCACTTTGGCGTCGAACCCGGCCGCCATCAACGCCGGAAAACTGAGTAGCGTCCCGCCGCCCGCCACGGCGTTGATCGCCCCCGCGCACATCGAAACCGCTGTCAGAACGACTATCTGCAAGGCATCCATCTGCCTATGGTCGCCGATACTCTAACCCACGAGCAAGACTGGCCCTACGCCTCCTCACAACCTGCTGGTTGTTGGCACGCTCACCCTCGCTTACGATGACACACGTACTTCCCAGTACCCTCGCGCTGTCCGCTCGTGGGCCTGTAGCTCAGCTGGGAGAGCATCTGACTGGCAGTCAGAAGGTCAGCGGTTCGATCCCGCTCAGGTCCACCAAACTTACACTCACCCCAGTAACACCCGCCCGGCACCCCACGCGGCAAACGCCGAGGTGACGGCGAGCAGCAGCATCGACAGCAAGCCAAACCATCGCTCGGCGAGTCGAGGCCGCAACACCCGCCCAAGCAGGATGCCAGCGGCGAGCGCGGGCAGCGCCACGGCGCTGTCGCGTATGACCTGCTCCGTGAACAGGCCAGTCGGCACAGCCATCAGCGTGGCGGGGACGCCTAGCCAGAAGAAGTACGCGTAGAGCCGTCCGCGAATCCGCTCCGAGCCGCCGCCCACCCAGTGCTGGTACAACACCACCGGTGGGCCGCCCATCGAGATCGCTCCCCGCACCACGCCGCCGATTAGCCCAACGATGCCTTGCCGCACCGGCAGGTCGAGGCGTGCCGGCGTGTCGTGAGCGCTCCGCGACGCCAGCGTCGCCGCCGCACTCACAAACACCGCCGCCGCGACCAGCAGCCGGAGCACGGTCTCATCTACGCGCAGCAGGATTAGAATGCCCAGCGGCGTACCGATCAGCGCGCCCGCCACGAGCGGCCCGATCGAGCGCAGCGAGGCACGTGGCCGGTGCTCGACGTACAGGCCCGATCCCATCACCGTCCCGAGGATCAGCGACATCGCCACAGCATGCCGAGGCGCCACAATCAACGCTGCGACCGGCACAAAGATCGGCGCGAACCCGAAGCCAAGCACCGCCTCGATCAGCGTGCCCACAAACACCGTCGCGACGAGTGCCCCAGTCTCCATCCCGCGAGGGTAGCGTTCGCTCGCCGTTGCCGCAGACTGCCGCTACTTGGCGCTTACGACTCGCAGCCCGTGCACGCGCTGGAAGCGCGTCGCCACCCGCTCGCCGTCGCGCGTCCCGGGGAGCGTGGCATGCACGACCACGGTGTCGTCCAGCCGCTCGCAGCGCACCTCGCCGGCCTCATCCGCTCCGGCCCGCTGCGCGATCAGGTCAGCCAGCGCCAGCACGGCCGAGGCACGTGCAGTGAATCGCTGGTCGTCACGCCGCAGCAGCGGTGTATACGCAGTCAGATCGTGCTTCTCGTCCTCAGTCTGTCCCACGATCGCGGCGATCAGTGCGTGGTCGCGGTGCGAAAACCCCGCGAGCCCGTGGCTGAAGATAAGTTCTTCGGTGTGCCGGTGGTAGCTGTAGTAGTCAATCTGCCGCCCGAGGTCGAGCAGCGCCGCCGCGGCCGCAAGCGCCGTTCCCGCCTCGGCTGGCCCGGCATCGAGGCCCGCCGCCTGCGCGAGCACGGTCGCGATGCGGGCACGCCGGAACCCGATCTCGATCCGTGCAGGTACGAATCGCTCAAGCGCCCCGCGGATCGCCTCCGCACGCACCTCGGCTGCGGCTGGCAGCGTCTCCGCACACGCGGCAAGCGCGATACCCTCACGCAGCCCTTGCCCTGACACCAGGATCGCAGGGGCCGCCAGCGACTCCACAATCACCTGCGTCGCCAGTGCGCCGGCCACGATGATGTCCGCGCGATCCTCATTCAGCCCCTTGATCGCCGTCCGCTGCGCCAGTGGCCGCGCACGCACAAGGTCACCGACGGCGGCGAGGCGTGTCGCGGTCAGTTCGTAGCCGTGCATCCGCGGCAGCGGATACGCCCGGCGCGAGCGGTCGATCTTCGCAAGGTTGCGGATCGTCCCGCCGGTGCCGACCAGTTGCTCGTCGTCACCCAGCACCGGGATCGCCGCTGCCGCCATCTGGTCAGCGACGTACTTACGGATCGCGCGTAACTCCCGCGTCGATGGCTGATCGCCAGGCAGGAACTGTTCCGTCAGCCGCAGCGCGCCCAGAGGCAGCGTCCACGCCGCTACCGGCTCACGGTCGCGGAAGCGGGCGATCTGGGCGCTGCCGCCACCGACATCCAGCACCATGCCACTGTCCACCGGCAGGCTGTGGATCGCGCCGATCATCGCCAGCCCCGCCTCTTCCTGTCCGCTCACCACCCGCAACGCGATGCCTGTCTGCTCGTACACGCGGGCGAGCAAATCGGCGGCGTTCGTGGCGTTGCGCACCGCCGCCGTCGCCACGCCTACGATCTCATCCGCTCCAGCGTGCAATGCGATCGACCGGAAGTCATTCAACAGGGCAGCGACGTACTCGATCACCTCATCGGTGAATTGGCCGCTTGCCTGCACCTCGTGCTGGAGTCGCGGGACATCGCGCGCCTCATCGACAACTTCGAGGTAACCGTTGCCATCTACATCGATCACCGCTACGCGGATCGAATTCGAACCGACATCGATGGCGGCAATACGCCTGCGCCTGTCTTGTGCGTGTCTCGTACAGCCCTCCCCGCGCTAGATGCGGCTTCGCCAGCGGCGATAGAGCCGCCACAGCGGTGTCAGTGGCGTCAGCGATTCCCGCTGCGCCGGTGACGCTGTCACAGCATTCCGGGCGCGACGCGGGGTCTTCGGGCGCGATGGCGCTTTCGGCGGCCTCGGAGGGGCCGGAATCGGGATGACGAAGCGTACCTCGCGCCAGCACCGCCGCACACGCGCGAATGCGCGAGGCCACCCCGCGCGCGCCGTTGCCATCGCCACCAGCCACCGCTCGGACAGTGCGCCCATCAGCAGCAGCGTGTCCGGCGGCAGTGCATTGCCGCGCTCCTGTGCCAAGATACGCATCCGCGCGATTGCCATCTCCGCGTCCTGATGCTCGCCCAGCAGGTCCTGCATCCCCCGGACAGCGGCCAGCAGCGCGTCCGCCTGCCGAAACACAGGGACAAACGGCTCCAGCGTGTAACGCAGCCGCTTCCCGCGCACCCGCACAGCGTGGTACTCCACCGCCGGGCTCTCTGAGGTCAGCGCCACACCATCCCGCCGGAACCGCCGGTACCGCCTGCGGATCGCCAACCGCCCGAACTCGCGCGCTGCCACCGGCATTGTGGCGCTCGCCTGCGGTGGGGGGCCCGTCCGGAGCGCTTCACCGAACCCGTCCACGAGCATGGCGAAGGCGTCGCTGTCGAGCGCGTCGATGAGCCGCGCGCGCGACGCGACCCGTGACTCGTCTACGATGCCGATCAGCGGCCCCACCGCCGTGCTGTGTTCCCAGTCCGCGCCCGCCTGGAGCACGTGGAGCGTTTCCAGTTGCACGTCCATGTCGCGCACTTCACCGAGCGCCGCCGCGACCCACCGGAACTCGTCCCGCCACCGCACCATCGCCTCGGGCAGCGCAGGTGCGAAAGAACTCAGCATGGCGCGCAGCCGCCGGGTGGCCACCCGCATCTGGTGCAGCACCTCGGTGTCCTCGCCGAGCCGCGTCCCGGACTCGTGCCGCGCGAACTCCGCGAACACCCGCCGCAATACCGCGTATGCGTACGCGTCTACCGGCCCATCCGCGGATGCCTCCGTCTCACCGAAGGCTGAGCCTGCCTCTGGCGTGAGCGCCGACGCGTGTAGCCCCGACTCAAACTTCGAGGCGGTCGCTGGCGCGAGTCCGCAGGCTGCCTGCATCGCCTCGATGAACGAGCCTGCCTGAGCGAGTGCGCCCGGACGATCTTCCTCGACCTCGACGCGCCGGAGGGATTCACCCGCCGCTTCGCTGCCGATGCGTGCGTCGTCCAGCGTGAGCGTCGCCAGCGTGACCCCGCCCCGCACAAGCGCGAACGGCCGCCGCTGCGTCTCCGCGGTAAACAGCGGCCTCAAGACTCTGCGCGTACCAAGCATCAGCCGCAGCCGCTCCGTCACCGGCCCGCCGGCCAGCAGCACGTCAGCATCTGGCGAGTCGAGCGGCTGGTTGATTTCCGTGCGGACGCGCGCGTTACCCTCGGTCGTGCCGAACGCCTTCAAGGTCGCCTCGGCGGTGTCGCCGACACGGCGCACTCGCAGCGTGTAGCGAGCGCGGTAGACCGCCCAGTCCTCGGTGTCGAAGTAGGTATCGATGTTGACGCGTTCGCGCCCTGTTGCGATCTGTACGGGCGCGTGCGCCGGCTGGCTGGCTAGCCACCGGGCCACAGCCTCAAGGTCGGGCGCATCGAACTGCTGCTCCACCTCGGTCGAGGCGCCAGCCGGCCCCATCGTCATCGCGACAGGTCGAACGGCGCGCGGTCGAGCAAGATCGCGTGGATCCCCGGATCCGGCGCCGCCGGGTCGCGCTGCCAGACCGTGTCGTTCAATTCCCACGCCTGACGCCGCTCGGCGAGAGACAGGTCGAGCAACTCGCGCAGGTGCGCGGTGAGCGCCGGGTCGCGCACCGGCGTAACGACCTCAATGCGATCGTCAAGGTTCCGCTTCATCAGGTCTGCGCTGCCAATGAAGTACTCCGGTTCGCCGCCATTCTCGAAGCAGTATACCCGCGAGTGCTCGAGGAACCGCCCGATGATGCTGACGACGCGGATGCGCTCGCTTAGCCCCGGCACTCCCGCCCGGAGCCGGCAGATGCCGCGCACAATCAGGTCAACCTGCACCCCGGCCTGGGACGCCTCGTACAGCAGCCGCGTGAACTCGGCATCCTCCAGTGCGTTCATCTTGAAGATGAGGCGCGCGGGCCGGCCTGCCTGTGCGTGGGCGATTTCCCGCTGCACTCGTTGCTTCAGTTGCGCGCGCAGGCTCGACGGGGCCACCAGCAGCCGCTTCGTCGCCAACGTATCGGAGAGGCCAGTCAGGTAGTTAAAGACCTGGATGATGTCGGCACAGATTTCGCGATCCGCGGTGAACATTCCGAGGTCGGTGTACACGCGCGCCGTGCGCGAGTTGTAGTTCCCGGTACCGATGTGCGCGAACGTGCGCACGCCCTGCACATCGTCGCGGACGACAAGGCAGATCTTGCTGTGTATCTTCCGTTGTGGGTTGCCGTACGCGACGTGTACCCCTGCCTCTTCCAGCCGCCGCGCCCACTCGATGTTGTTCGCCTCGTCGGCGCGCGCACTCAACTCCACCAGCACTGCCACCTGCTTACCGCGCGTCGCGGCATCGATCAGCGCCTCCAAGATCGGCGAGTCGGGCGATGTGCGATACATCGCCTGCTTGATCGCCAGCACCGACGGGTCTTCCGCCGCCTCGCGCACGAAGCGCACTACGGTCGCGTCGAACGACTCGTAGGGGTGGTGCACCAATAGGTCGTTCCGCTGGATCGCCGAGAACAGCGCGCCGCGCCCACTCACCCGCCGGAACGTCTGCGGCGTCGCTGGCAGGTACGGTTGATAGGCTAGGTCTGGCATCTGCAGATTCGCGATCTCTGTCATGTTCGCAAGGCCGAGCGGCCCGCGCGCCGTGACCACATCCGCTGGTTCCAGCCCCAATTCGTCCAGCAACAACGGCAGCCGGACCGGCGGCAACTCACCATCCACCTCCACCGACACCGCCGAGGCGAACCGCAGCCGCTGCAGCTCGCCGGCGATCATCTCCAGCAGGTCGTCGGCCGCCTCGCCAGGGGTCTCGAAGTCGGTGTTGCGCAGCACGCGCAGCATCCGCACGTCGGACACCTCGACACCGGGGAAGAGCGTGTGGAGATGCGCGGCGATCAACTCTTCCAGCAGCACGAACCGCAGACCGCCCACATCGACAAGCCTTGGCCGGTTTGGCGGCACCTTCACTCGCGCGAACCTGAGCTGTCCTGTGCGCGGGTCACGCACGCTCACCACCAGCGACAGGCTACCGCCTGAGATGAACGGAAACGGGTGCGCCGGGTCGACCACCAGCGGCGTCAGCACCGGGAAGATTTCGCCGAGAAAGTACGCGGTCAGCCTCGTCCGCGCCGTCTCTGGCAACGAGCCGTACGTCACGATCTGGATGCCTGCCTCGCGCAGCACCGGGGCGAGCGACTCGATCCAGCAGCGCTCGATCTCCAGCCGCAGCGCCGCACCGCGCTCGCGCACCGCGTCCAGTTGCTCGGGCACGCTCATCCCGTCGGGCGTGCGTACCTGCCCGCCGGTCTGCGCGACCCGCTTCAGCCATCCCACCCGTGTCGTGTAGAACTCATCGAGGTTTGAAGACGCGATCGCGAGGAAGCGCACCCGCTCGAGCGGGGGGTTGCGCCCGTCCAGCGCCTCGGCCAGCACGCGCCGGTCGAACTCCAGCCAGCTCAACTCGCGGTTCACGTACCACCGTGGATCGTCGAGGCCCGACGACTCTGCGGGCACCTCGGCTGGCACAGGCACGACCGGCGGGATCGTCGTCATATAGGGAGAAGCGTACCCGCCGCGTGTTAACGTCCTGCGAGCGGGCAGGCCCAATTCGTTCCCGATGCCCGGCCTGACGGCGTACGCTGATCCAGAGGATCGCTATATGGATCTGCGCAGCAGCCTTGGCATTGGGCGTATTCGTGGCATCGATATCCGCGTCCACTGGTCGTGGCTGCTGATCTTGGCGTTCCTCACGTGGTCGCTCGCTACCGGCCTGTTCCGAGAGGCGAACCCGCATTGGACGCCTGTGCAGGCATGGCTCGCCGCCGTCACCTCAAGCCTGCTCTTCTTTGCCTCGATTCTGCTGCACGAACTGGCGCACTCGTTTGTTGCGCTGCGTGCGGGGATTCCGGTGCCTTCGATTACGCTGTTCGTCTTCGGCGGGGTTTCCGCGATGGGGGCGGAGATGACCAGCGCCGGTGACGAATTCCGCGTGGCGATCGCCGGGCCGCTCACCTCGTGGTTGCTGGCTGCGGTGTTCGCCGGCTTGTGGCTCGTGCTCGGCGAGCAGTCGTTCGGGATCGCCTTTGGCTACCTCGCACTCGTCAACTTCGCGCTGGGCGCGTTCAACCTGCTGCCGGGGTTCCCGCTCGACGGCGGCCGGGTGTTCCGCTCGATCGTCTGGCAGCGCACCGGCGACCTGACGCGCGCGACGAAGGCGGCGGCGAACGGCGGCACGGTGATCGCGATCACAATGATTGTGTTCGGGGTGGTGTCCACGTTCGCGTTCGGCGTGGACAGCGGGCTGTGGTACGTGCTGGTGGGGTTGTTCCTGAACGGGGCCACGCGCGCCTCGTACGAGCAGACCCTGGTGGAGCGCGCGATTAGCCACGTCCGCGTGCAGGACGTGACGCGCACGTCTCCGCCTGAACCCGTCCCCGCCTCGACCACACTGCAACGGCTGGTGGACGGATACGTGCTCGCCACCGGAAAGCGCGCCTACTACGTGGCGACGGCCGAGGGCCGCGTGGCCGGCCGGATCACCGTCACCGACATCGCCGCTGTGCCGCGCGACCAGTGGACCTAGACGACTGCCGAAGCGGCCATGACTCGTATGACCGCATTGTCACCATTGCTCCGCGCGCCTCGATGCTGGAGGCGCTGCGCATCCTGCGCGACCGTGAAGGTACACGAGTTGCCCATAGTCGAGGACGGGCGTCTCGTCGGGCACATCACGGCCGCCGACTTGCTGGCACAGGTGGACTTGCGCGTGCGGTTCTCGGCGCCGCCGAGGGACTGAGGCCGCCGCTACTCCACGCCGACGACCCGCTGCACCGCGCCACCGTGGATGAGGAGGTAGACCTCGCCTGAGGCGTCCGTGCCGAAGGATGCGATGGAGCGGCCACCAACGGGGCCGAGCAATTGCACCGGCATGCCTCCAGCCGCTGAGAGCGCCCAGACGCGGCCGCTGCAGAAGTCGGCGTAGAGGTACCAGCCGACGAGACCGGGGACGGCACGGCCGCGGTAGACCACGCCGCCGGTGATGGAACAGCCCTCGGCGTGGGTGTAGGCGGCTAGGGGGAAGGTGCGGCCGTCACGGTCGCACGACTTGATGCAGTTGTTGCCCTCGAACTGGGGCCAGCCATGGTTCTCGCCGCGGCGGACGACGGCGACCTCCTCGACGGCGTTCTGGCCGACATCGGCGACCCAGAGGAGACCGGTAGCAGGGTCGAAGGCGCTGCGCCAGGGATTGCGAAGGCCGTAGGCCCAAACCTCGCCTCGGGCGCCGGACTGGCCGACGAAGGGATTGTCGGCGGGCACTTCGTAGGTCGCGCCGGTGCGGGCGCGGGAGACATCGAGGCGGAGCATCTTGCCGAGCAGGACATCGAGGTTCTGGGCGCGGTTGCCGGGGTCGTTGGCGGAGCCGCCGTCGCCGAGGCCGAGGTAGAGCATGCCGTCGGGGCCGAAGCGGATCGCGCCGCCCTTGTGGTTGGAGAAGGGCTGCGCGACTTCGAGGATGACGAGTTCGCTGCCGCCAGCGACGGCGTCGCCGACGACCTGGAAGCGCGAAAGTCTCGTGCGGCGCTCGCCGCCGGCGACGGAGTAGTACGTGTAGAGGTAGGGATCGGCGGGGAAGCGGGGCGCGAGGGCGAGGCTGAGGAGGCCTTCTTCGTTGCCAGCGCGGGAGACTTGCGAGCGGATGTCGAACAGCGTGCCCGTCTCGCGGCCATCGAGGGCGTAGAGGGTGACGAGGCCGTCCTGTTCGGCAACGAAGACTCGGTTGTCGGGGAACGCGCCGAGTTCGATGGGGCGGGGGAAGCGTTTGCCGCCGAGGGCGGACTGGAGGAGAAGCGTCTTCGGGACAGCCGAGGTGGCCGGGGGGGGGGGCGGCGCGTGTGTCGCGCCGGCGAGGGATGACGCGGGGGTTGGCTCGCCAGCTTTGGCAGAGGCAGTGGCGGTGGCACTAGGTGTGACGGTCGAGGTCGCGCCGGGGGCGGACGAGACGTGGGTGGGGTTGGTCGCGCCGGGTTCATCTCGGCCGCAGGTGGCGAGCATGGGCAGCAGAAAAAGCAGGGGGAGCAGCCACCATCGCGTCACGATGTTGTGCCTTTCGCCTTGGGAGCGTGGGATCGAGTCTACCCGCCGGAAAGCCTCGCCACGCTGCCCGCCAGACCCAGGATGGGCAGGCGGAATCCCGACCGATGTGGTCGTGAATCTCGTGTATGTCGCAACACGAGGGGCTGGTACAAGTGGGTAAATGGCAGAGTTCGCGTTGCTTGCAGTGCTCGGTGTGGCCTTGGGCACCGTTGCCACGATCGTGGGGACGGGCGGCGGGTATCTATATGTGCCGCTGTTGCTCTTGCTTTATCCGGAGAAGCCGGCGGCGACGGTGACGGCGATGTCGCTGTTGATTGTGCTGTCGACGGGGACATCTGGGTCGCTGGCGTATGTGTGGCAGCGGCGCATCGATTATCCGACGGCGGGGTGGTTCGCGCTGGCGACGCTGCCGGGGGCGGTGGGCGGGGCGCTGCTGGTACACCAGGTGCCTCGCGAGTTGTTCAACGTGGGGTTCGCGGTGGCGCTGCTGGTGATGGGGGTGTGGCTGTTGCTGCCGCGGCCGGTGGATACGATCCGCGCGCCGCTGCGGGGGGAGTGGGTGGTGCGCCGGATGATTACGGACCGAGAGCGGCAGACGTTTGTGTACTCGTACCGGCTGCCGGACGGTATGGCACTGGGAGCGGGGATCGGGTTCTTGTCGAGCCTGCTGGGGATCGGCGGGGGGATCATGTATGTGCCGACGATGGCGGTGCTGCTGCACTTTCCGGTGCACATCGCGACGGCGACCTCGCAGCTGCTGGCGGCGGTGATGGCGGTGGAGGCGACGGCGGTGCATGTGGCCACGGGGGTGTGGGCGTGGGACCGGTCGTTGACGCAGGCGACGGCGCTGGCGGTGGGGGCGGTGACGGGGGCGCAGGTGGGGGCGCGGCTGGCGCCTCGGGTGCATGCGGGGTGGATTATCCGGGCGCTGGCGGTGGCGCTGATTGTGGTGTCGCTGCGGCTGTTGTGGTCGTCGCTCTGACCTCACACCTCACTTCTGCCCCTAGGAGAAGGGGCCAGAAGGCTGGACTTTGATATCTATACGAATGCTTCCTCTGATTATCATTTCTCGGGCAACAGAGGGGGTGAGTTGTGGGGGTGGAGGGCCTCGAAAAGTGGGCGAGAAATCTCCGGAATCACCCCCACCCTAGCCCTCCCCCCTTGAGAGGGGAGGGGATCAGAGCCCGAGATTTGGGAGGGCGGCGGTGCGGGCGGCTTCGACTGCGTTCGGTAGGGCGGCGATGACGGCGTCGATGTCAGCCTCTGTGAGGTGAGGCCAGAGGGAGAGGCGGAGGGAGCCGATGGCGAGTTCCATGGGGATGTTCATGGCGAGGAGGACGTGGCTGGGTTCCCAGGTGGCGCTGGTGCAGGCGGCGCCGGCGGAGGCTTCGATGCCGGCGCGGTCGAGGGCGTCTACGACGGATTCGCCTTCGACGCCATCGACGCAGAAGTGGAGGAGGTGGGGGAGGCGTTCGGCAGGGTTTTCGGGGCCGTCGATCTGGGCCTCGGGAAGGACGGCGCGGAGGCCGGCGAGGAGACGGGCGCGGAGTGCCTCGGTGGTGCGGGTGAAGACGGGACGCTCGGCGGCGGCGGCGGTGAGGGCGGCGGCGAGGCCGGCGACGCCGGCGACGTGCTCTGTGCCGGAGCGGCGCTGGCGCTCCTGACCGCCGCCAGAGATGAGTTCGAGGAACGGGGTGCCTCGGCGTAGATAGAGGACGCCGGTGCCGGTGGGGCCGCCGAACTTGTGGCCGGAGAGAGAGAGCAGGTCGACATCGAGGGCCTGCACGTCGAGGCTGAGGGCGGTGGCGGCCTGCACGGCGTCTGTGTGGAAGGGGATACGCCTGCGGAGCTCGAGGCCGCGCGCACGGATGGCCTGGGCGATCTGG
>CAMDNW010000009.1 GCA_945903275.1 Thermoflexus hugenholtzii JAD2
GTCACCTACTCCTGCACGCCGCGCCGCGGCCTCTACTTCAACCACGCCGAGCCCGCCTACCCCAACCGCCCCGCGCAGATCTGGACACAGGGTCAAGCCGAGGACAGCGGCTTCTACTTCCCCTGCATCGACTACCCCGGTGAGAAGTACACCTCCGAGGTGATCGCCACCGTTCCGCCCGGATGGTTCGCGCTCTCCAACGGCCGTCTCGTCGAAACGCGCGAGACCGCGCGCGCCAACACCTACCACTGGTTGCAGGACATCCCCCACCCTGCCTACCTGATCACCCTCGCCGCCGCCGAGTTCGACGTCGTCGAAGATGACGCGGACGGCGTCCCGATCCAGTACTACGGCCCGCGCGGCGCCGGTGACGACCTCGTCCGCGCCTTTGGCCGCACGCCCGAGATGGTGCGCTTCTTCGTCGACAAGATCGGCGTCGAGTACCCGTGGGCCAAGTACGCCACCGTCGCCGTCGCCGACTTCATCTTCGGCGGCATGGAGAACACCTCCGCCACCACCATGACCGACACGCTGCTGCACGATGAGCGCGCACACGAGGACGTGGCCGAGGCCGCCGACGCGATCACTGCGCACGAACTCGCGCACCAGTGGTTCGGCGACCTGCTCACCTGCCGCGAGTGGTCGCACGGCTGGCTGCACGAGTCGTTCGCCACCTACTTCGACTCACTCTTCGTCGAGCACTACCGCGGCTTCGATGCCTTCCGCTACGACGTCTGGCGCAAGGGCAACACGTACCTGCAAGAAGACACCGGCGCGTACCGACGCCCACTCGTGCAGAACGTCTACAGCGAGCCAATCGACATCTTCGACCGCCACCTCTACGAGCGCGGCTCCGTCGTGCTCGACATGCTCCGCACCGTGCTCGGCGACGAACTCTGGTGGAAGGCCATCCATCACTACGTCCGCCTGCACGCGCAGTCCGATGTCCTCACGCACGACTTCCAGCGCGCTATCGAGCAGTCCACCGGCCGTAACGTGGACTGGTTCTTCGACCAGTGGGTCTGGAAGGGCGGTCACCCCGACCTGAAGGTCGCGTACTCATGGGACGCCGCGCACACCAGCGCCACCGTCACCCTCGAGCAGACCCAGACGCCAGACGACAAACTCACCTCGATCTACCGCGTCTCCATGGAGATCGCCTTCCACACCGCCCGAGGCGTGCGCGCCTTCCCCATCGAACTTCGCGAGGCGCGCCAGACCTTCGTCTTCCCACTCGACGGCGAACCGTCCTTCGTCGCGATCGACCCCGGTGCGCGCGTGCTCAAGACGCTCGCTTTCGAACCCGGCGAAAAGATGCTCAAGGCACAACTCGACGGCGACCCGCAGGTCATCGGCCGCATCGAGGCTGCCCGAGGCCTCGCCAAACTCGGCACCCGCACGGCCGTCGAGGCCCTCCGTGCCGCCCTGCTCAAGGCCCGCGAGACCGACTTCGTGCGCGCCGAGATCGCCACCGCGCTTGGCGGCGTGAAGTCGGAACTCGCCCGCGACGCGCTCATCGCCGCCATCGGTGCGCAGCCCTCGCGCGTCCGCCGCGCCGTCGCCGCCGCCCTCGGCCAGTTCGCAAACGACGCCGAGGCCGCGAAGGCGCTCGCCGGGTTGCTCGCCGGCCGCGGCGACACCTCGTACTACGTGCAGGCCAGCGCCGCCGACGCCCTCGGCCGCACGCGCGATACCTCGGCGCTCACCACGCTGCGCCGCGTCCTCGGCCGCCCCGCGCACAACGATGTGATCACCGTCGGCGCGCTCACCGGCATGGGCCAGTCGCGCGATGTCGCCGCCATCCCAGTGCTGCTGGAATACACCGAGTGGGGCAAGCACCAGAACGCCCGCCGTGTCGCCGTCGATGCCCTCGGTGCGCTCGGGCCCTTCGCCGACGAGCCAACCCGCCTCCGCATCCGTGAGCGCCTCGAAGCCCTGCTCAATGACAAGTGGCTGCGTGTGCAACTCTCGGCCGTCTCCGCGCTCGCCGCGCTCAAGGATGTACGCGCCGCCGCCGCGCTCAATACCGAGGCCACTCGCGCCCTCGACGGCCGCATCCGCCGCTCCGCACGCCTTGCCGCCCGCACTCTCGCCGAGGGAGCCGACCGCGCCGCCGACGTGAAGTCGCTCCAGGATCGCGTCGAGCAGTTACAGGCCTCCAACCAGCGCCTCACCGACCGCCTTGTGAAACTCGAAGCCCAGTCCGCCCCGCGCCCCCGCCGCCCCGCCGCTGGGCGTAACGCATGACGCCGCTAGACTCGGCGCCATGCGCCAACTGAACGTCTTCTTCGATGTCGACCACACCCTCGTCATGTGGAACGGCCAGTTGCGCCCTCACGCCCTCGAGGTGTTCCAGCGCATCAAGGAACAAGGTCACACCATCTACGTCTGGTCCGGCGTCGGCATCCGCCGCTACGACATGATCAAGCACGGGCTGCACGAGTACGTCACCGGCTACTACGTGAAGCCGCTGGAGCGCTACAAGGAACGGCTGCCCGACTACAAAGTCGACGTCACGCCCGACTTCGTCATCGACGACTACCCGCAGGTCATCGCCGCCTTTGATGCCGGCTACCACATCTCCGACATCCTCAAGAAAGACGATGCCGAACTACTCGAGGTGCTCCGCCTCATCGAGCTGTGCGCCGCCGAAAGCGAACCCACCGCCGACGAGACGACCGCATGACAGATACGAGTAATCACACACGCACGAGTAACCGCTCATCCTGAGCCTGTCGAAGAACAAGCGGTTACAGCTATCGAGCACAAATCGTGTTTTACGGGTACATGCTCCGATGCACGGATCAGTCGTACTACGTAGGGCATACAGACGACATTGATATCAGGCTTGCCCAGCACAACAGCGGCAGTATCCGTGGGTACACAGCCAATCGCAGACCTGCTCAGATGGTGTGGTGCGAGACATTCGGCACTCGCGATCAAGCGTTCATATGTGAGCGCCGAATCAAGGGATGAGTATGGGCAAAGAAGGAAGCCTTGATGCGCGAGGATTAAGCCGGACTGCAAGTGCTTTCTCGGAACCGTACAGCATCGATATCCAGTGGTCCCGCTCGTCCTCCGATAAGCTCAGGATGAGCGGGTGGCGGATGTTGCCACGCTCTAGGTACACGACACCTACGATCGCGGCGCTGCCCACGCCCGCAGCAGCCCAGCGATCCGATTGCGCTCCAAGATCGCCGCCGCCGGCGCACGTTCGCCCGAGTCCTCCGCCGCCGACAACTGCGTGAGCGCCAGCCGTCCCCGGTCGCCGCCATCGAGGCGCAACAGCGCCTCGATCAGTGTCCACCGCGAGATGCCCGCGCGCCGCCCCGCGTCATGCGAGGCGTACACGGCCCAGTCCAGCGCCCGCTCGCGCACGTCGTAGTGCGAGAACAGCCGCTCGTCGGGATCCCAGCGCGCCATATCGTTGTACACATCCGCCGCCCAATCGATCGGCAGCGGCCGGTCCGAGTCCGCCAGCGGGTCGAGCGCCACCAGCCATAGCGACAGTCCCAGGCCCACCGCCGGCTGTCCGCCGTACCCTGCGGCGATCCACGTCAGCGCGTGCGCCTCGGCGATCGCCCGTGCGACGCCCTCGTCCACCGCCAGCCCTGCACCGACTAGCGTGCGTGTCACCAACAAGTGCCCCACAAACCGCGCCGCCGCGTCATCCTCAATTCGCTCGCCGGTCGGCAGCACCACCTGCGACGCCTCGCCTGGCAAGAAGCACGCGAACGTGTAGCGCAGCCCGCGATCCCACCCCGGCGCCCCCGGCTGCCCCTGCGCCGCTAACAGGCGATCGAGGTCTGCGGGATCCTGCACGGTTCCCGCGTCACGCACCTGCGGCCACAGCCGCATCGCCACCGCCAACACATCGCTCTCTGCCATGCCTCGACGCTACCGAGGCCTCCGCGTGA
Source organism: Thermoflexus hugenholtzii JAD2 (assembly GCA_945903275.1). Lineage (GTDB taxonomy): Bacteria > Chloroflexota > Dehalococcoidia > UBA2979 > UBA2979 > RH-chloro-G1. The sequence continues at coordinate 3,918 of CAMDNW010000009.1, forward strand.
CTGTCAACGCGCGGCCTGTTTGTCCGGCGTGCAGGCACGTCCTACGATCGCCATATGCTTCGCATCATCGCGGCCACATGCACCGCCTTTGCCATCGCGTTCGTCATCGCATGTGACAACGACGCGCCCACCGCCACCACAACGGCAGTCACACCGCCAGCAACCGCCTCGGGCATAGCCACCACCGCGCCAGCCCTCATCCCCGACGCGATCTTCCTCCCCAACATCACGCCCACGCCCGCCATCCCCGGCGAGTCGATCGCCAGCACCGCCAACATCCCGCGCGCCTCGCTGCCCGTCGCCGAGTTCTCCCGCGGCGGCAACGTCATCGCCACCCTCCCCATCGAGGTGCCTCCGCGCGACCAGTACAGCATCGGCCTTTCCGGCCGCCGCACCCTCGGTGACGAGCGTGGCATGCTCTTCCATTACGCCGACAAGGGTGGTTCGTTCTGGATGAAGAACACCCACATCAACCTCTCCATTGCCTTCGTCGCCCGCGACGAAACCATCGTCGATATCCGCGACATGGAGGCTGAATCGACCACCCTCGTCACCCCCCGCGCCGACTACCAGTACGCCATCGAGGCCCCAGCCGACTGGTACCTCCGCCACGGCATCCGCATCGGCGACCGTGCCCCACTCGCCTTCCCGCTCCCCTACTACCTCGCGAACTGAAGCCAACCGATGAGCGACGACTTCTATTGCGACGAAGCATTGAGCGGCAACACGAAGATCAACATCGTCATCGAGACTGGTGACGTGCCGCCTTCCACCACACAAGGCCCTTTTGGCCTGTGCACATCGTGGTGAACACCAAGATGCATGTGCCATCGCTGAGCGACTTGGTGCCGCCTCTGAGAGCATCCTGCCCGTACTCCTTACGGTCGTTCGAGAAGTCGCAAAGCAGGTGACTGAGGAACATGGCACATGCTGCGTGCTCACGAACTTCGGCCAGTACTAGGATTTCAAACACCTCCATGTTCACGTGTCCTCGGGCGAGCCACTCAATCGTGAGTGTCCTGCCTGATCGGGCCGGCATGGACTGTGACTGAAATAAGAGGGACGACAGATGGGGCGACTACTACTCGCACGCCATTGCCAGGCGGCGTGGTTAGAGGACAACAAGTCACGGCCACTGTCTGAACAGGAGCTGGAACAAGCGCAAGCGCTCGGCGCCTGATTGCGAGAGTCGTGGTTGGTCGATGGCATCGTCAGCAGCCCGTATCGGCGCGCCATCGATACGATCGCCCCGTTTGTGGCTGCATCAGCCCGGGAGATTGCGCTTGACGAACGGCTCCGGGAGCGCGAGGGGACCTTCTTGGCGGCAATCGCAGATCACATCGCCGCTGCGGAAGCATGCTTCACTGACCATTCACTGTGTCTCGAAGGCTCGGAAACCGGCTTCGAGACACAGGAACGGGCTTGGGCGGCAATCGAGGGGATGTTGCAGTCTTCGTACGCCTTGCCGGTGCTCGTGTCGCACGGACAGCTCCTGAGCTCCACGCTCGCGCGCATCGATGGGACAACGGGCCTTGGCCGCTGGCGGTCCATGACAACGCCGGATGTATTCCTGCTGGAATCGGTTGAACCGAGTACTTGCCGTGTCCAACAAGTATGGCCGGGGTGAAACTGCGCGTTCCAAACGGACCATTACCGACGCGTCCAACCCAGTGACCTCGCGCTGGAATGCAGGTAACATTCTGCCTCGGCTCGACCGAGTCAGGCGCCCGCGACGCGCTATCTGAACGAACGGTTGCTCCGTGTCGGAGCCCTCCAGACCGGTGCACGATCCACTGGCGGCCCTGCGCCAGACCGACTTCCGCAAGTTCTCGCTGGCCCGCTTCGCGTCTGCCTCCGCGCAGACCATGTTTCAGGCCGCGCTCGCTTGGCAGGTCTACGCGATCTCCGGTGAGGCCCTCCAACTCGGCATCCTCGGCCTCGTCCGCTTCGCACCGCAACTCGCGGCCACCTTCGTCGCCGGCGCGGTCGCCGACTCCTACGACCGCAAGCGCATCGTCCTCATCTCACAGGCCATCCACGCCGCCTGCTCGCTCGTGCTCGCCATCGCCAGTGCCGGCGGCTGGGCCACGCTCCCCATCATCTACGCGCTCGTCGTGCTGCTCGCGCTCGCCAACGCCTTCGAGAATCCCGCGAGGCAGGCGCTGCTCCCCTCCATCGTCCACCGCGAGACCTTCCAGAACGCCATCACCGTGACCACCACACTCCAGTCGCTCGCCTTCATCGTCGGCCCCAGCATCGCGGGCGTCGTGATCGCCGTCTCCGGCGTCGCCGGTGCGTACGCCGCCAACATCGTGCTGCTCGCCCTCTCCGTCGTCGCGCTCGCCTTCCTCCATCCCCGCCCGCTCGAAGGCGAGCGCCGCACCGTCAGCCTCGAGGCGATCCGCGAGGGCATCCGCTTCGTCTGGCGGCGTCAGGTGCTCCTCGGCGCGATGGCGCTCGACATGTTCGCGGTGATCTTCGGCGGCGCACAGGCGCTGCTACCCATCTACGCCACCGACATCCTCCACGTCGGCAGCACCGGCTACGGCATCCTCGCCTCGTCCATGAACGCGGGCGCGCTGCTCGCCTCGGTCGTGCTTGTGATGATCCCGCAAGTGCAGCGCACCGGCCGGGTGCTGCTCATCTCCATCGTCGGCTTCGCCGGTGCGACGATCGTCTTCGGCCTCGCGCGCTCGTTCCCGCTCGCGGTGCTCGCCTACACGCTCGTCGGCATGTCCGACCAGGTGAGCGTGGTGATGCGCCAGACCACGATCCAGCTGGCGACGCCCGACCGCCTCCGCGGCCGCGTGACCGCGATCAACGCGCTCTTCATCGGCTCATCCAATCAACTCGGCGCGGTGCGCGCTGGCTTCATGGCCGCGGCCACCACCCCCACCATCTCTGTCGTCGGCGGCGGCTTCATGTGCCTCGGCGTCGTCGCGCTCATCGCCCTCGCGCTCCCCGGTCTCCGCCGCTACCGCATCGACGCCGCCCCCGATCCCGAGGCCGAAGAAGACATCGAGACCGCCCGGACACCCGTAGCACTGCGATAGGCCGCGCCCTACAACCGCCGTAACTGCGCCGAGGCCAACGCGACGCACGCGAGCACGCCCGCCATCACGCCGCCTGTGGCAATCGCCCACTGCACCCCGAACACCGCAGCCATCCCGCCGAGGATCACCGGCCCCAGCCAGCCGAAGCCGATCGCCGTCATCCACGTCCCGATCACTCGCCCGCGCACCGCATCCGGCACGCTCGCCTGCAACAGCACCCACTGCAACGTGTCGAACATCGCCGCCATCGCCCCAATCGCCACGACGAGCACCAGCGACAGCACGAAGTGCTCCGAGGCCGACAGCGCCACTAGGCTCACCGCAAACACCGCCATCACGACCACCAGCAACGGCCCGCGCCGCACCGCGTGCACGAACATCGACAGCGCCGCCGTACCCATTACGCCGCCCAGCCCCGTCGCGAACGTCAGCGTACCCAGTCCCGAGGCATCCACGTGCAGCACCCGCTCCGCAAGCCCCGGCATCAGCGACCCAAACGAGAACGCGAAGACCTCGATACCCATCGCTAGCAACAGCAGCAGCACCACCACCGGGATGCGCAACACGATGCGCAGGCCATCGAGCGCGTCCCGCCACACCGAGGTCGGCGCAGTCGCGGAGGCAACCGGCGCTACGCCATCGGCGGCCCTCGATACACGCATGGTGGAATAGGTGAGCGCGGCAACGCCGACCGCACCAGCGGCGAGCAGGAACACCAGACCCGGATCGATCCGTTCCAGCAGCACACCGCCCGCGAATGCGCCCAGCATCGCCATGCTGCGGACACCTAGGCTGTGCAGGCTGACCGCACTCGGCGCACGAGGCGCACCGACGATGTCGCGAATCATCGCCTGCATCGCCGGCGTCTCGCTGGCACGGGCCACGCCCGTGAGCGCGATCAATCCCATCAGCGGCCACGCCGAATGCATCCCCGCCATCACGATACCGCCCACTACCAGCAGCAACAGCGACCGCGCCGCGACCGTCGTCATCAGCACCCGCGGTCGCTCAAAGCGGTCGGCGATCGCGCCGCCCAGCGGGCCGAGCACCATGTTCGGCGCGGCGCGCGCGGCAAAACTGAGCGCCGTGAGGAACACCGATCCGGTCGCGTCCAGCACGAACCAGCCCACCGCCAGCCGCTCGATCCCCGTCCCGAACCCATCGAGGACCGCCGCGAGCCACGCTCGGCGGAACGCCGGCTGCCGCAGCGGCTCCAGCAGGCGCACCCAGCTCGCTGTCGTCATCTCAGTGCCTCGACCCCCGGTATCACGGCGGGAGCGTAACACTGACTTTTAGCCCGCCGTTTACCTGCCGCCCAGCGTCCGCTCACCCGGCCTCGCCACCATCGAGGCATGGAACAACAGACCTCGCTCCTACCTACCGCCTGACCAGCCACTCCTGTCTCCGCTGCGGTGCGACCCTCCGCATCGAGGACGTCGACGCCCCCCCACCACCCGCAGCCTCATCTGCGACCACCGTCAGGATCTGCCCATCCCCTGCGAGGGCTACGACCCCGCCCTGCTCCGACACCGCTAAGGTCCCGAGGCCCCACCTAGTACCAGTCGTGCTCGATCACATGCGAGGCGTGCTGCGCCAGCGTCAGCAGCAGCCGCTCGTCGGCATCGTCGTACAGCTTCCCATCGCTCCGGTCAGTGACGTACAGCGCACCGCGCACCACGCCCCGGCACCACAGCGGTACCCCCAGCAGCGTGTTCATCCTCGGATGCTTCGGCGGAAAGCCGAACGACCGCCGGTGCTGCGAGACGTTGCCCAAACGTATTGGCCGCCCGTCCGCCCGCAGCGATCCGAGCGGCCCGTGCCCCTGAGGAGGCGTGCGCAGCCCGCGCAACTCCGCTTCTGTCATGCCCGAGGTGATGAACCCCTGCGTCCGGTCATGCTCATCAGTTACGTTCAGTGCGCAGTACTTCGACTTCGTCTCGGACCGTGCGAGGTCGGCGACGACCTGCAACGCGTCCTCCGGCCGGTGCGGTTCCGGCAGGTATAGCAACGCAGCCGCGAGCGCCGCGAGCGCCCGCGCTTCCGGGTCTTTCTTTCGCAATAGCAACCGCACCATCGCCTTCAGGCTACCTCGCGCGGCAACAGCGCCGCCACCTGTCGCGCCAGCACCGACGGTGCCTCCGAGGCGTCCAGCACCACATGCACCCCCTCCAAAGCATGCACCGCCTCGAACCGCGCCGCCTGCGCCTCGTACACCTCGCGCGTGGCATCCGAGGTGCGCAGCGGGTCGTCGGCCCGCGCCCCGATCCGCGCGAGGGTCGCCGCTACATCCAGACGCACTTCGGCGATCACCGCTGGCACGCTACGCGCGGCCGCGACCGCCAGCGCCGCCGCGCGTTCGCTAGCATCCCCGTGCATCGCGTCTATCACAACCGGACGCCCTGCTGCGAGGTGCGCGTCAGCCCGCCGCCGCAGTTCGACATAGACGCGCTCGGTCATCTCGGGCACGTACAGCCCCTCGCGATCTGCCGTCGTCCCACGCTCGCGCGGGTCGAGGCCAGCTAGCTCTTTACGCACCACATCCGATGACACATACGCCGCGCCAATGCGCGCCGCGAGCGTCCCGCCCACCGTAGACTTGCCAACGCCCGGTAGTCCACACATCACCACGAGTGAGGGGCCGGCCCGCCGCTGTCCATACTCCGCCGCCAGCCGGAAGTACCGCGCCGCCGAGTCCGCGAGGTGCACCCGCTGCTCCGGGGGCAATTCGGTAGCGTTCGCTCCAATCGACTCCACCTTACCGCGCACGAACGCGCGCATCGCACGGTGCAGCGGCTGCAACACTCCCAGTGTCTCGTCATGCGCCGCTGCGAGATAACGCCCCCCAAACTCGTCGCCGAGATCGGCGTAGCCTTGTGCCTCCAGATCCATCGCGAGAAACGCCACGTCGTAACCGACATCGAGATACCGGAAGTGGAACCAGTCGGTGAACTCGATGCAGTCCACGATCGCGATCTGCTCCATCGCGTCGCCCAGCAGATAGACGTGCTTTGCCTGTATGTCGCCATGTCCCTCGACCGTCCGCCCTGCCGCGAGCCGTGCGTCGAACAGAGCCTGCTCTGCCGCGATAGTGCCGTCGAAGAACGCCTTGGTCGCCGCCGCATCTTCTGCCCGCCACGTACCGCCTATGTTCCCCGCGGCCTCGCCGTACTCGCGCGTCCACCACGCCGTCTCTGCCGGCCCGCCCGCGTACTCTCGCCCTCCGGGAGTACGCCCCTGAGGCACGTTAGCGACCACCGCCGCTGCTTCGTGGAACGCCACCAGCGTCTGAACGAGGCGCTCGATGATTCTCGGTTGCTGTGGACCTGCGGCCAGCACCCGGTCGAGTGTCCGATCGTCCGGCAGCAGCCGCATCTTCACCGCCCACTCCACCACCTCGCCGTCCGAGGCGGGCACGTCCACGACGTAGCGACCATCTGGCGTACGCACAACCGCAACCACGCCTAGGTACACATCCGGGGCCAGCCGCGTGTTCAGTCGCACCTCCGCATGGCAGTACGCCTCGCGCACCTCCGGCGTCAGCTGCGTGATGAACCCGAAGTCCACTGGCTTCTTCGTCTTGTAGGCGAACTCGCCCGCCAGAAAAACATTTGAGATGTGCGTCTGTACCAGCCGCACCTCGGCAGGCCGGTTCGGATAGGCGGCGGGGTCGAGTAGCGCACGGACATATTCGGGCAGGTTGTTAGTCGTCATGCTGTGATGGTGGATGCGCGGGCGGGCGCGATCAACCCGGCCGGTTGCTCGTCGCCTCGTCCGCCGCTTCGTAGTACCCGCCGTACTGGATGTCGCGTAGTGACTGCGAGAACTCCTGCGCCTCTTCCTTCCGGTGCCCGATCGTTATTAGCAACTGCCTCACCAGTTCCGCACCGCCCTCGTACTCTGGCACCACAACCTCGCGTGCCCCCAAGTCGCGCAGCGGCTGCAACTCCGACCCATTGCTTGCACGCGCGATCACCGGCAGCGCCGGGTTGAGGCTCAACGCGTTGCGGGTGGCGAGCAGCACCGTCGTCTCGTCTGGCACCGCCAACAGCAGCGCACGCGCCGCGCTGACGCCCGCAGTAGCTAGCACTTCAAGATCTGCGGCGTCGCCCCACACGGCGGTGATGCCTTCGTCGTGCAGTCTCCGCACCAGCGGCAGATTCGCCTCAATCACTGTGTACCGCTCGCCCAGTTGCGACAGCGCACTGCCCGACAGCTGGCCGACACGGCCGTACCCAGCGATCACCACATGCCCAATCGGATACGCCTCGATGTCTGGCATCTCGCCTTGGTGATCGAGCCAGTGCCAGATCGCGGGCAACCGCCGCAACAGCACCTCGGCGCGCGGAATCGCCGCGAACAGAAGCGGGTTGAGCGTGATCGATGCCACCGCCACCGCAAGCACCATGTTGTACGTCGTCGCGCTCATCACTTCCGCCGATACCGCCTGCTGCGCGACAATAAGCGAGAACTCCCCGACCTGCGCCAGCGATACCGCGACCGTCAGGCTCGTTCGCGCGCTGTACGGCCACATCGCGACAATCGCGAGTGTCAGTAGTGACTTCCCAAACACCACCGTCGCCAGCGTCAACGCAAACAGCCCCAAGTGCTCTATGACCACTCTCGGTTCGAACAGCATCCCCGTCGACACGAAGAACAGCACCGCAAACGCCTCGCGGAACGGCACCACGTCGGCCGCTGCCTGGTGGCTCGTCTCGGTCTCGCTCACCACCACGCCTGCGATGAACGCGCCGAGCGCCACTGACACCCCAAACAACGAAGCGCCGGTCGCGATGCCAAGCGCCCCACCCACCGTCGCGAGGATGAACAACTCCCGGGATCCTGTCCGCGCCACATGAGCCAGCCCCCACGGCACCACACGCGCACCTAGCGTGAACATCAATGCGAGGAACACACCTGCCTTCCCGAGTGCGATCAGCGTCGGCATGAACAGTCCGCCGCTACCGTCGGAAGCGAGCACCGGCATCAGCGTCAGCACCAGCACGATTGCTAAGTCTTCGACAATCAGACAGCCGATCGCAATGCGCCCTGGCACCGAGTCTATGTCGCCGCGCTCTTCGAGCGCCCGAATCGCCACCACCGTGCTCGCGATGCCGATCGCCAGCCCAAATACCATCCCCTCGTCCATCCCGAAGCCGAACGCCGCACTGATCCCAATCCCCGCCGCCGTAACCACCCCCAGCCGCGCCAGCGACCCCGGTATCGCCACACCCTTCACCGCCAGCAAGTCTGCGAGGTTGAAGTGCAGCCCCACGCCGAACATCAGGAAAATCACGCCCAGTTCCGCTAACTCACGGATCGTCCCCACATCGGCCCCATACCAAGTCGTGAACGGGCTGATCGCAATCCCCGCGAACATGTACCCCACGATCGCGGGCAATCTAGCCAGCCGCGCCGCCAATCCGCCGAGGAAGGCTACAGCCAGCGCCGCAGCAATCGTATTCAGCAGGCTGACGTGTTCCACGACCCTCCTCGGCGGAAGTGACGGCTCACCGATCTAGCCCACCGGCGCGGAACCGCCCTCAGCGGAGAGTACGTCGGCGGAAGCCTGTCATAGTCGCCAGCACAAGTATCGAATCGTCGTCAACCCAGACGTACTAGTCGGTAAGCCAGTCGCCCGGGGCACTCACATTTCGGTCGAACTCGTCTTCGCTCAACTCGCTGGGTATCCCGGCCGCAGCGACATCTTCGCTGCCTACCCATATATCGCCGTTGAGGACGTGAAAGCCTGCATCGCCTACACCCGGAAGTCACCGCTGTGATCATCGGATAGCCGCCACGACCACTACCCGTACAGGTACAGTTCTTCCTTCTTTAGTCGATCCCCAAACGCGTTCAGCAGCACATCGAACTCGCCGATATCGTTCTCGCACACGAAGGTGATCGCCTTGCCTTCACGGCCTGCACGGCCCGTACGTCCGATGCGGTGCACATACTCCTCGGCGTTCATCGGCACGTCAAAGTTCACCACGTGTGTGATCTCCGGAATGTCGAGGCCGCGCGCCGCCACGTTCGTCGCAATCAGCACATCGAGGTTACCCTCACGGAACGCCTGCACCACCTGGTCGCGCCGCCGCTGCTCCATGTCGCCATGCAGCGCGCCCACGCGCACTCCGTCCCGCGATAGTCGATCCGCCACAAAGTCGACGCCGCGCCGCGTGCGCGAGAACACCAGCGTCCGGCCCTTCAACTCGCGCTCGATCAATTCGCGTAGCCCGCGCACCTTGTCGCGCTGCGCGACTTCAAAGTAGATCTGCTCGATCGCGTCGACCGTCGTCCCCTGTGGGGCAATCGAGATCGTCTCGGGTGATTCCATGTAGCGGTAGACCAGCCGCTGAATCGCGTGCGGCATCGTCGCGCTAAACAGCGCCGTCTGCCGCCGCCGGGGCGTCCGGCTGAGGATGCGCGTGATGTCCGGCAGGAACCCGATGTCCAGCATCTGATCCGCCTCGTCCAGCACGGCGTAGCGCACGGATTCCAGCGTCAGCGTCCCTCGGTTCAGGTGGTCGATGATCCGTCCCGGTGTCCCCACCACCACATGCGGCTTGCGCTCCAGCGCACGGAAATCGCGGTCGAGCGACCGCCCCCCGAGCAGCCCCACGGTGTCGAGGCCGCTCGCTGCGCCCAGATCCTGCAACACGTCCAGCACCTGCTGCGCCAGTTCGCGCGTCGGCACCAGCACGATCGCCTGTACCACCCGCCGCGAGGCGTCCAGCCGCTCGATCATCGGCAGCCCGAACGCGAGTGTCTTGCCCGTCCCCGTCTGTGCGATGCCAACCACGTCGCGCCCCGCCAGCAGCACGGGGATCGCCAGATGCTGGATCGGCGTTGGGTGGGCGAAGCCAAGCCGCGCCACCGCCTGCATCGGCGCGTCACCGAGGCCGAGCGCGAGGAACGCCTCCGGCAACTCCGTGAGCGGCGTCGCCGCAACCCGGGTCACCGGCGCACGTCTCATCGGCGGTGCTTCCAGTTCAGCGACCTCGTCCTCGTCGGCGAAGTCGTCCTCGGTCGCGTACTCAGCGGCGTCGCCAGCTAACTCGTCGGCGTCATCCACATCATCGTCGTCCACATAGTCATCGAGGTCTGCGGGAGCTTCCGCGTCCTCCGCACCGTCACGGTCGCCGGTGGTCTGCTCCGCGTCCCCCGGCCGACGTCGGCCGCGTCCGCCTCGGCGGCCCCGGCGGCGTTTCTTGGCCGGCTCGGTGCCATCGCCACCATCGCCGGTCTCAGCGTGCTCACCAGCCTCCAGCGCTTCCCCGCTCCCCGGCGCCAGTGGTTCCACGGCGCCATCACGTGCGACGTATTGATTGGTGGTGAGGTAGAGCACGCGCCCGCCGGGCCGCTGCGACCCTGGCGCAGGCCGCCGCCGCACCGGGACAATCGAGGCATCCCCGCCCTCCGCAGCCGGCCGGAATGCAATGTCCTCCGGCAGTGGCGCATCCAGGCTGTCGCGCGCGGGTCGTGACCAGCGGCTCGGCCGGCCTCGCGGCTCATTGCGGTCATTCCGGTCGTCACGGCGGGCTGGCCCCGCGTCGGGGCTGGCAGAACCGCTGCCGCCACGCCCCCTGCCGCCTCGGCGGCCACGGCGGCGCTCGCCGTCACGGTCGTCGGATCTGCCGGGGACCGCGTCAATGACTGCGTCGGACAGGATGCGTGTACGTGGTTCGGTGGGCGCGCCGGTCAGCGCGCTCACGATCTTGGAGAACAGGCTCACAGGGTTCCTTCGGTGGGTCGGCCGGGTACTGAAGTGTCAGTCGCGGGCCGGATGGTGCGCGGAGGCAAGGCAAAGTGCGCCGAGTGTCGTGCAGGCCGGGAATGGCGGTTCGCAGGGACGGCGCCGCGCCTCGCTGGCGCGGAGAGGAGTGTCATTGGAGTCATTGTAGCCGCCGCCACCCGGTTTATGCGAGGGGTGCCCGGCATCCGCCCGCCAGCCTCGCAATCTCGGCAATCCCTATTAGCAGTCTCTCCGGATGAGTGCTAACATCCGGCCGATGCGAGGTGGGGCGCATATAGCTCCCCGCGTCCGGCCGGTTTCGGCCACCGACACACGAGATCGTTCATTCACGGCCGCCGTGTACGCAGCGGAGACATGCTTCGCCGCCTGCTGAGCCAGATGAGAGGGAGACGCCCATGCCATCCAAGGAAGTGAAGTTCGACGACAATGCCCGTCGCGGCCTGCTCGAAGGCATCGACATTCTCGCGAACGCTGTGAAGATCACGCTCGGCCCCCGCGGCCGCAACGTGATACTCGACCGCAACTGGTCGCCCGTCGTCGTCACCAAGGACGGCGTCACCGTCGCCAAAGAGATCGACCTGCAAGACCGCTTCCAGAACATGGGCGCGCAGATCGTGAAGCAGGCCGCCAGCCGCACCAATGACATCGCCGGCGACGGCACCACCACCTCCACCGTGCTCGTGCAGGCAATCCTCCACGAAGGCATCCGCAACATCGCCGCTGGCGCCAACCCGATGGCGATCCGCATCGGTATCGAGAAGGCCGGGAGCGCCGTCACCGCCGCCCTCCGCAAACTCGCATCCCCCGTCGAAGGCCACAAGACCATCGCCGCCGTCGCCTCTATCGCCGCCAACGACCCCGAGATCGGCAAACTGATCGCCGATGTCATGGATCGCGTCGGCCGCGACGGCGTCATCACCGCCGAGGAAGGCCGCTCCCTCGTCTTCGAGACCGACATCACCGACGGCTTCAAGTTCAACGGCGGCTACCAGTCGCCACAGTTCGTGAACAACGTCGAACGCCTCGAGGCCGTCATCGACAACGCCTACATCCTCATCACCGATGCGAAGATCGAGCGCGCCCAGGAACTCATCCCTGTCATCGAGGCCGTCCGCACCACCAGTAAGAACATCGTCATCATCGCCGACGACATCACCAGCGATGCGATGGCGCTGCTCACCGTCAACAAGATGCGCGGCATCATCAACCCGCTGCCCGTCAACGCCCCCGCCTTCGGTGACCGGCGCACGCAACTACTGGAAGACATCGCCATCGTCACCGGTGGCACCTTCATTACCGAGACGATGGATCTCCACCTCGCTAATGTGAAACTCTCGGACTTCGGCCGCGCCCGCCGCGTCATCTCCGACAAGGAGAACACCGCCATCGTCGAGGGTGCCGGCACCGACACCGCCGTCCAGGATCGCATCCGCCAAATTCGCGCCCAAGTCGAAGAACTCGCCTCCGACTACGAGCGCGAACGCTTCCAAGAGCGACTCGCCCGCCTCTCCGGCGGTGTCGCGGTGATTAAGGTCGGCGGCGCGACCGAGACCGAGGTGAAAGAAAAGATGTTCCGCGTCGAGGACGCGCTCTCCGCCACCCGCTCGGCCATCGAGGAAGGCGTCGTCCCCGGCGGCGGCGTCGCCTACGTCCGCTCCCAGTCGTCCATCGACGACCTCATCGCCACTATGACCAATGCCGACGAGATCATCGGTGCGCGCATCCTGCGGCTGGCGCTCGAATCACCCCTCCGCCAGATCGTCGTAAATGGTGGCCGCGAACCCGCCACCATCGTCGCCGACGTCCGCAACGCGAAGGGTAACATCGGCTACGACGCGCTCGCCGAGCAGTTCGGCGACATGTTCGAACTCGGCATCGTCGACCCGGTGAAAGTCACTCGTGTCGCCTTGGAAAACGCCGTCTCCGTAGCGGCGCTGCTCCTCACCACCCAGAGCGCCGTCGCCGACCTGCCGCCCGACATCAAGGACATGGTCACGCCCGCCGTCGGCATGAACCTCTAGTCACCAGCACCAACGCACGAGGCCGCCGGATGCTCTCCGGCGGCCTCGTCATATCCCGCCCCACGCGAACACTCCTACCGGAACACCACTGTTTTCCGGCCGTCCACCAGCACTCGATCCTCAATGTGCCACCGCACCGCCCGCGCTAACACCGACCGCTCCACCTCGCGCCCCAACGCCACCAAGCTCGCGCGCGTATCGCGATGTGACACGCGCACCACGTCCTGCTCGATGATCGGCCCCTCGTCCAGTTCCTCGGTCGCATAGTGCGCCGTCGCCCCAATGATTTTCACGCCCCGCTCAAACGCCTGCCCGTACGGATCGGCTCCAGCGAACGCCGGCAGGAACGAGTGGTGAATGTTGATCACCGCGTGCGGGAACTCCGCTATGAATCCCGGCGACAGGATCTGCATATACCGCGCCATCACCACAAAGTCCGCCTGCCCGCGCAGCAGCCCCAGCATCTCGCGCTCTTGCGCTGCCTTCGTCTCCGCGCGCACCGGCAGATACCGGAACGGCAGCCCGAACCCCTCGACATCCCTGCGCAACTGCTCGTGGTTCGAGATCACCACCGGGATGTCGACGCCCAACTCGCCGTTCCGCCACCGCCACAACAACTCCAGCAGGCAATGATCGGCCGTGGACACGAGCATCGCCATCCGCCGCCGTTGCGCGCTGTACGAGACGTGCCACTCCATCTGAAACCGCGGCGCAACCTCCACCCCGAAGCGCCCCGCCACCTCGTCCGCCGGCGCGTCTAGCCCCGCGACGTCATACTCCATCCGCAGGAAGAACCGCCCGCGCCCACCGCCCGACGAGTACTGATCCGCCTGCACGATGTTCGCCCCGTGCTGATACAGAAACGTCGAGACCGCAGACACCACCCCCGGCTGGTCCGGACACTGCACCAGCAACCGTGCCGTCCCCGTCGTCGATGTGCCGTGTGTATTCGTCATGCGCGTGATCATATGTGAGGCCTCGGTCGGGCGCACCGCCTCCTGAAATGATCACGCGATTCTGCTTCCCTGTACCCTCAGATCAACACGAGCCAGCGTCACGTCAGTCATCGAGGGAATGGCCATGCCAAGTAAGACCATGACGTACATCGAATCCGACCTCGTGCACCACCCCGGTGAATTCCTTGCCGAGGAAATCGAGGCGCGGACCTATCGCAAAAGGCGCTTGCTGAACTCATGGGCCGCCCTGTGCAGGTGATCAACGGAATCTGCCGTGGCAAAAACGCGACCACAACAGAAACCACCCTCGATCTGGAACGAGCACTCGGCATGTCGGCGCGGTTCGGGCTCAATCTTCAGGTCGATTACGACCTCACGCTCGCCCGCCTTGCCCGGAGCATCGCTGCCTGACCGCCCCCACCGCCAACCTCTGTACCGCCTGCCGCTGGGCCGACGCCATCCAGAGCGCCCGAGGCTCCCGCTTCCTCCGCTGCGGCCGCTCCGACCTCGATCCCGCCTTCCCCCGCTACCCCCGGCTCCCCGTCCGCACCTGCTCTGGTTTCGAGCCTCGCGAGGCCACCGCCCCAAGCGACGACCCGCCGCGTTCTGCGATACTTGATCCGTGACCACCACCCCACAGCAGCCGCAGCAACCGCCCGCGCCTGTCGAGGCCGCCCCACTCATCGAGCGCATCGGTGGCCGCGCGGTCATCGAGACCGTCGTCGACGACTTCTACGCACGTGTGGAGGCCGACGCCGAACTGCGCGCAATCTTCCCCGCAGACATAGGATCGGGACGCGAGAAGCAGAAGTTTTTCATGGAGCAGTGGCTCGGCGGCGAGCCGCGCTACTCGGAGCGCTTCGGCCACCCCCGCCTCCGCCGCCGCCACTTCCCCTTCCGCATCGATGAGCGCGCCGCCGGACGCTGGCTTCATCACATGACCTCGGCTTTTCGCGCCGCGAACATCGGCGAGCGAGAACTACAGGAGATCGTCGCGGGCCTCGGTCCGCTCGCCCACCACATGGTGAACGCCGGCGAAGATGTCCCCCGCGAGCCGCTCGGCGACGCGCGCCTGACCTAACGAGGCACACGATGCGTTTCGCGCACACGGCCTACGAGGATCATCAGGGCATCGAGTTACGCTTTTTCGGCCTCCAAGCCAACGGCATCCAGATCGCCGATGTGGTCCGCCGGAGCATCGAGGCGCTTCCCGACGGGGCACGCATCGGCACGGAGCGACTCGACAGTGGCTTCCGCACCATGGAGGTCGTCGATGCCACCGGGGCCTTCCTCGCAGAAGCGCGCACCACGCAAGGCGAAATCGCCCTCTCCAACCGCCGCCCCGAAGGAACATTCTCCACCGAGACGCGCACCACACTCCTCTACCTTGCGGAACTCACAATGCGTCGCCTCACCGAACGCCTGCACATGACCGAGTTCGAGTTTGGCCGCGACCTCGCCCTGCTCTTCGACATCGAGAGCAGCCATCGCATCGGCTAGTGGGCTGCGCCCGCCTTCACCGCCACGTGCAGCGCCACCGTGCTGAACATCAGCCGCCGCACATCCCGCACCTCGAACCCCGCCGCCGTGAGTTTCGAGGCCAACTCCGCCGGTTCGAGGAAGTGATCAACCGACACCGGTAGATACCGGTACGCGCTCTCATGCCCGGACACGACCCGCCCCACCAGCGGCACCATGCGCTGAAAGTACGCCCGCGCAAACGGCCGTAGCGGCCCCGCTTCCATCTTCGGGATCTCGAGGATGCCCAGCCGCCCGCCCGGACGCAGCACCCGGTGCGCCTCCGCCAGCGCGGCATCAAGGTCGGGAATGTTCCGCACCATGAACGCCGAGCACCACACATCTACGCTCGCGTCCGCCAGCGGCAGTCGCGTCGCATCCCCCGCCGCGAACGAGAACACCCGCCGCGCGTGCCTGCCTGCCTTGCGGTACGCATGCGTCAGCATCGGTCGCGCGAAGTCCACACCCAGCACCCGCGCCGCGCCCGCCCGCAGGCACGCGATCGCGAGGTCGCCGGTGCCGCAGCCGACATCCACCACACGGTCGCCCGGCCGTACCAGCGCGCGCGCCGTCAACCGCCGCCACGCGTGATGCCGACCACCCGTCATGATCGTGTTCAGCAGGTCGTACCGCGCCGCAATGTCGCCAAACATCCCGCGCACATACGTGGCGCGGTCGGCGTTCGGCTCAAACAACTGCTCAGGCTCGCTCGGCTGCATGACCCGAGGATACGGCCCACGCCGCCAGCGGTCTGCCACTACCTCCGTCGCAGCACGCCAACAGCATCCAGAATCTCGCACAATACCGCTGCCGAGGTAAACCGCACGTCCTCCATACCCGTTGCGCGCGCCGCATCGGCGTTCGCCGGTGTGTCATCAATGAACAACACTTGCTTCGCTGAGACATCGAGGCGATCCAGCGCTATCTCGAACGCCTCCGCTGACGGCTTCAGTGCCCCAAGCTGGAACGAGAACAGCAGCGGCGGATTATCCGTGAGCACCGCAACCCGCACACGCGGCTCGATCGCGTGCACGACCGTAATCGTGTCGTCGTCCACCGTCAGCGCCGAAAGCATCACTGACTCGAACGCATCGAAGTCCAGCGCGACGCCAAGCCGCTCGTTCACAGTCTGCCGCCATTCGCTCGTGTACCGCCCCAGGTCGAAATCGCGCGTTAGCCCGGACTCCCACACCCGTGCCTGCACCTCGAGCTCCGGCAACCCGCTTCATCGCACAAGCGTCGCCAGCCGCGGCCCCGGCCCCGGCCCCGGCCCCGGCTCGAACCGGCACACCACGCCACCAAGGTCGAAGAGCACTACCGAGACCATCCTGACCATTCTGTCTTCGCCTCTCTACTCACGCATCGAGCGAGCCGGAACCGATCGCTCGCTATACTTCCCACATCTCTCCCCGAGATAGACGCCATGCCCCTCCGCCTCCTGCCCTGGGCGCCCGAGTACAGCACCGCCATGCAGTTCGACGCCGACGCCGCTGAGGACGACGCGCCCGCCGACACCACCATCGAGGGGCCATGGCAGGCCGTCGCCCTCTCCGGCCCTGCGCCCGAGGCTGTCCAGATCATCGATGGCGTCCGCCGCGCCGAGATGCACGCGATGGATGACGCCCCTGATGGCGGCGCGCTCTTCGGGCTGTTCGGCTCGCTCGCCGTCGGCGCGGTGCGCCTCGACCCCGGCAGCGCGCGCATCCTCGATGACTCGATCCGCCTCGAACGTCGCTACCTCCAGACCGGCGGCGAGCCGCGCGCGCAGGTCATCCCCTGCGGCGCGGCCACGCTCCACTTCCGCCCCAAAATCCCCGATCAGGCCAGCAGCGCCAACGACCTCGTCGCCGCACTCAACCGCGACATGCTCGACGAGGAAGCGCGCCTCGCCGAGACCCTCTCACACGACGAGTCTGTCCTGACCTTCGTCGACGGCCCGTTGCGCCTCCGCTCACCCGGCCAGCGCGTCGTCGGCTACATCAAGCGCATCCACCGCTGGTATCTCGACGCCGAGCACCAGTTGCTGCTGCTCACGCTGAAGCCCGGCGAGCGCACGCCGCTCTTCCGCATCACCGAGGCCGGTCACGAGCGCACCTCGTGGTTCCTGCGTATCGCCGACCTCAGCGCGCAGTTCCACCCGCTCGCGGGCCTGATGCGTCTCGAGGTGCCCGGCACCCTACCGATCCCGGACGCCATCCGCCTCGCCGACCAATCCGCACGCGTGCTACCGAGGCTCGCCTCGTCTCCCGTGCGCGATCCGCGCTCACCACAAAATCTCATCCCGGTCGGCGCGCTCGAATCCGCGCTCACGCACCGCCTCGGCGACCGGCGCTGGATCGGGCGGCTCATCACCACTGCCGTAGGACGAGGCACCCTATGAACGGACACACACCCATCAGCAACCTCAAGGACATCACGGAGACCGGCCCCGCTGGCCTCGTGCTCGGCACCTCCGCCGAGGCGTCCACGCCGCTCTCCTTCTCGGTGCTCGTCGCGGACGATCGCTACCTGCAACTCGACGATGTCGTCCACCTCCGCTCGCCGCTCCCTGACGGCGAAGTCATCGATGTCTACGGCGTCGTCGACGAGGTGCGCGCAACGCACGAGGGCGTCTCCTTCGACTCCGATGTCCGCCTCGCCATCGACGGCATCCTGCCCGTGCAGCACGCCGTCGTCGCCCACGTCTCCGTCACCCGCGTCGAACCCGAAATCTTCGTCCCGCCCGTCCCCGGCACCGAAGTGCACCAAGCTCACGGCGCGGCCCGCGACGCGGCGCTCTTCTTCGACGGCATGCAGACGCGCGTCCCCTTCGGCCTCTCCCGCGCCGGCGAGACCATCTTCGCCAACATGGAGTTCCTCGATGGCACGCGCGGCGCGCACGTGAACATCTCCGGCATCTCCGGCATCGCAACCAAGACCTCCTACGCGATGTTCCTGCTCCATGCGCTCTTCGAGGGCGGCGCGCTCGGTGTCGAGGCCGCCAACACCCGCTCGATCATTTTCAACGTGAAGGGCGAGGATCTGCTCTTCCTCGACAAGCCCAACGCCCGCCTCGACGACACACAGCGCACCCGCTACGCCACCATGGGCCTCCCCGCGCAGGCCTTCGGCTCCGTCGCCCTCTACGCTCCTGTCGCCCGAGGCGCACAGCCGATCCCCGACACCGGCTCGCGACTCGAAGGCGTCACCGGCTACTGCTGGACCCTCCGCGAGTTCTGCGCCGATCACTATCTGCGCTTCCTCTTCGCCGAGGCCGACGATGAGCGCTCGCAGATCGCCTACGTCGCCCAGTCCGTCGAGGCCCAACTCGCGATGGCTGCCCGCCTCTCGCTTCCCGTCACCAGCGCGACCGTCGAGATCGGCGGCGTCCGCTGCAACGACTTCCGTGAACTCGTGGAGCAGATCGCCGCCATGACCGACCCCGATCAGGGCGGCACGTGGGCCGGCCGCGCCGCCCCCGGCACCGTCCACGCCTTCCTCCGACGTCTGGAGGCCGCCGCCCCCCACGTCGGCCACCTCGTCCGCGGGGATGATTCCGAGGACATGGCCTCGCACCGGATCGACTGGCAGCGCGAGCAGGTCACCGTCGTCGATATCCACCGCCTACACGACCGCGCCAAACGCTTCGTCGTCGGCGCCGTGCTCAAGCGCATGTTCGAGGAGAAAGAGACCCGCGGTGCGGCCCGCCCGCTCGTATTCGTCGTGCTCGATGAACTGAACAAGTACGCCCCGCGCGAAGGCCACAGCCCCATCAAGGACGTGCTGCTCGACATCGCCGAGCGTGGCCGCTCCCTCGGCGTCGTGCTCATCGGCGCCCAGCAGACCGCCTCCGAGGTCGAGCCGCGCGTCGTCGCCAACTGCGCCTTCCGCGTCGTCGGCCGCCTCGACACCGCCGAGGCGCAACGCAACGAGTACGGCTTCCTCACCCCCGCCGCCCGCGCCCGCGCCAGCCTGCTCAAGCCCGGCACAATGATCCTGCACCAGCCAGAAATCCCCGTCCCGCTGCTCGTGCAGTTCCCCTTCCCCGCCTGGGCCACCCGTGCCTCCGAGGTCGCCGCCACCACCGACCCCTTCGCGCGCTTCGAGAATCGCTAACCGATGCGCATCCTCCACACCGCCGACTGGCACATTGGCCGCACCATCCGGGGCCGCAGCCGCGCCGCCGAGTTCGAGGCCGTCCTCGCCGAACTCGTTGGCATCGCGCGCGCCGAGCAAGTCGAGGCAATGCTCGTCTGCGGCGACATCTGGGAGACCGCCACCCCCACCCCCGAGGCCGACCGCCTGGTCTTCGAGGCGCTCCGTGAGTGCATCGGCCTTGGCATCCAGGTCGTGCTCATCGCCGGCAACCACGACTCGCCGCGCAAACTCGAGGCGCTCGGCATGTTGTCCGAACTGCTCGGCGTGCAGACTCAGTGGCGCGTGAACCGTCCCGAGGCTGGCGGCATCCTGAACATCGAGGGCCGCGAGCATGTCGCGCGCATCGCCGCCGTCCCGTGGCTGCGCGAGGGCGACTTCGTCGATGCCGCGCAACTCATGGGCCTCGAAGAAGACCGCTACGTCGCGTACGCCGACGGCGCGGGTGAGATCCATCGCGCCATGTGCACACCGTTCACGCCAGACACTGTGAACATCCTCGCCGGACACGTCTTCCTCAATGGTGCGCGCTACGCCGCGCGCGACGGCTCCGAGCGGCAACTGCATATCGGTCAGGCCTACGGTATCGCGCCCGCCGCCCTCCCACCGGCGCCGCAGTACATCGCGCTCGGCCACATCCACAGCCCGCAACGCATCACCGATGCCCCCGTCCCCACCGAGTACGCCGGCTCCCTCCTCCAACTCGACTTCGGTGAGGCGCACGATGAGAAGCGCGTCGTGATCGTCGATGCTGTTCCCGGCCGCCCGCCGGACGTGCGCTCCATCTCGCTCACTAAGGGCCGCCGCCTGCACCAACTGCACGACACGTTCGACAACGTGCTCGCGCAGGGTGCATCGCTTGGTAACGCGCACATTCGCGTCGTGCTGAAACTCGGCAAGCAGGAGCCCGGCATCGCGCAGCGCCTCCGCGATCAACTCCCCGGTGTCGTCGACGTGCAGCCTGAGTACCCCGATCTCATCGAGGCGATCGAGGAGCACCCATCGCTCGCCTCCCTCGCCCCCGAGGAGCAGTTCGTCCACTACTACCGAGCGCAGCACCAAGCCGACCCCGCACCCGAGACGATCGTGCTCTTCCGCACCCTCCACGACGCCGCCGTCACCGCCGAGACGGAGGCGTAACGTGCGCCCCATCCGCCTCGAACTGCGCGGCTTCACTTCGTTCCGCGACACCAGCGTCGTGGATTTCACCGGTCGCCGCCTCGTCGCCATCACCGGCCCCACCGGCTCCGGCAAGTCGTCGCTGCTCGATGCGATCACCTGGGCGCTCTACGGCGAGGTGCCGCGCGTTGGCAACCGCGCCGCGCAATTGATGACCCACGGCGCGGTGAGCATGAGCGCGCAGTTCGACTTCTCCGTCGGCCCCCAGCGCTACCGTGTCTCCCGCTCCATCGGCCGCAAGTCCGAGGCGCGCCTCGACCGCCTCTCGCCTGACGGCTTCACCGTCGTCCCCCTCGCCGATCGCGCCCGCGAAGCCACCGCTGAGGTGACACGCGTCCTCGGCCTCGACTACGAGACCTTCACCAAGACCGTACTGCTCCCGCAGGGCGCGTTCGATGCCTTCTTGCGCGGCGACCCCGGCCAGCGCCGCGACATCCTCACCAACCTCCTCGCCCTCGGCATCTACGAGCGCATGCGCGCCGATGCCCACGCCCGCTCCGTCGGCGCCCGTGCCGCCGCCGAGATGCAGCACGAGCAAGCCGGACGCCTCACCCTCGCCACCCCCGAGGCCGTCACCATCCTCGAGGCCGACCGCGCACAGTTCGAGACTCGTCTCCGCGAGGTCGCCGTACAACGCACCAACCTCGCCACGCTCACCGAGGCTGAGCGCGCCGCCGCCGACCGTGCCCGCATCGCCGCCGACGCCGCACAGGCCGCACGCGTGGCTGCCGAGGCTTTCGCGCACACCGAAGCCGCCGCCGCGCAGGCCGTGACCGCTGCCGAGGCCGCCGCGCAGCACCTTGCCGCCCTCACCTCCGAACGCGCCGCGCTCGGCTACGACGCCGAGGAGCACCGCCGCCTCGAACAGCAAGTCGCGCTCGTGCAGCAGCGCGCTGCCGCCCGCGACGATCTCTCGCGCGCGCAGCAGGCCGTCACCATCGCGCAGGATGCCGCCGATCGGGCGCGCGGTGACGCCGCTCGCGCTGCCGCAACTGCCGAGACACAACGCGTGTCCTCGGAGTCCGCCACCACCGCACTCGCCGCCGCACGCACGCGCCTCGCCGCCGTCGCCGCCCCCGCACGCACCGCCGCCGCCGCCCTCGCCGGGCAGATCGCCACCACCGAGGCTGCTCGCGCGCAGTCCCTCCAGCGCAGCAACGAGTACGAGCAGAAGGCACGCGTGCTGCAAACGCTCGCGAAGCAACTGATCGGCCTCCGCGTCGAGCACGAACGCGCGGACAGCACCCGCACCGCCGCCCTCGCCGCCGCCGCGACCGCCGAGGCACATCGCGTCCGCGCACACGACGCCGAGACCGCCGCCGCCGCAGCGCTCACCGAGGCGACCGCGCACCGCGAGGCCGCCCAGCGCGAGCACGCCGCCGCCGCACTCCGTCGCGGCCTGAAGGTTGGCGAACCCTGCCCGGTCTGCGGCGAGCCCATCACCTCACTCGCCGATCGCGCGGCGCCTGACCTCGATGCCACCGATGCCGCACTCGCCGCCGCGCAGCGCGCGCTCGATGCCGCCCGCGCCGGGCAGCAGCAGCGCGCCAGCGCCGCCGCCGCCGCACACGCACACGCCGAGGCCGCCGGCGCCGCGCTCACCGCCGTCGACACGAAGATCATCGTGCTCGACGCGCAATGCGCCGAGGCCGCCGTGACCCGCGACGGCATCGATCACGCCGCCAAGCGCGCCTCCACCGCCGCCGCAGCCGAGGGCCAGCGCGCCACCGCCGCCGAGGAACAAATCGCCGCCGCCCGCACCCTCGAACGCGATCTGCAATTGCTGCTCGTACAGGTGCCTGCGGACATCGAGACCATCGAGGCTGACCCGCCCTCCGGCGCGCTCACCGCCGCCCTCCGCGTGGCGCTCGATGCCCACGCGGAGGGCGGCGGTGCCGCACGCATCGCCGAAACCGCCACACGCACCGCTGACGAGGCCGCGCGAACCACCACCACAGCAGCAACACACAGCGACGCACTCACCGCCCAAGCCACGCGCGCCGCCGTCGAAGCGCAGTCACGCCTCGATGCCCTCGGCGCGCAGGACGCCGCCGAGGCGGACGCACTGCTCGCATCGCTCGCTGCCATGACGCAGCGCGCACAACGCGCCACTGCACTCGATGAGGCCGCGCGCGCCGCCGGGCAGCAGCAAGCCTTCGCCACCGCGCTCACCGAGGAGCGCCGCGCCGCCGTCGCCCGTGCCACCGCCGCCGCCACGACCGCGACCGCCAATCACGGGTCCACTGAAGCCGAGGCTGCTCGCGCGCGCGATGCCTACCGCGAACACTGGCGCGCCTTCGGCCTCGCCGAGCCGCCGTCCGCCGATGACCTCACCGCCACCGCCGGGAAACTCGAGGCGGATGAGCGCGACACCGACCGCTCGCTCACCCGCACCATCGGCGCCATCGAACTCGCGCATAAAGAACGCGCCGAGAGCGAACGCCTCCGCGCCGAAGCTGCGGCCAACACCCGCAACGCGGAGGTCGCCGCCGGTCTTGAACAGGAACTGCACCGCAACCGCTTCGTCGCCTACGTCCAGCGCGAGGCCATGCACGTCCTCGCCACCGAGGCCGGCGAGCGCATGGAACACCTCTCCCGTGGCCGCTACCGCCTCGCCGCCGACGGCGACGAGTTCGTCATCGTGGATCGATTCAACGGCGACGAGCAGCGCTCCGTGAAGACGCTCTCTGGCGGCGAAACCTTCCTCGCCAGCCTCGCCCTCGCCCTCGCGCTCGCCGAACGCCTCCCACAACTGTCCGGCCACGGCGGCGCGCTCAGCCTCGAATCACTCTTCCTCGACGAAGGCTTCGGCACCCTCGACGCGGACGCTCTCGATGTCGCCATCGAGGCGCTCGAACTGCTCTCCAGCGGCGACCGCATGATCGGCGTCATCTCCCACGTCCCCGCCATCGCCGACCGCCTCCCCGACCGCATCGAGGTCATCAAGAACGGCGCAACGAGCACGGTTAGGAGTTAACCGTGACGATGCTCGCCGCAGGTTCGATTCACGTGACCATCGGCAGAAGCTCAGATTGGGTTGGATTGGTCTGCTGATCACGCAGATCGCCACAGTTGTGGCAGCAGTGCTCGCGTACCGACCAGTTCAACGCCAAATCAGTCAGAGAGCCGAACAACACGGGGAAACTCTGGCAGCGACATATCGCCCGGTGGTCGTACTGCGTAACCCCACAGTGAAACAAGTGCAGACCGGTGAACACTACCGTGAGGCAACATCTGGGAATCCAGGCACAGGGCCTGCGCTAAACGTTAAAATCCACGCGTGGCTAAGGAACGCATCAACTCAAGGCCTGACCAAGCAAGCCTTTCGGGCAGAGATTGATGCATCCAGGGCGGCCGTTGATTGGTGACGCCCATTCTTCGTTCACCGCATCGATGTAGTCGGCGCAGGCGACACAATCACGCAACCGATGACGATCGAGTCTTCTCTCGTGGGCGAATCCCCTAACGCCGATTGAATTCTCTACATCGCTTTCTTTGAGGATCTCGGGAAAACCCACTTCCCTCGTCAGCCACAAGACGAATAAAAGTGCGGTCATTTACTCCTGCGAACATATACGACCAGCCCTAAAGCGAATGAAGACACCGCGCTTGTTCTTCGCGGACATTCTCCGGCACGCATGATCACTTACGCCGCGCCACGCATTCCCATACCTGCTTCGGTCGCGCCCACCGCGTGACCTCCCGGTGTTCGAGGTTCACCAGCGCAAACCCGTCACGCAGCACCTCGCGCACCGCCGCCTCATCGAAGAACCGCTTCGTCGCCCCATACGGCGCTTCCACTTCGGACTTCCGGAAGTTGCGCTCGATCTCGATACCGCCCTACGCGCCGTACTCCACGTCATCCGTCGCGTTCACGCGGAACACGAGGACGCCGCGCGGCTTCGGCACGCGAGCGATCTCGCAGATCATTGATGCGGTAGTCGCGTGCGAAAAGTAGTAGAGCGACAACGACGCCACGACTCCATCGAAGACAGCATCGGCGAAGGGAAGCGGGCAACTGTGGTCGGCGTAGATCAGCGAGCGGGTGCCGAGCCGGACGCGTGCATCCGCCACTTCGGCCGTCGCAGGCAGATCGGTCGCCACCACATCGAGTCCCCATGCGCGCAGCGCCTCGGCATCCTCGCCCGGCCCGCATCCGAGTTCCAACACTCGCCCCACGCCTTCGAGTGATGCGCGATGCCGTTCGAGCCAGCCGTCGCTCATCGCTACCCCCGCCGTCCCGTCACCATCGTCGCCATCAGCGACACCACCGAGATTACCAGCGACCCCAGCACAGCCGGCCAGAACCCATCAACGTGGAAGTTGAGACCGAGGCGTCCCGCCGCCCATGCGCTCACCATCAGCATCGCGGCGTTGATCACAATCGCAAACAGCCCAAACGTCAGCACAATCAGGCACGCCGAGAACAGCGCCGCCACCGGCTTCAGCAACATGTTCACGATCGCGAAGATCGCCGTCCCCGCCACCAGCGACTGCCAGTCGTTGATACGAACCCCCGGCACGATCGCCGAGGCGAGAAACAGTCCCGCCGCATTGATCGCCGCGCGGAACAGCATTCCGCTCAACGATCCCCCGCCCGGTGACATCCGGTACGAATAGCCCACGGATCTCATGCGCGTCCCCTCATCCCCGCCGTCATACTGAGGCTAACGCGACCGGCCGCCGCTCGCGCCACGACCGCCACACCGCCTCCGTGAACTGCATGTACCGCAGCCCGTCCGCGAACGAGGTCAACTCCACCGGCTTCCCCTCGCGGATCGACGCCACAAAGTCGGCCTCGACGTTCCATCGCCCCTCGGTGCCCGGGTCAGGCGGCAACGGCCGCGCCTGCTCGCCGTACGCCGCGAACGTCATCAAGTCGTCCGCCGACCAGTGCAGCGTCCCCCTGCTCCCAAAAATCGACACCCCATTCGCATCCCGCGAGGCGTGCGCCACCGTGCTCACGCGGTACACCGCCCGCGCCCCATTCGCCATCCGCGCCAGGATGCCTAGGCTATCCGGCACGTCCAGCGTGACGCGCTGACCGTGCTCATCCAGTCGGTTCGTCACATACGTCGTCGCATCGGCCATCACCCACTCCGTCGGCCCCAGCCAGCGGTGGACCACCTCGGCGTAGATACCCACCGTCATCGCGTTCGTGCCGGAGAACTCGGACTGCTCCCGCCAGTGCAGCGGCGCCTCCGGGACAAGCGCCCCGGCGCTCAGCACTGTCGCGTGTACCTCGCGCACCTCACCCAACAGCCCGTCCCCCACCACCCGCTGGATCGTCCGCCACGACCGTAGGTCGAACGGCCCCGGCACCAGCATCGCCACGAGGTCGGGCCGCGCCTCCGCCGCCGCCAGCATCGCACGCGCTTCGCTGGTATCCATCGCCATTCGCGCCTCGCATAACACGTGCTTCCCCGCCTCCAGAGCCCGCACCGCGTACTCTTTGTGCCGGTATGGCCACGTGCCGATGCAGATCGCGTCGATCTCCGGATCCCGGAACAGCGCCTCCGGATCGGTCTCCACCCGCGTAAACCCGAACTCGTCCGCGACCCGCCGCCCGCTCGCCTCGGATCGGTTGCACACCGCCACCACCGCAACGCCGTCGATCGCGTTCAGACCCGGAATATGCCGCAGCCGCGTGTTCGCGCCCGCCCCGATTGCACCCACTCGTAATACCGCGTCAGCCACACCATGCTCCTCGCGTAAACCTTGACTGTCGTATCGTCTGCCGTGAACGTACGGCTCGAAACATGCTATGCCTGCGGGCAGAAACATATAGTCGCCCATGCGCGTACTGGTCATCGACGACGAGCCGGATATCGGAAAGGTCATATCACTGACCTTTACCTTACGCTGGCCTGACTCCGATGTTGCCCACGCAGCCAACGGCGCGCAGGGCATCGCATACGTCCGCCGCAACTCGCCGACATCGTCGTCCTCGATGTCGGCTTCCCCGATATGAATGGCTTCCAGGTGCTGGAGCAGATCCGCCGCAACTCGGATATCCCCGTGACCGTGCTCACTGCCCACCGCGACAAGGTCGACAAAGTACGCGGCCTAGAACTCGGCGCGGACGACTACATCACCAAGCCTTTCTCGCACCTCGAACTGCTAGCCCGCGTCCGCGCGGTCATGCGCCGCACCGAGTCGCAGGTGCCCATCAGCGAAGGCCCGCCCTTCCGCGCCGGCCCTCTCTACATCGACTACGCCAGCCGCGAAGTCAGCGTGGAAGCCCCCCCGTCAAACTCACGCCCATCGAGTACGGCATCCTCTACCACCTCAGCAGTAATGAAAACCGCGTGCTGACTTCCGCACCCTGCTCGCCAAGGCATGGGGCCGTGAGTACGTAGATGAGGTCGACTACCTGAAAGTGCACATCCAGCACCTCTGCCGCAAGCTCGGCGATAACCCGGACGACGCGCCGATGATCGTGAACGAACGCGGCGGCGGGTATAAGTTTGTTCGGCCAGACCGGGTGGCCCGGTCACAGCGATGAGCGCCGGCTGTCCCTCGCGCCGTTGCGGGGGGAGAGCCGGCCGAGGTGACCCTGCCCCATGAACTACAGCTACCCCAAGTGAACGCGGCATCAGCGCGCTCCTGCGTACGGTCGCCTCATTGCTCTTCGCGCTCTCCGGGGACGAAGATGAACTATCGCCGACGCACGCCCGGCGTGATCTGGAAGCAGACGCAGCGTTAGTGGAATCCTCCCCGCGAGCGCCGTACCGTCCAGTACGCGACCGGAGTCACCCATGACCCAACCCCCCCACGAGCCACCGGTCACATCGCCCGAACCGGACGACGAGGTCGCCGCGCTCCTCGCCGAGGCGCGCGCGCGCGCGCGGGCTCTCATCGACGACTCGATCCTGCAGGCTGAGCAACTCCTACAGCGCCAGTCCAACGGCCAGATGCTCGAACGCATCCGCCGCTCCGTCACTGACCTGGTCGCCGATGTCCGCTCCGTCCATTCCCGCCTCGACGACATCGAGGCACTCCTCCGCCGCCCAGCCCCGGCCGCCTACACGGCAGCACCGGTCGCTGCCGCTGCGCCCACGCCCACGCCCACGCCCACGCCCACGCCCACGCCCACGATGCAACCGCCCCAGTCAGCGATCCTGCCCACCGCCCCCACACCTCCCGTCCCTCCGGTGGTACCGACGCCGACCGGGCCCCCCACACCGGCCACTTCGCCGGTCGCGGCTGCGCCGGGCACCGAGCCAGTACCAATACCACCAGTACCCGAGACACCCATAGCAGCCGCACCGCCACAGCCTGCGCCCGTCGCGGCAGCACCGCCTCCACCTGCGGCACCGCCTGCCGCCGCTGCCGCCGCGAACGGCAGCGCTCCATCCGGCCCCGGCTTCGACCCTGAAGGCGGCTCAGTCGCCCTCCGCGTCGCACTCGTCGCCGACTTTCAGGGCTTGATGCGGCTTCAGGACGCCCTCGTCCGCATCAACGGCATCCGCGCGGCCGGCATCGAGGCCTACGCGCAGGGCGAGGCGCGTCTCCGCCTCCAACTCGCCGAACACATCGAGCCGGAAGCGGTCGCTGCCGCCCTCAGCAACCTACTCGGCCGTCCCACAAAAGTCGCTTCGGCATCCATGTCTGAGCGTATTCTTCACCTGACACTCGATTGATCCGTCCCCTCCGTCGCTCCCACAGTGGAGGGCCTGCGGCAGCCGCACTGTCGGCACAAGGGGGACTCAATATCGAAACGGCGCTCCTCACTGTCCCCGCCCGACAGCGTCTGCGTCAGGTGCACCGGCGCGGCCTCCGGTTGCTCGCCGTCGCAGTGCTCGCCGTCGCCGCGCTGCTGGCCGCGCATCTCTTCGCCGCCGTCGCCTTCATCGAGGCCAATGTCGAAGGCTTCCGCTTCTGGCTCGCCGCCGCCGATGCCGCCCTCGCCGGCCTGCTCATCCTCACACTCGCCTGGCACCTCCACCGCCTCACGCGCGAGCGCCAGCGCCACGCCTTCGTCGAGATCCTCGTCGAGACGCTCTCCGTCCCCGCCAGCATAGAGGGGACCGCCGAGGCCACCCTCGAACTCGTCATCGGCGCGGGCCTCGCGCGCGGTGGCATCGTCGCCGCCGTCAGCGGTGATGACGAGGCTGCGACGCGCCTTGTCCCCCTCGCCGTCGCCGGTGCCCGCCGCGGCTGGGCCAGCGAGGCCGGCCTCTCCGACCGTCTCGCAAACGTGGTGAGCGTCGGGCGCGAGCACACCATCGACGACCCGTGGCTGCTCGGCATGGAACTCACCATCGGCCGCCGCCCGTGGGTCGCCCGAATCCCCATCCTGCGCGGCGATGAGCGCCTTGGCCAGCTGCTGCTCGCCAGCCGCCACCGTGGCTGGCTCGGCGACCGCGCCCTGCTGCACACCATGGGCGCCATTCTCGCCGCCGCCCTCGACCACGCCCGCCAGTACCAGGTCGCCTACGAGCGCTCCCGTGACCTCGAGGAGCAGAACGCCCGCCGCCGTGAGTTCCTGTACGCCATCGCCCACGAACTGCGCGCACCGCTCACCTCCATCCAGGCCTTCGCCAAACTGCTCGGCACCGACCAGCAACTCATGAACGGCAACAAGGAACTCCTGCTCGGCTCACTCGCCCGCGGCGTTGACCGCCTCGCCACCTTCGTCAACGACCTCCTCGCCCTCGGCCGCATCGAGGAAGCCGGCCTCCGTGTCGAGATGCAGACGTTCGATGTCGCCGAGGCGCTTCGCGACGCGGAGACCATCCTTCGCCCCGCCTTCATGGCCCGCGACCAGTCGCTCGTCCTCGATCTTCCCGATGCACCGCTCGAAGCCTTCGGCGACGGCCGCGCCCTCGAACAGATCGTGCTCAACCTGCTCTCCAACGCCAACCGCTTCAGCCCCACCAACGGCGCCATCGTCCTCCGCGCCCACGCCGTCGATGCGCGCATCCGCATCGAGGTGCAGGACTCCGGCCCCGGCATCGACCTGCTCGATCGCCAGCGCATCTTTGAGCCGTTCTACCGTGTCCACCGCAACGGCGCACCCGAGGTGCCCGGCTCCGGCCTCGGCCTCGCCGTCGCCCGCCGCCTCACCGATATGCAGGGCGGCCACCTCTGGGTGGAGGCTGTCCCCGGCGGCACCGGCTCCCGCTTCTGCGTCGAACTACGCCTCCCCGAGGCGCCCGCTCCAGGCGGCGCTCCAGCCGCTGAGGTTGATGATGCCAAGGAGCCCAGCGCGCCGGCTGGCTGACGGCGCGCCGCAGCGCCGTGCATATCACGCACCTCTCACTCGCCGGCGCGCGCTCGTTCCGCCGTCTGGAACTCCCGCTGACACCAGGGTTGCACGTCGTCACCGGCCAGAATGGCAGCGGCAAGTCCAACCTGCTGGAAGGCATCGCCCTCCTCGCCACCACGCGCAGCCTCCGCATTGCCAACGACCTCGAGCTGATCGCATGGGACGCCCTCCGCGACGACCCGCTCCCCGCTGCCCGCTACGCCGCCCGCGTCCACACCGCAGTCGACGACAACATCACCATCGAGGTCATCGTGAGCGCCCGCCCCGCCACCCCTGGCATCGAGGCCAACGCCGCCTCTCGCCGCTTCCGCGTAAACGGCGTCGCCCGCCGCGCCTCCGATCTCATCGGCCGCCTGCGTGTCGTGCTGTTCAGCGCCGACGATCTCGGCATCATCGACGGCGCCCCTACCGCCCGCCGCCGCTACCTCGATATCACCCTCTCCCAACTTGACCCCGCATACGTCCGCGCCCTCCAGCGCTACCAGCGCGTCCTCCAGCAGCGCAACAGCCTGCTCCGCCGCCTGCAAGAACGCCGAGGCCAACCAGGCGAACTCGATTTCTGGGACGAGGAACTCGCGCAGACCGGCGCGATGCTCATCACCAGCCGTGCGCACGCGATCGCCACACTCAACACTGACGCCGCCCAGCGCTACGCCGCGCTTTCCACCGGCAGCGCCCCGCTCGAGGTCTGCTACCGCCCCGCACTCCCCCCTCCGCTCATCGAAACAGTCGCTTCCTCCACCACCAGCCTCGCCCCGAAACTGCTCGAAGCCCTAGTGGTTGGCCGCACCCGCGACATCCAGGCCGGCACCACCCGCATCGGCCCGCATCGCGACGACGTCGCCTTTCTCATCGGCGGTCACCCCGCTGGCTCCACTGCCTCCCGAGGCGAACTGCGCGGCATCGCCCTCGCCCTCCGCCTCGCCGAGGTCGCCTTCTCCACCGCCCGCACCGGCGACCCGCCCGTCCTCCTCCTCGACGACGTGCTCTCTGAACTCGACGCCGGCCGCCGTGCCCGCGTCCTCGCCGCCGCCTTCGAGGTCGATCAGGTCATCATCACCTCGCCCGACCCAGACCGCCCTGCCCCCGCCGAACTCTCCGCCGCCAGCCGCTACCGCATCGACGCCGGCGTACTGGAACCAATCGGCTAACCCCGCGAGAACAGCACGTTCGGCTGCGGCGCAATCAGAGCCGTGAGCGCCCCCGGCTCCACCCACATCGAGACTCGTGTGGTGCCGATATATTCGCCGTCCGTCTGCACAGGCAGCGGCCACTCCGTCGCGATCTCGATCCGCGCCCCTCTCCCTGTCGGTAGTCGATCCCATCCCCCGCGAACGTACACAGGTCGAGCACGCCGTCGTCCGCCCGCGCTGCCGCCGTGAGCCGCGTCATCCCGCCGTACAAACGCGTGTTCCCCGTCACCGCCATCAGCAGCGGCCCGTCTAGCACCGTCCCATCGACGCTTACCGTCGCGCCCGCTGGCTCGGACCGACCGAACACATACGCCCCGATCCCCGCATACCACCCGCGCCCAAACGACCGCTTTCCCACCGCGGGAATCTGCTCCACCCGCCGCACTATCTCGGCGTCCATCCCCACGTTGCACATCAACAGGAATCGCCGCTCCGCGCCCGAAGCCACCCGTACCCGCCCCACATCCACCCGCACCCGCCGCGGTGTCGTCAGCGCGCGCACCGCGTCGCTTAGGTCGCGCGGGATCAGCACCTCGCGCGCCCACACATCCGCCGTCCCCGCTGGCAACACCCCGAGCGCCGTCCGCGTCCCCGTCAGCCCTTCGACAACTCCGAGACCGTGCCGTCATGGCCACACGCCGCCACCACATCCACGCCAGCCGCTGCGGCGCGTCGCGCGATCTCCGTCGCGTGTCCCGGCGCGCGCGTCTTCTGAATATCGACGCTCCACCACGTCGTCACCAATGTGTCCACTGTCTCGCGCAGCAGCACGTCTTCCGGGGGCGCACGCCGCTTATACGGATTCCGCACCACCATCGTGCGCGGCGCAATGTTCATCCATGTGTCAGCAATCAGTGCGCCGCTGTACCGCGCCTCAGCCCCATGCGCGATCGGCCATCCGCAAGTCACAGGCCCGCGTCAGCGTCGCCTCAGCCCGTCCCGCTATCGCGCGTTGATCGATTTCCGCCGGTTCTGCACGTAGTCCACCAAGATGTACTCGCCTAACTTATCCGGCGTCGTGTAGAACACCCGCCCGCCGTTGATCTTCGCCAACTGGTTCACAAACTCTTTCAGGTAGTAGTTCCGGTCGAGCATGAAGGTATTGATGGTGATGCCCTCCTGGGTGCACCGTTTCACTTCCTTCAGCGTCTCCCGGATCGTCACCGGGCTTGGCGGGTACGAGAACTGGGACTTCCCGCGCTCCAGGTGCGCCGTTGGCTCGCCGTCCGAGATCATGATGATCTGCCGCGTCGCCCCGCGATGCTTCGCCAGCAGCCGCCGCGCCAGCATCAGCGCATGATGCATGTTCGTGCCCAGCACGGACTCGTCCCACCGCACGTACGGCAGATCCTGCACCTTCAACTCGCGTGCGTACGCTGAGAACCCGATCACGTACAGCGTGTCGCGCGCGTACTGCGCGCTGATCAGGTTGTGCAGCGCCAGCGCCACCTTCTTCGCCGCCTGGAACGACCCTCGCAGCGCCATCGACCACGACAGGTCGACCATCACCACCGTCGCCGTCCGCGTCATCTGCTCCGAACGGTAGATCTCGAAGTCCTCGGGGAGCAGCCGCACCGGCGCCTGCGGCCCGTCGCGCTCCACCGCGTTCATGATCGTCCGTCCCATGTGCAGGTGGAACGGATCGCCGAACTCATACGTCTTCGTATCGCCCTGCCGCTCGCCGTGCCGACCGGACTCCGGAATCGGGTGATTGCCGATCCCCTGCTTCTTCAACTGCTGGTAAATCTCGCCGAGTGCCCGCTGCCCGATCTTCTTCATCCCCTGCGGCGTCAGCTCCCAGCCCTCGCCCTTGCGCCGGATGTATCCCGCGTCCTCCAGTGTCTTCAGCAACTGCTGCAATTGATCCAGCGCTTCCGCCGACTCGTCCCCCAGCAGATCCCGCAACTTGTCGATGTCGATGTTCGACAGGTCGCCGTCGTACTGCGCCCGCTCCAGGGCGCGCTCTATCTCATCGATCTCCTGCATCTCGCCCATCAGGTCGAGCGCCTGACCGAGGCCGATCTCCTCGTCCCCACGGAACGGGTACGACGGCGACCGCTCCCGTCCCGGGTTGAGGTAGTCGAGGTTGAGCGCCAGTTGCGACAGTTCTCCCTCCAGCTCCGGGTCGCCCAGCTTATCCGCGAGCAACGACTGCAACTGCGACCGCTGGTCGGACGGCATCGACTCCATCAGCGACTGCATCGCCTGCATCTGTGCCTGCATCTGCGCGACCAACTCATCCAGTGACTGTGGCGGGTTGTCGCCGAACATGTCGCCGAACTGATCCATGAACTGCTGGAAGTCCGGCTCCTGCCCGCGCATCTTCTGCACCAGCATGTCGTTCAGCGCCTGCACCATGTCCTTCATGCGCTGCATGTCGCCGTCGGACATCTCCTGCACCATCTTCGAGACGTCCTTGAAGAAGTGCTCGGTCATCGCCTGGCGCAACTGCGCCATCAACTGCTGGTACTGCTCCTGCGCCTCGGGATTCAGGAACTCGTAGTTTTGCAGTTCCTTCATCTGCCCCGCGGCGTCTTCCGGCAGCCGTTCGAGGAAGTCGCGCTTCCGCTTCGCGATCCGCCGCAGCATCTCCTCGAACTGATCCTGCTCGCTTTCGCCGCCTTGCTCCCCCTGCGCGTCGCCCTGCTCTCCAGCCTCATCCGAGGCCTGCCCGGCCTGCCCCTGCTGACCCGCCTGACCGAGCTGGCCTTGCTGCCCGTTCTGCCTCTCGCGGGCTTCACCCTGCTCGCCCTCGCCGCCATCCATGTCCGAGGTGTCGGTGCCGTCAGCCTGCTGTCCTTGCGGCTCGCCGGTGCGCTCGTCGAGCGTGTTCCGCTCTAGGTTCAGGATCTCCTCGAGCTGCTTGCGGATATCCTCCATCACGCCGCCCAAGTCAAACTGATCCAGCCGCTCACGGCGCTGCTGCCGCAACTGGTGCAGCAGGTCGCGCAGTCCCTGCATCTTGCCGCCCTGCTGCCCGCGCATCCCGCGCTGCATCAGGTTCCGCAGCGCGTGCTGCAGATCGCCAAAGTTCATCAGGTCATCGGAGAGCGCGTCCAGAACATCATTCGCGTCCAGCGCGGGGATGTCCTGCGTGCCGTCCCATTCGCTATAGCGGTGGATGGCGACCATGATTGCCTCCCGCGCCCGTCGTCGTACCGGCGGGCGTCCGCGTGTGCGCGACCCGGGCTAGCCTCGGTAGCGAGTCTGCCCCATCACCGAGTCCTTGTTCAGCCGCTTGTTCAGGTGCAGCCCTTCGAGCACGAATTCGACCGCCGAGGCCAGCACCGCCGGGTTCTTGTCCTCCGTCAGCTGCGCGACGGCGTCCGCCAGTCCCTCAACCTGCTGCAGCAGGTCGGTGTAATGCCCCGCCGCCATCGCCTCGCCGGTGTCCGCCGAGATACCCGACTTGAACACATTGGTCAGCGCCTCAAGGTCAGAGATCGAGAAGCGCCGGTTGAACACCGCCACTACCGCACCATGCACCAGCCGGTCGATGATCTGGTCTTCGCGCCCGTCCTCGACGGTCTCGAACTCCATCTTGCCTTCGAGCGCGGCGCGGATGAACCAGAGGTCTGACACCCGCGGCGCGACATCCTTCTCGCCGAGCCGGATCGCCCGCCGCAGCGCGTTCGCGAGCATCGTCTCGTAGTCCGCTACCGAAGCGCGCACCGACACGCCCGACCGCTGGTTCACGTCCGGCGACCGTCGCGCCAGCCGAGTGATCTCCGCCACGATCTCCTGCATGTACTCTGGCACCATCACGTTGTAACCGGGCGCGTCGAGGCGCGACGACTCTTGCAGAATGATCTGCACTTCTTCCTCGACTGACCGTGGGTAGTGCGTACGGATCTGTGAGCCGTAGCGGTCTTTCAACGGCGTAATGATCCGTCCGCGGTTGGTGTAGTCCTCGGGGTTCGCCGTCGCCACAATGAACACGTCCAGCGGCAACCGCACTTTGTGACCGCGAATCTGGATGTCCCGCTCTTCCATCACGTTCAGCAGACCCACCTGGATCCGCTCTGCAAGGTCGGGTAACTCGTTGATCGCGAAGATGCCCCGGTTCGTGCGCGGGATCAGCCCGAAGTGGATCGTCAGTTGGTCGGACAGGTAGCGCCCTTCCGCCACCTTGATCGGGTCAACCTCGCCGATCAGGTCGGCGATCGTGATGTCCGGCGTCGCCAGCTTCTCGCCGTACCGCTCGTCGCGATGCATCCACTGGATCGGCGCGTCGGCACCCATCGCCTCGACGAGGTTGCGGCCCTGCTCGCTGATCGGCTGGAACGGGTTCTCGGGAATCTCGACGCCCTCCAGCACCGGCGTCCACTCGTCCAGCAAACCCACCAGGCTGCGAATGATCCGCGACTTCGCCTGACCGCGTTCGCCGAGCAGAATGATGTCGTGCCCGGAGAGGATCGCGTTCTGCAACTGCGGCAACACCGTGTCCTCGTAGCCGTGGATCGCCGGAAACAGCGGCTCGTTCTTCGCGAGTTTCTCGATCAGGTTCTTGCGAATCTCTTCCCGCACCGGAAGCACCTGGAACCCAGATTGGCGCAACGCGCCGAGTGTCGTCGGTTGGTTCGTAGGCAAGGGACTCTCCCCCTTCGTGGCCGCGCACAACGCGCGTCGGAATCGCGAGTCACTCGCGCCGGGAGCAAGTGCTGCACCGCAACAGGCCAGAGCCTGTCGACCGATACGCCCTCAGTATACGTACCAGCCATCCCCGCCACACGGAAAGCAGTCACCCGCACAGATATGCAACAGGCCCCGCAATGCGGGGCCTGTTGCATATCAACATTCGTTTGAGACGAGTTACGAAGCCGCCTCCGCATCAACCCGCCGAGGCGAGATCGAGTCCAGCAGTTCGGGCCGATCCATCAGTATCCGCACCACGCGGCCCAGCCGAGAGTCGCGCAGGACGATCACGTCCCCCGTTTCCATCACATCGCCGAGCGTGATATCGAGTGCGCTCACAATCGCCAGCGCCGTCGACATTGGCAACTCGCGCTTGCCCGTCTCGTAGTTCGACAGCGAGGCCTGCGTGATCCCGGCTACCCCGGCCACTTCCGCCTGTGAACACTGTCGCCGCATCCGCCAGTAACGCAGCCGCTCGCCCGTGACGCGTCGCCGATCGGTTTCCACTTGTGCCTGCTTCGCCATGAAGACTCCCCATCTCCCGGTCGTTCGCGCCCGCGATGACCGTCCCGCCGCGTCAGGGAATCTCCCCTTCACGCTCAATCATTATTTTCCTATATAGCGCTTGTGAGCACAAGCACAAGTGTTAAAGGGGTGTGAAACCTTCACAACAGGTCGCACGTACAAGCCGTAATCTGCAGCGGACGTAACCGATACTGCCTTACGGCACGATTTCGATCACGGCTGTCTTCCCGACCTGCCGCTGCCACCGCCAGCCCTCGCCGTTATCGAGGAACCAGATGTCCCGATGCAGCCCGTGCACCGCGCTTCCGGTGTCCGCGCAGAAATACGTACGCTTGAGCGGGTCGCCTTCGATGCGGAACCGTTGCCCCAGGTAGTCGTCGTCGCACGCCGCCGCCCCATCCCGCACGACCGAGCCATCACGCATGACCCCACAGAATCCGCCGCCGTCGCCGCGCAGATAGTTGCCCTTCGCTTCCTCGCAGTAATAGAAGGACAACGTCACCATCGGCCTATCGCCCGTCGTCAGCGCCGGCGCCACTGCCAGCCCGCGCTCTGGGTGCACCGTGCCGCCTTTGGCAGCCTCGGCCGCCACCGCCGGCACCACGTCGACCGCAACCGTGAACGGCAGCAACGTCTCTACGACGGCTTCTGTGGAGCGCCCCGCCTGCACCGGGCGCTCCACTGCCTGCGACAAGGTCAACGGCAGCGACAGCGTGCTCTCGCCGATCCACAACCACTTCGACAGCACTGCGCTCGAGGTGTCGCGCGTCTCATGCACCGGCGTCGCGGCCTGCGTATGCCGAGGCTCAGGCGCTCCACTGAACACCCATCCGCTCAGCGCTGTGAGGATCGCGATGAGCACGCTGAGGCCAGCGACCACAAGGCCGTGCCGCAGCGCACGTGCGCACGTTTGAAGAACTGCCCGCCACACAGGGGTGAAGTATGACCGCCCGGACCCCTCAAGTGAAGCCCAACATGTCAATGTTCAGAACATAAATACTAATCGTCTCGAAACAATTATCCGCCCGAAATCAGCCCTTCGGCCCGCAAATCCCCAATCGCAGCACCGAATCCCGCGATCGTGTCATCGATATCCGCATCCGTGTGCGCCGAGGAGGTCATGCCCCCCGTGTTCATCAAATCTACCCCGTGGTTGAACAGCGCCCACTTCAGCGGCGTCACGAGGCTCGCCGAAACCCCTGGCGGCTCGCTCGCTACGTCCCATTCGAGGTCGCTCGGCCGCGCCATCTCGCCCGACGCCGCGAGGTTGAGATGCCAGATCGAGGACACCGTCCATGCCGATCCCGCCACGCCGCGCTCCGCGAACAGCGCGTTCAGCCCGCGCACCAGCCGCGCCGCAGCCGCTTCCGCCCGCTCCGTCTCGCCGCCCGCTGCGATCAACCGCAGCGCCGCCAGGCCTGCCGCCGCCGTCACCGGATTCGCGTTGAACGTCCCCTGATGGGAGACGCGCCGCCCGTCGTTCCATTCCGTGTCTTCGCGCATCTCCAGCATCGAAACAATGTCTTCGCGTCCCGTGACGCACCCACCCGGCAACCCGCCCGCGAGGATCTTCGCGTGCGTCGAGAGGTCGGGCATCACGCCGTATCGTTCCGAGGCCCCACCCACCGCCAGCCGGAACCCGGTGATCACTTCGTCCATGATGAACACCGTGCCGGTCTCCGCCGTTGCCTCGCGGATCGCGCGCAGGAACGATGCCGCCATCGGGTGCGTCCCCCAGTGCGCCCCCGTCGGCTCCACGATCACCGCGGCCACGTCGCGTACCGCCAGTGCCGATCGCAGCGCCGCTTCGTCGCCGTCAGGCAGTACCGTCAGCGAGTCGTAGAACCCTTCCGGCACGCCCACCGCATGCGGACGCGCCTCGTCGTGCTGCAACCGCCCCACCACAAGGTCGTGCCAACCGTGGAAGTGCTCGGCGAACTTGATCACCCGCTCGCGACCCGTGTACGCGCGCGCCAGCCGCAGCGCCATCATCGTCGCCTCGGTGCCTGACGAGGTGAACCGCACGCGCTCGCCGCACGGCACCATCCGCAGCACCTGCTCGCCCCACGCCAGCTCGCCCTCGTGCGACGACCCAAAGTGCGTCCCGCGCCCCAGTGCCGCCTGCGCCGCCTCGACGATCTCCGCGCGGTTGTGCCCCAGCAGCAGCGAACCGTGTCCGCCGATGTAGTCGACGTACTCATTACCGTCGACATCCCACTTGCGCGCGCCCGCCGCTCGCTCCACGTAGATCGGCCATGGCGCAAACACCCGGATGTCGTGCGTGATCCCAGACGGGAACACTCGCCGCGCCCGCTCCGCGTACGTCCGCGAACCCGCATGCAGCGCTTCAAACGTTTCGAGTATGGAGGCCACGGCCTGCTCCGCTCACGATCTCTCAGGACATCGAGTGTCCGGCCCGCGCGCCGCGGCGGCAACCCGCCGTCTGCCCCCGCCGCGCGTTACCTTTATATCCGCAGCCGCGTACAACGAGTCTGCCCCGAACGGAGCCACACCATGACCGCACTCTCCGAGACAGCCGTGCAGCAGGCCCTCGCCAACATGCCCGACTGGCACGTCGAGGCTGGCGAGATCACCCGCCAGTTCCGCTTCAAGGATTTCGTCGAGGCGTTCGGCTTCATCTCGCAGGTCGCCGCGCTCCAGGAGCAGATGAACCACCACGCAACCATCACCAACACTTGGGCCTACGTGACCATCAACCTCTCCACCCACGACGAAGGCGGCATCACCGTCAAAGACCTCCAACTCGCCCAGAAGATCGGCGAGCGCGCCGCCGCCCTCGGCCAGCAGCCCTAGCCACGCCGCACGATTCCGTAGATCACCTCGTCCGTGAACTCGCCGTCTTTGAAGATCGCACCCAGCAACCGGCCCTCGATGTCATAGCCGGCCTTTTCCAGCACACGCGCCGACCCCGCGTTCCACCCGAACACCCCCGCATACAGCCGGTGCGCATCGAACGCCCGGAACGCATACGCCGTCGCTGCCTGCACCGCCTCCGTCATGATCCCCCGCCCCCACAACTCCTCACCCAGCCAGTACCCGATCTCCACCGACCGTCGGAACACATCCTCACCCGCTCGCAGCCCCAGCACACCTACTGCCTGCCCCTCCACCTCGATCACAAAGCGCCCCTCGGGCGTCTCCCGCCCACTGGAACCCGCGACCCACGCGTCGGCGTCCGCCAGCGTGTATGGATGCGGAAACGAGTCGCGCAGGTTCCGCCATACCTTCCGGTTGTTCGCGTAGTACGCAATCGACCGCTCGTCCCCCGGCTCCGGCGGTCGCAGCCTCGACTTGCTCAGTTGCAAGACCACCATGCGGGCCTCCCGTCACGCTTCCAGCAGCACCGCGCGCAGCCGCTCGTGCAGCGCGGCCGTCGAGGCTAGCATCGACCCCGGCCGCGCCGCGCCCCCTCGATCGCCGAGGTCACTCCGCCCGCCCCGCGCACGATCAAGTCGTCCGCGCTCATGTCCCACGCCTGCAACCCGTGCTCGTAGTACGCGTCCAGTCGGCCGCACGCCACCCAGCACAGGTCCAACGCCAGCGCCCCGCCCCGCCCCGCCCCGCACCCGCACCCGCACCCGAGGCAGCACGCGCGCCACCATAATCCCCTGCGCGGCCCGCCGCTCCGCGTCGTACCCGAACCCCTTTCCCACCAACGCCGTCGCGAGCACAACGAGGCCCGACGTCGCAATCGGCTCGTCATTCAATCGCGCGCCGCCACCGATGCGTGCGCTGAACATCTCGTCGTATACCGCCTCCACCTCCGTCTCCTCTGCGACATCGACGCCAATCGAGACCACGAACGCCCGGTGTCGGTACAGGTAGTTCGTCGTCCCATCCAGCGGGTCGACCACCCACCGCACGCCCGACACGCCCTCCGCTTCCGCGGTCAGTCCTTTTTCGCCGAGGATCGCGTCATCCAGCCGCACCGCACGAATCCGTTCCGCGGCGCGGTCGGCGGCGCTCACCATGTCCGTGCGGCTGCTCTTCGTCGCCACATCGCTCCGCACGATTGACCGCACACACAGCAGCAACACCACCGCCTCGCAGGCCGTCACCATCGAGAGCGTCAGCAGCGCCTCCGGATCAACTGACGCGGCGGTCATGCGGCTCGTCCGTCCACGGCTCGTTCGTCGCGCTCGCGATCACGTCGAGGATGTCCTCAATGTCGCCTTTCAATCCCTCCTCCGGATCGAGCGTCAGCGCGTGCAACATTGCCGCCTTCGCCTGCGCATACAGCGCGTCCGCGTCCTCCTCAACCGCCTGGTCGCCCACGAACACCTTGCCGCCCTTCGGCCGCGCCAGCGCGTTCGCCACGTATTCGAGGCACCACCCCAGCGTGTACCACACCCCCGGATCGTCCGGCCGCAACTCCGCCGCCCGCTCCAGCGCCCGTAACCCGTCTGCGAACTGCCGCTTCCGCGTCACCAGCGTATTGCCGAGGTACGCCCACGCCTCCCCGAACGCCGGAGCCTGTCCCGTCAGCACGCTCGCCGCTGCCAGCGCGCCATCGATGTCGCCGCTCGCATGCAGCCCCATCGCCTGCCGCAATTCGAGGCGCGCCTCGTCATCAGTCATGCTGCCAGTGTACCGGGGCCACACGACTGCTCTCGCCCCCACAATTTCCACACTCCCACAACATCATCCAGCAGGCGTAAACTATCGCTGCACGCCTGATCAATCGCGGCGCGATACCGCCGAGCACACCGAGATGTCATGGCCGCCATCCCCCGCGATCAACTTACCGCCGACGCTGCCTCCGCCTACGCCCGCGCCTCACGCCTGCTTGACCCGCTCCGCCTCCAGGTCTGGGAAGACCTCGGCATCACCTTCCCCCAACTCCGCATCCTCTTCCTCGTCCACCACCGCCCCGGCCGCGACCTCCGCAGCCTCGCGGATCGCCTCAGCATCGGCACCTCCGCCGCCAGCCAGCAGGTCGAGCGCCTCGTCGAACGCGCGCTCCTCACCCGCCGCGAAGACACCGAGGATCGCCGCCGCATCTGCCTCGAACTCACCCCCCGTGGCATCGAGGCCGTCGAATCCATCTCCGGCGTCTCGCGCGAGTACCTCAGCACCCTCTTCGCCAACCTCACCGACGACCAACTGCAAACCCTCACCGGCTCGCTCCGCCTCCTCATCGAGGCCGCCGCCAGCATCGCCCCGCCTCAGTTCACCCCCGAACCTGCAACAACACCCGCCGCCCCTGCTACAACCTGACCCCACTCGTCCCGTAGAATCGATAGCGCACGCGCCGGTAGCTCAGGGGATAGAGCATCAGTCTTCGGAACTGAGGGTCGGGGGTTCGAATCCCTCCCGGCGCACCAACAATTCAGCCACTTCGGACTTGGGTGACTAAGTACCCGGGACGCCAATGGCCCTAACTTGGCCCTAATTCTCTCAGCTTGAGACGATGGCCAGCAGCGCATCGTGGCAACAATAGGTCCGAACGCACATCGGCATCACTGTTCAGAAACGACGAAATCGTAACGGTACCGTTCCGGGTGGCAGCGTCCCTGGCGTGACTGTCGGTCGAGCTGGCGGACGAGGGGCCACATCTGTGGATCTTCGACGACTAGCAGGTGTGGGGCACGCACTCGCTAGTACGCCTGGCATGGGATCACTCGTCGCGTGGTACGGCGCAGGCCTGACGATTAACAATACCCAGTTCTCGATCGAAGCCGATGCTGCGCGAATTGCAAAACCGGTACTCATTCTCCACGGAGACCTTGACCAGCCTGGACTGACGTCATTCGCGCGTAAATTCGCAAGCGCTCGCAAGTCCGCAGGGAAGCAAGTAGAGCTCGTGATCTATCCCGGAGTTGGGCACGCCTGGGATCAGCCTCGCTCTCCGATCTACGTTTACGACGCGAATGCGACTGCCGATGCTCGATCACGAACGATTGCATTTTTTACTGCAGCTGCCCGATGAAGTAGACGAGGTTCCGTCAGAACTCAGTGCTCGCCGCCGAGTTCGGCCAGGAACGAGAGGAGAAGCAGCCCCGTTTCGAATCTGAGACCAAGTGCCGGGAAGACCAGATCAGGCGCCTTCTAGGCCCTGGCCACTGAGTTCTGACAGAACTCATCCATTAGCGACCAGTCTGGCCGAACCTACGTCCGGAAGCGGACCGCCATCGAAGCAGTTGAGGCAAGTCACTTGGGAGAAGTCGCCAGTCAGGTTCCGGCGGCTTCTAGTCATG
This sequence comes from Thermoflexus hugenholtzii JAD2, assembly GCA_945903275.1. Taxonomy (GTDB): domain Bacteria; phylum Chloroflexota; class Dehalococcoidia; order UBA2979; family UBA2979; genus RH-chloro-G1. The sequence continues at coordinate 46,374 of CAMDNW010000009.1, forward strand.
CACGGCGAGACCCCGCCGCCATCGCGATGGAGCTTGTCGACTCCCTGCTCGCCTTTCGGTTCCGGAGCAGGCAACCCTGTGAGAACAGACACTTCTCTACGGCTGGCCTGCCGGACATGCGAACAGTATGAGCGGGCGTCAAAGCCCGGACAGTCACATATGCCCTTCAGCGAACGGTCGGTTCGTAGCATCAACTCAACCGCGTGGGGCCGCGATGTATGACTCATGGAAGGAATTACGACGACTTTCTCCCACGTCGTGATCAGCGGGGTAGGCCTGACAGTCGATGGGATACCCAGCATTGCCTCAAAGAAGCGCTTGAACAAATCCATCTCCTTCGGTGTGTCGAAACACCGACGCGTGGAATGCCGCGGAACCACTAGGGGTAGTGGTTCCGCGGCGGCGGCAATGACGAGTGACCGAGTAGCTAACTGACGATAGGTGCAGTCTCGTCCGCCCACACAATGCCGGTTTCCCGAAACAACCGGATGGACGGCGCATCGTAGCTGAGCTCTTCCAGAATCGCGTCGGTCTGCTCGCCTGCCACCACGCCCGGACCGTACCGGCCTGGAGTCTCGGAGAACGTAACGAGGGGGCCCCAGCGCTGGTAATCACCGAGTATTCGATGCTTCGCGCGGATCGCGAACGCGTTCTCCTTGATCTGCTCGGAGCGCCAGAAAAACTGTCCTGCACTCTGGAAATCGTCTGCCCGGACGCAGCCGACTCCTGCCTCCAGCAACGCGTGCTCCCATTCATCCGCACTACGCTGTGCGAAGACCGGCGTGAGGAACGTCACAAGATCCTGTGCGTGGCTCGCGCGGCTTTCTCGATCCTTGAACCGACTGTCATTGCGCAGGTCATCCCGTTGGAGCGCAGAGCACAGGCACGCCCACATGTCGTCCGACTCCGCGCTGAGGCATACCCAACTGTCCTTCGCTCGATACAGCCGCTGCAGCGGTCCGATTCCCATGAGGGATGAATCGAGCGTCGGACGTGCTGGCTTCCCGGCATAGGAGAGGAAATCGTCCGCGTTTGCGTACGCGTTCGCCCCAAGCATACTCACGAACACTTCCTGCCCTGCACCGGTTCGCCGTCGGGCGTGGAGCGCCAGCATCGCCGCTGTTGCGACGACAACTGACGTGTTGGGGTCGGGGTTTGACTCGTTCGCGCGGTAGAACCGTCGCGCAGCCTCCCGCAACGCATTGATCGATGATAGATCACCTTGAGGCCAGCCTTCACCGACCTGCATCAGCGCGCCACCGTCAACTGCCCCAGGGATGGGATGCGCTGCAGGACGAGGAGCACCCTCGCCGTCAGGCCCGTAGCCGCTCACGCTCAGCCAGATGATGTCCGGACGGATCGCCTTCGCCTGCTCATACCCGATCCCCAATCGTTCGGGCACACCTGGCCGGTAGTTGTGGACGATCATGTCGGCCTGCACGACGAGGCGGCGCACGATCTCCTGACCAGCCTCGGTCTTCAGATCGATGCAGATGCTTTCTTTGCTTGCTGTCGTCTTCGAGGAGCCAAGGTATGCCGTTAAGCCCGCACCGCCCATGCCCCGCATCGGGTCGCCACCATTCGTTGGCTCGACCTTGATGACCCGAGCGCCGAGGTCTCCAAGCAGCGAGGCTCCGAGCGGAGCGGCGATGATCGTTGCAAACTCGAGCACGGTCAGCCCAGCAAGTGGGGCGGCCCGATCGCCGGTCACCGTTCGTGTCGGCTGAGGAGCCGGGGGCTCGCCAAGCACCTCGGCGGTGTGCTCTCCTACGCGCGGTGCTGGCCGGCCGATTCGCGCCGGAGTATCGCGCAGAAGCGCGAGGGGGCCGAGCTGACGGACCACTCCTAGATCTGGGTCGGCCGCCTCAATGACTTCGCCGTTCGCCACCATGTCCGCGTGGTGTAGCCCGGTCTGTGCGGTGCCAACAAGGTCCGCCGCGACGTTGCCGCTGGCCTTGAACTCGTCCATCAGTTCGTCAGCCGTACACTCTTGTGCCGCGAGCAGCATCGCGTTCCGAATTTCCTCGCGTGCTTCCTCGGAGACGCCATTGGGCGCTCCCGCGTAGCGAGGATCAGCGAGGATTTTGTCGGCGAGGCCCAACGACACGATCGATGCCTGAAAGAGGTGCTCCAGTAGGTTGGCGAGCTGAATCCAGCGGCCATCGGACGACATGATCGGCTGGTACCCGAGCGTGGGCTGCGCATCCGGGGAGTAGTACCGCGCAAACAGTTCGCTCTGTGCCTTCTCAGGGAAGCGCTCAAGCATCTGCTCGCGAACAAGGTTGTTGAGGTCATACGGGAACATTCCCTGCAGCAGGCTCGTCTCAACAAGTTGCCCGAACCCGCTGCGCTCGCGAACCTCGAGTGCGGCCAGAATCCCTGTCGTCGCCGACTGTGCTGCGGCGTGCGTCCCGACCTGCACCGCCTCGAAGCCGGGGCCTTCGCGCCGGTCGATGAACGCCATCGCCCACATTCTGGCTGACTTCGCGGCGACGAGCGTTTCGTCCGCCGGGTACTGCGCATACGGCCCACGCGGACCCCAGCCAGTGACTGAACAATAAACGAGCCCTGGATTCGCGCCCTTCAGACTCTCGTAATCGAGTCCAAATTCCTGCGCTTCGCCCGGACGGAAGGACGCCACCACGACATCCGCCGACAGCGCGAGCTGTCTCGCCGCGTTCTTACCCTCGGTGGCGCTGAGATCGAGTACGACGCTCCGTTTGCCTCGAAGCCACATTGGCGCGGCCGCATGCGCGCGAATCGGGTCGCCGCCCGGGCCCTCGATCTTGACGACATCGGCTCCGAAGTCGGCCAACACCATCGTCGCGATCTCTGCTGCACCGCCCGATCCGATCTGGATAATTCGCAGGTCGTCGCATGGCCCAGTCAATCGGGTTGCCCTTTCTCTATTCGCCAGATGAAAGCTGGCGGAGTCAGCGGGACCCACGAAGACGCGGGTCGAGCACATCACGGATCGTATCCCCGAGCATATTGAACGACAGCACCGTCACGCTGATCGCGAGTCCGGGCAGGATAGCGAGCCACGGTGCCGACTCCATGTACTGCCGCCCGGAGGTGGAGAGCATCAGCCCCCATGATGGGTTGGGAGGCTGAGTCCCCAGTCCCAGAAAGCTGAGGCCGGACTCTGCAAGGATGGCCCCCCCGAGCGAACCGGAAGCAAGAATGAGGATCGGAGCGACAATATTCGGCAGGACGTGACGCGCCATGATGCGGCGCGGGGTCGCCCCGAGCGCGTGGGCCGCCTCGACGTAGACGTTCGCCTTCACCGCCAGCACCGCGCTTCTCACAACGCGCGACGACGAAGGAATCGTAACGATCGCGATGGCGAGCAGTGCGTTCGCGGTGTTCGCCCCGAGGACAGATACGATTGCCATCGCAAGCACAATGGCAGGAATAGCCAGCATGCCGTCGACCGCCCGCTGTACGATCAAGTCGAACGTTCCGCCGAGGAACCCACTCACGAGCCCGAGCACGGTGCCGCTGACCGTCCCGAGCCCCACTGCGATCAGTCCGACGTACAAGGAGATGCGCGCACCCCAAATGATCCGGGATAGCTGATCACGACCGATGTTGTCCGTGCCGAAGGGATACTTCCAACTCGGGCTGAGCAGCTTCTCGCGCGACGTGGCGATGGGGTCATATGGCGCGATGATTGGTGCGAACACCGCGAGCAGCACCACGATAAGGATCACCGTTCCGAAGATGGCACCGACGGGATGCGTGACCACTCGGCGCAGGGCGTCCAGAGTGGGTGGAAGCGACCTGCGCGCTGCGATGCGCGCAGTGGCACTCGTGGCAGACACTGTACTTGCGGTACCTGCGCCGTCTCCGCCGCGAACCATGTTCGCCAAACTCTGGCCCCTTTCCTGCGCCTAGTGCAGCCGAATCCGAGGATCGAGAAGTCCGTATGACATGTCGATAGTCAGGTTCGCCAGCACGAACAGCGTTGCCATGACCATCACTGAGCCCTGCACTACCGGGTAGTCCCGGTGGGTGACGGCATCAAGGAGCAGCCGCCCCTGTCCGGGCAGCGAGAAGATCTGCTCGACAATGACCAACCCACCGATGAGCCCGGTGAGTTGTGCGCCGATGATCGTGATCACCGGGATCATGCTGTTCCGCAGCGCGTGGCGGATGACGACGTCTATCTCACGCAGGCCTTTTGCGCGAGCCGTACGGACGTAGTCCTCCCTCAACACGTCGAGCATGGCGGACCGGGTCATGCGCGCGCTCACGGCGGACAGGCGGTAACCAACTATCAACGCCGGGAAGATCATCGACTGGAAGTTCTTGACCGGATCAGTAAGCGGCGAATACCAGCCAAACTCCGGCAACCATCCGAGATATTTTGACAGAACCAGTAGCAGGATAGTGGCTAGCCAGAAGTCGGGCGCGGAGAGCCCGATGACCGAGAACAGGCGGCTGCCGAAATCGATCACCGTATCCTGACGCACAGCAGCGATGACTCCGAGAGGAATCGCTAGCATGAACGCGATCGACACTGCCAGTATGGAAATCTCAAGCGACACCTTCATCCGCTGCAGGATGGTCGGCAGGACGGGTTCGCGAGTCCATAGCGACGTGCCGAGGTCACCCTGGACTAGGTGCCCAAGCCAATCCGCGTATTGCGCGAGAAACGGCTTGTCGATGCCGAGTTCGATACGCATTTGGGCAAGTGTCTCCGGGCTGACGTAGCCGCCCTCTGCGACGAGCGCCATCACAGCATCCCCGGGGATGAGCCGGACTAACGAAAAGATGAACAGCGAGACAAACAGGAGTGACGGGACCGCGAGCAGCAGTCGCCGAGCGATATAAGGACCCACCGGTCCCCCTTCCGCTGCTCAAGCACAGGACAGGAGGCAGCGGATCAGCCGCTATCTCCTGTCCTGTGCCCGTATTACTTGCTTGTCCAAATGTCTGGCATGAACTGCGAGGCGTTGTATCCGAACACGCTTGGGCCAAGTCCGTCATTGCCGACGATCCACTGCATCCCGTGAATCCACGGCTGCCAGACCGTGAAGTTTACGGAGTTCGTGTGCTCCACGCGGTACATCTTGTCGAGCATACGATCCCAGATCTTACGCAGAATTTCGCGCCGTTTCCGCGGATCGAGCTCGACGCTCTGCTGCTCCGACCAAGTGTCGATCTCGGGGTCCTTGATATAGAAGAGATTGCTCGCAGCGCCTGACTGCAGCTGCGCCTTGAAGTAGTTGTCTGCCTGTGTGCCGTGGGGATCCCACGCCTGAATGGCATCTTCGTACTGAGCTTTCGCCAACTGGGCGTTGAACTGCACGTAGTCGATCTGACGTGCATTGACTTGGAATCCCGCCTTGCGGAATTGATCAAGGATCATCTCGTTCTGAGCGGTCAAGTACTGGTTTGTATACAACCAGTCGAATTTCAGGTTCTCCTGCCCGGCTGCCTGCAGTAGTTTCTTGGATTCGGCGAGGTCAAACCGCCACCACTTACCGAGATCCTTGGCAACCGGCTCCTTGTCGAGCACGTGGTTCCACGGCATCACCGGCAGTGTGCTCGATAGCCCGTCGTACAGAGTGGCGTTGATGGTGTCGCGGTCGAGCGCGAGGCTGAAAGCCTGACGGACGCGCTCGTCCTTCCACTTGGCCTGAGTCATGTTGAACGCGGTGAAGAACACCGACTTGGTATACAGGGACTGCGTAACGTTGGAACCAGGCACCGACTCCTGAATTGCCTTGATGTCTTTCGGCGTGCGTGCGCCCGCCCGTATGATTTGGCCTGCGCGGAACGCGGCAACCTGCGCAGCAGTGTCGGGAATGATGCGGTACTCGAAGCCGTCAAGATGCGGAGCAGGCCCCCAGTAGTCGGGGTTTCGCACATAGCGGACCGCTTGTCCAGCCACATGCTCTTTCAGGATCATCGGCCCCGTGCCGATCGCAACTTTATCGAGCGTTTTGTTGTCGACCAGTTCTTTCGGCTGAATTGGATTGTTCTGCTCAGCCAGCGGCACAATGAAGTCCGGTGACGGTCGCTTCAGCGTTACCTTGACCGTCAAAGGGTTCACTGCTTCGATCTTGGCCATCGCATCGAAATTGGATTGCCAGATGCCGGTGGACGCGTACCGCTGGTACGAGTACACGACGTCCTCCGCGGTGAACGCGCGGCCGTTCAGCGGGGCCACGTTGATCCATTTGGCATTCGGCCGCAGTTTGAAGGTGTACGTCAGACCGTCTGGTGTGACCTCCCATGACTGTGCCAAGCCCACTTCGATATCCTTCGAGGGCGCTCCTGGCGTGCCTCCGAGCTCACTGTCCTTTGTCGTCATTTTTCGACGCAGCAGTGTCTCGTAGGTGGTACCGGCTGGCGTCAGATTGCCGGTCGCGCCGCTCTTGCTCACATCCATTGATCCGATGTCAGCGGCCACGGCGACCACCACGGACCCGCCTCGCTTCGGCTGGGCACTGGACGCGGCAACCGTATAATTGAACGGGCGCTTCGCCGCTTCCTCTTTGGTAGCTGCCTGCCCTCCACCCGTGTCAGCTGTTGCCCCCGGTGCTGCGGAGGGGGCACCCTTCGTCCCGCCGCATCCTACGAGAGCCGCCGCGCTCATGCCGCCGACGAACGCGAGTGACCCTCGCACCAAACTCCGACGACTCACAGACTGCGATATCAACCGATGGTTCGCCATATGCTCATGCCTCCCTTGGGCTTAGGAACGACCCCAACTGCTGTCTCTCGCGATGGAGTTCGTACAGATTGATTTGCCTGCGAGACCCACTCTCTTCAGAACGACCTTCCCGCAGTTCATTCCGTTTATTTCGGTGCGATGGCTACCAATCGAGCCTTACAGCACCGGACTGCCAAAATTGACGCGAAACCAAACTTTCGATTTCGAACCCTTCGACACTGCTAGGCAACAGCGTCGACATCAACGCCTATTGCATGCACGGCACTGCGTTGAAAACCTATGCACGTGGCGGATATTACGTGCGTAGGCTTCACGATTGCAACTGCCTATAAGTCTGCCAAAATTAAAATCTTTGCCGCGTTTCTCGCACAGAACGTGATTGGGATCGGTGGACGGGTGCATGGCACACCGAGTGGCATCACGAATCGCCGTGTCCGACAATCCTAATGAGCGGAAGTGCCTGATCCGGCTCCTCGCAGGAGAACTCTTCCTCGCACATGTTCTCGTGCGCCTACGAGCGCTACCAATTCTGGCAGGAACAAGCCCGACTCCGGGGCTCATCGACTGAGTAGCGTTCCATCAACAGAACGTCATCCGCCCCGCCGGTATTCGCCGCTCACGAACCCAGCCGCCCGCACCAGTACACCTCCGCGCGATGCGGCAGCCCAATCGTCGGCCGCCCTCGCGTCGCCGGGTGTGCATCGAGGAACGCCGCCACCCGCGCCAGCACCTCTTGCCGCCGCGCCTCCGGCAGTGCCGCCACGAAACTCGTCGAAGCCGTCCGCGCCACCGCCGTCGCCCGATCCACCTCGAACTCGAATGGGCACTCCGCGAACTCCAGCGGGCTGAACAGCGCCGCCCCCGGCTCGTCCTCGAACGCTGCCTGCCATCGCGTCTCCGCGTACCGCCGCACATCACCCTCGCGATAGGTATCCACGAGGCGCACCAGCTCCGCCACCCACTCCACCGTCTCGTCTCGCTGCAACCACACTAGGCCCAGCCGTCCGCCCGGCCGTAACACCCGGTGCAACTCCCGCACCGCCGCCAGCCCGTCGAACCAGTGGAACGCCGTTCCGATGGTTACCGCGTCCACGCTCGCGGTCGCCAGCGGTAGCACTTCCGCGTTTGCGCGCACGATCGGCACGCCCGGCTGGATCCGCGCGAACTCCGCGCACATCTCCGCCGCCGGCTCGACGCCCAGCACACGCGCGCCGCCGATGAACTGCCGCCCTAATTTCCCCGTCCCCGTCGCGAGGTCGACAAGGCGTGTCTCCGATGTGATCCGCAACTGCTCGCGCAGCATCGCCACCACCTCTGGCGGATAGTCTGGCCGCCCCCGTTCATACGCCGAACTCGCCGCCGCGAACCCCCGCGCCGCTACATCGTTCATCGACATCGCGCACACCCTTTCACCCCCGCGACTCCCCATCGCCCCCACTCGGGACATACGGCCGAGGCAGCCGCAGCGCCACAAGGAACGCGACGAACGCCGCCGTGAACGTCCCCATGAACATCAGCAACGCGCCGTCGTACGATCCTGTCGCGTCGTAGATCGCCCCCGCCACCGTCGGGCTCACGATCTGCCCGAACGTCTCCACCACCACCACCGCCCCGAGGATCGTCGCGAAATGCGCCACTCCGAATGCGCGCGTCAGGAGCAGCGCCTCGATCATCGGTCCACCCGATGTCCCGACGATCCACAGAATCAGGAACATCCCGATCGCCGCCGGGTGCGTGCTGATCGACAACGTGAGCATCGCCCCGAACAGCGTCGCCCCGAACCCCAGCGCGACCACCTCGAACCGCCGCACTCGATCCGCCAGCACCCCCACCGCCAGTCGCGTCACGATGCTCAACCCTGCCGTGATCGACACGATCAGCGCGGCATCGCGCCGCGTGAGCCCGATCGATTCGTAGAACGGCACCTGGTGTATCAGCCACCCAAACATCCCGAAGAAGAAGAGCATCAGCGCCGTCGATAGCACCCAGAACAGCGGCGACCGCAACGCCTCGCCTAGCGTCACGCCCTCCAGCGGAGTCGGCGCACGCGTCGACTCCGCCTCGCCTACCGCCCGCTCCGCCCGAGGCGCCCCGTCCACCTCCAGCCCCGACTCGCCCGGCGAGTTCCGCACCACCCACAGCCCCACCGGCAGGAACAGCGCCGCCACCGCCACTCCCGAGGCGACCATCGTCCCCCGCCACCCCAGCGTCTCGATGGCGTATCCGACCACCGGCACTACTAGGAATCCGCCCAGCGAGAACCCCGTTCCCAGAATGCTCACCGCGATCCCGCGCTTCTTATCGAACCAGCGCGAGATCAGCGTCATGAATGGAATGAAGAACATCAACTGCCGCACCACGGCATTGATCGCGTTGAACGCGTACCACTGCCAGATCGAGGTCGTGCTCGCCAGTAAGAAATAGGACAGCGCCGTCAGCACCGTCCCCACCAAGATCGCGGAGCGAGGCCCCCGCCGGTCGATCCACCGTCCCACAAACGGTCCCGACACCCCGCCCGCCAGCAGCGCCGACGAGAACCCGAACGAGACCTCCGCCCGTGACCACCCGAACTCCTGCTCCAGCGGCTGCACGTAGAACCCGAACGCCCAGAACGACACCCCGCTCCCCAGCGCCATCGACGCCACCGAGGCAGCCAGCAGCCACCACCCGTAGTAGATTCGGCGGCGACCACGCAGCACATCCAGCACCTGAGCAATCGTCGTCATGTGGCCGCGAGCATACCCGCTCGCCTACTGACTCACCCGCAGACCCACTCCCTACACCATCTCGTCCAGAATCTCCGGCGGCACAAGCAGCGGCTACCGGGCACTCCGCCGCGATCTCCGCCAGCTTCGCCCGCTGCGCCGCCGCATCCATGGCCCGCAAGACCACCGCGTCAACACCGACGAACCCGCCCGGGGCCGTCTCGCTGTCCCCGCACGCGAGTCCTTGATCCTCCTCGCGCGCTAACATCACATCCGCCCGCTAGCGCCCAACCGCACCCCTCGCGACACTCCACGAATGCGATTCGCACGCCCCTCCTTCACCACCCTCATCGTCGCCTGGGCCATCGCCGCGCTCATGCTCCTGACCGTCGTGCTGATCCCCGCCGTCGCGGGCTTCGAAGTCACTCTCGTCACCGGCCCCCGCCCTGAGACCACACAGGGCCAGGTCGTCGAGGTGCTCGCCCGCACCACTATTCAGACCGGCCGCACCACCATCGAGCACGAAGAATTCGCCGTCGCCGTCGGCAGCCAGCGCGTCACTGTCATCCGCGACCGCGATCTCAACGAGGCCGGTACGCTCCACCTCGCCCCCGGCGACCGCGTGCTGCTCACGAAGGTACAAACCCCCAGTGGCGACCAGTACCTGATCGTCGACCGTGTTCGCACCACTGCGCTCGTCGTGCTCGCACTCGCCTTCGCCGCTATGGTGGTGCTCACCGCGCGTCTCATCGGCGCGTCATCGCTGCTCGGCCTCGTCTGCGTGCTGCTCGTGCTGCTGCGCTACGTCGTCCCCGGCATCATGTCCGGCTACGACCCGGTGACGATCGCCACCACCGGCGGCCTTGTGATCATGATCGTCACGCTCTACCTCGCCCACGGCGCGAACCGCAAGACCTCCGTCGCGCTGCTCGGCACCACCGTCAGCCTCGTCTTCACCGCCGCCCTCGCCGTCATCGCCGTCGAGGCCACCCAACTCACCGGTCTTACCTCCGAGGACACCGCAGTCCTCCAGGTGCTCACCGGCGCCCGCATCGATCCGGCGGGCCTGCTGCTCGCCGGCATCATCATCGGCACGCTCGGTGTGCTCGACGACGTGACCATCGCCCAGTCCTCCGCCGTCTTCGAACTCCGCCGCGCCAACCTGCTCCTCGGCCCGCTCGATCTCTACCGCCGCGCCATGAACGTCGGCCGCGATCACATCTCCGCCACCGTCAGCACGCTCGTCCTCGCCTACGCGGGCGCGTCATTGCCGCTGCTGATGCTGCTCGTCGTGCAGGGCGATTCGCTGCTCGTGCAGCTCAACCGCGAGTTCATCGCCGCCGAGGCCGTCCGCACGCTCGTCGGCAGCATGGGCCTCATCGCCGCCGTCCCGCTCACCACCCTCATCGCCGCCTTCGTCGCCGGCCACACCACCCCCGAGGTCATTGCTGAGGACGCCGCCCAGCGCCACTAGGTCTGCAGTAGCCCGTCGCACAGCGCCCTCGCCTCCGGCACCTCGTCCAGCGGTCGCAGCCGCACCACATGCATTCGTCGAAGCATCAGAGCATGTCACGCAGATACGCCGTCGCCAGCGCGTCCGCATACTCGTTCCACTTCGACCCGTCATGCGCCCGAATCCACTGAATCCGCGCGTGCGGGCGCGCCTGCGCCAGCGTATACGCCTGCTGCACCAACTCCAGATTCTGCACCTCACCCGTGGATCGCCGCCACCCGCGCCGCTCCCAGCCCGCTGCCCACTGTGTCAGCGTCTGCACCACCAGCCGGCTGTCCGTAAAGACATCCACGTGCTCGTCCGGCGCGATCAGCAGCAGCCCCTCGGCGATCGCCGTCAGCTCCATCCGGTTATTCGTCGTGTCGCCATCCGCCCCATACCGCTGCGCCACCACCCGGCCATCATCCACGCGCACCGCGCCCCAGCCGCCCGGCCCAGGATTCCCGCTGCATGACCCGTCCGTGAACACCCCGGCTTGCGGCCCGCCGTCATACCGCTCCAGCACCTGCGCCGTCGTGTGCAGCACCCCGCGCGTCGAACCGCCCCGCGCACTCCCGCCGCCCGCCCGAGGCCTGCGCGCGCTGCCACCGCTCGCGCCACCTGTACTCCCTCGAGTCACACTGCGGCACTGCGTACACAACTTCGGCGTCCATCCTGGATACCGCCCCAGTGTCTCGGCGGACAGCGTGAACGCCTTGCCGCACCGCTCGCACGTAAATGATGACGCCCCTGCGGTGGTCAATCGGCTGCGCTAGTCGAACGCCGCGCCGTTGTAGAGCATCGCCGTATCCCCCTGAAACACCGTGTTCTCCACACCCACCAGCACGATCACCGGCTGGTCGGAGATCACGATCGCGCTCCCCACCCAGCCATCCGGCAGGTGCCCGTCCGCCCCTTGAAACACCGTGACCGCGCCCGCCGCGCTGAACCCCTCGCGGATCTGCCCGTTCGGAAACTGCTTCGAAAAGTAGACCATCCGCACGAACGCCGGCGCGCCGTCGAACGACAACACTCTGAACCACGAGTTCCACCCGCCGCTATCCCCAAACGCGCCGTAGTTCTTGTCCAGCACCGGCAGCACCACACTCCGCGAGGCATCCACCACCGTAAACCCCCGGTAGTCCGAAAACGCCCCCTGCGTCGAGGCGCGCTGCACGATCGCCGCAATCGGCTCCACCGCCTGCAACTGCACTGACCCGCTGAACGTTGATGGCAGATCCTTGTCGTTTGGCAGGCACGCGCCCGCCCCCGTCGACCGCTGATCGCAGGTGATCGAGGACACCACTGTCACCTTGTGATCGATCTCGATCCGCTCACCGCTCGCGTTCGTCCCTGAGTAGCGGAGGCTGACTTCGTTCGGCACGCCCGGTGTCGCGTTCATGATCCGGAAGCGCGTGTTCCACGTGACCCCACCCGTGGTCGCGTTCCGCTCCACCAGCGGCAACACCACCACCCGCCGCTGCTCATCCACCGTGATCCCGCGCTTCGATCCGAGCGCCGGGCCTCGCCGCTCGCGCGTGTCGATGGTCCCCGCCAGCGCCTGATCCGCCGCGCGTACCCCAGTCGCCGTATCGTACGTCCGCACCTGCGCCGACCCATCGAAGCCGAACGGCACGGTCAGGTTCCGCTCGTCGCGCAACAGCGTTTCGTGCGGTACTAGCCGCGTCCCGCCCTGCGGACAGCCCGCTCCTGGCGCTGGCGGGTCAATCGCCGCAATCGTCCCCTGCCCCTGCGCCCAGTACCGGATCTCCACGCACGCGTCCCGCGTCTCGCTCGTGTTCTCAATCGAAATGCGCGATACCCACGTATCGGTGTGCTGCACCACTGGAAACGCCATCCCCGCCGTCCCGCGTCCCAGCCGCAAGGTGTCGCCGTCGATCTGGAACAGCCCACCCTTGAACGCGTCGCGCGCCAGCAACCCCACGAACGGCTGATCCGATTTCAGCACCGCCGATCCGCGATACCCCACGGGCAGCCCGTCGTACCCCTGCTGAAAGAACGACCACCCGCTCCCCGGCCGGATCGCCGGGCATGCATTTACCTTTGGGCACCCGTCCGTCGCTACCCGTCGCCCCGACGCGTCGAAGAAGGTCAGATCCACCGTCGAGGCGCGATCGCCCACGTTCTGCACCCGCACCCACGAGTTTTCATCGCCCAGCAACGCCGACTGCGCCGCCAGCGGCGTACGCGAGGACGCCAGCGCCGCCAGCGCGACGCTCACGAGCAACAACCATGTGACGGCCGGACGGCCGGTGGGGCGGGCCGCCCAGAATCGCAACTTCGGCACCGTTCGGGTCGCCTCTCTCTCCCACATCCCTCGGACGCAGGCCCCAGCCGCCTCGATCATACGGGCGGGGTCCTCCCCGCGCACGGCCTCGACACTCCTCACCCCCCAGTGTTATCCTCCCGCCCCGATGCGGGCCGTCGGCTGTCCCCCAATCCGGGAGACGGCCCCGTGCCAACGGGGTGTAGCTCAGCTTGGTAGAGCGCGTCGTTCGGGACGACGAGGCCCACAGTTCAAATCTGTGCACCCCGACCACTTCCCCACTCGGGTTGCCAGTCCGCCCGCACCTCGCCTCTCTTGGTAAGTAGCGGGCAGAGTGAGGGTTCCCTCCACACGACCCATGCACAGGCAAGACAACGGTCGTGTTCACATGGTTGTTGTCCACAACCACAATGTTCGGGAAACCTTTTCCCGCAAACGGGCGTTCTGACAGTACCCCCAGCCCGAGGTAGACTCGGCCGCTCCCGCCACTCGAACTCAGGAAATGGATCACCACCATGGTGCAAATGGCCAAGCCCAGCAGGAAGCAGCGCACCGAAGCGGCAATCGGCTACGCCCTCAACCGGCGCTGGGATCTCGCGGCCCAGCAAAACCAGTCCCTGCTCACCGAGTTCCCCGATGATCTCGAGGCCGCCAACCGCCTCGGCAAAGCCCTGACCGAACTCGGCGACCTGAACGCCGCTGCGCTGGCCTACCGCCGCACGCTCGAAATCGACCCCACCAATAACATCGCCCGCCGCAACCTCACCCGCATCGAGGAGCTACAGGCGCAATCGCCCAAGACCACCAAGCGCGCCCCGGCGGCCTCCACCGCCAAGCGTCCGCGTACCACCCGCACCCCAGCGACGGCGACGCCTGCGGGCCCTGTCGCCGTCCGCCCCCACTCGCTCATCGAGGAATCCGGCCGATCCGCCGAGTTCACGCTGCTGGAACCGAACATCGCCGCGCTCAAGCGCGTCTCCGCCGGTGACCCAGCGGAACTCGTCGCCACCCCGCGCGGCATCGCCGTGAAGTCCGCCACCGGCGCCGTCCTCGGCCACATCGAGCCGCGCGCTGGCCTCCGCCTCCGCCGCCTCATGGAGGGCGGCAACACCTACGCCGGCGTCCTCCGTCGCATTACGGACATCGAGGCCACCATCTACGTGCGCGAGATCTACCGCACTCTCGAGCAGCAGAACGAGCCGTCGTTCCTGCCCCAGGCAGCCATCGCCCGCCGCCGCGCCGCCCCGCGCGCCTCCATCCGCTCCACCATCGTCCGCTACGACACCTCGGACGATGATGAAGAGACTAGGGACGACTCGTGGACTCCTCGCGGCGGCACCCTCTCCTCCACCGACGACGACGAGATGGACGAAGCAGGCTTCAGCGAAGCCAACGCCGATAGTGACGGTGAGGACGACGACGACCACGACTCCCTCGCCGGCGACGATGACGACGAGCCGATGGCCGCCGACGACGAGGAAGAATCCTAAGCATCACTCGCCCTGCGTACGTGCATAACGAATGAACCCCGCGCTGCGGGGTTCATTCGTCTCGTCTCCACGCCTCCTCCGGGGTAGAATCAGCAGGTCGGCGGCGCGCGTAGCCATCCGCCCACCGCCTCGGGTGCGTATCCCCCGCGCCTCAGTCGCCCGCCTTGTAGCCACCCGCCGTGCAGTCCGAAGGGGACACCATGGTCCAGGATCAGACCGAGCGCATCCGCCCGCGTCGCATCGAAGACGAGATCGAACGCTCGTACCTCGACTACGCCATGTCCGTCATCGTCTCCCGTGCGCTCCCGGACATTCGTGACGGCCTCAAGCCTGTCCAGCGCCGCATCCTCTTCGGCATGCAGGAACTCGGCGTCGGCCCCAACTCCGCCTTCAAGAAGACCGCCCGCGTCGTCGGCGATGTCATGGGCAAGTTCCACCCCCACGGCGACAGCGCCATCTACGACACCCTCGTCCGCCTCGCCCAGGACTTCACACTCCGATACCCCCTCATCACCGGCCAGGGCAACTTCGGCTCCGTCGACGGCGACCCGCCCGCGCAGATGCGCTACACCGAGGCGCGCCTTGCCCCTATCGCCGGCGAACTCCTCGCAGACCTCGACCGCAACACCGTCGACTTCTACCCCAACTTCGACGACTCGCTCATGCAGCCCACCGTGCTCCCCGCGCGCATCCCCAACCTGCTCCTCAACGGCTCCAGCGGCATCGCCGTCGGCATGGCTACCAACATCCCGCCTCACAACCTCAACGAACTCTGCGACGCCACTATCCTCACCCTCGAACACTGGGAGGCCGGCGCAGAGCACTCGCAGACCACCGTCGATGACCTCATCGGCATCGTTCGCGGCCCCGACTTCCCCACCGCCGCCGCCATCTTCAACCGTGACGAGATCACCACCGCCTACCGCACCGGCCGTGGCCGCATCCTCATGCAGGCCAAGACAGAACTCGAAGAGTCCAAGAACGGCCGCTACCAGATCATCGTCACCGAACTCCCCTATCAGGTGAACAAGGCGACGCTCATCGAGAAGATCGCCGAACTCGTCCGCGGCAAACGCATCGAAGGCATCTCCGACCTCCGCGACGAGTCCGACCGGCAGGGCATGCGCATCGTCATCGAACTCAGTCGCGGCGCTGGCTATCAGGCCGTCCGCAACCAGCTCTTCAAGCACACCGCCCTCCAGTCCACCTTCTCCGTCAACATGCTCGCCCTCGTCGACGGCCGCCCCGAGGTCGTCAACCTCCGCGACGCCATCGAGGCCTTCATCCGCCACCGCCGCGTCGTCATCCGCCGTCGCAGCGAGTTCGACCTGGAGAAAGCACAGGACCGCGACCACATCCTGCAAGGCCTGCTCAAGGCCATCGAGATGCTCGACCACATCATCCGCACCATCCGCCAGTCCGCCTCTGCCGACACCGCCAAGACCGCGCTGATGGCGGCCCCATTCACGCTCAGCGACCGCCAGGCACAGGCCGTGCTCGACATGCAACTCCGCCGCCTCGCCGCCCTCGAGGGCCAGCGCCTAGAAGACGAGCACAACGAACTCGTCACCCTCATCGCCGAACTCGAAGACATCCTCGCCAACCCCGGTCGCATCGACTCCCTCATCATCGAGGACTGCCGCGACCTCAAGACGAAGTACGGCGATGCCCGCCGCACGCAAGTCTTCGATCAGGCCGTCGGCGAGATCTCCGATGAAGACCTCGTCCCGCACCAGCGCATCGTCGTCACCATCTCCGACCGCGGCTACATCAAGCGCGTCCCCTTGGAGACCTACCGCCCGCAGGGTCGCGGTGGCCGTGGCATCACCGGCATGACTACCCGCGAGGAAGACGGCGTCCGACACCTCATCGTCTGCGACACCCACGACTCGCTCCTGCTCTTCACCCAGCGCGGGCGCGTCTACTCCCTCCGTGGCTACGAGGTACAGGAAGCCTCCCGCACCGCGCGCGGGATCCCCGTCGTCAACGTCGTCGAGATGGATCCGGATGACCGCGTCACCGCCGTCGTCGCCGTCTCTGACTTCACCCGCGACTCGATGGTGCTCACCACCGCGCAGGGCGAGGTGAAGCGCACCCGCCTCAGCGAGTTCGAGTCCGTCCGCCGCTCCGGCCTCATCGCCATGGACCTCCCCGCCGCTGATCAACTGATCGCAGCCCAGACCGCGCGTGACCAGGACGATGTCCTGCTCATCAGCAGCGACGGACAGGCCATCCGCTTCACCGTAGACACGTTGCGCGTCGCCTCACGCGCCTCCGGCGGCGTGCGCGGCATGAAGACCGCAGCGGGCGCGCACGTGATCGCCCTCGTCATCGTCAACGACGGCGAAGACTTACTCGTCGTCTCCGAGCAGGGCATCGGCAAACGCACCGCCATGTCCGAGTACCGCGTCACCGGCCGCGGCGGTCAGGGCGTACTCACCTTCCGCGTCACCCCGCGCAGCGGCCCGCTCGCTGTCGCCCGTGCCC
The DNA here is from genome assembly GCA_945903275.1 of Thermoflexus hugenholtzii JAD2. Lineage (GTDB taxonomy): Bacteria > Chloroflexota > Dehalococcoidia > UBA2979 > UBA2979 > RH-chloro-G1. Next base: position 63,520 of record CAMDNW010000009.1, read on the forward strand.
TCAGCCCGCAGCACGAACTCATCCTCGTCTCACGCGAGGGCATCGTCATGCGCACCCGCGCCGATCTCATCAGCCAGCAGGGCCGCGCCACGCAGGGCGTCTCCGTCATGAACGTCGAGGAGAACGACGTCGTCGCCGCGCTCGCGCAGATCGACCTGAGCGCCACCGGCTCATCCGCCACCGGCGAGTAGCACGATGCGTGAATCCGAACTCAGCGCCGGCGAAACCCCCACCAGCTCCGAATTCGCATTGATCGAGCGCATCATCATGCGCCTCGGCGAGTCTGCCGCGCGCGACATTCTCGTCCCCCCCGGCGACGATTCCGCCGTATGGGTGCCCGGCGGCGGTGCCGTCGTCGCCACTATCGACTCCATGACCGAAGGCACCCACTGGCGCCCTCACCTCTCGTCGATGACCGATGTCGGCTGGCGTGCCGTCGCTACCTCCGTCTCTGACCTCGCGGCGATGGGTGCGACGCCCGAGGTGCTCCTCGTCGCCGCCGTGCTCGGCCCCGCCGTCACCCTCAATGACATGGACGCATTCATCGACGGCATGGCTGAAGCCTGCCGCGCCCACAACGTCCACGTCGCCGGCGGCGATATCGTCCGGGGCCGCGCCACCGCCTTCAGCATCACCGCGCTCGGCAGCGCCCGCCTCGACCGCGCTCAGCGTGCCATCGTCATGCGCCGCGACGCCGCCCACTCCGGCGACGCCGTCGCCGTCTCCGGCACGCCCGGCGCGGCCGGCGCGGGCTTCCGCGCCCTCGAACGCCACCTCACCGGCTTGCCCGCTGACGAGGTGATCGCCGCGCTCCTCCGCCCTCACGCCCGCATCGATCTCGGCTTCAACGCCGTCAACCTCGGCGTCCCCTGCGCCATCGATATCTCCGACGGCCTCGTGCAGGACGTCCGCCACATCGCCGAGCGCTCCGCCGTCGGCATCGAAATCGACCTCGACGCCCTCCCCATCAACCAGTCCGCCATCGCCCTCTTCGGCCTCGATACCGCCCGCGACCTCGCCCTCGCCGCCGGCGACGACTACGAACTCATCCTCACCGGCCGCCAGCAGATCATCGAGGCGCTTGAAGGCGTCACCATCATCGGCCGCGTCCTCGATCAGCACCCCGGCGAGGTCGTCGTCCGCCAGCGCGACGGCGCGCCCTACCCGCTTCCCACCGGCTGGGATCAACTCCGCGCCTGGCCCCTCGCGCAGCACTGATCGCCCGCCCATGACGACCGCCAACCGCCTCGTCGTCACTACCCGCACCGCCGTGCGCACCCGCGCCCTCGGTCGTCGCCTCGCCAAACTCCTCCACCCCGGCGATGTCGTCCTGCTGCAAGGCCCGCTCGGCGCGGGCAAGACCACCCTCGCTCAGGGCATCGCCACCGGCCTCCGTGTCGCAGGCCCCGTCCGCAGCCCCACCTTCGTCCTGCTCACCCAGCACGAGGGCACAGCCCTCACCCTCTACCACGCCGACCTTTACCGCCTCGATGACCCCGAGGCCGTCGCTGACCTCGCCCTCGAAGAACAGGCTCGCGACGGCGTCCTCCTCGTCGAATGGCCCGAGCGCGGCCTCGCCGCCCTCCCTGCAACCCACCTCCTCGTCGTCCTCGAACCCGCCCCCGCCGCCGACACGGATGCCAACGCCCGCCGCCTCACCTTCGTCGCCGTCGGCGCACGCTACCGACACATCCTCGACGGCCTCCACGCAGCCGGCCTCGCAGATCACACGTAACACGAGGTACAGCGATACCACACGTCACGGATCGAGTACTTGCCCGCTATCTATCGTGCATCGCGGATCGAACAAGCCGGAGCTAACCTACGCAGCGCACCTACACCGGCACCGCCGCCACCCGCGCGATCGGCGTCAGCCCCCCGCGTACCCCGTCGCCCACATCCACCAGCACTGTGCAGGACTCCGGCAGCCGCAGCGTCACCTGCGACCCGAACTTGATCATCCCCAGCCGCTCACCCTGTATTAGGTGATCGCCCTGCTCCGCCCACGTCACGATTCGTCGCGCCACCATTCCGCTGATCTGCGTCACCGTCACCGGCCCCGCCGCCGTCCGCAGGTGCGTCGCCAACTGATTGTTCCCGTGCGTGGCCAACGTACTCATCGCCGGCCGATACCCGCCCGCCTTCCGCACCTGCGCCACCACCTCGCCATCGAGCGGCGCGCGCTGCACATGCACGTCCCACAGCGCGAGGAAAATGGCGACCTCGACCAGCTCCGTCTCCCAGTACTCGTCGTACACCATCCCCACGTGGATCACTCGCCCGTCCGCCGGCGAGAACGCGACATCGCGCTGAGGCCGCACCTGACGCTCCGGGTCGCGGAACGCGAACGCCACCGCGCCCGCCGCCGCCAGCGCGATCGGCGCCAGTGGCCGGTATGCAAAGCCCGCTGCCATCCCCGCCGCCAGCAGCGGCACGAGCACGGGTGCGCCTTCGGTCAGCGGACGCCAGCGCGGATTGCTCAGCCGTCGCGGAATGTTCAGCCGTCGAGTCGATGATTCCGTGCCCGCAAGAGGAGCACTGGCGGGATATTCCACGGGTACACCTTTCGTTCCACGCTCGTGAATTGCGCGCGCATGAATGGCGCGAGGTATGTCGGGTGATACTGCAACGCTACCATCACCCCGCCCGGCCGCAGCGACTCCGCCGCCGCCCGCAGGATCGCCCGCGTCCCATCTGGCCCGATCAGGCTGAACGGCACCGACGAAATGATCGCGTCGAACCCCGGCTCCGCCTGCTGCGCCGCCACCTCACGGATCGTCTCCGCCGACTCACCCAGCACCGTGAACCGCGGGTCGGGAACATCCGCACGCAACTGCTCTAGGAACGGCGCGTACACCTCAAACCCGATCAGCCGCGCATCCGGCGGCATCGCCGCCAGTAACTCACGCGTGATCGCGCCCGTCCCCGGCCCGAACTCCGCCACCGTCCGCGCGTGCTCCAACCCGCCGAGGCGCGCCATGCGCTGCCCCACCGCACGCGTGGTCGGGGCCACCGCCCCGATCGTCTTCCGGTCGCGAAAGAACGACTGCAAGAACGAGCGATACGAGGTCATACGGGCGGTGGTTCAGGTGCGTTACGAACGCGGTCGGACGTGGCTGCGAATCTCATCAACAATCCCACGCGCCCCTTCATCAACCAGCCGACTCACTAGGCTCCACACCACATACGTGGCCAGCGTCACCGCGATCGCCATCGCTAGTGTCTCACCGCTGCGCCAGAGCACCAGCCACAACACGCCCACACCCGCGACCGGCAGCACCGCCCAGCGGTAATGCGCGAACTTCTCGAACGGATGCCGGCTCACCATCAGCCCCGCCAGCACCACCGTCACCAACTCCGACAGCCGTGGCTCCGAGGCAAACGGCCCCACCACCAGCGCCGCCAGCAGCGCACCAGCCGCCGGGATCGGCAACCCGCTGAATGCTGCCCCGCTCGGCTCGGCGTTGTACCGCGCCAGTCGGAACGCACCGCACCCGACAAACGCCAGTGCCGCGCCGAACCGGATGATGCCCGGCACTTCGGCATACGCCGTCGCGAACAGGAAGGCCGGCGCCACCCCGAACGTGATCACGTCCGACAGCGAGTCCAGCTGCGCGCCCATCGGCCCCGCCGCCCGCATCTTGCGCGCCACAGCGCCGTCCACGCCATCCGCCGCCGCCGCCAGCACAATGAACCACAGCGCGATATCGAACGCGCCCATCCGTGTCGCTTCCAGCGACGCCAGCCCGCAGGCCAGCGCGACCAGCGTCACCAGTGCAGGTACATATTGTCGTCGACTCACCTCGGTCACGCCCCTGACCCCGAGCATGTATTGGGGCATCGTACTCTGCCCGCTCCCAAGAGCGACACCCACGCCCTACCCTGCCCATTTACCACGATCATGACGCGCACCGCCTTCGATACGGGTGCCCCGCGCTTCAAGCGCTACCTCCGGTCAACTTTCTCCGCCGCGCCTCATCCAGACCCACCTCAGGCCTGTCCGTAATCATGGAGCTATGCTCCGTATCTCATTCATAATACGGTGCAGTACGTACGGCTTTAATTTGCCGCACGAATAAACCCGTTACTGCCATCGCCCTGTGTATTGATCGCCGCTACCCCATACTGACCGCCATGATCCACCTCGGCATCGACACCGCCTCCGATGACGCCTCCGTCGCCGTCCTCGATGGCGACCGCGTCCTCGCCCACCGCGACTGGCGCATCGCCACCACCGCCTCCCGCGAACTCCTCGCCAACATCGAGGCTGTCCTCCGGGACGCCGCCGTCCCCCGCGACGCCCTCACCGCCATCGCCGTGGATGTCGGCCCGGGCTCGTACGGACCCCTCCGCGTCGGCGTCGCCACCGCCCAGGGCATCGCCCTCGCCCTCGGCATCCCTCTCGCCGCCGTCGGCCGCCTCGAGGTCGACGCCTTCCCCCACCTCACCCCCGGCGACACCGTCGTCGCCGTCCATGACGCTGGCCGCTCCGGCCTCGTGTGGGCCGCCTACGCCGCCGGCGAACTCATCGACACCGCCCAGGCCGCCCCGCCCGAACTGCTCATCCCACCGCGCCTCGACACCATCGAGCATTGCCTCCGCCTCGCTCCCGCCCCCGCCCGCTGGCGCGGCGAACTCACCGAGGCCCTGCACACAGCCCTCGCTGCTGACCCTAACCACCGCAGCGGCCACACTGGGCACACGACCACGACACGCAGCGCCGCCGATGTCGTCCGCCTTGCGCGACTGCACCGTGCCTTCGGCGACCCGGCCGCCGTCGATGTCGTTTACCTGCGCCCGCCGTCCATTACCCTGCGCGCGCAGTAACCACAGCACCCGGAACCACACTCACGTAACGAAAGGCACACCGTGGCACTCGAACGCACTCTCATCCTCATCAAGCCAGACGCCATGCAGCGGGGCCTCGCCGGCGAAATCCTCGCCCGCTTCGAGCGCCGCGGCCTCCGCATGGTCGGCCTCCGCCTCCTCAAAGTGGATCGCGACATGGCCCGCCAGCACTACGGCGAGCACGAAGGCAAGCCCTTCTTCAACGGCCTCGTGAAATACATCACCTCCAGCCCCATCATCGCCGGCGTGCTCGAAGGCACCAACGCCGTCGCCGCCGCCCGCCAGATCATGGGCGCCACCCGCCCCACCGAAGCCGCCCCCGGCACCATCCGCGCCGACTTCGGCCTCGAGGTTGGCCGCAATCTCGTCCACGGCTCTGACAGCACGGCCAGCGCTAGGCGCGAGATCGCCATCTTCTTCGCCGGCGAACGCCTCCCCACCTGGAAGCGCGACGTCGACCCATGGGTCTTCGAGTAGCCCCAGCGCACCACACACACAGAACACACCAAGGGGGCGCGGCAGTGATGCCGCGCCCCCTTCGATCTATCTACTGCGCACGCACGCTACTGCACTCGCACCACTTCCTGCGCCCGCGCCCACAACCCTTCCAAGTTGTACCGCACCCGCTGCTCCAGCGAGAACAGGTGCACAATCACCCCGCCCAGATCGATCAGGATCCAGCCGCCCTCGCCCTTACCTTCGCGATGCGGACGCGCCCCGGCCGCGATCGCGGCAGTCTCCACGTAATCAACCAGCGCGCTCAACTGGCGCTCGTTGTCGGAAGTAGCGATCACAAAGTAGTCGGTGAACGCAGACAAGGATGTAAGGTCGAGCATCACCACATTCTCGGCCTGCCGGTCTACCAGCACGTCCACAACGTGATGCGCGAGTTCAGGCCCGTGCAGCACGGCCTTCGTAACAGCGTGATTCGTCATATGCATCCAGTATAGCCATCACCGTGAGCATGCCGCCGTCACTTCCGATTTCGCTTTCACCCGACCGTTCCCCGAGTCGATATCCACCCCGAACTTCAACTGGTTGTTCACGAACGAATAGTCCGTCAGCGTCACCGTGGACTGAGGCCCCAGCGCCGGTACCCCCTGTAACGTCCCCATCGCCTTCCCGTCCAGCCCGATGCGCATGCTTATGTGCCCGAACAGCGTCGTGTGTGCCTCGATCTCGAACGCGTTGTTCACCAGCCGGAACGGCCACTCCACCGTCCCGCCCTGCGCCCCGAACACGCTCCCGCCTACGTCCAGCGTGATCGCTCCACCCCCTCCGCCGACCTCGATGCGTGCCGCAAACGCCCCCGTGCTCCCAAGCGTCAGGTTCCGCCACTGCCCCACGCACCGCATCCCGTTCAGCACCGGCAGGTTCGCCGCCGTCACCGTCCCTGCTGCGGGTACCAAGGCTGTCGCGCTCGCGGTCGCCGTCTGTGTTGCCGCTGCCGTCGCCGTGGCGGTCGCGGGCGTCACCTGTACATCGTCGTTCCCGCCGCACCCAACCACGGTGAGTCCAACCACCAACACCAGCACTAGGATGAAGCGCTTCTGCATGTATCTATCGTACCCCGCCACCTGTCGCGAGCGTCCACCGCCGCACCCTCTACAATGTGTGCATGCCCCAACGCGTGCTCGTTGCCATGTCTGGTGGAGTTGACTCCGCCGTCGCCGCCGCCCTCCTCCACGAGCAGGGCTACGACGTGATCGGCGTCACCATGCGCCTCTACACCGAGGCCAACGACACCGCCCTCCGCAACCATCGCACCTGCTGCGGCGTCGAGGATGTCGCCGACGCTCGCGCCGCCGCACAGCGCATCGGCATCCCCCACTACGTCCTCAACCTCGAGCGCGAGTTCGGCCACGATGTCATCGACCGCTTCGTCGATGCCTACGCCGCCGGCCGCACCCCCAACCCCTGCCTCGACTGCAATCAGCACGTGAAGTTCTCCACGCTGCTCGACCGCGCCGTCGCGATGGGTTGCGACCTCCTCGCCACCGGCCACTACGCCCGCGTCGAGCGCGACGGGGATGTCTACCGCCTCCTCACCGCTGACGACGATGAGAAAGATCAGTCGTACGTCCTCTACACCCTCAACCAGCACGCCCTCGCCCGCACCCTCTTCCCTCTCGGCAACCTCACCAAGCCACAGGTGCGCCGCATCGCCGCCTCACTCGGCCTCGGCGTCGCCGACAAGCCCGACAGCGCCGACATCTGCTTCGTCCCCGGCGGCGACTACCGCGAACTGCTCCGCGCACGCGGCGTCACCTTCGAGGCTGGCCCCATCCTCGACACCACCGGCGCAACTGTCGGGACGCATGACGGCGCACCCGGCTACACCGTCGGCCAGCGCCGTGGCCTCGGCCTCACCACGACCGAGCCTCGCTACGTCACCGAGATTCGCCCCGACACCAACGTCGTCGTCGTCGGCATGGACGACGATCTCGCCGCCCACGCCCTCTACGCCTCCGCCCCTCACTGGGTCGCAGGCCCCCCCGAGCCGCACGAGGCCCTCACCGCCCGCATCCGCTACCACGGCGCACTCGTCACCGCCCACGTCACCGAAGTCACCGCCAACGGCTTCCGCGTCGACACCGCCCGCCCCGTCCGCGCCGTCTCCCCCGGCCAGGCCGTCGTCGTCTACCGCAACGACGAAGTCATCGGTGGCGGCGTCATCGAGCGCCGCCTCGCCTGACGGTCAGTCATCTCAGCCTCGGTCGAACACATCGACTGCGCGGCCACTCGCCCAGACTCGCCCCACCCGATACGCTGTCGCCATGGATCTCCAACAACTCCGTGATATCGTCGTCATCGTCTACGGGGTCGTCGGCATTCTGCTCTGCGCTACGCTCATCGTGGTCGCCACCGCCCTTCTCTTCTCGGTACGCGCCCT
>CAMDNW010000010.1 GCA_945903275.1 Thermoflexus hugenholtzii JAD2
CAGACGCCCGCGCTCACTGCACGGGCGTCTGAGTGTCGCCGCGCAGCAAGCCGCTCCCTCCCTCCTATTCCCCTCCCTTCTCCCTCAGAGCGAGAGGGGTTGGGGGTACGGTTGCCCCTCCCACACACCACCCGGGATAATCAAACCCACTCCCACCGCACCACACACACATCGAGGCGCCCCGACGCAACCGCCGCCCCCACCGCCAGCCAGAAACGGAACCCCCCATGTCCCGCCAGCGCATGCGCCCCACCCGCCGCCGCAACTCCCCCTCCAACCCCGAAACACGCGCCGCCCGCGTCACCCCCACCCGCCCCCAATGGCGCGAAACCCTGGACGCCTGGGGCGGCTTCTGGACCCTCGGCATCGTCCTCGGCTCCGTCCTCCTCGTCGGCGGACTCATCTTCACTAACGCCCGCAGCCAATCCTCCAACGCCGTCTCCACCGCCCCCCTCATGGGCGAAGAAATGACCTCCACCGGCGCGGGCAAACACGTCACCACCGAAGCCGAACTCGTCATCTCCGCCGGCAAACCACCCGTCTCCGGGCCCCACTTCGCCACCCCCCAGGCCCCCGCCGCCTACGCCGCCCCCATCCCCGACGGCCAGGCCATCCACTCCCTCGAACACGGCATCATCTGGTTCACCTACAACCCCGAAAAACTCGACACCGCTGGCATCCAAAAACTCCGCGACCTCCAATCCAAATACAGCCGCGACGTCATCCTCTCCCCCCGCCCCCAGAACGCCGCCGCCGCAGCCTCCGCCTCATGGGGCCGCCTCCTCCAGCAAGACGCCATAGACACCGGCGCCCTCGAAGCCTTCATCAAAACCAACCGCAACCGCTCCCCCGAACCCGGCGTCCGCTAACCCGCACCAGCACTCACAGTGTTCCCAGGCACGCACGCCGCTGCGTACCCGAACGGGAAGCGTTGCAGCGCACCCTGTGCAGGCTGCAGCGCGTGCCGCTTTACTTACCTACAAAGAGTCGTTATCCAAATGCGCTATTCTGTGACTGCACAGAACCACGACGAACGTGCCATTGATATGTCCGAAACGTGACCAAATACTTGCCTAGAGACACCAACAACCGCCTGTTCAAGCGGCATTTGGTGAGCGTGCTGCGGTGGGGTCTACCCGAGGCATCGCCAGTGGCACGGCGATAGAAGATCTCGGGCAGGAATTCGTACTTGCAATGCCTGATTGCGGTACGCAATCCATCGATACAGGGGCCGCTGTGATGACCACTGCCCTAGATGTCGCTCGCTACTTCGTGGAACACGCAGACGTTGAAGATGATCTCTCCAACCTGAAACTTCAAAAGCTTTGCCATTACGCCCAAGGCTTCTCACTCGCTGTATAGGGCCGTCCGCTATTCGCTGATCGCTGATCGCTGATCGCTGATCGCTGATCGCTGATCGCTGATCGCGTTGAAGCATGGCCCAGTAGTACCGATTGTCTACCATGCCTACAAGCATTGGGATAATCAGCGAATCACAGAACCATCTGATGGCGAGGCGCTAGGCGATAAGAGTGCCCGAGAACTCATTGATGCAGTCAATCTACACTACGCACAGTTCTCTGCATGGGCACTTCGGGAGCGCACTCACCGCGAACGCCTCTGGAAAGAGGCTCGCGATTCTGGAGCAACCTATCTTGACCCTGAGGAGACACGCGCGTTCTTCAGAACGTAATTGTTGCTCATCTCTGATCCGGTCGACTCGAATCCACCGCCCACCGACCGTGAGGCGATGCAATCTAGGCTATCTGGTGACCAAGAGTTATCAAAGAGCACTCATCGTAACAGGCAGGATTTTGCCGCAGGACGCTTCACTCCATTGGGAATGTAAGGCACTTGGGCGGATATACCGTTTACATCGCGCTCGAGGTACTAGCGGTCGCTGAGGGTTAACGCTTCGGCGGCGCCTGCACTACGACTATGCGTTGATGTCCTTAGAGGATTGATCCGCGCCCCGCGAACCCGAAGGTAGGGTGCATTCAATTTAACGACGACCCTGCGGTCTATTCGATTCAGTGGCTCACTATTTACCTGACCTACGACCTAATGGAAGAAGAAAGAGAAGTCCGGGTTCTCGGTATCCGTATCCTGCCACCAGAACCTGAAGATGCCATCTGGTTCTAGTCGCCACTACCCCGCATAAATCCCTACTCCCCCGCCCTCACATCCACCGAGGCCGCAGCCGCCACCGAGGTCGACGTACTCGTCCGCGCAAACACCGACCCGCCCGCCCCGTCATAAATCAACAGATACCCTGGACTCCGCCGCAAACTCTCCACCAGCGTCGTACAACACTGCCCCCCGCTCGACCGCGGCACATACACATGCGTGAACACCCGCCCGTAAACCACCCCCCACCGGCCCAGACACTCCGCCGTCTCGTACCCGCACCCCCACCCCGCATCATGCGCCCGCACCGCCGCCTCAAACCCACCCGTCCACTCCGACCCCTGCACCGTCCCCACACTCGGCCGCCCCGCCAGCACCGGGAACCACTCCGCCTCCCGATCCGTCTGCCACGGCCCCCGAGGCGTCACCAGCACCCGCGACCACGACGGCGTACTCATCCCGATCCACCGCATCGCCTCCCGTTGCTCCGCACTCACCGATGCCAGGTAGTGTGTCTCCCCGCCGAACCCCTCGCTCTGCGCCACCGCCCCCACCCCCACATACGCCAGCAACAACCCGCCCACCAACACCGCCCCGCGCGACACCCCCGCGACCGAGGCGATCCGCCACTCCCACCGGCCCCATCGCAGCGACCCCACGTGCACCCCCCTCAACAGCGGTGTATCCCACGCCTGCCGCGCCAGCGGCAACACCACTTGCCCCACCGCCACCCCCGCCAGCATCGCCACCGGTATCGAGGTGAACGTCGGGTACGCGCGCAGGTCCAGCGCAATGATCACCGTCCACCACACAGGCAACACCCACAACCGCGACCGCATACACGCCAGCGCGCCCAGCACTCCTAGCGCACCGATCAACGGGAACCACGGCTCGCTCGTCGCCGTCAGCCGCAACAGTAACAGCACCGCCTGCCACGTCGATGCCCCGCCCGAAAACACATTCCCGCCCGTCGCGTTCGCCGCCACAAACGGCGCAGTCCCATGCTGCACCACCACCCACGCCCACCACGGCGCGGTCAGCACTACCGTCAGCCCCGCCATTGCCGCCGACCACAAAAACGACATGCGACTGCGCCCGTACCCTGCCCACAACAACACCATGCTGAACGCGAGAAACCATCCCGTCTCCGGATGCGCCAGCACCGTGCACGCCGACAACGCCCCCGCTGTCAACACATACCGAGGCGCACGCGCCGCGCCATCCGTATACAGCCGGTGCGCCTCATGCAGCGCCAGCAGCGCACACAACAACCCGAGGCCCCGCGCCACCCCGCCCCCCATCAGCAACCAGATGAATGAGCGAGGCGTCAGCGCGAACGCCAGCGTCGCCAACACGATCGCCACCGCACCAAACCGCGACAACAACCGTCGCGCCAGCAAACCGAACGCCGCCACCGTCAGCAACGAATATGCGAACGGCAACACCCGGAACACATCCACCAGCGACAACGGCGTCACCGCATCCAGCACCGCCGCCAGGTAAAACCCCAGCGGCGGGTACGCGAACGGAATCTCAATACCGTTGTACGAGGTCGCCGCCGGCAACCCATAGCCATTCGCCTGCAAATCCTGCGCCATCGCGAAGAACAACCCGCCGTCGTTCAGCGGAAAGTCCACACCCAGCACATACCACCCGCGCACCACCGCACCCAGCGCCACCACCGCCGCCAGCGCCCACCCCGCCGCACGAGGCGCACCCCCGCCATCGAGGCGCGCGTCATCACCTACCACCTCGATCGCGACAGCCTCACTCCGTGTGGGCATCTCGATACTCATGCCGGATATCTACTCCAACTGCACCACCGCGCACCACACAGATCGGCGCGCGCACTCGTGTGCGTGAATCATCGCTACTTAGTGAATACGCATCACGCCACTCGCGCAGACGCACACCGCGCCCTCGCCACTCTGACAAATCCCGCGCCCGCTGCTGCCGGTAACGCCATCCGCCGCATCGCTCACAACGCCACCCGGCTACGTTTCCTCGTCACCTTCATCATCATCGTCGTACGAGATCGAGGGATCGTGCACATACGCCATGTAGCGGCTCTTCCGCTCCACCAGCACCACCAGTCGACCCTCTGCCTCGTGCTCCCGCACAAACGGCGGCAAAGCCGACCCGTGCCCCTTCACCGGAAACGTGATCGAGGAATATGCGAACCTCCGCCCCGCAATATCCACGTAGTACGGCGGATTCTCCTCGTACGCCTCCAGATCCAGTACAAACACCTCGACCTCAGGCGTCGTCAGCACCGTCAAATCACCAAACCCCGCCGCCAGCTCAGTCGTCATACATCCTCCACCGCCCGCGATGATAAAGCCCACCCCCTACCTCAATCCACCGCCCCCACCCTCCGAGGCGCGCCGCTCTCCCCATTCCCCCCTCTGCCTTCTAATCCGGCCCCGCCACCACTCCCGTAGTGAGCGAGAGAGTCTTACGCATGTAAACGTGCGGTTCCTCGTCCCGAATGGCTCGCCCATGCTCATCCCAATACGTGTAACCGGAGATGAACTCGCCAAGCCCCGCATCCTCATAGCCCAAACGTGCATAGAGGGTGCGGGCAGGGATTTGGAGAGGATTCCGGGACGTTACTTCGAATCCAACTACCGGAATGCCCCGAGCACGAACGGCAGCCTCGGCCGCCTCCACCAGCATTCGGCCGATACCGTGACCGCGATCCGGTTCAGCCACAAAGAGGTCGCCCAACTCGGCACATCCAAGCGCCTCGGCCTGACGAGTACGCTCAACTCCAGCCACCCCCGGTCACCGGATGAATATCCAGCCCACCGGACGGTCATCGTTCCATGCCATCAGATTCGTAACATCCCCCCTGAACTCTGCCACCGGAACCGCTGAGTGTGCCGATGCTCAGGACTTCTAGGCTCAGGAAAAGCGGCGAGCAACGTGGAGAGATCCGCTTCCTCCAAGAGGCCTACGGTCGTCATGGCACCGAGTCTAACGATGCGCCGCCCGAACAGGACTATGGCATTCCGCTCCCACCTCGCCCACCACTCAACCCACATCCCGCCGTACTCCTCCGACAGCACGGCACCCACACCCGCTCCCGCCATTATCGAGGCACGCCGCGCATCCCAAAGGAAGAACGAAGCACCGCCAAGACCGACTGGAAGCGGCTACAGTTGCGGCTGTTCTAAAGGGGCAACAAAGGAGAGCCCGTATGGTCGCGAATCCTTCCTGCTGGCTTTGCAGGGACCATTCGACGTCCGAGCTTGCCATCGTGTTCACGCGCCACTTCAAGATGGGGCTGAACGAGAGGACCATCCGGACTAAGCCACAGAAATAGGCCGAGTGAAACACGTGAGGGAGGCAATTCCCGCTTCCTCACTCCCCTCGTACAATGTCCCACAAGCCGGTGTAGCTCAGCGGTAGAGCAGCTGTTTCGTAAACAGCAGGTCGAGGGTTCAATTCCCCCCGCCGGCTCCAGGCCCAACACGCGCCCAGGCACCCAGATCCCCCGCGATCCGGGCCAACTGCGCCGCATCATGAGTTCCGTTTCCGGCTCCCTCCTCTCCTGACCTCAGGAGAGGGGCCGGTGGGTGAGGTGTGTGAGACCATGAGCAAACTCCGCGACCGCATGAGAGACGTCTCCCGCCGCCGCCCCGCCACCTTCGGCTTCGCACCTACACGCGCCGCCGCGGACGCCAAACCCCGCCAACTCCTCGTACTCGCCGAGGCCGCCACACCCGCCGAAGTCACCGCTGCCCATACCGCTGGCGCCGACGCCATCGTCTACACCGGCCCCCTCACCGCACTCACCGAGGCGAAAGCCGCCGCCGCCACCACCATCCTCGGCGTCCGCATCCACGCCGCCACCCCCGAAGACACCAAAACCATCACCGAAGCCGGCGCCGACTTCCTCGTCTACGCCGACGACCAAACCCACGCCGCCGCCCTACTCGAACAAAAACTCGGCTACCTCACCATCGCCCCCACCCCACACGACGACGCCACCCTCCGCCTCTTCCGCGCACTCGATGTCGACGCTGTCCTTATTAATAGAGACACCCCAACAGCAGCCATGACCGTCCGCGATCAACTCCAACTCGCCCGCATCGCCGGCCTCGCCCGCAAACCCCTCTTCGTCACCGTCCAGACCGCCCCCACCCCCCAAACCCTCGAACTCTGGCGAGACACAGGCATCGCCGCCATCATCGGCCCCGCCGCCCTCGCCCCCGCCCTCATCGAAGCCGCAAACGCCGTCCCTGCTCCCCGCCAACCCCGCGACCACTCAGAAGCCCTCGCCCCCGCCCCCCCACGCTCCACCCAACTCGACGACGACGACGACGACGACGACGAGCACTAGTCCCTCGCCTCTCACTCCCCCCTCTCCCCGAGAGGGGGGAGTGAGAGGCTCACTTCACATAAAAACTCCTCGCTTGACCACCTCTCCTCCCCATACCTATCATTTAGATGCTTCGAAGCGACCATCCGCCCCCTCAAAGGACGGAAAGGCCACGCTCATGACCCCAGCCACCCCCGGCAACCTCGACGCCCTCGAAGCGCGTTACCAGATCGGCGAAGTCGCCGAACGCACCGGCGTCACCCAGCGCACCCTCCGCTTCTACGAAGAAAAAGGCCTCCTCACCCCCGCTGACCGCATGGAAGGCGGCTTCCGCCTCTACTCCGAAGCAGACATCGCCCACATCGAACTCATCCGCAAACTCCAGCAACTCCTGGGCTTCTCCCTTGCCGAAATCAAAGAAATGGTCGAAGCCGAAGAAACCCGCGCCGAACTCCGCGCCCAGCGCGAACGCGCCCAACTCACCGGCGAACCCGAAGACCACGCCACCATCCTCCCCCGCGCCCACAAAACCCTCCGCGCCCTCAAAACCCAACTCGCCGTCGTCGAACCCAAACTCCAACAACTCAACGAACTCAAAACCGACCTCCGCGAACGTATCGGCCGCGTCGAAACCCGCATCGCCGAACTCGACAAAGAACTCGCCGCCCGCCCCGTCCCCGCCCGCTAACACCCACCGAGGCACACCGCACACACCAACAAGACGCACCCGCGCCCCGTCTTGCTGCACACCACTGCATCTCGTAACGCAGTGGGCGTAACCCAGACGCGCGCACGTCCTGTAGCCGCCGTGCAGCCGATGAGTGAGAAGCACCTTGAGGCCTACCTCGCAGAATTCGAAGACGGTTCAACAACCGCGACTCGAAGACCAGACCCTGTTCACGGACACCATGCGGGCACTCCTTTCCACTGAGACGCTTGAATACAAGGGGCTCACAGGCAGAGAAAGGTCACCTCAGACGTTCCCAATTCACCGTAACCATGACGTCTTCAGCGACCGAAATCAGGGCGCGTCGTCCCTACAGGTGCATTCCATCGGCTGTGACACGAAACTCAAGAGTGACGGGCGTCATGTCTACGTGATGAATTGTCATCGGGCCGTGATCGCTGGGGATCGATACCTGAATGTCATCTGGCCCCACGTCTGTTACATCATTGAACTGAACGTGAAACATCTCCATCAACAAGAAACCACCGGGATTCATCGCTTGCACACCATGCCAACCGGAGTAGACCGCGAACGGTAGGAGGGGTGCACTCGGCGTTGAGGGGGGCGACGGATTCACGGTACGTAAAAAGGCTTCGACATCCTCAGCGGTCACCCCCCCCGGGGGGGGGTGACCGCTGACGGTCTAGCGAACTGCCGCCCGCAAGCGCCTTACTCGCTTCACAGGCAACATCCGAAAGGCCGCGCCGTTCTTGATGCGCGCCTCCAACAGAACGCCCCGATCACAACGATGCCACGCGTGAGCATTGAATTCCCAAACAGGGACGAGCAACCAGACCGGAACTGGCGCGGAAAGGGCGAAGGTCAACCCTGACGTGGCAATCGCAGTCAGCTCACTGCCATTCGAAGACGCTTCCGGAATCCTCACTGGCGAATTAAGCACGCGGGGCACCCGAGCCTGAACCCAATCCAACCACGATGGCGATCACCACAAGTAACGAAGCAAACACCTCACCGCAAGATTCCCGAAACGCACCTACCAGCAAACGGGAAACGGCCTACGGCCGCAGTCAATGGTGCTCCGCTGGCGCATCCGCATCCTGGAAGCGCCAGTGCAACTGGCGCTTCTGCTGATACAACCACCCCAGCGCACTCACCAAAAACAACAACCCCACCGCACCCAGCGTCGCCAAGATCACCATCCCGCTCCCCGCCGGCTGCTCCAACGCCCGCCCAGCCTCCTCCGCCGCCAACATCCATGTGGGCGCAAGCGCACCAACCGCACCAACTGCCACCGCAACAACTCGCCGCAACAGCTTCATCGAAGCCCTCCTACACACTGCGCCGCCGAGTCTATCACCAGCCCACACCTCGATCAGCGCCCACTACACTCACCCCACCCTCGCCGCCACAGTCCGAGGCACTCCGGCACCCACACACACCGGAGACCGCCATGCTCAACCTCACCGGCATCACCCAACAACCCGTCGCACCGCTCACAGACGAACAAGTCGCCCGCCTCCAAACCATCCAAACCACCCCCGGCAAACCCGGCCTCTTCGTCATCACCGGCATCGACGGCCAGACCACCGGCGACCACACCGGCAGCAACGCACAATTCATGGCCGCCGCCGCCGCCCTCCACCATTCCCCCTCACGCCCTCCTTCGCCCCCTTGGCGAAGGAGGGCGTGAGGCCTTCCCCCACCCCCTCCTTCGCCCGTATACTTACAAGGCACGAAACGGAGCGGCTACGTGAAGCGAACCTGGCAACCCAAGCGCATCCCGCGCCTGCGCAAGCACGGTTTCCGAGCACGCATGGCCACCAGCAATGGACGCGACATCATCAAGCGCCGCCGGGCGCGCGGGCGCGCCCGGCTCACCATCTAACTACCACACGGCATTGACTCTCACAGCCCGGGCCAGCACAACGGCCCGAGCAGCACACCTCCGCCGCCGGCAGGACTTTGTCGCAGTACTCCAGGATGGGCGTCGTATGCGGCACCGGCTGCTCAGCCTCGGCCTCCGGCCTAACGGCCTCGGCCACAACCGCCTCGGCTACGCCGTAGGCCGCCGCATCGGCCCCGCCGTCGTCCGCAACCGTGTCCGCCGACGACTCCGCGAGATACTCCGCGCCCTCACCCTCACCCCCGGCTTCGACCTCGTCCTCACCCCCGGCCCCCAGACCGTCCTCGCCACCTTCGACGACCTCCGCGAGGCCGTCCACTACTGCGCCGCCCGCGCCAACCTCCTCTTCCCCTCGCCCACCAAAACACAAAACCTCACCAAAACTACATAAAACTTATGAAATCTATCTCCATCGCCCTCATCCGCCTCTACCAACAAGCCATCTCCCCCCACCTCGGGCCTGTCTGCCGCTACCAGCCTTCCTGCTCCAACTACGCCATCGAGGCCATCAACCGCTTCGGTGCCCTGCGCGGCGGCTGGTTCGCCGCCAAACGGCTCTCCCGCTGTCACCCCTGGCACGCCGGCGGCTACGATCCGGTGCCCGAGGCCACTGAACACCCTTCCCCAGATCTAATCTCAACTAGCATCCGCATATACAATTTGTTTCACGTGAAACAAATTGCTAAGGCTGACAGCAGTTACGAGGCCCAAAGGCGCCTCACGATCGCCGATTCCGCCCCGCAGACCTCCTCCCACCACCCGATCGCCCGATGATCGAGACGAAAGGCGCCCCCCAACTGCCCTCCACATTCCCAAACCACCTGAACCAGCCCGTTTCAGATATCATTCGCTTATACAGATTGTTTCACGTGAAACAAATTGCTAAGGCTGAGAGCAGTTGTGCGCCGCGCCGAACCCACAGAGCCACCATCCTTCCGCTTGTACTGGGCGCATTCCTCCTCCTTGGTACCGCCTGCGCACCCGTCGAGGCTGCTGCGGGCTGGGGTGCCCCCATCGCCACCGGCGATCTCATACTCACCAGCAACAGTCAGGGCAAAGTCACCGCCCTCCGCACCGCTAACGACGCCCTGCCCGCCGTCGCCTGGACCTACCCACCTCCCAGCGAGTCCGAAAAGCCCTGGTACCAGCGCCTCTTCTCTGGCCGCAGTGACGAGGCCGCCCTCCAGACCATCTACGCCGCCCCGATCGTCGGGCGCGCCGGCCAACAGCAGCGCATCTATCTCGCGGGCTACTCCGGCGTCGTCTTGGCCATCGATCCCACCACCGGCCGCCGCATCGACGGCTGGCCCAGCGTGAACGCCGGGAGCCGCATCATCGCCACCCCCGCCTTCGCCGATGGCCGCCTCTACATCGCCACCCAGGAAGGCACCGTCCGCAGCATCGATGCGGCCACTGGAGCACTCTCCCAGCCGTTCCTCAGCCTCGGCACCCGCATCTGGTCCGCCCCGGTCATCGACCGAGGCACTCTCTACATCGCCGCCTTCGATCACCACGTCCGCGCCCTCGATCCCCTCACCGGCGCGGTTCGCTGGCAGCAGGACATCGGCGGCGCGGTCGCCGGTGACCTCGCCTTTACAGGCGATCTGATGCTCGTGCCCACCCTCCAGAGCCGCCTCGTCGCCCTCGACACCACCGCCCGCGGCGCCGAACGCTGGGCCTTCACTGGCGACAACTGGTTCTGGGCGCGCCCACTCGTCTCCGGTGACACCGTCTTCGCCGTCTCCTCCGTCGGCACCGTCTACGCGCTCGATGTTGCCACCGGCCGCGAGCGCTGGAACACCCCTGTCAAAGCGGGCGAGGTACACGCAGCCCCGGTCATCGTCGGCGGTACGCTTGTCGTCGCCACCCGCAACGGCGTCCTTGCCGGACTCGACCCCACCACCGGCGCCGAACGCTGGCGCAAGACGGTCGAAGATGCCCGCTTCCTCGCCAACCCGCTGGTGGTAGAATCAGCCATCCTATACGTCGCTGAGAATGGTGACGTGCATCGTGTTCGCCCTCAGGATAAGGGCACTACAGAACGTATGTTCTCACCTGACAACTAACCCACCTACTAGCCCACATACGACCTAACAGGAAGACCAACCCCAACCCATGCCCATCGGCGCGCTCTGGCAGGCACTCTTCGAAGATCCGCTGATCAACTCGTTGATCGCGCTCTCCCGCCTGTCCTTTGGCTCCTACGGCATCGCCATCCTGCTGTTCACGGTCATCACCAAGGTCGTGACCTTCCCGCTCACCCTCAAGACGCTCCGCTCCGCCCGCAAGATGCAGGAACTCAGCCCCGCCTTACAGGACATAAACAAAAAGTACACCGACCCCAAGCGCCGCTCCGAGGAGACCATGCGCCTCTATCGCGAGGCGGGCGTGAACCCTATCGGCTGTCTCGGCCCCATGGTCGTGCAGATGCCGATCTTCATCGCCCTCTACGCGACGATCCGCGTGACCCTCGCCAGCACCCCCGACTCCATGCTCGTTCTGTCATCGAGGCTCTACGACATCCCCTTCGTCCGCCACGCGCTCCCGCTGAGCACGGACTTCTTCGGCATGGATCTCGGCGAGAACGGCAGCACGCCGCTCGGTGTCATCGTGTTCGCCTCCATGTGGCTACAGCAGCGCATCTCCACCAACCGCGCGGCGGCGGCAGCCAACCCGCAGCAGGCGCAGATGAACTCCATGATGCAGTGGATGATCCCGTTGATGTTCGGCTATATCTTCGTCTTGCAGGTGCCCGCCGCTCTCGGCGTCTACTGGGGCGTCAGCACGATCATCGGCATCATCCTGCAATGGGTGTTCGTGGGATCCGGCGACTTCACATGGCGGTCGCTCCTCCCCTCCAACTTCGGGTTCTTGCCTCCGGCGCGTGCCGCCGCGGGCGCCAATCGCTCACCGGGCGCCGCAACAGCCGGCGCTGCTAATGATTCTGGAGACGACAATGCGCATGCGAGTGGTGGAAGTGAGCGGAAAGACGGTGGAGGAGGCAGTGGCTCGAGCACTCGAGCAACTGGACCTCACCCCCGATCAGGTCGACGTCGACGTAATCCGCGCCGGTAGCAAAGGCTTCCTCGGCATCGGCGGCGAGGACGCCATCGTCCGCGTCTCCGCACGCCAGGCGCCGCCCGCCGAGGCGCCCCGCGAGTCGCGCCCGCTGCGTGAACCCCGCGCCCCGCGTGAACCGAGGCGTGACGATGTGCCGCGCGGCGACGCAGCACCCCCTCGTGACGCAACATCGGATCGCGATGATGGCCCGCGCCGCGACTCCACCGATCGCGCCCCGGCCGGTGGCCGTCCGCGCGGCGGCTACTCCAACCAGGGCCGCCCCGGCAGCAATGGCGGCGGACGCCCAGTGGGTGGCGGCGACCGCGACCGAGGTGATCGCAATGATCGTGGTGATCGAGGCGATCGCGGGTTCCGTGAAGGCCCGCCGCGCGGCACGCCGGTATCGGGAGACGATGTCACTCGCGTCCCCGGCGCACCCAACCCGCCGCCCTTCGCTCCGCCCGCTGATGCCGAGGATCAGGTTGATTACGCCGGCCGCACGCTGCGCGATGTCCTCAACCTGCTTGGCATGACCGACACCGAGATCGCTGCCCGCGAACCGGAGACCGCCGGCGATGGCTTCGGCCTTGTCGAGCAGGTGCTCGAAGTGTACGGCGCGAACGAGGAAGTCTCCGACGAACTCGGCCTGCTCATCGGCCGCCGTGGGGAGACTCTCGCCGCATTGCAGTACATCATCAACGTGCTCGTCGCCACCAAGTACGGCAACGACCACGTCGTAGGCCTCGACATCGAGCAGTACCGCAAGCGCCGCGAGCAGACCCTCATCGAAATGGCCCGCCGCATCGCCGCCGAGGTTCGCGAGACCGGCGATGTGATCACCCTGGAACCCATGCCGCCCGCCGAGCGCCGCATCATTCACCTCACCATGGAGACCGAGGCCGGTGTCCGCACCGAATCCGTCGGTCAGGGCGAGAACCGTCAGGTCGAAGTGCTGCCAGCGGACGGCGGAGACTGAACCCGCTGTGCCACGAGTGACTGGCCGCCGCCTGCATCGTTGGTGTTCTGTGCATGCGCGGCCAATCGTGGCCCGTATACTCGGCGCGGAGACAGCGCAATGAGCCTGATATTCGCCGTCGTGAACCAGAAGGGCGGCGTCGGGAAGACCACCACAACGGTCTCCCTCGGCGCGGCCCTCGCAGCGCGCGGCCAGCGCACCTTGCTTATCGACGCCGACCCGCAGGCCAACGCCACCACCGCCCTCGGCCAGAAGCAGGGCGAGAGCGGTGGACTCTACGAGGCGCTCGTCGACGAACGCCCCATCGAGAACGCCATCGTCGGCACCGGCGTCATCGGTCTCTGGCTCGTCCCCACCACCCCCAACCTCGCCGGCGCCGAGGTCGAACTGGTCTCGTCCATGGCGCGCGAGTTCCGCATGAAGCGCATCCTCGACCCGCTCCGCGAACGCTTCGACATCATCCTCATCGACTGCCCGCCCTCACTCGGTCTGCTCACCGTCAACGCGCTCTCCGCCGCCGACGAGGTGATCATCCCCGTGCAGTGCGAGTACCTCGCGCTCGAAGGCCTCGGCCATCTCTCGCAGACCCTTCGACTCGTACAGGCCAACCTCAACCCGCGCCTGAAAATCCGTGGCATCGTGCTCACCATGTTCGACGGCCGTACCAACCTCGCGAAGCAGGTGGAGGACGAGGTGCGCAAGCACTTCACCAACACCTTCCACTCCGTCATCCCGCGCTCCGTCCGCCTCTCCGAGGCGCCCAGCCACGGCACCCCCATCCAGCTCTACGACCCGCGCTCACCCGGCGCGATCGCCTACGAGGAACTCGCCGACGAACTGCTCGCGCAACTGCGCGCGCCCGCACGCGCAGCAGGCACCTGATGGCCTCGCGGGGACTCGGTCGTGGACTCGGCGCGCTCATCCCGGAGGGCACCCCTTCCGACGCGCGCATTCCGCAGACTGACGTACCCATCGACCGCATCGTCCCCAACCCGTACCAGCCGCGCACCTACATGAACGAGGATGCCCTGCTGGAACTCGCCGAGTCGATCAAGATCCACGGCATCATCCAGCCCATCCTCGTCACACAGGAGCGCGGCGACGACGGCCAGCCGATCTATCAGATCATCGCCGGTGAGCGCCGCTTCCGCGCCGCCCGCACCGCCGGCCTCACCCGCGTCCCCGTCACCATCCGCCAGTCCACCCCGCAGGAACTGCTCGAGATCGCGATCATCGAGAACGTGCAGCGCGCCGACCTCAGCCCGCTCGAAGAAGCTTCCGCCTACCTCCGCCTGCTTGATGAGTTCCACCTCACGCAGGCCGAGGTCTCGGTGCGCGTCGGCAAGTCACGTACCGCCATCGGCAACATCGTTCGCCTCGCCACGCTCTCCCCCGAGATTCAGGCCGCCCTCGCCTCCGGCGAGATCACGGAGGGCCACGCGCGCGCCCTCCTCGGCGTCACCAACATCCCCATCCGTCAGCAACTCTTCCTCCGCGCCATCGATGACCACTTGAACGTCCGCCAGACCGAGCGCATCGTGCGCGAGGCGCTGACCAAGCAGCCGCCCTCACCCGAGCCAATCGACGGCGGCCGCATGCCGCCGTCGCCCACCTTCTCCGAATGGGAGCGCCAGTCTCTTGAGACGAACATCCAGCGCGCCCTCGGCACCAAAGTCGCCGTGAAGCGCAACGCGAAGGGCGCAGGCTCGCTGACAATCCACTTCTACAGCGATGAAGAACTCGAAGGCGTCCTCGAACGCCTCGGCGTCCGGGAGGTCTGATGGCGATCGCGGGACGGCTCATTGAACTCGGCGTGACCCTCCCGCCCGCCGCGGCGACGCTCGGCATCTACAAGCCCGCGATACGCGTCGGCCGCTTCATCTACGTCTCGGGACAACTCCCCACCCGCGACGGCGCGGTCATCCACCCCGGCCTGCTCGGCGCTAGCGTGTCCATCGAGCAAGGACAGGAAGCCGCGCGCACTGCCGCCATCAACGTGCTTGCCGCGGTCCACAACCTGCTCGGCACCCTCGAAGGCATCCGAGTCGTCCGCACCGTCGGCTACGTCGCCTGCATCCCGGACTTTGACCAGCACGCCGCCGTCGTCAACGGCGCGAGCGCCCTCCTCCGCGACCTGTTCGGCGAGGACGCCGGCATCGGCGTCAGACTCGCGCTTGGGGTAGCATCACTCCCGGCCCGCGCGCCGGTCGAGATCGAAGTCACCTTCGAACTGGACAACGAGGAGCACCACTGATGCCCCAGCCAACCTTCCGCATCAACTTCGTCACCGGCGCATCCCGCCGCCACATGCCCGAGATCGAGGCGCTCTCCGGACTTCCGGATCGCGTCGCCGCCCTCTTCGCCGGCCAGCCCGCCGCCTGGGCGCGCCAGGCCCCCGAGGGCGAATGGAACCCCGTCCGCGTCCTCGGCCACCTCGTCGCCTACGCGCAGGTCTCCCGCGAGAATCTCGACCGCATGTCCCACATGACCGACCCCATCATCAAGCGCGTCGACGACGAAGGCGAGAACGAGCGCCACCACTGGGAATCCCAGTCCGCCGACCGCCTCCTCGACGGACTCGCCGAGGCCATCGGCAAGTCCGTCGCCCTCCTCACCGAACTCCCCGACGCCTCATGGGGCCGCCCCGGCCAGCACCCCGAAGACGGCCGCCGCTCCATCCGCCAGCAAGCCTTCGCCATGGCCGCCCACTTCCGCGAGCACATCGCCCAGATCGAGGCACTTCGGGCTTAGGTAGCGCCCGATTGCCCCCCTTGTTCTGGCGCATGTACGGTTAATGTCATGGCAAGCACCTACGACCGCGGCATCCGCAGGCGCCAGCGCAGCAGCGACGAGGTCATCCGCACACTTGAGGACTACGTGCGCCTCCTGGAGTGCCAGGTATGAGCGCACCTCGGACAGCATGCAAGCAGCAGTCGCGTGCGGAAGCATCGCAGAGACCGTAGAGACCAGCTTGTGGCTAACGAGATACCAGGCGCTGGACCGCCTCCGCGACCAAAGTGGCAGCGCATCTGGCAAGAGTACACCGACTATCTCGACGTCCATCTGAGCCACATACGCACCCTCGAACGCGAGGGGTCATCGTCCATGACAGCATCTCGTTTCTCGATATCGTCGACCGCTCCGGCACGCTGATCGAAGTCCACGTCTCCGGCGTGATCGAGTGCGCGCATGACCTACGGCTACGCGGCGAAAATGGCTAGAAGTGCTCAATAGCGTGGTCAAAGGCCGTGACTACGCCTACCACGCATGGCTGCCGCCCGATCGCCCGCTCATCCGCTACGACAACGCCGAAAGGCACGGCGGCTTCCACCGTCATGTATTCAACGTGTTGACAGGTGAAGAACTCGTCAGCGAACCGCTCACACACGACGACCTGCCGACACTCGATCAGATCGTCCGTGAAGCGGTCGCCCTCGGAATGCTCGCGGCCTTCTAAGAACCGGCTCGCGACCCCCGCACCCGTCTTCACCGACACCCTCGATGAAATCCAGCAGCACACCGGCCAGACCATCGACGCCCTATTCGATATCACCGGCGCCGCGACCGCCTACCTCCAGACCAGCAAAATACTGCTGTTCCTGCTCGGCTAGGCCACCGCCCGCCGTGCCGCCCTCCGGCGCGGCGGATACAACGACGCAAGCGAAGGCCTGTTCAACGCGGTCGGCAACTGAGTACCGTCCATATCGACAAACACATCGCGCCGATCGAGGCGCGACGGCCTAGGCGACCTACTAGTGCGGTGATTCCGGCCGGACCAATAGACGAGATAGAGATAGGTCGTAAGTTTCTGTCCGCTACGCCAAGAAAGGACTTAGCCGCTTCAGACGTGACCTGATTCCCCAGACGTTCGACCGAAGTGTCGAGCCATCGCCAAGTCTGCAGAGTTCACCACGAGCCGCTCCGCAAAACGAACAAGATTGTCCAACAGTGCCGCCAAATCGGAGAGTTGTCTGGGAGACGGCAACCAAAGACTCAGTATTCGCATCGAATCCGAGAGAGTCTAAGGGAAGCGACCCAACACCACACCGCCGCTCGCCCTACCCCACCTCGACCGGCAACTCCGTGCGATGCGCCCACTCCGCCCACGACCCGTCGTAGTTCGCCACCAATTCATAGCCCAGCAACTCGTGCAGCGCGAACCAGCCCACCGCCGCCCGGATGCCGCCGCCGCAATACGGGTACACCGCCCGCGTGCCGTCGATCCCCGCCGCCGCGTACAGCGCCCGCAACTGCTCCCGAGGCAACAAGTGGCCCTGCGCGTCCACGATCAGTTCCCAGTTCACATGCTGCGCGCGGGGGATGCGCCCCAGCCGTGCCGCCGGCCGGTGCCCGTGCTCTCGCCCCGCAAACTCGTCATCATTCCGGCAGTCGAGGACGACCGGTGCGCCTCTCGACTCCGCGTCCTGCACCGCCGCTAGCACCTGATCCGCCGTCGCGAGGATCGCCACGTCCGGCTCCGGCAGTCGCACCGCACCCACTGATCGAGACGCAGGCACATCACTCGTCAGCGGCACGCCCGCCGCCCGCAGGTCGTCGATGCCGCCGTCGAGCATGTGTACGCGCTCGAAGCGGAAGTACCGCAGCACCCAGTACACCCGTCCCGGCCACATCGACCGTTGCGGCGCGTAACACACGATCTCGTCCTCCGGCGTGATACCGAGGCGTTCAAGTATCCGTTCCATCGAATCGCGCAGCGGCACGAGCGCGCGCACCTCACGGTCTTCGCACATGTCTGTATAGCCGTCGATGTAAATCGCGGCGCGTACATGCTCCGCATCGTATTGTGCCCGCGTCGCCTGATCCGATCCGCAGTGTAGTACACGCACCCGCGGGTCATCGAGGTGAGCGGCCACCCACCGCGCATCCACCAGTGCATCCAGCCGCACGGCCATGACTACGCTCCGCCCTCGGGGCTGACCCCAGACGCGCCGCCCTCACCACCCGCAGCGCCGCCCTCGGCGCGATTCCGCCCGCGTCCGCCGCGACGGCCGCGCCGCCGCCTGCGCCGAGGCTCATCATCGCCCGACTCGCCAGCGCCCTCGGCCGCCTCTGCGTCACTCGCAACCGCTTCCGTGAAGCCAATCTCAATGTCGCGCTGCACGCGCACCGGCATCGCCTGCGGCACGTACTCAGTGCGCTCCACCGGCGCCATCACCGCGACCAGGTTGTCTTGGAGCATGCGGTCGCGGCGGCGTAGCGGCTCTTCGATCTGCGCCTCAAGTTCCTCGGGGCGCACGGCGCTGCCGTACTGTGCGCGCAGCGTGTCGGCATCGATCTCCACGATCTCGCCGGTCTCGTCAAACCGCAGTCGCACCAGTTGCTTGAGCGAGTTCACGGACAGCACCTTCGCGCGGCCCACTGGCGTCGTCACACGCTTGCCGACCTTCGGCAGGTCGCCGCGCAACTCGCGGTATGCCTCCACCTCGAACGAAAGGCAGCACAGCAGCCGCCCGCACACCCCCGATATTTTCGAGGGGTTCGGCGGCAGATCTTGGTCTTTCGCCATCTTGATCGAGATCGCCGGGAACTCGGTCATCCATGATGAGCAGCACAACGCACGCCCACACACGTCTTGCCCGCCGGCCGCTGCCGCGCGGTCGCGGTCGCCGACCTGCGTGACGTGGATGTTCGCCCTGAACTGTTCACCCAACTGCTGTTCCATCCAGCGGTGCTCGATGCGCTCCGGTGCACTGAACGTCACTTCCGCGTTGCGGCCCGCGAGGTCATAGGTCACCGACGCGACGCGCACGCGCGGGTCGTTGCGCGCCGCGAGCGCCTGTGCGCTGCCACGGTCCTCCGCCGCGCGCTCACGGTTATGCTCCCACGCCGCCACATCCTCAGCGGTCGCGATGCGGTCGACAACGCGCACCGGCCCCTGCGGCAGGTTGCCCGCGATGATCTGGTCGGCGGCCAGCACCACCCACCCCAGCTGTTCGCCGCGGTCGAAGCGCACCACCACATAGTCGCCCGTGCCGAGCGCATAGTCGCCCGGCGTGCAGTACGAGATCGGGCCCGCCTCGATGAAGCGGATACCTACAACGTTGTCCATCTCGGCCCCGCGCACGCGCTCATACCATGAGCGGCGAACGGGCCTCCTCTCCGGCTCGTGCGGCCAGCACCGGAAGGTCAAGCATCATGACCTCCAGCGCCAGTTGCGGGTACGTGTTCGCGAGCAGGTGCTCGCGCGTCCGGGCCACCGCGCGCAGCGCCCGCACTGCTTCCGGTGCAGAGCAGCGCGTCGCGCCCGGGGTGTGTGCTGCCTCGTGCAGCCGGTCGCGCCACCACCAGCGCCAGCAGTCGAGGGTTTCGAGGACGCTGCCCCGCTCCTTCGACCACCGGCCGGCCAGCGTAGCGGCATAATCGAAGCGATCATTCCGCCCCGCCGCCGCGAGGCGTTCCGCATCCGCCGCGGCGGTCTCGCGCAACATGCTCAGCGATGGGTCGGTGTGCAGCCGCACACCTAGGCCGAAACAGCCGTGCGCCTCACGCGCCAGCCGCGCCGCCGTCAGTTCGTCCACCCCAAGGCGGCTCTTCAGCGCCGTAGCCAGCGCGGCATGCTGCATCGGCCGCAACGCAATCTCCTGACAGCGCGACCGCACCGTCGGCAGCAGCGAGTCGACATCGGTGGCGAGCATGATCAGCAGTACGGAGGACGGCGGTTCTTCGAGGGTCTTCAGCAGTGCGTGCGCCGCCTCACGTTGCAGGTCGTCCGCTGCATCGATGACGAAGATGCGCCTCGGCGCGGCGTACGGCGCAAGGCTGGCGACGCGCTCCAGCCGCCGCACCTGGCAGATGCGAATGCGCGTCGATCCGTCGGCGGCATGATCTTTATGCGCTGGCCCGCCTTCGTCGCACACCCCGCCGATCGCGATGCGCTCGATGTCCGGCGCGTCGCCCGTTTCGATGTGCTTGCACGACCGGCATTCGAGGCATGGCCGCGCTTCCGGCTCTTTCTCAC
Source organism: Thermoflexus hugenholtzii JAD2 (assembly GCA_945903275.1). Taxonomy (GTDB): domain Bacteria; phylum Chloroflexota; class Dehalococcoidia; order UBA2979; family UBA2979; genus RH-chloro-G1. The sequence continues at coordinate 20,058 of CAMDNW010000010.1, forward strand.
AGACCAGCGCCTGTATCAGCCGCTTTGCGAGCTTGCCCTTGCCGACACCGGCCGGCCCGGTGAACAGGTACGCGTGCGACAGGTGCCCAGTGGTGATGGCGTGTTTGAGCGAGGCAACCGCGTGCTCGTTGCCATGGAAGTCCCAGTTATCGGCGCTCGTCGGCGGCCCTTCCATCTCCGGGAAGTTCATGGCGGTCATCCGATGTCCAGCGCCATCAAGTCGTCGGCCGTCTCACGCCGCCGGATCAGTCGCGCGCTCCCGTTATCGACCAGAACCACCGCCGGCTTGTACGCGAGGTTGTAGTTGGACGACATCGCTAACTGGTAGGCCCCCGCCGCCGGGATCGCGAGCAACTCGCCCGCCTGCAATCGAGGCAGCCGGATGTCACGGATTAATACGTCGCCGGACTCGCAATACTTGCCCGCGACGCTGACCAGTTCTTCCGCAGCCGCGAATGGCCGCTCGGCGGTGATCGCCTCGTACTTCGATCCGTACATCGCGGGCCGGATGTTGTCCGCCATCCCGCCATCCACCGAGACGAACGTGCGGATCCCTGGCACTTCCTTGCGCGCGCCGACTGTATATATAGCGACACCCGCGCGCCCCACGATGCTGCGCCCCGGCTCGATAGTCACATGCGGCAACGCGAACCCGCGCGCGTCCGCCTCGCGCTTCAGCGTGCCGCAGATCGCCTGCGCGTACGCGCTCCACGCTGGCGGCTCCTGCTCACCGAGGTATGCGACGGCGAACCCGCCGCCCGGCGAGAACTCGTGTACCTCAACGCCCAGCCGGTCGCGCATGTCGGCGATGAACTCCGCCATCACCTCGACGCCCGCGACATACGGCTCCAGTTCGAAGATGGGACTGCCGAGGTGCATGTGCAGCCCGCGGAATTCGAGGTGCGGCGCGTCTACGATCGCCTTGATCGCCGCCTCCGCCGCTCCGGTTACGATCGGCAACCCGAACTTGGTATCCAAGATGCCGGTGGTGGTCTTCTCATGCGTGTGCCCGTCGACGCCCGGCGAGACGCGAATCAGCACGCCCTGTGTAACGCCCGCCTCGCGCGCGGCGGCCTCCACCAGCGCAACCTCCAGCAGGTTGTCGATGACGATGCGGCCCACGCCTGAGGCCACCGCGAGTGCCAGTTCATCCAGCCCCTTGTTGTTGCCGTGGAAATAGACCGTGCCCATGTCCACGCCCGCCGCGCCTAACACCGCGATCTCGCCGCCCGACACCGCGTCGAACCCAAGTCCGAGATCGGCGACAATCCGCGCGAATGGCCGGTTGAGGAACGCCTTCGATGCATACAGCACGTCGGTGTCCGCGTGCTCCGCCCGGAACGATCCGAGCGCTAGTGCGCACTGCTGCCGGATTGTCTCCATGTCGTAGACGTACAGCGGCGTCCCGTATTCGCGCACGAGGTCGAGCGTGTCGCACCCGCCGATCGCGAGCCGCCCGGACGGCGAGAGTCCCGCGGTCATTGGTAGGAGGTGGGACAGCGGAAACGTCGCCGCCTGCGTCTGGGTCACGGCCGGATACCTGTCTCGCGGAGCCGCCTCATAGGCGCTCCGGCGCTCTCGCTGGTGGATGACGCGAGCTGCGCCTCCACGGAGAGTGCGAGGGCAGCGGCGCGTGTCGAATCTAGGGTGATTATGGCACGCGCGGTAGAGGCCTGTCGCGCGACGGGTTATAAGGGCGGAATCGGCATCTCCGGCTGGTGCACCACCAGCAGGACTACGACGAGGTCGAATGCCGTCATCTGCCCGAGTTCGCGCTTGCCGACACACGTAGCCCAACAAAGACCACCGCGTAGATAAGCAGCGTGCGGGCGGTAACCTCCCAGATGGCGATCTCGGGCTGAAACATGGGGAACTCCTCACCCGGCGCAACCGTCGCGCCAACTCCGCCCCGGCCACGCCAGCATATGGCGGCGAACGCACACCGCCGGTACGGTGTCGCGCATGACCAGCGTCACACTCGCGCCGTCCCGTGTCGCCGCGATCCGCCGCGCTCTGCTCGGCTGGTACGAGGCGCACGGCGAGGCCTTCCCGTGGCGGCACGCCCGCAGTCCGTACTGGGCGCTCGTCGCCGGCGTCTGCTCACAGCAGACCCAGATGTCGCGCGTGCTCCCGCTCTGGCAGCGTTGGGTCGAGGCCTTCCCGGACATCGAGGCGCTCGCACGCGCCGATACCGCCACCGTACTGCGTGTCTGGGAGCGCGCGGGCTACCCGCGCCGTGCCCTCGCGCTCCGCGAGGCAGCGCGCATCTGCGTCGCCCTGCACGGCGGCGCACTGCCGCGCGATCCACAGGCGCTCCTCGCGCTGCCCGGCGTCGGCCCGTTCACCACGGCGATCGTGCAGTGCTTCGGCTTCGAGGATAGTGCGTCCGCCGTCGACACCAACGTCATCCGCGTGCTCGGCCGCCTCGTGTACGGCGATGTGCAGCCCGCCGCCGAGACACCGCACGCAGACATCGATGCGACTGCCGCCCGCCTGCTCCCGCACGGCAACGCCGGGCCGTGGAACGCGACGCTGATGGAGTACGGCGCGAAGGTCTGCACGCCCCGCCCGCACTGCCAGGCCTGCGTCGTCCACCGCCTCTGCGCCGCCCGCCCGCGCTTCGAAGCTGGCGCGGTCGCCGCGCCCATCCGCGCGCAGGGTCGCTTTGCCGGCTCCGATCGCCAGTGGCGCGGCCGCATCATGCGGGCCCTCCGCGACGCCGACGGCCCGCTGCGCACCCCGGCCTTCGTGCGCGCGCTCGCGAGTGACGAGGCCGAGCGCGCCACCGTCCGCCGCCTGCTCGCCGCGCTCTGCGCCGAGGGCTTCGCCTGGTCCCGAAGCGGCCGGTGCGGCCTCGGCGACCCGCCCTCGGCTATCATCTCGTGCGACGCATGAAGTACGAGAGGGTATCGCAATGGCGTTCGAACTGACGGGCCTCGAAGGCAAGGTGGCGGTCGTGACCGGCGCGGGTCGCATGCGCAGCATCGGCCGCGAGATTTCCATCGCGCTCGCCCGCGCGGGCTGCGATGTCGTAGTCACCGGCACCGGCCGCTCGCCCAACCGTTACCCCGACGACGAGAAGGCCGCCGGCTGGCGTGACATCGACTCCGTCGCCGATGAGATCCGCGCGCTCGGCCGCCGCGCGCTCCCCATCGTGATGGATGTCGCCGACGAGCAGCAGGCGCAGGACTGCATCGACCGCACCGTGCAGGAACTCGGCCGCATTGACTTCCTCGTGAACAACGCCGCTGCCGCGCGCGGCGAAGACCGCGTGCCGATCGTCGACATGGATGTCGCGCAGTTCGACCTCGTGCTGCGCGTCAAACTGCGCGGCGGCTTCCTGATGTCACGCGCCTATGCGCGCGAGATGCTGAAGCACGAGCGCCCCGGCGCGATCGTGAACATCTCCTCCGTCGCCGGGAAGCGCATGGGGCCGAACACGACGGCCTACAGCGCCTCCAACGCCGGTATTCAGGCGATCTCCTCCGGTATGTCGGGTGAACTAGGTCCGCACGGCATCCGCGTGAACACCATCTGCCCCGGTGCGATCGATACCGCCCGCATGATGGACATCCCTCGCGACCGATGGGACCAGATCGCCGCCAACAACCCCATGCGCCGCGTCAGCGACGGCACGGATATCGCCAACATGGCCGTCTTCCTGTGCAGCGACCAGGGCAACTGGATCAACGGCCAGGCCATCAACGTCGATGGCGGCTCAATGACGGCGCACTGATAGCACTCACGCATCCACTCCCACACATACGAGGTGGGAGCGGATGCGACCGAACGGATCGCACATGCCCGAGGTCTACGCCGACACCCGCCTGACCATCGAACTCATCGGGCCGCTCGGCTCGCTAGTCAACAACGCCTACATCGTCCGCCCGCGCGACGGCGGCCCCGCCGTGCTCATCGACGCCCCCGAGGGCAGCGAGGCGCTCCTCGGCATCCTCGATGCAACGGACACTGAGGTCTGCGCGATCGTGATCACGCACTCCCACCGCGACCACTGGGCGGGCCTTGACATCCTGCGCACGGATACCGACGTTCCTGTCTACCTCCACGTGGACGAGGCAAACCTCGACCGCCTCGGCGTGACCGGCGGCGTGGAGCCGCTCGCGCACGGCGGCCTGATCGCGGGCGGGTTGCTGCGCGTACTGCACACGCCGGGCCACACGCCCGGCTCGATCTGTCTCGTCGCGGACGGTGACAGCGGCGCGGGCGCGGTGCTCACCGGCGACACACTTTTCCCCGGCGGGCCCGGCTACACGCGGACGCCCGAGACGCTCGCCGAGGAGATCGCCTCGATCACACGAGAGCTACATACGTTACCGGACGCGACACTCGTGCTGCCGGGACACGGCGTAAGGACGACCATCGGTGCAGCTAGGGCGGAGTACGCGGTGTTTTCCACGAAGGCGCACGCAGATGACTTGCACGGCGATGTGCTCTGGGCTACGTCGTAGTACGCGAGGCGGACTGAGCGCCGGCCGCGGCGGCGTCCGCCTCGGACTCCATATTTATGTTACCGAGCGCAGGGTCGTGCAACTCCTTGCGCGTGAGGCCAATGCCCGCGACCGCCGCCGCACACACGACAGCGCCCACCACCAGTGCGAAGGGCGCGCCGATCGCAGCAGCCAACGCACCACTGAGCATGAATCCGAGCGGTGGGCCGCCACCCGCCAACATGCTGCGGAACGCCTCCACCCGCCCGCGCATCGCGTCCGGCGAGATCGCGAGGATCGCGGAGTTGCGCGGGATCATCTGGATCGAGTTCGTCGCGCCCAGCAGCGCCGAGGCGACCAGCGCGAGCCAATACCACGGCGCAAGCGCCAGCATGATCAGCGCCACGCAGTACGCGAGCACGCCGAAGACGGTATAGAGGCCTTTGTAGCGCATGTCCCCCAGCGACAGGATGAACGCCGCCCCCAGCAGACTGCCCACCCCCGGCGCCGCGCTGAGGAACCCGAAGCCCGTCGCACCCACCCCCAGCGCCGTCGCGAAGATCGGCAAGAGCGCGCGGTACGACCCGAAGATCGTCTCCGCCATGTCAAGCGCAAGCAGCGAGACGATGACCTGCCTGCTGCGCACGAAGGTCAGCCCGTCGAGGAACGACCGCCACGGCGAGTCGTCCGTCGCCTCCGGCGTCGACGGCGTGCGGATGCCCGCGATGATCAGCATCGACCCCAGGTACAACACGCCGTTGATCAGGTAGCCTGGGCCGAGGTCAACCGTCGCGATCGCGATACCCGCCAGCGCCGGCCCGACGATCTGCGAGACCTGCCCGATCGTCGCGTTCAGCGCCACCGCGTTCACCAGATTCTGCCGCGGGATCAGGCTCGGGATCATCGCCGTACGCGCCGGGTTCGTAACCGCCGTGAACGCCGAGTTCAGCAGCGTCACCAGGTACAGGTGCCACAGCGCCACCTGCCCGGTCGTGGTGAGCGCGACCAGCGCGAACACCAGCAGCGCGTTCACCAGTTGCCCCGTCTGGATCAGCCGCACGCGGTTCACGCGGTCGGCCATCACGCCGCCTACGAGCGAGAGGATCATGTGCGGCACCGCCCGCGCGAGGCCGGTGAGGCCGAGCGCCAGCGCGCTGCCGGTCAATACGTAGACCTGCCAGAGGATCGCCGTCTGCAGCAGTTGCGCGCCGAGTGAGTTGAACAGCAGTGAGATCGCGAACCACCGGAAGTCGCCGTACGTCATCGCGCTCAGCGCTTGACGCAGGCCCGGCTTACTGTCAGGCATGCAGCCCTCTCTCGATATAGCAGCGTCGCCAGTGTACGTGAGGTATCGCTCGCGGGGGCGGCGTATCGTGGTTTGACCCCCCGGAGCGCCTTCCTTAGGATCGGGCGGTCTCCCACCTGTGGGCCGCGTTGAAGGAGTCCTATGCCTGAGCCGATCACGCTCGAAAACGGCCTGCGCGTCGTCGTCGTCCCGATGCCGCATGCCCGTTCCGTCGCGCTGTCGGCCTACGTCGCCGCCGGGTCGCGCTTCGAGGCTGACCCCGAGGCTGGCCTCTCCCACTTCGTGGAGCACCTCGCCTTCAAAGGCACCGAGCGCCGCCCCCGCCCACAGGACATTTCTATCGAGATCGATAACATCGGCGGCTCCATCAACGCCGCCACCGAGCGCGAGTACACCGTCTACTACGCGAAGGTCACACCGCAGTACACCGACCGCGCGCTCGACATCCTCGGCGACATGCTGCGCGCCTCGCTCTTCGTCCCCGACGAGATCGAGCGCGAGCGCGGCGTGATCCTCGAAGAACTCGCCGCCGTCGAGGACTCCCCCGACGAGCAGGTCGGCATCCTGCTCGACGCGCTGCTCTGGCCCGGCCAGCCCCACGGCCGCGATATCGCCGGCTCCCCGGCCACCGTCGGCACGATCGGCCAAGAGCGCCTGAAGCGATACTACCGCGACCAGTACGTCGCGAACGCCACCGTCGTCACGATCGCTGGCGCCGTCACGCACGAACAAGGCATCACACTCGCCCGCTCGATCTTCGGCGACTGGCAGCCGGGCACACCCGCCACCTGGAAGCCGAACGTAACCGAACCTGGCGAACGCGTGCGCGTGCTCGCCAAGGAGACCGAACAGGCGCACCTCTCGATCGGCATGGTCTCTGCCGGTGCACTCGACCCGCAGCGCTATCCGCTCAGCGTGCTCTCCGTGATCGTCGGCGAAGGCATGTCGTCGAGGTTGTTCCTGCGCCTCCGCGAGGAACTCGGGCTCTGCTACGACATCCGCTCGTCGGCCTCGCAGCTCTACGACACCGGCTCGTTCAACGTCTACGCGGGCGTCGACCCCACCAACGCCGCCGCCGCGCTGCGCGAGATCTCCTTGGAACTCCGCCGCGCCCGCCAGCCCGTGACCTCGGAGGAACTCCAGCGTGCCAAGGGCCTCTTGACCTCACGCATCCAGCTCTACACCGAGGACACCCAGGCCGTCGCCAGTTGGTACGGCGCGCGCGCCGTACGTGGTCTGCCCATGCTCACGCCCGACGAGACGATCGCGCAGTACGAGCGAGTGATGCTAGATGACGTAACCGCCGCCGCCAACGACGTGCTCACCGAAGACCGCCTGCGCATCGCCGTCGTCGGCCCGTTCGAGGGCGCAGACGCGCTGCTCGACGGCGTACACCTCCGATGACCACCGAGAACGAGCGCGTGACCGCGGGACACCACGCAGAGCTTGCCGCCTCGGACATCGAGACCGCCGACCCCGAGCGACTCTCGCTCGTGCCGGTGCTGCTCGATGAGACAGGCGAGACAGACGCCGAGCCGCGCTTCGTGCTCGTGCGCTGGCCCAACTGGCCACCACCCGCAATGCTCTCGATGGTGCCGCCCGGCGCTCACGACACGCTCGCAGACGCCGCCGCCTCACTGCTCGACGGCCGCCTGCGCCTCACCGTCGCCGGCGAACCACGCATCGCCGCACGCCGCATCCCTGTCCGCATGCCTGCTCCTCGCATGGGCCTCAACGGCACCGGCTGGCTCCGCGCCGTCCTTGTCCCCGTCAGCGGCACGCCCGAACCCGACTCGCTCCTCGACGGCTTCGTACTGCTCACCCGCAGCGAAGCGCTTGCTACCCTCTCGACCGAGGTCGAGCGCATGTTGCTACAGGACGCGGCCGACTTGCTGTGATAACGCGGAGTAGCGCGCAGCAGCCATACGCATAGGGCCGCCCATGTGGGCGGCCCTATGCGTTGCACGTTCGCAGCGGGAACCCGCTAGTACTGCTCGGTCGGCATAGCCATGTCGCGTGAGTCGAACGGCAACTCCGCCACCACGCTCTCCGTGGTGAGCATCAGCGCCGCAACCGACACCGCGTTCTCCAGCGCCACCCGCGTCACCTTCACCGGGTCGAGGATGCCGAGTTCAAACATGTCGCCGAAGACGTTGTTCGCGGCGTCAAAGCCGACGTTCTGCCGCGCCTTGCGCACGTCCTCTATGATCACCGAACCCTCGTACCCGCCGTTCGCCGCGATTTGCCGCAGCGGCGACTCGAGCGCCTTGCGCAGGATGCGCACACCCAGCGCCTCGTCGCCGTCTGTGACCTGCTCCAGCAGCGCATCAAGGGCGGACTGCACGCGGATGTAGGCCACGCCGCCGCCGGCGACCACGCCTTCCTCGACGGCCGAGCGCGTCGCGGACAGCGCGTCCTCGACGCGGAACTTCTTCTCCTTGACCTCGGTCTCGGTCGCGCCGCCGATCTTGATCACGGCCACGCCGCCCGCGAGCTTCGCTAGGCGTTCCTGCAACTTCTCGCGGTCGTACTCCGAGCCGGAGTCGTCGATCATCGCGCGCAACTGACGTATGCGGCCCTGCACCGCCTCATCAGAGCCAGCGCCCTCGACGATCGTCGTCTCACCGGCGTCGGACACCACGCGGTGCGCGCGGCCTAGGTCGGCGATGGTAACGGAGTCGAGTTTGCGCCCCATGTCCTCGGTGACGAAGGTGCCGCCGGTGAGGATCGCGATGTCTTCCAGCGCCTCCTTGCGGCGCTCGCCGAACGACGGCGCCAGCACCGGGAGCACGTTGATCGTGCCACGCATCTTGTTCACCACCAGCGTGGAGAGCGCCTCGCCCTCGATCTCGGCGGACAGAATAACGATGTTTTTAGTGACCTGAAGCACCTTCTCAAGCAGCGGCACGATCTCCGCGGCGCGCTCGATCTTGGCGTCCGTGATCAGGATGTACGGATCCTCAAGGATGGCCTGCATCCGGTCCTGGTTGGTGACGAAGTACGGGGCCATGTAGCCGTGGTCGATCTGCAGTCCGTCCACGATCTCCGTCTCGAAGTGCAGCGACTTGCCTTCTTCGACGGTGATCACGCCGTCCTTGCCGACCTGCTCCATGACATCGGCGATGATCGTGCCGATCTCCGGATCGTTGGCGGATATCGAGGCAACCGCCTGAATCGTCTCCTTGCCCTCCACCGGCACCGCGAGGCGGCGCAACGCCACCGCCGCCGTGCGCATCCCGCGCTCGAGGCCGACGCGCAACTGTATCGGGTTCGCACCCGCCGCGATGTTGCGCATCCCTTCGTGGAAGATCGCCTGCGCCAGCACCGTCGCCGTCGTGGTGCCGTCACCGGCCACGTCGTTGGTGCGGATCGCCACTTGCTTCACGAGCTGTGCGCCCATGTTCTCGAAGCGATCCTGCAGGTCGATCTCGCGCGCGACCGTGACGCCGTCCTTGGTGATCACGGCCGGGCCGTACGGCTTGTCGAGGACGACGTTGCGGCCCTTCGGCCCCAGCGTGACCCGCACGGCGTTGGCGAGCTTGTCCACGCCGTCGGCCAGCGCGTGACGTGCCGCCTCGTCAAACTTCAGTTCCTTGGCCGGCATCGGAGCCTACTTCTTCCTGGCGCGCGAGCGCGAGCCGGAGGCCTCCTCTTCGAGGCGCGCGAGCACGTCCTGGAAGCGGATGACGATGTATTCCTGCTTGTCGACGGTGATCTCCTGGCCCGTGTACTTCTGGTAGAGGACGCGGTCACCCTCATTCAGTTCGATCGTCTCCATCACGCCGGAATCGCTCAGCTTGCCGGGGCCGACCGACACCACGTGACCGTGCTGCGGCTGCTCCTTGGCGGAGTCCGGAATGACAAGACCGGACGAGGTGATCTCTTCCTGCTCCACCGGCTTCAAGACGATGTGATCGGTCAGCGGCACGACCTTGGTCGGCAACGTGGTCCCCCTTCGCACTGCACTACCCCAACACCACGGCGGAACGCCGCCGCGGCGGGACATACTTCGTTCGCGAGGCGGGATGTTAGCACTCTGACCATGCGAGTGCTAGTAGCCGAGCCACGGTGCGCCGCTTGCCAGCACCCTAGGAGGGTACACGAAATCGTGTACCCTCCGCCCGTGAGCGAGTCTTCACCCCGCTACCTGACCGGCGACTGGGATTCCGAGGCTGTCCGTGCGCTGCGCGAGCGGCGCGGCGAGACGCAGGACGCCTTCGCAGAGCGCCTCGGCACGCGGCAACAGACCGTCTCCGAATGGGAGCGCGGCGCGAGCCACCCCCGCCGCATGGCCCAACGCCTGCTCACCATGCTGGCTGAAGAAGCCGCGACCTGCGAGGTCCCACCCGGCCCCGAGGCTCCCCAATGACTAACCAACTGACCGCCCACCCGCTCGCACCACCCCCCACTCCTCCGTAAGTGCAGCGGAACACTGCCTAACGTGTAATCCCCACTCGCATCCTCGGCGCGAGCGTCGGATACACATCCAGCGCGTCGGTCGCGGCCACAGCGCTGCCGAGGTGCCGGAACGCCGCCGCCGCGATCATCGCCGCGTTGTCCGTGCACAACTCCGGCGGCGGGATGAACACGGGAATACCGAGGACACCACAACGCTCCCGCAAGCGAGAGCGCACGCGTGCGTTCGCGGCGACCCCGCCCGCCAGTAACACGCACCGCACGTCCTCGCGCTCCGCCGCCCGCGCTGTCTTCGTCGCGAGCACGTCGGCCACCGACTCCTCGAAGGCGTCCGCGATCAGCGCCTGCGGCGGCGCGCCCGGCTCCGCGACCATCCGCTGCACCGCCGACTTCAGCCCCGAGAACGACCAGTCGTCCGTCCCCCGCAGCCACGCCCGAGGCAGCCGCACGCGATGCTTGCCCGCACTCGCCGCCAGCCGCGACACGGGCGGCCCGCCCGGATAGCCGAGGCCGAGCAGCCGAGCCACCTTGTCGAACGCCTCGCCCGCCGCGTCGTCGCGCGTGCCGCCGAGGCGTGTGAAGCGCCCGTCCTCGTGCATCAGCAGCAACTCCGTGTGCCCCCCGGACACCACCAGCGCCAGCGCGGGCAGTGGTGGCTCATCGCCGTCTCCCAGCCAGTTCGCGCAGACGTGTCCCTCGATATGATCCGTGGGGATGAACGGCAACCCTCGCGCAAACGCGAGGCCGCGCGCCGCGTTCAGCCCCACTACCAGCGCGCCGGACAGCCCCGGCCCCGCCGTCGCCGCGATCGCATCGATGCCGTCCCATGTCATCGAGGCGTCCGTGAGCGCCTGCCGCACCACCGGCACCACCGCGCGCAGATGCTGCCGCGCCGCGACCTCCGGCACGATGCCGCCCGTCACCGCATGCAGCTCGATCTGCGACGCCACCACGTTCGACACCATCCGCCGCCCATCGACGACCACCGCCGCCGCGGTCTCGTCGCACGAAGATTCGATGGCAAGGATGGTAGTCATGCGCTCAGGATACGCGTCACTGCAACGTGCCTCGCTGCATCCGGTAGTGCGTCGCCGTCTCCTCCACCACCACAAACCCGAGGCGCTCGTACAGCGTCCGCGCCGGGTTCACGCGCAACACCTGCAACTGCACCGGCACACCGTCCGCCACCGCGAGCACGATCACCCCAACCACCAGTGCGGTGCCGATCCCCTGCCCCTGCCACCGAGGCGCGACACGGATGTTGTTCAGGTGGAGGCCGTCGGCCTGGAGCTCGCAGTCCAAATAGCCGGCGATCTCGCCGTCTACCAACACGACATCGAGCGTTCGTTCCGGCGTCGCCACGATGTCGTTCCAGCGATCCCAGTACGCCTTGCGCTGAAACGCCTCGTCCCATGGGCCGTAGGTCTGCTCCACGTACTCGCGCATCGTCTCGCGATGCAGCGCATACAGCGTCTCGATGGCGTCCGTAGTCGCTGGACGCAGCGTGTACATCGTCATGACGCGAGCATAGCCGCTCTGGTTCCGTCTCCTACTCCCCGCTCCCTCTGGGGAGAGGGGCCGGGAGTGAGTTCACGGAGTCGGCTGAAACGAGAACACGCCATCGCCCGTCAGGATGTACGCCGTCGAGGCGTCCGCCGACAGCGCCACCCCGCGCAGGTCGAAGAACTGCGTGTGCCGGTACTGACGGCGATAGACGCCCTCGCGGTCAGAGACGACCACGCGACGGTTGCCCCGGTCGCCCACGTAGAACAACTGCCGCTGCGTGTCGGCCGCCAGCCCGATCGCCGAGACCGGCGCGCGGTCGATGCCCTGGAACAGCGGCGACAGTTCCCGGTTCTGCGCCTGCGGCCGGAAGTGCCGCACCCCCGACGCGCCCAGGACATAGAAGTCACCGTCTACCGCCAGTCCCCGCGCATCTAGCAGTTCGATACCGCCGAGCAGTGCTGAGCGCTCCGAGTCGAACCCATCGCCGCCGGGCAGGTAGCGCCATATCTCACCGCCCTGCGGGTCGAGCGCGTACAGGTTCGCGTTGTAGACGGCGATCCCTGCGACCGACTTGATGTCGCGCGCCCCGCGCATCGCCACGGGCACAGGCGGCTTGCCGGTCGTGATCGCGAACAGCGTCGACCCCGAATCCAGCAGCAGCAGCCGCTGCCCCGCCGCGTCCCATGCCAGCGCGCGCGGATCGCGTGCCGTTGCACCGCCATAGGTGCCACCGCTGCGGTAAACCTCCTGCGGTTCCGCCTTCCCCAGCGGGTTGACCCGGAACAGCCGCCCGCGCTGCGAGTCGAGCACCCACAGCGCGTTGTCGCCGAACACCATCCCAGCCGCATTGAACGGCGCGGTGATCACGCCCTCGAACGCCGCGACGCGCTTCAATCCGTCGCCGAGTTCGGTGACGGCGTCCAGCGATTTCGCGTGCGTATCCAGTTGCGCCTGCAACGCGATCACGCGCTGATCATCCGGGCCAAGACCGCGCGCGCGCGCGACCTCGGTACGCGCGGCATCGAGTTCACTACGGCTCTTCGCGAGGTCGATCGCCTGCGTCGAGGCAGTCAGGTGACCCTGTGCGGTGCTGAGCGCGGCTTCTATCTGCGCGCTCTGATCCTCGCGGATGAACGAGGGCAGCGTGCACCACCCCAGCACGATCACCGCAAACAGCGCGAGCCCCGCCACCGCAATCGCGCGCCACTGCCGCCGCAACTCCCCCGGCTGCGCCGCGCGCCGCACGCCGATGCGGCTGAGCGCACCTGGCGGCGAGGTCGTCGTACCATACGGCCCTCGGTCGCGCCGCAACGCGGGCAGCCTTGTCTCGCTGGATTGAGGCGCGACGTACTCCGATCCGGAGTCGACCGTGCGCGCGACCATTTGGATCGCCGCCCACGGGTCACGCCACGCCCGCCTCGCGACGCCGACCACTCCCGCACCTTCCGCGCCGATCTCGGCGTCTTCGCCAGCCACGGCCTTCGCGCCATCGGGCGACGCGCCGGGTTCGAGCAACTCCTCGGGCAGGTCGATATTCGCGACGAGCACCGCGTTCATGTCAGGGATCTGCCGCGTGCGCACGAACAACTCCGCGAGCGCGCGATCCGGCCCCGCCGCCAGCGCGCTACCGATCGCCTGCGTACCCACCGCCTGCTCCACGCTGCTCGTCACAAGCAATACGAGGTGGCCGTCGACCGTCGTCTGGAAGAATTGCGGCTCCACGGAGTCCGCACCGCCGACCGGCCGTGCCGCCTCGGAACCCTCCGCCGGCTCCAGCCGTTGCACACCCTCTGGCCCGCTCAAGTACGCGAGGCCCGGGCCGGCCTGCGCGATCGTCACATCCAGGTCGCGAATCGCCACTGCCGTGATCCCCACGGATACACGGTGTTCGCGCAACGACCGCGCGTTCCATTCCGCGAGGTTGGCGTGAGCCTGCCGGATCGCGCGCAGCAGCCCGCCAGTGACGGACAGCGACTCGCGCGCGAACAGCTCCGCTACGGCATCGGCGACCTGCGCGCAGAAGTCCGCCGAGCGCTCATCGGCCGGCTCGGCCAGCACCAGCAGGCGAACTGTCTCGTCTTCACGCGTGCGGGTACGTTCGATGAACCAGGGGCCGTGCTCTCGCACCGTACCCTCGACGATCGCATAGCGGCCGACCCAGATCGTCATACGCCGTCCGTCGTCGCGTCACGTCTCAGTCAGGGAGCGTTTCGAGAATGATAGGCGCGGTCTGTGAGGCCGTCGACCTCACACGCATAAAGATCGGCGGCAGCTGGGCGCCCCGGGGCGCGCGGCTATCACGTATGGTGCATCCGAGGCGAGGGCCACCGGCCTGCGCCACGACCGCAGGGGAACTGCCATGCCGAACCGCCGGGTGCCACGACCGTTCATGCTGCTCTGGGGCAGCGGCCGCGTGATCGAGGAAGCCGCCATTGAGGGTGGCCTGCACGCCCCCGCCTTCCAGCTCCTGCAATACGAGCAGGGCGAAAAGGCCGGTCAACTCGCCATCCGCTTCGCCGCCTACGACCCCGATGGCGAACTGGAGCGCCGCCCCCTCATCATCAACGAGCGCGAGATTCCCGCCCTCAAGCGCGAACTCGAACGCTCCCCCCGCATGAAAGCCTTGCTCCAGAAGTTGGTCGCCGACTAGTCATGGCATCGTTCCTAGGGGATCGCTTCAACGACGCTTTCGTCTACTCGTCCAACCTCCACAGAGAACAGCTTTGGAAGGGCACCAGCGTTCCCTACGTCTCGCATCTGATGAGCGTATGCGCGCTCGTACTCGAGCACGGTGGTAATGAAGATGAAGCAATCGCCGCGCTGCTGCCCGACGCCGTCGAAGACCAAGGCGGATCGGCACGACTCGTCGAAATCCGCGAACGATTCGGTGACGTCGTAGCAGACATCATGAGTGGGTGCAGCGACACTGACGAGATACCGAAGCCGCCGTGGCGAACACGGAAGGAGCGGTACATCGGCGAACTGGCAGGGCATCCGCTGAACGTGATGCTCGTCTCGCTTGCCGACAAACTGCACAACACACGCGCAACGCTCGCAGACTACCGCGCGATCGGGCCGGAAGTCTGGATGCGGTTCAATGCCGACGCTGCCGATCAGCTCTGGTATTGCGAGGCACTTGCAGTAGTCTTCCGAGAGCATCTCCCCGGCACCCTTGCGGAGGAGTTCGAACGGGTATGCGCGAACTGCTGGCGTGCAACCACGCCGGTGGTCTGTAGGATAGAACTAGACCATCTGAGACCTGCCAGAACGCGCACACCATAACTCACCCTGACGCGGAGCCTGCACCGATGACCATGTCTACCTCACTCCCCACCGCCTACGCTGCCTTCTTCGAACAGGCCTTCGACCGCGCCCGCAAAGGCCGCGACCAGACCTCCTTCGTCTTCTTCGCCGCCGACCTCGTCGAGGCCATCGACGAATGCCGCGTCTGCGAGAAACCCGTCATCAACCTCACCGCCTTCGTCGAAGGCGTCGGCGAGCACTATCTCCTCACCGACCCTCAGCGCGAACGCCTCGAATCCGAACTCGAAGACTCAGGCCTCGACGTCTCCGACGACGACGCCTGCAATGAGCACGCGGAGGAAGAAGACTAAGTCACGTAGGCTGCGGCTGTGGCGCCGAGCGCAACAGCACCGCGATCTCGTCCACACGCGGAATGCCTTCGAGGCTGTAGCCATGGCTCACACCAAGCAACTCCACGCCGACGATGTTTCCCTGCCCATCGATATCCACGTACCGGCCGTCGCCAAAGTCGCGTGTGTGTAGCTGGCCAGATGCTTCCCGTCCAAGTCAACGCAGATCGCGTCCGCACTAGGATCGTAAGACAGCATCATCGCGCTACTTCCACATCCCTATCTCTCTCACGCCTTCCGCACCGCCAGCGTCACCGCGTGCCCCTCGATGTCCGCATCCGTGGAGGCGCCACCGGGCGCGCCGCCATCGCCGTCGCCCGCATCGAGCGACAGCGCTAACACCTCCTCCGCAATCGCCGGGCCGTGCTCCGCGAACACCTTGCCCAGCACCTCGTCGCCGCGCCACGTCACGCGGATGCGGTCGGTGACTTCGAGGCCTGCCTCGCGCCGCAGGTCTTGCAGCCGCCGCACCAGTTCGCGCGCCATGCCCTCACTCTCGAGTTCCGGCGTGATGCACGTGTCCACGAGGACGACATAGCCCGACTCCTCCGCCGCCGACCAGCCCTCAACCGCCTCGACCCCCACCAGCAGGTCGCCCGCCGTGAGTTCGAAGCCCTCGATGTCGAGCGCCTCCCCAGCCCGCATCCGCGCCGCGACCGTGCGTGCGTCGGCCCCCGCGATCGCGTTGCGCACCGCGCCCAAGTCGCGCCCAAAGCGCGGCCCGAGCACCGGCAGATTCGGCCGCAGTGAATACTGGAGGCGGTTGTCGGTCATCACCACCGCGACGTGCTTCACATTCAGTTCGTCCGCGACCTGTTCCGCGAGCCGCTCAAGCGCGCCACGTTCGGCGTCGCTGCGTGGCACCAGCACCGCCTCCGTCAGCGGCTGTCGCACGCGCGCGTTCGCCTGCTGCCGCGCGGCACGGCCGAGCGACACCATCCGCTGCACCAGCGCAACGTCCGAGGACAACTGCTCATCAGTCGCCGCCACATCTACCTCAGGCCACATATCAAGGTGTACCGAGTCCAGTGCGCCCGTCACCTTGCCCGCGACGAGGTTCGCGTAGAGTGCTTCCGCCACGAACGGCGTGAACGGTGCGATCAGCCTCGCGACCGTCGTGAGGCACTCATACAGCGTGTGCAGCGCCGCCTGCGTGTCGGTCGATTCGTCCGACTTCCAGAAGCGCCGCCGCGACCGCCGCACGTACCAGTTCGACAACTGCTCCACGAATTCGCCGATCGGGCGCGCCGCGTCCGCCGGCTCGTACGCGTCGAGGCCCTCGGTCACGCGCTGCACCGTGCGGTGCAATTCGCTCCGCACCCAGCGGTCGAGTTCGGTGCGGGCCGCCGGGTCGGGCCGCGCGTTCGGATCGAACTCCGCGATGTTCGCGTACGTCACGAAAAACGAGTATGTGTTCCACAGTGTCGAGATGAACCGGCGCGACACCTCGCCCACCAGTTCCGTCGAGAACCGCCGTGAGTTGCCAGGGGGCGAAGCCGTGTACAGGTACCAGCGCAGCGCGTCCGCGCCGTGCGCGTCGAGCACGCTCCACGGGTCGACCACGTTGCCGCGTGACTTCGACATTTTCTGCCCGTTGCCATCGAGGATGAGCCCGAGGCAGATCACATTGCGGTACGCGATCGAGTCCGGCACGTCCTCGGTGCGATGCAGCAGCGTCGCCAGCGCATGCAGCGTGTAGAACCATCCGCGTGTCTGATCCACCGCCTCGCAGATGAAGTCGGCGGGAAAGTGGTGCGGGAAGTCGTCCGCGCCCTCGAACGGGTAGTGCGACTGCGCATACGGCATCGCGCCTGAGTCGAACCACGCGTCGGCGACCTCGGGCACGCGGTGCATCACGCCGCCACACTGCGTGCAGGTCAGCGTCACGTCGTCGACGTATGGCCGGTGCGGGTCGTCGATCTCGCTGGCCGCCCCCGACCGCTCCCGCAACTCCTCGTAGGAGCCGATACAGTCCACGCGCCCGCAGTCGTCGCACGTCCACAGCGGCAGCGGCGTCCCCCAGTACCGCTCGCGCGAGACCGCCCAGTCGATGTTGCCCGCGAGCCACTCGCCGAACCGCCCGTCCTGGATGTGGTCCGGCACCCAGTGGATACGCTGGTTCCCCGCCACCAGGCCCGCGTCGCCGTCCTTCACCGCCGTCGTGCGGATGTACCAGCTCGGCTTCGCGTAGTAGAGGACGGGCGTGTCGCACCGCCAGCAGAACGGATACGTGTGCTGGATCTGCTCGTCCTTGAGCAGCACGCCGCGGTCGCGCAGGTCGCGCCGGATGCCGCGGTCGGCCTCCTTGACGAACTCTCCCGCCCACGGTCCGCCCACGAATGTGCCATCGAGGCCCACCGGCTGCAGGAACAGCAGTCCCTCAGCGCGGCCTAGCGCATAGTCGTCCTCGCCGAACGCGGGGGCGATGTGCACAATACCCGTGCCGTCATCCGTCGCCACGAAGTCGCCCGCGACGACGTGGCGCACCGGCGCGCTGGCTTCGTCGGTGATCTCTTGCGTACGTCCGTTGACGAATGCGCGCGCCTCGACGCCATCCCAACTGCGCGACTCGTACAGCGGCTCGTACCGCAGCCCCACCAGCTCGCTGCCGCGCACGCGCGCGCGTTGCACGTTGACGGTGCCCCATACCTCCGCCGACGGCACCGTGTTCGCATCGACCGCCTGCACCGGCAGTACGTCCTTCACGCGATCGGCCGCGAGGATGTACCGCACGCTCCCCGCGCTCGGATGCTCCGAGCCTTGCTCGATCATCACGTACTCAGCGTCCGCCTTCACCGCCAGAGCGACGTTCCCCGGCAGTGTCCACGGCGTAGTCGTCCACGCCACAATGAACGTGGGCACGCCGTCGTCCAGACGAAGAGACGCACGCAGCTCGCTCGGCGCACCGGCGCCATCGAGTGCGCGGAACAGCACGGTCACGCTCGGATCAGGCGTGTCTTCCTTGTACCCCAGCGCGATCTCGTGCGAGGACAGCGAGGTGCCGCAGCGCGGGCAGTGCGGCGTCACGCGGTAGTCTCGGAACATCAACCCGTTGTCCCACAGCCGCTTGAATATCCACCAGCACGTCTCCACGTACTCGCGCGAGTACGTGACGTACGCGTGCTCCGTGTCCACCCAGAAGCCGATGCGGTTGGTCATCCGCTCCCACTCGGCAACGTAGCGGAACACCGACTCGCGGCACTCCCGGTTGAACGCCTCCACGCCGTACGCCTCGATGTCGCGCTTCGACTGCAAATTCAACCGCCGCTCGACCTCCAGTTCCACTGGCAGCCCGTGCGTGTCCCACCCGCCCTTGCGAGGCACCCGGTCACCACGCATCGTGCGATAGCGTGGGATCAGGTCCTTGAACACGCGAGCGAGCACATGATGGATGCCAGGATTCCCGTTCGCCGTCGGCGGCCCCTCGTGGAAGTTGAACACCCGATCCGCCGGCCGCTCGTCTACGCTCCGCCGGAACACATCCTTGTCTCGCCAGAACGCGAGAATGTCCTGCTCCAGCTCCGGAAACGAGACCCGCGACCCAACCGGCTCAAATGGTGGCATAACGCCCTCCCACTACATCGAGGGGGCATGAAAACGCCCGCCTCACTGCTCCTCTACGGAAACAGCGGGACGGGCAGACGACCGAAGCCGGAACACCCGCGGTACCACCCGCGTTGCGCGCCCCTCGATCGTCGAGGCAAACACGCCACTCAATGCGCCTCCATCAAGGCACTACCCCGCTAACGGTGGGCCATCCGGCCGCTCCTACTGCCACCTCGATGCATCGAGGCGAGTTCGGGCGGCGGCTCGGGAGTGATCTTCCCACGGCTGAGGTGCGTCCGGCTCCCACCGCCCCGGACTCGCTGTGCGCCTCGTAACGCCGTGGCTACTGTCTCCGTCTTCGCCTATGGAGCCAGTTTAGATCATCATCAGATTGCAGGGCAATGAACGGCCTCGCCGCGACTCAGCGCTCGATCACGACCGGCGCCGCAGGAACTTCACCCGCCAGCAGCGGTTCAAGCCACTCCACGATCCCGGGCGGCGTGAACTCAGCCTCATCTGCCGCACCGGCGATCTCCGCACGCGTCCACCACCGATACGCCAATAGATCGGCGAGGGCACCGGGCACCGGGCACCGGGCACCGGCTCCAGTATCACCGAGTGTGTGGTTGTCACGCGCGCGAAGAAGTACGACTCCCGCACGTCACGCTCGAAGTAGTGCGTGTCGCGCACCCACACCGGCGCTAATGGCCTGTCGAGGACGACGACGTCTCCTCGCGCACTTCACGCACCGCAGCGTCCTCGTTACTCTCGCCCGGCTCCGCGCCGCCGCCCGGCGGAGTCCAGACATACAGCCCATCTCACAGTTGGAAATGCAGCAGCAGCACGCGATCCAGCGGATCCACGATCATCACGCGACTCACTCGCCGCGGTTCGCGCGCCGCGCGCCCCTCGCCAGTACTCAAATCCGCGTCGCGTCTTCGCGCCGCTTCCGCTTCACCGCAATGCTGCGCTGCCGCTGCCGGTGCGCGAGCAGTCTAATCGAGAGCAAGTACGCGACCGCCTCCTCTATTGAACACGCGCGATCCTTAGCGACATCTTCGACGTTCGGCTACAACACGCCCAACTCGTACGGCATCGCTATTCCCCCATCCGCCAGATCCTCGTCCGCTTCACCTCGGTGTCCTCTAACTCCCGGGGCACCGGCACGTCGTACTCCGCGACCGCCTCGAACCCCTCGCTCGCGAAGTACGGCCGCCCCGGATCCGCGCACAGCACCGTGATACCAAGGCCGTGTAGCCGCGCCGCGAACGCGAGGATCGCTTCCGCCAGCGGCTGCTCGTAGAACGCATCGCCCACTAGCAGCACACTCGGGATCACATCGTCACGCCCGAGCAGATCCTCGCACGACACATCGAGGCGCACTCCGTTCGCCTCCGCGTTCACGCGCATCGAGGCCGCCGCGAATGGGTCGATGTCATTCGCCGTCGCCCGAGCCGCTCCCGCCAGCATCGCCGCGATCGCCACCAGCCCCGACCCCGAAGCGACATCGAGCACCTCGCGTCCCCGCACGAACTCCGGCCGGTCGAGCACGAACCGCGCCAGCGCCTGCCCGCCCGCCCACGCGAACGCCCAGTACGGCAACGGCAACCCCAACTCGCCGCCCCGTGCCACCTTCGTCTCCGACCAGATATCGAACGGCCGGTCGTGCAAGTACAGCGACACCTCCGGCACCAACGGCACAGCCCGCAACGACGTATGCGCACGAATAAACGCCTCCGGCGCAGCCTCCAGATCGGCGCCTACATCCGCATCAGCACCCTCAGCCACGAGGCACACCGAGGCCTGCAGAGCGCAGCACACGTGACAAAGAGGAGCGCCTGAGAAGAGACTCGAGACGCCGTGTACGAGCGTGGTGCATACACCACGCCCACAACGAACTCCGAAGAAAAAGGGGTAAGCCACTGAGGGGGGTTACCCCCTCAAGGGGCAGCCCCCCTTCCCTCGTAGGGACGGAGGGCTGGGGGGTTAGGGCGGTACTGTGCCCCGCCTCCCACCGAACAACCAAAACAAGCACCTCCACCACGCGACGCGCCTCCGGCGTCCTACTCGCGCGCTGGCACAACCGTATTGGCCTCGCGCTCCGCAGGCTCCTCCGCCATCGGCGCAGCCGCCGCACCGCTCACCAGCGCCGCTAACCGCTGCTGCGCCGCCAGCTCCGCCGCCTCCTGGCGCTCGCGCACCGCGTTGTAGCAGTTGGAGCAGAACACCGGGCGGTCACCGCGCGCCATGAACGGAATCTCCGTCGTTTGCCCGCACTCGTGGCACTGCGCCGCATGCAACTGCCGAGGCGTCCTGCCGCCCCACGACACAAACACGCCGTACGACGGCGCATCCTCGCGCTCGTCCGGGCGCAGCGTCCGCCGGTTCGCGCGGCACGAAGGGCACCGCACCGGATCGTGCTGCAACCCCTTCGTCGCGTAGAACTCCTGCTCGCCCGCGGTAAAGACGAACGACGAGCCGCAGTCGCGGCAGGCCAGTTCGCGGTCGGAGAATGCCATCGGTCAGTCCTTTCTCTGCCCCCACCGATCGAATCGCCACAATGCACGCGTTCAAACCGCGCGCGGAAACCGCGCGTTACGTCGAAGGTGCCCTTGTGTCGGGGGGCGAACTCAGTATAGCGGGCACCGCGCCAGGATTGTCGAGGCGCTCCGCTAACTCCGCACGCCCTCCAGCCGCCCCAGCACCTCCGCCACCTCTTCGCTCCGCAGCCACGCCGCCGTCACCGCGAAGACACCGAGGCCCACCACGCCGCCGAGGATCGTCAGCAGCCACGCGCTGAACCCGCCGCCATCGATGCCCGCGACGCCTGCCAGCAGCAACAGTAACCCCATCATCTCGGCCATTACCGCCGTCGCTGCCGCCGTGTGCAGCAGTGATGTGCCGATGCCCCGCCCACGCATCGAACCGAGACGTCGCACCAGCGCGATGAACAGCAGCACGAACTCGATCAACGCCGCCGCGCTGGTCGCCGCCGCCAGTCCACGCAGCCCAAACGGCCCGACGAGCGCGGCGGCCAGCGCGGCGTTCACGATCACCGCCATCACCGCGAAGAACACCGGCGTGCGCGTATCCGCGATGGCATAGAACCCACGGCTGAGAATCTCGATGCCTGCGTGGGCGAACACCGCTACGGCGTACCAGACCAGCGCGGCAGCTACCAGATCGCTTGACTGCGCATTGAACGCCCCGCGCTCGAACAGCATCCGCACCATCGGCGTCGCCAGCAGCGCCATCCCCGCCGACGCCGGGATCGCGAGGAATAGGATCAGCCGCAGGCTCCGCGCCACCGAGTCGCGCAGCGTCTCCATCTGCTGCGCCGCCGCCTGTTGCGCCATCGTGGGGAACACCGCCGTCGAGATCGCCATGCCGATCACACCCACCGGCAGCATCGCGATCAGGAACGCATAGGTGAGCGCGCTGATCGCCTCGTCCGACACGAACGACGCGAAGAACACCACCACCACAAAGTTGAGTTGCGCCGCCGCCAGCCCGATCACTCGAGGCCCCACGAGGCGCGCGACCTCACGCACTCCCGGCGACCCGAGGTCGATCGAGGCCGTCCACTTCATCCCCACCGCACGCAGCGCGGGCAACTGCACCAGCAAGTGTCCTGCGCTCCCGATCACCACCGCGACCGCGAGGCCGTTCACACCCATCGGCTGCGCGAGAAACAGCGCGCCCACGATGATCGAGAGGTTGTAGATCAGCGGGGCAAGCGCGGGCGCGAGGAAATGCTGCCGCGCGTTCAGGATGCCGGTGAGCATACCCGAGACGCCAAACATGATCGGCGAGAGCAGCATCCCGCGTGTCAGGTGTACCGCCAGCGTGCGCAACTCGCTCTCGCGCCCCGTCTCAGCGCCGAGGCCCGGCGCGAGCAGTGGCACGATCACTGGTGCGAGCACGAACGCCACTGCCGCCATCACTGCCGTCGCGATGCTCACGAGGTTCAAGACGCTCGATGCCAGCGCCCACCCGGCCTGCTCACCGCCGCGCATCCGCACCCGGCTGAACGTCGGGATGAACGCCGCTGACAGCGTCGCCCCCGCCAACACCTGGAACACGAGATCGGGGAGGCGGAACGCCACCCAGTAAGCACTCAACTGCGGGTCGGTGCCGAAGGCGTGCGCGATCGCCACCGACCGCAGCAGTCCCAGCAACCGTGACGCCACGAACCCGAGCGCCACCACGCCTGCCGCCGCCGCGACGGTCTGCGAGGCGACGCCGCGCTGGAGAAAGCGCCCACGTCCGGATAGCGGCTGGCGTTGCATAGCGGGATCATCGGGGGGCGGGGGAGCGGAGGCAAACCGGGGGGCTGCGGCCCGCCCCCCGGATAGACGCACCGCCCCGCCATCGGTATCCTCACAGTCCGTCCGCGGAGGGACGTATATATGGCTCATTCCAAGCAAGCAAAGAAGCGCATCCTGCAGACCGCACGGTCAGAGGCGCAGAACCGCCCCACCAAGACCTACACGGTCAACCGCGTCCGCGATGCCCGCGCCCTCGCCCTCGCCGGCAATCCCGAGGCGAACGAGGCCGTCCGTGCCGCCCAGTCAGCGTTGGGCAAGGCCGCCAAGGCCGGGGTTATCCACCCCAACGCCGCCGCCCGCCGCACATCGCGGCTCGCGAAGGCCCTCAAGGTCGGCGCTGCCGCCTAGGCGGAGCACTTTGACACGCACTGCCGCTTGGTTCGGCCGCGACCCCAGCACTCCCGCACCGACCCGCCAGAGAGGCGGGTCGTCTGCTGCCATTCCTCGCAATCGCCCGATGTAAACGTCTCGCACAAGGTTCCCAGCACCGCCTTCGGTATACTGCGGGCAGCACTGCGCGGCCGAGGCCGTCCGGCACCCCCACTCCGCCACATCCGCGCCCTCGGCGCAGAGTGATTCGACCGAAAGGCAGGCAGCCATGCGCGCAACGATCTTCGAGGGCCCCGGTCAGGTATCCGTCGTCGAGAAGCCAAAGCCGGCCCCCGGCCACGGCGAACTCCGCGTCCGCATGGCCGCCGCCTCCCTCTGCGCCTCCGATGTCCGCGTCTACCGAGGCGAGAAGTACGCCAAGCCCGGCGTCACCCCCGGCCACGAGATCGCCGGCATCGTCGACGCAATTGGCGAGGGCGTTGATGGCATCACCGAGGGCCAGCGCGTCGTCATCTGCCCGATGGTCGTCTGCGGCAAGTGCCGCTTCTGCATCGTCGGCCGCCAGAATCGCTGCGAGAAGCGCAAGACCATGGGATACGACCTCGACGGCGGCTTCGCCGAGTACCTGCTAGTGCCCGCCGAGATCGTCCGCACCGGCCACGTGCTCACCGTGCCGAACACCCTCCCGCTCGACATCGCCGCGCTCACCGAGCCGGCCGCCTGCACACTCTCCTCGCTCGACCTCATGGGCATCGCCGCCGGCTCTTCGCTCATGGTCATAGGCGCTGGCCCGATGGGCCTGCTGCATCTGCTCATGGGCCGCGCCGCTGGCGCCAGCCCGATCATCATCAGCGAGCCGGTCGCCGAGCGCCGCGAGATCGCCAAGCGCTGGGGCGCTGACCTCGTCCTCGACCCCACGACCACCGACCTTGTCGCGGCCGTGAAGGACGCCACCGGCGGCTACGGCGCTGACGCCGTCGCCCTCACCGTCGGCGTGCACGACGCGGTCGTCCCCGCCATCGGGCTCGTCCGCAACCAGGGCACCATCAACATGTTCGCCGGCTTCCCACCCAAGCAGACCGTGCCCTTCGACCCGAACGTCATCCATTACGGCGAGATCAACCTCACCGGCTCGCAGAACGCCACCACGGACCAGTACCGCCGCACCCTCGGCATGCTGGAGCATGTCCCGCACATCGACGAGGTCGTCACCAACCGCTACGACATCGAGCACGGCCCTGAGGCTTACTCCAGCCGCGTATCTATGTCCGGCCTCAAATCCCTCGTCGCCTTCGCTGGCGTCGAGTAGCCCGAGGCGTAGCGGGAGTGCACACGATCGGCGTCGTCATGGGACACTACGAGGCACATGCCACCCCATGACGACGCCGACACTGCCGATAGCTCCGATACAGCCGCCGCGCCCCTAGGCCGCCCACTTCGCCTCGGCGAGTGGCTGCGCGCCGAACGCCTCCGCCGCGGCTTCACCTACGAGGAGATCGCGCGCGACACTCGCATCAACCGCGCATACCTCGAGGCCCTCGAGACCGAACACTTCGACGTGATCCCCGCCCCCGTCTACACCCGGGGCTTCCTCCGCTCCTACGCCCGCGCCCTCGGTCTCGACCCCGAGGCCGCCATCGCCATGCTCCCCACCGACCTCCCGAGGCCGCCCGGCCTGGAACCCTCCCCCTCGCTCCGCCGCCACACCTCGGAGCCGCCCGCCGTCTCGCTCCCCGTGCTGCCCTCCATCCGCCTGCCCTCAATGCGCCTACCCTCCATGGCCCGCCTCACCGGCGCCCGCGATGCCCAGCAGGCACGAGGCGCACAACACAATCGAGGCCTCTCCGGCCTCTATCTCCTCGCCCTTCGCCCCTGGCGGCTCGCCGCTGGTGGCATCGCGCTGCTCGTCCTCGCAGCCCTCTACATCCCACCCCTCTTCAGCGGCGGCGCTACCTCGGCGCCCACTACGCCCGCCGGAACCGCCTCCACCCCTGCCCCGGGCGGCGCACC
The DNA here is from genome assembly GCA_945903275.1 of Thermoflexus hugenholtzii JAD2. GTDB lineage: Bacteria > Chloroflexota > Dehalococcoidia > UBA2979 > UBA2979 > RH-chloro-G1. The sequence continues at coordinate 45,601 of CAMDNW010000010.1, forward strand.
GGGCGCCGCGCAACCCAGCGCAACATCAACTCCCGCCGGTCAGCCCGGCAGCGCCGGCCGCATGCCTAACCTCGTCGGCATGCAACAACCAGCCGCCCAGCAAACCCTCCAGGCCCAGGGCCTCACCTGGGTCACCGTCGAAATCGCCTCCACCACCTCCCCCGCCGGCACCGTCGTCGGCCAATCCCCCACCGACGCCGCCGCCGTCAACCGCGGCGACAACGTGACACTGATCGTGTCGCGGGGTGCGCCGCGGTAAGACCTGCGTGCTCCATTCAGTGGCGTAACACCGGCACGTACCGTCGACACCAGACCGATCGAAGATCCTGATGGGAGCGGCCCCTTTTCCGTACTGATCCCTGCAGGGCCGGCCTTTGTCCGTGGGGCCCTTGTACGCGTCTTCCCACAAGGGTTTGCGCCGCTGAGCGCCATGGTGCTCGTCCGCAGGAACCGCTAGCTCACGCAGCGCCCAGCCACGTAGTGATCGTCGGCGACCAGGCGCTCGACAACGCGATGTTGCGGGAGCTCTCCCGCGGGCATGGGCATATTTGGGAATTCAGTCGTGGAACGTGTGACGCAGCAACTTGAGGCCCAAGCGACACTGCCACTCTGCCCGAATCTGCACTCGCCTATGCCGCCTACCTCCACCTTGCCCCTTACCAGCAGCGCACCGGCCGCATCATTCGGGCTTTCCACGTAACATCGCGCGAAATAAGGTAGGTTCCGCTCGTACACTTCCGAGCGAAGACCATGAGCGGGGCAGCCTGTCGAAGGACGTGCCAGAGGCGCGCGGAACATTCCCCGTTCTTATGATGTGAGAGAGCTGTAGTGGCCAACACTAACACCCGCCTCATCTACTCCACCGACGGCACCACCGCCGGCCGCCTCGTTGCAAAAGGCGGGCCCATGCCCGCCGCCCGTTCGACATCACCCTCTCCCGCCCCCGGGAGAGCGGGCCTCGGGGTGAGTTCCGCGCCCCCTTTCAACGACGGCATAGTGAGAATCCAGCGCACCAGCAAGGGCCGCAGGGGTAAAACCGTCACCACCATCACCGGCCTCCCCGGCTCGGCGACCGACCTCGGCAACCTGCTCAAAGTACTCAAGCAACACTGCGGCGCCGGCGGCACCCGCGACACATCCGCCCTCGAAATTCAAGGTGACCACCGTGACCGCATTGTCGCGTGGCTCGAAGCAAACGGGCATAACGTAAAGATCGTGGGCGGTTAGTTCCGCTCGCCCCTCCCGCTCGCCCCAGACACTGGGTCGAGCAGAAGGGGGGAGGGCTTCCGCTCGCTCGCTACGCCAGAGACTGGTGCAATCGGGTCGCCGCATCCGCATTGGCGGGCCAGGCGCGCGCGAGTTGAGCGGCTAGCGCCTCCACCAGCACCGGCGCAGCCGCACGTGCCGAGACTCGCGACGCCAACTTCTTCGTTGCGGCCTTCTTCGTTGCAGCCTTCTTCGTTGCGGGTTTCGCGGCAGCAGTGCGCCGGACTGCCAACTTCTTCGTTGCAGCCTTCTTCGTTGCGGGTTTCGCGGCAGCAGTACGCGTTGTCGCCATGGATCCTCACTCTCTTTGTTTATCGTGTCACCCGACATGCACACATTGTGTACTGATGGGGTGCTCAGAGCGTTTTCAACATACTCCCTCGGTACTCCATTATCACGCAGCCGCCACAAATCAAGCCTATTGTCTATCGTCTGTATGTAGCATGTACTCGCACATCGCCATCGCGCATCACAGCGCACGGCGCTCTTGGTAGGCTGATAGAAGTATCAGGCTTAAGACACCTAAACTCGCTGTTATTCCTCCCGCCGCACAAACATCGTCACCCGCCCCGTCGCCACCAGTGTCTCCGCCGCGTCGCGCACATCCACCTGCAAGAACACCAGCGACCGCCCCGCCCGCAGCACTCGCGCCTCGGCCACCAGGTCTGTCCGCGCCGCTTCGAGGTACGACACGTTCAGGTCCGCCGTCGCCGTCACCACCCACGGCGGCTCGCCCGCCGCCTGCAACGACAGCACCGCCACCCCCGCCGTCTCATCAATCAGCGAGGCCACTGCCCCGCCATGAATGATCCCCTCACGCCGGAACGTCTCCACGATATCCGCGTGCGACATCGATACCCGCGCGCGTCCCTCGCCCGCCTCGATCACACGAATCCCAAGCGCGCTGCGATACAGCGAAGCGGAGGCGTCGCCCGGTGTCACACGTGTCCCATCAGTCATCGATCATCCAGTTCACGAAAGAACATCTTTCCCGTTCGTGGCGAGCCTGTCGAACCACGAACGGGCCGCCGGACATCGCACACTAGGACAATCCCGCTCTTGTGCGCTCCTAGGGAGAGGGGCACTCCGGGCGAAGGCCCCCTGAAATAAGGAGGTGAGGTCAGCGGTAGTTCCCGAAGTTCAACTCAATCCCAAAATCCTGCTCACGCAGGGCCTGCATCGCCGTCTGCAGATCGTCGCGATTCGGCCCCGACACGCGCACCGCATCCCCCTGGATCTGCGACTGCACCTTCTTGTACTTCTGGTCGCGAATGAACTGCGTGATCTTCTTTCCCATGTCAGAGTCGATCCCCTGCACCAGCGTGATCTCCTGCCGCACCGTGTCATTCCCCGCCGGCGCCAGCGCCGCGCGCTTCATGTTCACCACCGGCACCTTCCGCGCCACAAAGCGGCTCACCAGCGCATCCCAAATCGCATTCAGGTGAAACTCATCCGCCGTGTGGATCGAGATCTTGCCCTTCGCGCGGTCGTACTCGATCTCCGCCAGCACGCTCTTGAAGTCGTAGCGCCCCGTGATCTCGCGCACTGCCTGGTTCACCGCATTGTCGACCTCCTGCAGGTCGGCCCCCGTCGTGATATCGAATGATTCGTCTTTCGGCATACGGTAGCGTGACTCCGATCATTCATCGTGTACGGAGCACAGGGTACAACGACCCACCCGCGCTATGTCGCCCACAGCGCCTCCTGCAGCAACCGCGCTTCGTGCAGCAGCACGTCCGCCCCGCCGATCTCCACCAGCATCGAGGCGTCGTCGGTATCAAACACGTCGCCCTCACACCCGCCACAATGCCATCACCGAGGCCCATCGAGGCTGCGATCCGCCGTGCCGTGACCAGCGCCCATGCGAGGCCGATCGACGTCCCTTCGTGGTGGTCGCCGATCGCCGCCGTCAGGTCATCCGGAAACCCCCACTCGCGCGCGATCATCGCACTCCACGTCGCGGGGTCGATGCCGAATGTCGCGCGCTCCGTATCGTCCCCGTCGCGCTGTACCGCGACGGGTCTTGCTAGGCCATCGCCAGCCGCCCGATGTCGTGCAGGATGCCCGCCGTGAACGCCTCGCCTTGCTGCGCCTGCGAGAACGTCAGCCGATCCGCCACCAAGGCGACCGTGCATAAGTGCAGCCACAGCGCATCCGTGTCGATCCCGCTCCGCCCGAGGTCGACAAACGCGCGGCTCACCGCCATGTCCAGCACCATCCGCCGCGCATGTCGCGCGACGATACGCATCACCGCCACCTTCGGCGGCCGCACCTCGTTCATCGAGGCCGATGCCGCCGAGTTCGCCACACGCAACACCGCAGCCGTGAACGCCGAGGCATGCTCGACGATCGGCAGCACGTCCTCCAACGTCGGGGCGGGGATGCGAAACAGCCCGGCGGCGCATACAGCCGAGAGCGGAAATGCGGGGAGCATGATCTCAGGCATAGCAGCCTCCGCGAGGCGCGACTCGCGAGCGTCTCTCATGAGTATCCGCAAGATCGCGGCTGACTGAAGTCGTCTTCGACGCCCCTCCAGGCGAAGGCCCTATCAAACGTTGAGTGAGATCACTCCCGCCGGATAAACATCGTCACGCGCCCCACCGCCACCAGCTTCTCCGAGGCGTCCCGCACATCCACCTGGAAGAACGCCAGCGACCGCCCGCCTCGCAGCAGCCGCGCCTCCGCCGTCAGATCCGACATCGCGGCATCGAGGTACGAGACGTTCAGGTCGGAGGTCGCCGTCCCCCGCCACGGCGGCTCCTCCGGCCTCTTCAGCGTCCGCAACGCCATCCCCGCCGCCGCGTCGATCAACGATGCGACGGCCCCGCCGTGCATCACCCCGTTCACACGGAACGTTTCGAGGTGCCCCGCCATCGGCAGCGACAACTTCGCCCGTCCCACCTCGGCCTCCAGCACCATCATCCCCAGCGAGCGGAGATACGGCGCACCTTCCGCCTCGCTGGTCTCCTGCGGAAAGTCGTTCGGCATCGCGCGGCCTTTCTCGTGGGCGACGATCTCACCATCCCCCAGTGGCGGAGCGCTACCGAGGCTGCCGCCAGACTTGATAACGTTCGCAGGTAACGGGTACGCTGCGCCCGTCCGCAACAGGCACGCCCGAGGCCCACCCTCGCAACCCGCCTGTGCGCGCCGACAGCGGCCGGGAAAGCACCGGCCCGTGGCGACGCAGCGGCGGGAAGGTATGCCGATGCCCAAGACAATCCCGCAGCCAGACGAAGTATCGAAACCGTTCTGGGATTTCGTCGACCAGCAGAAGTTGACGTTGCAGTACTGCACCGCCTGCTCGCGGTACCAGTACCCCGTCCGCGCGCAGTGCTACGACTGCGGCAAGGCCGACAACCTCACATGGAAAGAGGTGCAAGGCAAGGGCCACATACTCGAGACCATGGTCGTCCACGACACCCGCGTCGTGCGCCGCAAGATCGATGTCCCCTTCAACGTCGCCCTCGTCTCGCTTGACGAGGCGCCCTACATCAACTTTCTCTCCAACCTGCCCGGCACAACCGCACACGAGGCGCCCCAGGGCGCGCCCGTCGAACTGATCTTCGAGCCGCTCGAAGGCGCACCCGGCCGCTTCATCCACGAATGGCGCGTCACCAAGTAGCAACACCACTCGCACGGGCGCGTGATCGACGAGAAAACGAAGAGAAGAGGACACAATGACCACAGACTTTGATCGAGGTTGGCAGCGCAACAAGACCGGGCTCGGCGTCTGGGAGCACCGCGCCAAGGTCGCCATCGCCGGCTACGGCTACTCGGAACTCGACCGCCGCTGGGACGGCGTCAGCCTGGATCGCACCATCGGCGCGTTCCAGGTAGACGCCATGGAGAAGGCAATCGCCGACGCTGGCCTTACCGCCGCTGACATCGATGGCCTCATGGTCTGCCCCGAGGCCGCCGGTGACTCGTGGGCGCAGGCCGACCGCGGCATGAACCGCCCGTACTTCGACCCGCCCTACGACACCGAGGACGGTCTCTCGTACACCACCGCCGAATGGTTGATCGCGGAGTTCGCGCGGCGCGGCACGCCGCTCTCCAACCTCAAGTACATAGACGGCAAAGCGCCGTATATCGGCCCGGAGATGGGCAAGGCCGCGCAGGCCGTCGGCGACGGTTTAGCCAAGAACCTAATCATGACCTACAACATGGGCAACGTGGAAGGCCGCTATCACCTCGAAGAGGGCATCTACTCGCCGTCCGGCCGCCAGTGGTCCGCCCCGTGGGGCTGGATGACTTCCGCGATGATGCAGCACGCCTTCGTCTTCTTGCAGTACTGCACCAAGTACGGCGGCAGCCGCGACAACCTCGCCCCCTTCGTGATCAATCAGCGGCGCAACGGACTCATGACGCCGTGGAGCTTCTACACCCAGCACGAGCCCTACCAGATCACCGTAGAGGACTACCTCGACGCGCGTCCGGTCGCGTGGCCCGTCACCATCCTCGACTCCGACCGGCCGGTGCAGCACGCCGCGGCGTTCCTGTTCACCACCGCCGACCGCGCCAAGGACATGAAGCAGAAGCCGATCTACGTCCTCTCGCACGCCCAGATGACCCGCCCCAGCCGGAGCACTATGGGCACCATTGAGGACCACGAGGCCGCCACCGAAGACCTAGTGAAGATCCTCTACGACGGCGCAGGCGTCACCGCGAAAGACCTCGACGTCTTCAACCCGTACGACGGCTTCGCCGTCTTCACGCAGACGTATCTCGAGGCGTTCCAGTGGCACGACGTGAAGCGCGGCGAGGCGTTCGACTTCTATAAAGGCGACATCCGCGTCGAAGGACCGCACCCGTTCAACTCGAGCGGTGGCAACCTCGGCAACGGTCGCACCCGCACCGCCATGTATACGGACAGCATCGAGCAGTTGCGCGGCATCGCTGGCCCGCGCCAGATCCGCCTCAAGGCAGAGACCGCCGCCTGCGGTCAGGTAACGCCCACCAGCAACGGCCACATCTACCTGAGCACCGTCGCGGACTAACGAGATTCGCGCGGTCACATCAACGGGAGAACTTCAGCGCTCCGGGCCGCGTGGCCCGGAGCGCAGGCGCAAGGAGCGTCATCATGGCAACGATCACCGCATTCCACTCCGCAGATGAAGAAGCCAAGCCCGGCCAGAAGCGCATGCACCACACCAACGACTCATGCACCGAAGGCCAGAAGATTGCCGCGGCGCAACGGCAGGAAAGCACCGGCGGCTACCGCCGTTGCGTAGACTGCTCTCGCATGGATGAGATCGAGGCGCTCCGCGCCGCCGCCGCTCGCTAACCACCGGGAACCACGAGGAGAACCACGCGATGCCGCACCTGATCAGCTTCGACATCGATGGCACGCTGGTGACCGGCAACGGCCCCGGCCCGATCACGCTGGAGATGGTGCGCCGTGCTGCGGAGCACGGCCACATTATCGGCTCCTGCTCCGACCGTCCCGTGCAGGATCAGAAGAACATGTGGGCCGCCGCCGGCATCGAGGTCTCATTCACCGTCCTCAAGCACAAGCTCGACGACGTCAGAGCCCGGTTCACCGAGTGCGAGGTCTACTACCACATCGGCGACACCGACATGGACAAGCACTACGCACTGCTGTCCGGCTTCGAGTTCGTCCAAGTGCAGACCACCGATCCGCACCCCTGGATGCTCGGCACCGACGGCCAGCCGGACTGGGGTCCGCAGGGCCGGGGCATGGCGCAGCAGGCCGCCCCTCCCGCGACGCAAACCTCCGTGCCTCAACCGGACGCGTGGGGATGACCCAACGCGTGCTCTCATTCGATATCGACGGCACCCTGGAGATAGGCGAACCGCCCGGCCCGATCACGATCGCGATGGTGAAGCGCGCACAGGAACTCGGCTACATCGTCGGCTCCTGCTCCGACCGCCCCGCCGGTCTCCAGCGCGCCATGTGGGAACGCCTCGGCATCGCCGTCGGCTTCACCGTGCTGAAGCACAAGATGGTCGACGCCAGAGCGCAATGTGAGGCTGACGAATACTTCCACGTCGGCGCCGCCGACCGCGACAACTTCTACACGACCCAGTCCGGCTTCACCTTCCTCCCCGCCTACTCCACCACTGATCAGCCGTGGATGCAGGACTCCGACGGCCACCCGCTGGCGCGCTACACCGAACGCCTCTCGCAGGCAGAACGAGCACGCATCAACGAGGCGTGACTCGGCTCGTGACCATGCGCGCTCGGTCGCGTACCTTTTTCGCATGCACCTCATCCGACCGTCCCTGATCATCGCCGCCCTCGGCCTCTACATCGCTCTCGGCGTCTTCCCGTTCCTCTTCTCAGGCTTGCTTGCCCCCGCCTCCGGCGTCGCGATCCTGCTCGCCGGCTGGGCCGCCGGCTTCATCGCCACCGTCGTCCTCGTGCGCCGAGGCTCTCTCTGGGCCATCGCCTTGCCGCCCGCCGCCCTCGCCTACTGGTTCGCCATCATCACGCTCGGCGAGCAACTCCTCGGCTGGACGGCGTAACCTAGTCGCCTCACAGCAGCCGGGAGTTTCGATGGCCATCGCCCCCCACCAGCACGACGACATGAGCCGCCGCTCCTTCCTCTTCCTCGTCGCCGCCCTCTGGCTCGGCAACATCGTCCCCGCGCTCGACGCAACCCTCGTCGGAACCGCCCTACCAACCGTCATCGGGAGCCTCGATGGCATCGCGCTCTACTCATGGGTCTTCGCCGCGTACCTGCTCGCACTTACCATCTCCATCCCCATCTTCGGCAAACTCATCGATGCCTTGGGCCGCAAGCCGATCTACTTCTTCGGCATGGGCCTGTTCACGGTCGGCGCGATCGCATCGAGCCTCGTACAGAACGTCGAGCAACTGATCGCCTGTCGCGTGCTCATCGGCGTCGCCACCGCATCCATCGTCCCCTCTGCCATGACGATCATGGGAGACGCCATCCCCATCGAGCGCCGAGCCAAGATTCAGTGGGTCTTCGCCAGCGCATGGTTCCTCTCCAGTGTCACCGGCCCCGCCATCGCCGCCGCGATCACCGCTTGGCTCTCTTGGCGCTTCGTCTTCCTCACCACCGTCCCGCTCTGCCTAGTTGCCTCCTACCTCATGGCCACCGAGTACCACGAGTACGTCGAGCGCCAACCACACCGCATCGACTTCGCGGGCATCGCGCTCCTCGGCGGCGGCGTGCTCGCGCTGCTCTTCGCGCTCTCACCCACCAACCGCAGCGCAGGCATCGACTTCGCATCCAGCGGCGGCCTGCTCGCCCTCGCCGCCGTCCTGCTCGCTGCCTTTCTCTGGAACGAGACGAGCGCCGCCGAACCCGTCCTGCCGCCACGGCTGTTCCTCGCGCCCGTCCTCGGCATCGCGGCCCTCGGCAGTGCCATGTCCGGCATCGCACAATCCGGCGCGCAGTCGTTCATCCCCATGTTCGTGCAGGGCGGCCAGGGCGGCACCGTCGCCGATGTCGGTTTCGTGCTCCCGTGGCTCACCATCGGCTGGCCGATCGGCGCGGGCCTCGGCGGGCGGCTGCTGCTCCGCTTCGGCTTCCGCAACACCGTGATCGCCGGCATGATGCTGATCGTAGTGGCACAGGCTGGCTTCCTGCTGCTCGACCGTGACAGCAGCCGCTGGCTCGCCGCCGCCAGCATGGCGCTGATGGGCCTCGGCTTCGGCTTCTCCAGCGTCTCGTTCACCATCTCTGTACAGAGTTCCGTCGGGTGGAGCGATCGCGGCGTCGCGACAGCCTCGCTCCAATTCTTCCGCAGCATCGGCGGCAGCATCGGCGTCGCCATCATGGGCACCATCGTCAGCCTACGCATGCAGCCGCTTTCCGATGCCGCCGCCCAGTCCGGCGCGGGCGTATCAGCCAACGCCCTGCTCGACCCCGCCGCCCGAGGCGCAATGGCGCCCGCGGTGCTCACCGCCCTCCAGTCCGGCATGACCGAGGCGATCCACGCCTCCTTCTGGGTCATGTTGATCGCCACCCTCGCCGGCCTCGTCGCTGTTCTCTGGTTCCCGTACACGATCGGCTCACCCGAAGACGCCGCACCCGCGTCCGATCCCGAACCGCAGCCCGTTCTCGCCGAGAGCCGCCCCGGAGATCCCGCCTAGGCAGCGCCCGAGGCTTACGCCTCGGGCGCTGCCTCCACCGCCGCAGCGTCCGCAGCGTCCGCAGCGTCCGCAGCGTCCGCAGCAAGCGCGGTAGCCGAAGCAGTCTCTGCTGGATAGCGCGGATAGCACTGGTGCGTGGTCGTCCAGTTGATCACGGTCCAATAACCGGCCTCAAAGACCGCACCGCACGAGCAGCGGTCGCCCTGCGCGGGGACACGCTGCATCAGTACGCGGAACTCCGCCACGGTCAGCGTGTCTTTTGATGATGTCATGGGATTGCCCTTTCATCCGTCCGGTCAGTGCGCTGCACGCCCAACCTGACAGTAATACTTCTACGCTCGCCCCGTTCAGCCGCCCGCAACATCCATCGAGAATGCACCATCGGCTTCCGCCGTCTCGCGTATCTGCAGATCGTCCAGACAAGCGCTCACGACCTTGATCACCTCGTCGGCGGCGGTGAAAGCCACCATACTCTCAAAACCAGCGGCGACGTTCGTACTGCGGCGGACGTTGATCCGCAGCGGCTTGGTCGGGTGCAGTTCAGCCCATGCGCGAATGATCAGGACAGCGGTTCGGTCAGGTGCCATACCCCACAGGTTGCCCTGCCATGCATCACCGCGGAGTTACTGCCGCTCCCGTTCGGATAACAGTTGCGCAGCCCCGGCGTCGGCTCAATGCCGAGTTCGGCCGCCAGCAGCGTCCGTAACCGCTCAAAGGCGCGCAGCGCCTCCGACTCGTTGCCTCCCGCAAGATGCACGCGGGTCAGCGCCGCACACGCGGTCTCACGTAACGGCTCCGCGCGCCCGCCACCAATCCATCGAGGCCCACCGTGCAACAGATATTCAGGCGACAACTCCTCGCCCTCGGCACATTGAGCGGTGACCAGACAATTGCCGAAGTGCAATGCCGTACCTTCATCGACTCCGTTCTTGCCGTCACCATCGACATCCGCCCCAGCACCACAGGCGTCAACGCCGTGCTCCAGAGCAGTTCGCGCCCGCGCCAACGCTATCGCCCGCTTCCTCGCAGCCTTCGAGGCTGCCCTCTAGCCCCCGGCCCGCTAGCGCTAGGTAGCGCCTCTTGACGCGCACGGAATGACCTACCTGCGCACGCACTCCATCCACAAATTGAGGTCACCATGTCCAACAAGCGCACCGGCAAGAAGTCCAAGAAGGTCACCGAACCCAAGACAGCAGTAAGATCGACGATGCCACAGCACAGCGTGTGGCCGGCGTTCCGTCTGCCCGAGTGCCTAGCAAGCCCTCGCAGTAATACACAGCCACACTCGCCGGTCGCGAGCGTCCACGGAGGACTCATGGACAACCGATCCACAGCGCCCGCGTACCAGCGCATCCAGATCGGCAACATCGCTTCTGGCGCAGACGAGGTGCGTCTGCGCGCGCTCTTCCTCGCCTATGGTCGTGTGATCTACTACGAGCGCCCTCTCGACCCAGCGACCGGCCGTCCCGGCGCATTCGTCTTCGTCGAAATGCCATCCGCTGAGGCAGCCATCGCCGCCAAAGCCTTGAACGGCCATGACTTCAACGGCAAGTCCCTAGCCGTGACGCTGCAACCCGTCGCCGGATGGTCGTCCGACGCTGACCGTGACACCCGCGCCAAGCCACCGCGCCGCACCGTCCTCGATTCGCCACCACCACGACGGCCGCCGGTTCCCCCGGAGCCCTGAGCAGCCACACATGGGGAGCGCGACATGCGTGTTCGGGATTTCCGCGATCAGGTGAGTTCACCCGCGCGGCTCGCCACCTACGTAGACGAGGACGCATGGAGCGTGCTGGTCTACGCCGATCGCTGGGGTGCCTTCGGTATCTTTATCACCCGCTGAGTCATCAGCCCGCTCGGCCCGTGGATCAACATTAGCAGCGGCATCGCCGCCTACTCTGGCCCCACTTCCTGTTCTGTGATGTACTCGGCGATACCATCTGGGTCGCCCTCTACGTCATGAGCGGCCAGTTCTTCAGCGATCAACTCGCCGATATCGCCGACTTCACCACAAGCATGAGCTGAGTGCGCTCGTCGCCGCCATCACCGGCTGGCAGATCGTGCAGTACTTCCACCACGCGCAATCCGACACCGCCGACGCCGCCTGAACCCCGCCCTTCAACCCGAGGCTGCCGCACTCCCCGCCACATATCCGCTCGCCCACGCCCACTGGAAGTTGTAGCCGCCGATCCGCCCGTCCACGTCCAGCATCTCCCCGCACAGGTACAACCCCGGCGTCACACGCGACTCCAGCGTATCGAGGCGCATCTCACTCAGAGGTACGCCTCCCGCCGTCGCCTCCGCATTGTTCCACCCCCGCGTCCCCGTCACCGGCAGCGGCATGTCGAGCACCGCCCGCATCAGCGCCCGCCGCTCGTCGCGCCGCAGCGTGTGGCCGAGGCCGTCCGGTGCGACCCCCGCTGCCTCACACAACGCGCGAGCCAGCCTCGCTGACAACCGCTGCGATAGATACCGCTGCGGCGTAGTCGCACCCAACTGTTGCAGCGCCGCATCTAGCGACTCAGCCGTCTCGTCCGGTAGCCACGACACAATCAACGTTGCCGCCGGGTCGTCGAGCGCCGCCAGTTGCCAGTGCCTGCTGATATCCATTGGCGCTGGCCCCGACAGCCCAAAGTGCGTGCACAGCGCCGAGCCACGCATCGACGCCAACCGCCGCCCGCTCCTCGATCGCACATCGAGGCGCACATCCGCCGCGAGGCCGGACAGCCCGCGCACGAAGCAACCGTCCGCGAGCGTGAGCCCCACCAGCGCGGGCACTAGGTGCTCCGTCACGCTATGCCCCAGCCCCCGCGCAATCTCGATGCCCGCGCCGTCGCTCCCTGACCGCGGCACACTCTGCCCCCCGGTCGCAAGGATCACGCGCTGCGCCTCGATCTCGCCGCGGTTCGTCACCACCCGACATCCGCCGTCGATCCGCTCCACACCACCCACGCGCGCCGGATACCGCAACTCCGCACCTGCATCGTGCGCCCCGCGCAGCAGCGCATCGAGGATCGTGCGTGCGCTGTCCGTCACCGGAAACAACTTCCCCGTCTCCTCGCGCTTCAACACGACGCCGAGGCTCGCGAAGAACTCCACCGTGCGCGCGACGCCGAAGCGCCGCAGCACGCGCCGGATCGACGGCGCTGTCGACCCCGCATATGCGTGTTCATCCACCTCGTCGTGCGTGACATTGCACCGCCCGCCACCAGACACCAGCAACTTCGCACCCAGCACCCGCGCGCCATCCAACACCAGCGCCCGCCGCCCCGCACGCCCCGCCCAGATCGCCGCCATCAGCCCAGCCGCCCCCGCCCCCACGACCACGAGGTCTGCCTGCTCCGCCACGTCGATTGCTCCAATAGCCCATACCCGAGCGGTTGCATACGCCCACCGGTGATCCAGATCACACGATAGCCGCCGGACACCACGCTACGGTGTGGCAGGATCGTGCACATGCAATACGCTGAACGAGGCAGCCGAATCGCCGCGATATGCCGTACAGAATGGTGCAATGACGATACCTGACACCAACTCGCCACCACCACCGCGGAAGCCGATGCCGCCCTGTCTCCGCTCGCCCGCTACGGCCGCTCCATCACCCGAGGATCTCCGATCACCGGCGCAGGCGGCACCTCCACCGCCACCACCGGCGCAATCCGCTCCAACCAGTCGAAGCATGCCGACGAGTAAATGTCTCCCGCATGCAGAATCAACTCGCCCCCCGCAAACGCACGCGCCACCTCCACCGGCGGCTCCACCCCCAGCGCTGGCAAATGCGTGTCCGAGATCAGCCCGATCCTCACGAGATACTCCCCAACAATGCTTTCCTGCCCCTCTCCCGCTCGCGGGAGAGGGGCAGTGGTGAGGGCTTCCAAAGATCATCGCCAACTACAAAACAGCGGGCCTCCCACCTGCACGGCGGAAGGCCCGCTCACATCACATATGCCGCCGCTAGTCCGGCGATTTACTCCAGATCACAAAGTTACCGCCCGTCGGTGTCGGCCCACCCGACACCGCAATCTCCACCGGCTTCTTGATCTGCCGCGCACCCGCACGCCCCTGCAACTGCTGGATCGAATCCGAGTGCAGCCAGAACCGCGTGCGCCCGTTACCGATGTTCCCGCCGCTCGGCGACACCGGGTTCGGCCCCTCAATGCTGATGTCACCTTTGAACAGATCCAGCGCCTCGCCGCGCTTGATTCCCGCGTACCCTAGGCCCTCGATGTGAAAGATGTGGAACAGCCCGAAGCCGTCGTACATGTTCTCAAAGTCCAGGTCACTCGCCTTGACGCCCGACCCTTCGTACAGCTTCCGTCCCGTCGAGGCGGTCGCCTCCTCCACTTCCTCCAGCGTCAGCGCCAGCCCACGCGCACGCGTCCGGTCTGATGCCGTCGTCATGAAGTACACCGGCTTCTGCCGCATGTCCTTCGCGCGCTCCGACGTGGTGAACAAGTAGGCACCCGCCGCCATGATCGGGATGTCGTTGTCGAACAGGTTCGCCGGCTTCGCCACCCATCGCGCGTTGATGTAGTCGTCTGCCGTCAACTGCTCTGGCCGGTGCTGCGCCCAGTATCCGTCCGGGTTCAGCAGCCCATTCCGCCGCGAGTTCACCACAAACGGCGCGACCTCATCGTGCGTCTTGCCGTACTTATACATGTACCGCTGGAACTGCTGCGCCGTCCCGTAGCACGCAGGCCCGCCCCACGGCGCCGAGAACTTCCCCGGCCCCGATACTGTCGGCTCCGCGTTCGCCCCGCCCTGGTAGTACCGGCCGACGTAGTTGTGCCACCCCTTGAGCACGAGGCACGTGTGCGCGAGCCCATCGCCGATCGCCTGTGCCGCCACCACCACTGCGTTCGACATGCACGTTGGCGCGTTGATCGCGACCTTCAGGTTCACCAGCTCCGGCATGTTCTTGATGATCCACTCGGGACTCAGCTTCGCCACGCCGTCCAGCGGATCGTCCGTCTGCTGATACATCGCGAGGAAATCCGCCGGCACCTGCTTGCCGGCCGGCCAGTACGCCCCCGTGGTCGTGTCCGGCACCACCACCAGCCCATCGACCTGGTCCGGTGTTACCCCCGCATCCGCCATCGCCGCACGCAACGCGAATATGCTCAGACCGCCGACGCTCGTCTCCGGCCGCTCATCCCACCGCCGCGCCGTCGGCGCGTGACCGATGCCGACCGCCGCTACCTTCCCTCGGTGCGGCCATATCCCCATGCCTTCCTTGTCACGGTACATCGAAGCCGGCGGAGTCCGAATGATGTTCACGTCTGGCATCGTCAATTCCCTTCTGCGCCTTTCCTATCCCTCTTTGAGGAGGGAGGGCCCTCCGGGCAGATGCCCTAATCGGATGTAGGTGGCAGTAATCCGTCCCCTACACTAACCGCCACTCCGGCACCTTCTGCCCATTCCCCGTCGTCTCGAACAGCACCTCCACCCGCCCACCGATCGGCAAGTTGTCGATCGGCGCGCCCGGCAGATGCGAATACATATTGATCCCCGGATCCTCGTCGAGCTGGACCACCGCTAGGTTGTACGGCTGCTCCGGCTGCATCGCCGCCACCGGCGTGTCATGCACCACCCCGTACGAATAGATCGTCCCTCGCCCGCTCACCGGCTTCCACGACAGGCCCGCCCGCGACCCGCATTCGAAGCACGCCGCCAGCGGCGGATGCTGTAACCGATCACACGCCGAGCAGTGCTGGATCACCAGCCGCTCCTCATTACACGCCTCCCAGAACCCCCTATCGAGGTCATCCGGCACTGGTGACTGCTTCGGCATCGACTACCTCCCTCATCCGCCGCGAACCCTATAACAAACGCACATTCCGACACAACACACCACCCGTTCAGTGAGGCGCACGCGTCTCTTACGGGGCTGGGGTTCTCGTGGGCAGCACCCCTGCGTGGGGTCGAGGGGTGAAACCCCTCACAGGGCTGGCGCGGCGTCCTCTCCGCCTCCGAGGCCCCCATCGCGCAACCCCACGCGCTACCCTACACCAATGAAACTCGGCCTCATCTCCGACACCCACATCCCCTCCATGGGCCCCACACCCCCGCCACAGGTCATCGAGGCCTTCCGGGGCGTCGATCTCATCCTCCACGCTGGCGACATCTACATCCACGACTGCATCGAATGGCTCGAACGCATCGCACCCGTCGAGGCCACCACCTCGTGGTTCCCCGGCCGCGGCGAAGGCGTCCCTCGCACCAGTGCCCCCATCACCGTCGAGGCCGCCGGCCGCACCATCGGCCTCGTCCACAAACTCGAACTCACCCCCCTCGGCGATGACGTCTGGCCTGGCGCGATCGCCCACGGCTACCCACCCCACGCATCCATCCCCAGCGAACTGTCAGAAATCTTCGGCAAGCCCGTGGACATCGTCGTCTTCGGCTACACCCACGAAGCCATGATCGAGACTCACCAAGGCATCCTCTTCATCAACCCTGGCAGCCCCACCATGGTCAAGCAGACACGCACTCTCGGCACCGTCGCCACCCTGAACCTCACCGCCCCCACTCCCCAAGCGCGCATCATCTCTCTGACTGATATCGAGTCCTGAGCGGCAGTGCCGGAGAGCGATCCGCGCGCTCATCTAGGTAGATATACATATACAATCCGTCCGTGTTGCACCGCGCGTCACGCGCAATGTGATACGCGTCCTGATCGAGTAGCGCACTGCCTGTCTGGGTGAGGTCACGATGGCGCGCACCTAGATGGCTGTAACGTGCGCAACACCATCATCGTTCTCGTCTCCGCCGTAGCGTTTTTCCTCGGCGCGTGGCGGGCGTTGCTCCTAGCCAGCGGCGCCATCGGTCGCGAGCGGCCCATCTGACTCGCACTCGCACTCGTCGCCGGCGGAGTGGCGCGCGCCGTCGTCGGCGTACGCATCGCCCATTGAGGCAGATACGGCAGAGATCACAACGATGTCCAGCACAAGGCGAGGCTCCCACTGAGGCCTCGCCTTTTTGGTTCAGAACCAGGACTTTTGGTTCAGATGCCACCCGCTCGCCCCTTTTGGTGCAAAGCCCGCGACCTCACCTGATTGAGTAAGGGCATATTTGTTCTACTAAAACCGACTGCAAACGGCCTCCCGCTCGCGCGCGGCAAAGCGTGACGCCACGCCCCCCACCGCGTAGCCTGTGCCCATGCACACGCACGCCGCCGAGGGTTCTATTCACCTCTCCCGTCCTAGGGAGAGGTGCCTTCCGGCCGCAGGCCTAGGAAACGCAGGGTGAGGTACCACCTCACCACCCTCGGCTGCGCCAAAAACACCGTCGACTCCATCCGCTTGGAGCGCACCCTCCGCAACCTCCGCCACACCCCCGTCACCACCCCAGACCTCGCTGATCTCATCCTCGTCAACACCTGCGGCTTCATAGACGCCGCCAAAGACGAATCCATCCAAACCGTCAAAACCCTCGAAAGCGCCCGCCGCCCCAACCAACAGCTCTACGTCATCGGCTGCATGACTCAGATCGCCGCAACCGAAGTCCGCACCGCCGTCCCCAACATCACCGCCACCTACGGCGCCGAAGCCTGGGAGCAAATCGCCGCCGACCTCGGCCCCGCCTCCGACACCTACGACATCCCCCAACCTTCCCCCTCCCCCCTCGAGGGGGAAGGTTGGGGTGAGAGGTCTTCGAGCGCCTACCTCAAAATCTCAGACGGCTGCGACCGTCCCTGCACCTTCTGCATCATCCCCACCATCAAAGGCCGCATGCACTCCGACACCACAGAACGCCTCATCAACGAAGCCCGCTGGCTCGCCGCCTCCGGCGTCAAAGAACTCGTCCTCGTCGCCCAAGACTCCACCGCCTACGGCGAAGATGCCGGCCAACGAGATGGCCTCGCCACCTTCCTCGAACGCCTCTCGGAAGCCGTCCCGCACGTACCTTGGATCCGCCTCATGTACGCCTACCCCGGCCGCGTCACCCCCCGCCTCGCCCATGCCATGGCCGCCCTCCCCAACATCGTCCCCTACATGGACATGCCCCTCCAGCATGGCTCCGACGCCGTCCTCCACCGCATGAAGCGTCCCAGCCTCCGCGTCGCCCGCCAGTCCATCCAGCACGTCCGGGACGCCATGCCGGACATCGCCCTCCGCACCACCTTCATCGTCGGCTACCCCGGCGAAACCGAACGCGAATTCCAGGAACTCCTGGACTTCGTCCAGGAACAACGCTTCCACCACATCGGCGCCTTCACCTACTCCCCTCAACCCGGCACCCCAGCCGCCCAACTCCCCCAACTGACCGAAAAAACCAAACAGCGCCGCTACGCCCGCCTCATGGAACTCGCCCAAGCCATCTCCCTCGAACATAACCGCGCACTCGTCGGCCAAGAACTCGACGTCCTCATCGAATCCGAAACCCCCACTCAGGGCGAACACGGCACCGGCGCCGTCTCCGTCGGCCGCACCCACCGTGACGCCCCCGAGGTAGACGGCCTCGCCCTCGTCAAGGGCGAATACCCGGCCGGAACCATGATCCGCGTCCGCGTCGACGGCGCCCTCCACTACGACCTCCTCTGCACCCCCGTCGGTATCTCCTCCGTCCCACAGGCCCTCGCCATCCCCCTCCACCCCATAACACGACCCTAAACCCGCCCATATCACGAACCCCACAAGGCCATCTCTACCGTGCAAAATCTTTAACACCGATTTCACGTGAAAGTGCGCACAAGCACTTGTGGCATAGGCTGCGCTGCTCATACTTAATATTGAGGAGTGAGCAAAGGCGAGGCCGGGTTCACCTAAGGAAGGAATCGAGACCATGACCAACGAGTTGGAGCGGTATTACAGTGGAATCGTCAGCGCCAAGCGCGCCGGCGGCCCCACCATGGCTGAGGCGGCGAAGGACTTCGCCCGCGCAAATGCCACGATTTTCACGCGCTAGGAGAGTCCCCCCTCTATCAACCTTGAGCGTGATGTCTTCCAGCGAGCGGCGCCCACCCCCCGGGCGCCGCTCGCATTTCCTCTCCTCATCCGGTAACCCCGAAGCAAGAAACAGGCAAGACACAGGCGGAGCCATCGCTACCCGTCAGGGGTATGCAGCAACAACAGCGAGGGAGCAACACTCCCACCATGTCAAGCGCGAGGGCGAGGCCCAGCGCACTGGAAGGATCGGACCGATGTTGAGGGTTCAAGAGTTCTACAATGGCATCACAGGCGCCGGACGCATCAACGCCCCTACGATCACCGAGGCTGCCCAGGATCTCCGGGCCGCCTACCATCCGGTATACGAGGCCTAGCTCACCCGCAATCGCCAACAGGGGCACCCTAACGGGTGCCCCTGTTGCATATCCAAGATCTACTAGTACGCCGCCTCAACCACCGTCTCCGCGACCTCAGTCGCCACCACCTCAGCCTTCCCCAGCAGTTCGAGGTCAGCGAACCGCCCGCACCTCATCCGCCAACCGCCGCGCCGTCGAGGCATCCTCAGACACCACGGCAAACCCCACCTTCGCGCGCTGCAACAAATCCTACGACGCCACCTCAGCCGCAGTGAGATCGAGACGTGAACGCAGCCTTGCGACTAGGGACCGGACGACCGCCCGCTTGTCTTTCGGCAACTGCACGCCGGGCAGTGATAACCGTCAACAGGACGCTGACGGTCATTGCCGTGCTGCTTACAGACCGAACCCGGAGCCAGCCGCCGGGACAGTACCTGAAGCCGACGACAGCGCGGGCAGGGCAGACGTAGGTAGCGGATCAGCGGCAGCGAACGTCAGTCCGCCGCGCGCAGGCCACACACGGCCCTCAGCAGTCTCGATGGGCGCAGGCAACTCGCGCGTAACTGCCTCAGTAGTGTGCAACGAGCTCGCAACAGGCGGCGGCGCATCCGAGTCACGCAGCAATTGCTGCGTGACTGCCCCAGGAAGACGCGCGGCAGCCTCAACGACCTCGGCAGGCAGCGGCGGCAAATCCTCGGGGCGTTCGAGGCCGAAATGCTCCAAGAACTTCTGCGTCGTCGCAAACAGCGCCGCCCGGCCGGGGCCATCCGCGCGCCCGACCACATCCACGAGGCCACGCTGTCGCAGCGTGTCGATCGCGCCGTCGCTATTCACACCGCGGATCGCCTCCAGCGTCCCACGCGTGACCGGTTGCCGATACGCAATGATCGCGAGGCTTTCGAGCGCCGCAGCAGAAAGCCGCCGCGCCGACTCTAGGCCGAGAAACTGCTCGATGTACGAGGCCGCGATCGGTGCGGTAACGAGCTGCGCGCCGTCCGGCCCGCGTTGTAGTCGCAAGCCGCGGCTCCGTAGCGACTCAGCGAGTGCCTGCAACGGGGCATCGACTTGGCGGCGCGCTACACCGAGCGCGCGCGCAAGCGCAGCCTCTTCCACCGGGCCGTCCGCCACGAAGAGCAGCGCTTCCAGCAGCGTCTGCATCTGCTCGGCGGTCAGCACAGCGGCCGGCGGGGCTTCATTCATCAGTCCTGCGTACCTCCGAGGGGCCACGCGGCCGGAGCCGCAATTCTTCGTAGCGCAGTTCGATCGCCGGTGCGCCGACCAGCGGCACACCCACGTGTGAGGCGAGCACCTGCTCGACAATGGTGCGCGTCCCGCGCGCAGTCTCCTCAATACGTGCGTCCGGCGTAACGGCAATGCGGGCCGCAACCCGCACACCAGCGCCGTGACGCTCCACTCCAACGGACGCCTGACGGACATCGGAGCGCGCTTCAAGGGCGTCGCGCAGCCATTCCGCTACCTCACGCACAGGCATCGTGCCACGCCCACCCGCGAGGCGCACGGGGCGGGTCGGCGAGGTCGCCCGCGCCCAGGCCGCGATAAAGCCAAGAGCCACGGCAGCCACGAGCACCACGGTCAGCGAGGCGCGCCAGACCACATCGTCATGACCGCGCAGCCAGCGAGCTGAAGACTCAACGGCAGCAAGGGCGGGGCCGAAGGCCAGCCAGAGGACGGCTAAGAACGCCGCCACTCCAATCGCAAAGACCGCGGCAAGTAAGAATCCAAACTGGGCTTCAGCTGGAGTGCCGAATTCATCGGTCGGGGCGCGTGAGGGACGAGCGGTCGGGGAGAGGGAATCGCGAGTGGCCATGTGCCTCCGGAGCCACGCGCTGCCCGACGGCAGCCCGCCGACCCTGAACACCCACCACCCACACGAGTACGATGCACATAGATGATCGTTGATGTCCATACCCACGTGTTCCCGCCACGCATGATCGCGGAGCGCGAGCGCCTGTGTGCCGCCGATGCCGGCTTCGCTGCGCTATACGCCAACCCGCACGCGCGCATGGCAACAGCCAACGAATTGCTCGCTTCGATGGACGCGGCGGGCGTCGATGTATCGATCGCGTGCGGCTTCTGGTGGCAGGACGCAGAGCAAGCCGCGGACCATCGCGCGTATATTCTCGACGCAGCCACGCGGTCGAGTGGCCGGATCGTGCCGTTTGTGCCGCTAGCCGCGAGCGAACCGATCGAGGCAGCACGAGGCGCGCGAGGACTCGGCGAACTACGCATCACCGAGGCAGACGCGCGTATCACGGAGGCCGCATCAGCGGGTCTCGCGCTCCTCGCGCACTGCTCTGAAGAAGTGGGGCACACGTACCCCGGCAAAAACGGCGGCCTCACACCAGGCGCACTGTGGCGTTTCATCTCGGCGCACCAAGAAGCGCGCGTGATCGCCGCGCACTGGGGCGGCGGATTCCCGTTCTACGCACTGATGCCAGAGGTGCGCACACTGCTCATGGAGAGGCGCGTGGTATTCGACACCGCGGCGTCATCACTGCTGTACAACCCACGCATCTTCGAGGTCGCACATGACCTGATCGGCGACGGCTTAGTGGTCTGGGGGTCGGACTTCCCGCTGCGCGCGCAGGCGGACGACCGCGCGCGCGTCGAAGCTGCAACGCGCGCCAAGAGATTGCATCCGGCGATCCTCGGCGAGAACGCCGCTCGGTTCCTCGGGCTGTAACGAGGCACGATGCGGCTGTTCGTCGCGCTCGAAATCCCCGAGGCGTGGCGTCAGATCGCGCACACCATCACTGAGGTGCTCGCTCAGTCGACGCTCGTGCCGATGCGCGCCGTCGACCCGGCGCTGATGCACATCACGCTGCGATTCCTCGGCGAAGTCGCCGATGAGCATGTCGAGGAACTGCGCGCGGCGCTCGCGAGTCACATCGCGCCGGTGAACGTGCCCCTGTCGCTGGGCGCGCCGATG